>JACPQD010000081.1 GCA_016190665.1 Chloroflexota bacterium
CGCCACCCGGCCTTCACCCCCCAAGCCCCAATACATGCCTTCGGGCACGCGAGAACCAGAACTCGTCCGTCGATCCGCATAGCCGAACTACCACTCCCCCCTTATAGTGAAACCTCAGCCCTCATCCCTAATCCCTCCCCCCTCCTCAGGCCTTATGCTATAATGAGACGGATTATCACAAGATGGCGAAAAGGGCTGAAATGGAGAGAGAAGCGCCGACCAGCCAGGGCGTTTACCACCGCATCGTGGTCAAGCTGGGAACGAATCTTCTCACCGGCGGCGGCGACCGTCTGGACCTGGAAATCATGGCTCGCCTGGTGAGCCAAATAGCGCGCCTCCATGAACAGGGCCGGGAGGTAATCATCGTCACCTCCGGGGCCATGGCCGCGGGTCGTCACAAGCTCGGCGTCACAGAGCGCAAGGGCATACCCTTCAAACAAGTGCTCTGCGCCGTGGGACAGAGCCGCCTCATGTACGCTTACGACCAGCTTTTTAGCTGGCATGGCGTCACCGTGGCCCAGACGTTATTGACCAGGTCCGATCTCGCCGACCGCATAAGCTACCTCAACGCCCGCAACACCCTCCTGGCCCTCATGGACCTACGCGTGATCGCCATCGCCAACGAGAACGACGCCGTCGCCGTCGACGAGCTTCAGGACATGCGCTTCGGCGACAACGACAACCTGTCAGCCATGATAGCCAACCTGGTGGACGCCGATCTGCTGGTCATCCTCACCGACATCGCCGGCCTTTTCACCGCCGACCCCAATCTCGACCCCGAGGCGAAGCTGATTCCCCGCGTTGAAAAGATAGACGCCACTATAGAGGCGCTAGCGGGCGACACCGCCGGCGGCAAGGGGATCGGCGGGATGATCACCAAGATTCAGGCGGCCAAGCTGGCCACGGCCTCTGGCGTTGCGGTCGCCATCGTCAGCGGCTACGAGCCCAACGTTCTTCTCCGTCTGGTAGACGGGGAGGCCATCGGGACGCTCTTCCTGCCCGCCTCCAGCAAGCGAGAGAGTCGCCAGCGCTGGATGCTCAGCGACCTCTGCTGCCGTGGCGCGCTGACGGTGGACCGGGGCGCCGTGACGGCGCTGAGGGAGGAGAACCGGAGCCTTCTGCCCGCCGGCATCCGAGCGGTGAAGGGCGATTTCCAGCGCGGCGACGTGGTGAATGTCCTGGACAGCAGGGGCGAGCGCATCGCCTGCGGCATAACTAACTACAGCGCCAAAGACATCACTGCCATCAAGGGCAAGCGCTCCAGCGACATCGAGGAGTTGCTGGGCTACCAGTATGGCGCGGAGGTAGTGCACCGGAATAACCTGGTGGTGGTGTAGGGGGCGCTGCTGCACCCCAACGCACGTTCTTGTTCAAGTTTAGCGCCGTAATCTTGGATAAGAATCTGCCAATTCGTTGCGTTGCATTAGATGGACGTCCAGCCGCTAGCGCGGCCTTGGAGGCGGTATGAGAACCAACGTCCTCTACTACGGCGATAATCTGCCTATCCTTCGGAGCCGAGAATACTTCTCTGATGGCTCCGTTGACCTAATCTACCTTGACCCCCCTTTCAACTCAAAGGCCGACTACAACGTCCTCTTCAAGGAGGCCAGCGGCGAGTCCTCCCAGGCGCAGATAAGGGCTTTCTCTGACTTCTGGCACTGGGACGAAGCCGCTGCCGGGACATATCAGGAACTGATCACCGAGGGACCTCTTAATGTGAGCAAGACGATCGGGGCTCTGCATGAGCTTATTGGCGAAAACGACGTGACCGCCTACCTGGTGATGATGGCAGCCCGCCTCATTGAAATGAAACGGATCATGAAGTCCACCGGCTCCATCTATCTCCACTGCGACTCTACAGCCAGCCACTACCTCAAGGTCGTAATGGATACAATATTCGGTCCCAAGAACTTCAGGAACGAGATCACGTGGAAGCGGTTCAACTTCCACGCGGACGCCAGAAGGTTCGGCAGAGTTACCGACACGTTGCTGTTCTACACCCGGTCCGAGGAGTACACTTGGAACCCGGTTTTCGGGGAACACCGCAAAGAGTATCTTGCATCTCACTTCACCTCCGGGGACAACGGACGCATGTATTCATTGGACAACCCGGTGGCCAAGGGCCAAGGCCCGCCCCGCAGGTTTGGTGACAAGGTGCTGGAGCCACCGGTGGGGACTCACTGGCGCTGGGATCAGGAGGCCATAGACAAGATGGTCGCCGACGGGAGAATCGTCTTCACGCGAACTGGTCGGCCGAGAGTCAAGCGGTATTTGGATGAAATGCGGCCGCCTGCCATACATTGCTTGTGGACCGACATCCCCTCCATCAATTCCCAGGCGAAGGAGCGGCTTGGTTACGAAACTCAAAAGCCGCTTGCTCTTCTGGAGCGCATCATCCAGGCTAGCAGCAATCCGGGGGACATAGTGCTTGATCCCTTCTGCGGATGCGGGACTGCAGTCGTGGCAGCGCAGAAGCTGGAGCGGCAGTGGGTGGGGATAGACATTACTCACCTGGCCATCGCCGTGATGAGAAAGCGCCTGAAGGACAGCTTCCCCGGGCTGGAGTTTGCGGTCGTCGGGGAGCCGGTGGACCTGGACGGGGCCAAGGCGCTCGCTCGCCAGAACCAGTACCAGTTCCAGTATTGGGCCACGGGCCTGATTGGAGCGCAACCGTTGGGAGATGAACGCAAGAAGGGCGCCGATAAGGGTATCGACGGCGTGATCACCTTCATGGATGCCGCCGGGAAGCCGGCGCGGGCCATTATCTCAGTCAAGAGCGGGCACGTTAACTCCGGCCAGGTCCGCGACTTGAAAGGCGTGATGGAGCGGGAGAAGGCGGCCATGGGCCTGTTCATCACACTGGAGCCGCCCACGCGGGACATGAATGCCGAGGCGCTGGGGGCGGGATTTCATCACTCCGAGCTGTGGCAGCGGGACTGCCGCCGCGTGCAGATTCTGACGGTGGACGATCTGCTCCACGGAAAAGGCCCGGATCTCCCGGGCAGGCTTTCGCCCTATGCGCAGGCACAACGCATCGGGAAGGAAGGGCAGCAAGGTACCCTGGAGGGAATGTGAGTTTCGGTTGCCAACTGAATCTCGGTGCGCTAAACTGTGGGTTAAGGAGTTGCATATGGTAGCAGTCGATGAGCTGGTCAGCAAGGGCCAGGCAGCCAAGGAGGCGGCCCGCCGCATGGCCTTCCTGTCCACGGATATCAAGAATAAGTCCCTCCTGAATATCGCCGACGGCCTCTGCCAGCGAGAGAGCGAAATCATCGAGGCGAATCGCCAGGACTACGAGGAGGGTGAGCGGGCGGGCATGGGCGCGGCCATGCTCGATCGGCTTATGCTGAACACCAGCCGTCTCCGTGGCATGGCCAGCGATGTCTGCTGCGTTGCCGCCCTCCCCGACCCCGTGGGCGAGACCTTCGAGATGCGCACCCTCCCGAATGGTCTCCAGGTAGGCAAGCGACGCGTCCCCCTGGGCGTCATCGGGGCCATATATGAGAGCCGCCCTAATGTGACCGTGGACATCGGCAGCCTGTGTTTGAAATCGGGCAACGCGGTGATCCTGCGCGGCGGCAAGGAGGCGATAAACTCCAACATCGCCCTGGCGCGGGTGGTGCAGGACGCCGCCCGCCAGGCGGGCGTGCCCGACGGCGCGGTGCAGCTCGTCGAATCCACCGATCGCAGCCTCGTTAGCAAGATGCTGAAGATGCGCGGCGTCATCGACCTCATTATTCCCCGGGGCGGCGCCGAGCTCATCAACTTCGTCGCCGAGAACGCCACCATGCCTGTGGTCACCGGCGGCATCGGCGTCTGCCACACCTATGTCGACCGCAACGCCAATCTGGAGTCGGCGGTGGCCATCGCCTACAACGCCAAGGTCCAGCGGCCCACCGTCTGCAACGCTATGGACACCCTCCTGGTGCACCGGGACGTGGCCAGCACGTTCCTACCCGCCATCGCCAAGGAGTATGGCGGTGCCGGCGTGGAGATGCACTGCGACGAGCGGTCATTGGGCATCCTGAGGCGTTTCCCTGCGCTGAAGATTGTCCCAGCCGAGCAGAGCGACTGGGGCAAGGAGTTCCTGGCTCTCATCGCCGCGGTGAAGGTGGTGCAATCCCTGGACGAGGCGCTGGAGCATATCGCGCGCTATGGCTCCGGCCACTCCGAAGCCATAGTGACGGACGACTACACGGCGGCCAACCGCTTCCTGGCGGAGGTGGACGCGGCTGCGGTCTATGTCAACGCCAGTACCCGCTTCACCGATGGCGGCCAATTCGGGCTGGGGGCGGAGGTAGGCATCTCCACCCAGAAGCTGCACGCCCGTGGGCCCATGGCGCTCAAGGAGCTAACAACTTATAAATGGATAATCCTGGGGAGCGGACAGGTCCGCCCGTAGGAGGAGGCTTGAATGGCTGATTACCGTTTCGAAAGAGAGTGTCGCACCCCTTATTCCGAGGTCTATACCATCATCGAGGACGGCGAGAGGATAGGCCGACTGGACCTTCATTTCACCATTTCCGTGGTCTATGCCACGCTGTGCGTCCCGGAGCGGCTGACCACCGACGCTATTCAGAGCCTCATCGAGGTCATCGACGATGAGCTGGTCATGTCCTCCGACGTGGCGCGGGATGACTTCGTGGTGACGGTCTTCCAGGGACGCGAGGCGGGCGTCTACAGCGACGAGGAGATGGAAGAAGATGAGGATATGGGGGACATAAGGCTCTAGCCACCCTCCATCATGAATCGGAAGGGCCCCTGCCGAGACGGCAGGGGCCTTTTCTACGGCAGGGTCAGACGACTCTGCGATACTGTCCGATCAAAAGAGGGCCGCCCCTACGCTTTGGCCAATCCGCTCTTGAGGGAATCGATGGCGCGCACCGGGGCGGGATCCACCCGGTTCAGTATGGCCAGATAGTAGCTGGTGTAGTCCCCCAGGAGTATGGTGCTCATCATCTGCGCCAGGGCGCTGTTAGCCGTGGACTCAATGGTTTCCTGCTCGACATCCGCCTGGGTGAGCAGCTCGGAGGTGGCCTTGTAGCGCAGGAGGGTGCGCGGGTGGATCAGGGGGGAGCGCAGCAGGATGACGAAGAGCCGTCGTTTCAACTCGGGCGGGAACTCGTACCCTACCACGCTGTTGTGGTTCAGCTCCGGGAAGGCCTCGTGGAAGGCCCAAGCCTTGCTGTTCTCGTTGAACTGGGTCTTCCACCGGTGCGCCACCTGCGTCAGGATGCCAGCTCCGTAGACCACGATGAGACGCCCCAGGAGCCGCGACGCCAGTTGTTTGGCGGCGTTGCTGGCCATGGGCGAGCGCTCGTCCAGAGCGCCGCAAAGCTCCTCCAGAACGGCGCAGGCTTCCCCTACGTCCCGGGATTTGTTGGGTAGAAGCGCGAGCTTCTGACAGACCCCCACGAGGGGGATGAAGCTGTAGCCCAAGGCCGACCGCGGCTCCGAGGGGTAGTCGAAGGTCAGCACCGGCACGCCAGCGCCGTCGCATAGCTCCCTGAGCTGGCCGCCGGTGGTAATGGCCAGCTTCTTCGCCGGTGAATCCAGAGCCTGGCGAAAGGCGGAAAGGGTCTCCTCGGTGTTGCCCGAGTAGCTGCACGCGATGACGAGGGTCCCCGCATCGACGAAGGGCGGCAAACGGTAGTCCCGCTGGACGACGAGGGGCGTCCTGCCCTCCAACTCCAGGAGGCTTCCCAGGAGGTCTCCCCCGATGGCCGACCCACCCATCCCCAGGATAACCACCTTGTCCGCTTGTGAATACTCGGATGGCAGGGGGAAGTCCTGCGCCAACTCCCAGGCGTGGCGGCACTGCTGGGGCAACTGGCGGATTCGGCCTCCCAGCCCCGAAGGGTCAAGCTCGGCGTAGATCTCAAGATCGTCTAGATCAACCATGACGCCCTCTCAATTGGAAACTGCCTGCGTCGGCGGTTCGATGGGCCAGCGGCGTTTCATTATTCCATGGCCGCACGTGACACCACTAGCACCCTCGGCTCCGGATACGGCCCGGTTCTGCTATCAACAGCCTGCCTGAATAGTGTTCCATGTTCGGATGAGCCGACAGATAGGCGCTCACCGTTTTCAGAAGCTGCGGCAACGTTTCGGGATGGTTTCTGACCCGAAGCGCCACAATGCCCTTATACCTTGCCGGAGGGTAAGTCACGACATCGGCGAAGTCGCCGTCCATAGAAACCAGGATCGCATCAAGGCTCCTGGGCCTTCGCGATAACAAACTCGTCTGGGGAATCTGCGGGAATGTGATCCGTCAAGCGAAGAACCTCGTGACCTGCGCCTCGAAGCGTCCGAATTACCGCGCCAGGGACACAATGGTCCGCAAAAAACCTCAAAGTCACGCGGTCACGCCCTCGAACTCCGCTAGCTCCCGCGCATAGTCCAGGCAGGCAGCGATTTGCTCGTCGGTCAGGTCGGGGAACTCCTCCTTGATTTCTTGCGCACTGTTGCCCGCTGCCAGATAGCCGAGGATCAGGCTGACAGGGATCCGTGTTCCTTTGATCCGCGGTTTCCCTCGAAGCACATCAGGGGTGCTTACGATATGGTCTTGCCACTTTGCCTGCATGAGATCCCCCTTTGCTCTCTGGTTACTGTATTCTGCCCATCGCATTTTGGTCATTGTATCTTGGCCACTGTATCTTGTATCTTGGTTATTGTCAGACCCCCACCATCCTCTCGCCCGCCGCCAGGATCCGCTTCACCCGCCCCGGGCTGTCCGTTTCGCAATAGACACGGATGATGGGCTCCGTGCCGGAGAAGCGGATGAGCAGCCAGGAGCCATCGGTAAGGAAGAAGCGAAAGCCGTCTTTGGTGTCCATACTGGCCACACTGACGCCATCGATCTGGCTGGGGGAGGTAGTCGACACGCGTTTGATGATCTCCTCGCGTTTGCTGGCCTCGAAATCGAGGTCGATGCGGTCGTAGTAGTGCGGCCCGACCTTGCTATAGAGGTACTCGATGAGCTGTGAAGGGGTCTTCTTCATGCTCGTGACCAAATCAAGGATGTAGAGGCCGGCCAGGATGCCGTCGCGCTCCGGGATATGGCCGCGGAAGCCGAAACCGCCGCTCTCCTCGCCGCCAAGGAGGGCGTTGTTGGCGATCATCACCGGGCCAACGTACTTGAAGCCCACGGCGGTCTCGTGAACGGGTACCTTGTAGAGCTCTCCGAGCTTGTAGATCATGCTGGTGGTGGTCACCGTTTTGATTATGGGGCCGCGCTCCCCGCGCACCTCCAGCAGGTAGAGGGCCAGGAGGGCGTAGACCTGCAACTGGGTGATGAAATTGCCCTTCTCATCCATCGCCCCGATGCGATCGGCGTCCCCGTCCGTCGCCAGGCCCACGTCAGCCTTGGTGCGCCGGATGAGCGTGGAGAGGCGAGACAGGTTGCGAGTGATGGGCTCCGGCTGTATGCCAGGAAAGGTGGGATTGCGCTCGCCATTTATCTCTGTCACCTTTGTCTTGTCGCCAGAGAGGATGCTCTTGAAATAGCCGGCCCCGGCCCCGAACATGGAGTCGGCGGCGACCTTCAGCCCGGCCCGGCGCAGCTTCTCGAAGTCGACCAACTCCGATATGTGCTGCAAGTACGGGGCGCGCGGGTCGAAGCGCTCGATAAGCCCTTTCTTCAGGCCCTCCTCCTGGGGCATGGTCCTGACGCCGCCTTTGGCCTGAATCTCAACTATTCGTTTCTCCAGCTCAGCGATGACCTCGGGCGAAGCGCTGCCGGCGTATTCCGGCTTGTACTTGAATCCGTTCCAGCGCGCGGGATTGTGGCTGGCCGTGATGACGACAGCCCCGGCTGCCTTCTTCTCCAGGATGGCGTAGCTCCCCACCGGGGTGGGGGCAGCCTTGTCGCACAGATAAGCCTTGATCCCGTTGCCAGCAGCGACCTCGGCGACAGCGGCGCCGAAATCCTCCGAGGCGAAGCGGGTATCATAGGCCACAACCAAGCCGTTTTTGGCCGCGCCCGAGTCCCTCAGGTAATTGGCCACGGCTTGGGCGCAGAGCCGGACGTTATCGAAAGTGAAATCCTCGGCAATGATCGCCCGCCACCCATCAGTGCCGAACTTGATCGTCGCTGCCATCTAACACCTCTCTCGCCAGTAGTCCAGCAAATCCTCCAGGGTCTTTTCGAAGGGAATCTCCGGCTGCCAGCCGGTGAGCTTGCTAAATTTGGAGTAGTCGGCCAGGAGCACCTTCACATCGGAGGGGCGCATTCGCTCCGCCCGCTGCTCGACGGTGATAGCGCACCGCGCCTGGGAACAGAGGATCTTCAGCACCATCGAGACGTCGCGAGCACAGCCACAGCCCACATTGTATACGTCGCCGGGCTCGCCCATCTCGGCAGCGAGCCAGTAGGCGCGCACCACGTCACGCACGTCGCTCCAGTCCCTCTGGGAGGTGACGTCGCCGACGTAGATAACGGGGCTCCTGAGCTCCTTCTCTATCTCCGCGATCTGCTTCGCCAGGTTCGAAGTAACGAAGACGTGTCCCCGGCGCGGGCCGGTGTGATTAAAGGCCCGCGTGACCACCGTCCTGAGCCCGTAGCTATGGAAGTACTGGAGGGCGAGCATCTCCTGGGTCACCTTGCTCACCGCGTAAGGGCTGAGGGGCCGAAGGGGGTTGGTCTCCTTTATCGGTGTCTCACCGGGTAGCACCAGCCCGTACTCCTCCGATGAGCCCGCGATGTGTATCACGGGATCAATCTGCGCCTCGCGCACGGCCTCGAAGATGTTCACCTGTCCGATGATGTTGCGTTGCAAAGTCTCGGTTGGGGCGCTCCAGGAGCCTGGGACGTAGCTTTGAGCGGCCAGGTGGAAGATACGGTCCGGCTTGACGGCGCCGATGATACGCTGCATGGAGAAGGCGTCCATCATGTCGCCCTCGACGAGATTGAGCTTGCCGTCAACCGCCTGACAGGCGATCAGGTTAGCCAGCCCTTCGGCGCTGGAGATGGTGCTATTCTCGCCGATGAGGTTCAGCTTTCCAGCCCGTTTCAGGCGCTCCAGGTTATCCATCCTGCTGCGCCAGCGGTACGTGGCGAAGAGCTGAACATTGTGCGTAGCGAGTATGTATTCGGCCAGGTGGCTGCCCACCATGCCCGTGACGCCGGTGATAAATACCCTCAAATCATCCTCCTTCTTTCCCCGGGAAAGGCGGTTCATCCGCCTCCGGCCGGCCCCTATGATACGCGTTCTCCATCTCCAAGAACCGAGCCTTCGGGCAGCGTAACCCCTTTCCCGATGAGGCAGTTGGCGCCGAGTATGCAGCGCTTCACACTTGCATCTTCGCCAATGTTGGCGCCTGCCCAGAAGATGGACTCTTCGACAGCCGCCCCTCTTCCGATCCTGGACCCGGCGCCGAGGACTGTCGGTCCAATCACGGCAGCTCCCGGGTCGATGAAGCAGCTCTCCCCGATGACCACAGGCGGCACGAGCTTGGCGGTGGGGTCGATGACCGCGCCGTCCTGGACCCAGATCCCCTCCTGCCGGACGCGGCCGGGAATTGCCACGGAGACCCGGCCCATGAGCAGGTCGTGGTGCAGGCGCATGTATTGCTGAGGGTTGCCGATATCTATCCAGTAGTCGTTGGAAGGATAGGCGTAGACGCGCTCCCCCCTCTCCAGCAGGAGAGGGAAAAGCCCATGCTCAAACATATAGAAGGTATCGGGCGGAATCAAATCCAGGACCTCGGGCTCCAATACATAGGTGCCGGCGTTAATCATGTTGGTGGGCGCTTCTTCCCTCTTGGGCTTTTCGATGAAACGCAGCACTCTGCCCTCGGCGTTGGTCTCCACGACGCCGAAGGCGCTGGGGTCCTCCACCGGTGTCAGGGCGATGGTGGCCCTGGCCTTCATGCGACGGTGGTAGGCCAGCATCTCGCTGAGATTCAGGTCAGTGAAAACGTCGCCGTTGAAAGTGAAGAAGGTGCAATCCAGGTACTCCTCCGCGTTCTTCACCGCCCCGGCGGTGCCCCGGGGGGAGGGTTCCACAGCGTAATTCAGCTTCACTCCGAATTCCCGTCCGTCCCCGAAGTGACCGCGGATGTGGTCCGGCAGATAATGCACGGCCAGCGTCACCTCGTGGATGCCGTGGCTCCTGAGGTGGGCCAGCATATGCTCCAGAAAGGGCCGGTTCACGATGGGCACCATCGGCTTGGGCAGCTTGAGAGTGAGCGGACGCAATCTCGTCCCCTGTCCACCCACCAGGATGACGCCTTTGACGCTTTCAGTCATTGGAATCCCTTTTAACCTCTCCCTAAATCCCTCCCCGAAACGGGGAGGGACTTTGCGCTGCCGCCGTATGCTCGGCAAGTCGTCGACAATCCCCCACCGGCCGAGGACTTCCACGTGTTTCCACGAAACAGGGAGTGTCCTCTGCTTGTTCCCCCTTCCCGCGGCGGGAAGGGGGCCAGGGGTTAGGTTCGTATCTTCTCCCGACGGGGAGGGACTTTGCGCTGCCGCCGTATGGTCGGCAAGTCGTCGACAATCCCCCACCGGCCGAGGACTTCCACGTGTTTCCACGAAACAGGGAGTGTCCTCTGCTTGTTCCCCCTTCCCGCGGCGGGAAGGGGGCCAGGGGTTAGGTTC
>JACPQD010000089.1 GCA_016190665.1 Chloroflexota bacterium
AATCGCTCTTTCATGGTACAGGTCTCTTTCCACGGCAAGGCATCACCTCCTTGCCGAAACAGATTACCTGTTACCTATGTGTTTAGCAAACATGTAACCAGTGTACCAGGTTTGCACCCACCTTAGTCCTCTCCCGCGGAGGGGAGAGGAAACATCCAGTCAGGCGCGATTCAATTTTAATAAGACAACATTGCGGTGCACCGTGCCCCTACTGCGCAGTGGTCCGGTCAGTTGCCCGCGTAGTCTAGATTGGAGAGGATGGGAGTGGTGGGCCGGATCACCTTAACGCCCTTCAGCGAGATGCCTCCACCCACAGACCCGATATGGCAGGAGTTGCAGCCAGCTATAGCCCGGTCGTAAGCGGCCGTGAAGGCGGCCAGATCACGAGCTTTGAGGGCATCGCGCAGTTCTTTCTCGGCGGGCTGCCACCAGGCCCTGAGCCCGGCGGTCCTGGCTGGCCTGGTCACGTCTATGACCTTCAGCGTCTCGTCGGCGCGATATACCTCGAAGTCGGTAAAGACCCAGTTCCCGGCTTGGGCGGCGAACCACATCAGGTTGAAATGGTCTGCTAAAGCCATCATTTGGGGCGCCGTACCGGGCTGGACCCTCCAGACGGCCAATGTCGAAGAGTAGGCGTTGAGGTCATCGCTAATGGCTTGATCGATGGCCAGCCTTTCTGCGTTCGAAATGGGAGGCACCTTAGACGACAAGGCATTGCCATCGTTCGGTTGCAGCCAGTGCACAAAGCCGACAACCGACAAGTCGGTGGCGCTTCCTCTGTTCACCCTGTAGGCGAAGGGGCCCACTGTGCCTCTGGCCGGTATGGCGCCCACCAGCCAGGCCGCCGATCCGCCCTCAGAGCTGAAGAAGCCGGCGCTCCCCGGGGTATTGGTGGCCGCGCTGAAAGTGGCGCCGGCGGGAACTGAACCAGCGACATAAATATCGGCCACGGGCTGATCGCTGGGGTTGCTGACCACGACAGAATAGGTAACTGTGCCATCAGCGGAGGCACCTGATATGGAGACGGTGAGTCTGGCAGCCGCGGGAGCCGGCGCCGGGGCCGGTACAGGCGCGGGTGCGGGTGCGGGTGCGGCAGCGACCTGGGCCCAGGCGCCAGCAGGGTCAGAGATGTGGGTTGGGATAGCCGCGAAGGCCTGGCCGGTGGCGGTCAAAGTCCCACCGCCCGCTGGATTGACATGGCATGTCCCACAAGCCTGCCCTGTCTTGGCGGCGTAATCCGGCATCGCCTCACTTGGGGTCGCCCGCCACAGTAGCACCAGAAGAGCTACCAGGCTGACCGACATAAGTACAATGGTCAGTCGCTTTACAATGAACAATTCGTTTTTCCTCCTCTATTTGGTTTCGGCCCAGGGGGATGCTCCCGCACACGCGATATGCAGCTCTAACCCATCTTCGTGACCCACCTCCTTCACGGGCTCCCTCGTTCACTGTTGAAGAACTGGCATGCGCGGAGGCTAACCCCACTTGACGATTCGCGGGGAGCAGACGACGCTTCACCCCCGTGCCCGGATGAAGGCAGACCGGTGCGCCCATGGCCCGTAGGGATTGGAAATACTATGCACCCTGTTCGGCGAAAAGTCCCTGAGGAGAGAGCTGACAATCACTCTCGATCCATGTGAAGCAAGCCCCGCCGAAGACCCACATTCTGCCCTATTTGTGATAATAATCGCGAACCATCTCGCTTGTCAATAGGGCGAATAAGTGAATTGATTGTGGCCTGTTCTATGTAGTTCTGATTACGGTGCTGGCTCCCTCACGGGTGCCAAAGATAGCGCGCTCATGAGTATCAGGTCCGATCTGTAGGGGTCGGTCACCTGCCAGCCCCGAAAAACTTCCGGCCCGCGCTGCCCAGCCTGTCCCGGTAGACGCGGGCGGCTACCAGACCGCCAACAAGCAGGGGGAGAAGGATCCGCGGCAATGGTTCACCAAGCCACCAGCTCAGCGCGAGCAGCGGAGGCAGGAGGAGCGCGCAGGCCGGGCCCAGATTGGCGCCGGCCCGGGAGACCCAGGCGGCCACGGCAAAGGGTACTATGAGAATCAGCGATTCGCGGGGGAGCGCCACGAAGAGAACGCCCAACGCTGTGGCGAGGCCCGCCCCGCCTCGAAACTGGAGAAACACCGGCCAGATGTGGCCGGCTACTGCCGCCAGGGCAATGGCGATGATGGTCGGCTCCGGAAGCGCCAAAAGGCTGACTTGCAGCGTGGCCAGGGAGCCTTTCAGGATATCTCCCAGCAGGGTCAGCGCCCCAGCCGCCGGGCCAATCTCCCGGTAGACATTCTTGGCGCCCGTGTAGCGGTCGCCCAACTCTCTGACGTCAACTCCCCGCGCCATGCGGCCCATCAAGTAGCCGGTGGGAATGGAGCCCAGCAGATAGGCAACTGCTACCGCCAGGAGTGCGGAGACAGTCTGCAAACGCATCCTCGCACGAGTGTATTCTTGCCCCATGCTAACACAGTCCGGGCGGCAAGAACAATACGCTTGTCAGTTTGCGGAAGGGTCCGTGGCCTTCTCGACGGCTGCGGGAGGCTTCACCGTCAAGAGCACCAGAAAGGAAGCGAAAAGCATGAGCGCCGTCAGCTCGAAAGTGGTACGCAGCGTGCCGCTCTGGTCGGCTAGAAAGCCAGCGAGGGTCGCGCCCAGAGGCTGGGCGAAGGACCAGGTCATGGAGCTCAGCCCGGTCAGCTCACCCATGCGTTCCCGGGGCAAGAGCTCGGTGAGAAAGGCGAAGCCCAGCGCTGTGGTCACGCCGTTGGCTATGCCGGCTACCGCCAGCGCCACGATAAGGTGTTCCGCAGACTTGGCCTGCGAGCCAGCGAGGACGGCGCCGGCGAAGAGAAAGAGCCCGCCCGCCAGCACTCGCTTCTTGCCCAGGAGATCGCCCACGATTCCAGACGGCACAGCGAAGATAGCCGTAAAGACGAGCAGGACCAGCAGCGCCAGGAAAGTTGTGGCTTCGCTCAGCCCGAGCTCCGAAACGCCGTAGCGAGTGACGAAAGGCGTCACGCCGCCGATCCCCAGCCAGAAGAGAAGCTGGGAAGCGACGTATTTCGCGGCCTGCCGAAAAGCCAGCACCCTCTTGAGGTAGACCAGGGGACTGGCCATGCGGAGGGGTGAGGGCGGCGGCCCCGGTGGAATCGGGGGTTCTTTGACCGCCAGAAAGGTGATCCCGAAGCCGGCCACCAGTCCCCCGGCGATAATGTAGAACACGAGCCTCTCATTAGTCGCCCATAGCGCCGCCAGGAGCCCCAGCAGCCCGATCTGCCCGATCATCTCCAGCAGGGCCATCGCTCCTCCGAGCCTTCCTCGCCGCTCCGGAGGGGAGATATCCGCCATCATAGCGCGGTAGGGCACATTCGCGATGCCGAGGAAGAAGGGCAGGAAGCTCAGGATCAGCACGAGGGCGACGGTTGGAGGCTCCTGGGACACGACAACCAGGAGAAGCGCTGTCAAGGGAGCGCCAACAAGGAAAAAGGGTCGTCGGCGCCCCAGACGGGTGCGGGTGCGGTCACTCAGGGCGCCTACCAGCGGCTCGATGAGGCTGCCCAGGAAGGATCGTTCCTGGGCAAGGAAGCCGATCAGCACATAGGGCAGTTGATAACGTCCCAGATACAAAGGTAGCGCTGAATTGAAGAAGACGTTGAACATGCCGGCGCTGCCGCTGGCGATGCTGAAAAGCAGCCTCTGGGATAACGACAGCGGCTTCACGGCGAGGTCGGGCGGCTGCGTCCGCTAGTGTAGCGCATCTGAGAGGGATTCGTCCAAATGGCATCCACGTCATCAGGCGCACAGCGCGACTGACGATATATCGGAGGCAGTACACTACTGGCAGGAGCGGGGGCCGCCATTCTCCACGCGCCATTCCGCCGCCAACCTGTCGAAGGTGTCGTCGACCGGTTCGCTGTTACGGTCCAGGAGACCCCAGATAACGTCCACGGGCTCAGGCCCGGCCGTTGTCCAGACATAGGGGGCGCCGCCCAGCACGTAATCGGGGTAGGAACGGATGGTCCGCCACATCGAGACGTAGCCCGCCGCTCGCTCGCCGTCGAAGGCGCCCTCGGAGCCAAACTCGCTGACGATAAGGGGACCGGGGAGTCCCAGCGTGGGCCACTCGGTCAAGATCCGGTCCAGGTTATCGGTGTAGATGTTCATCCCGTAGAGCAACCACGGACGGGGTTCGCCGCGGCGGGTCAGCACGCTCCTGATGATGGGGATGAAGAAGTCCTCCGCCTCGCGATAAATGACCGGGTGGTCCGGGTCCAGCTTGCGAAAGAGGTCCGCCACCTGGAGGTAAAAACGGGCGAAGGCCATCCGGTTGCGCATTCCTCCCTGAGGCATGTCATAGAAGACCTCGTTGCCGACTCCCCACATGCGAAGCGCGGGGTGGTTCTTGAAACGTTCGATCTTGGCGGCGGCTTGCTCCAACAGGCTGTCGGTGAAAGCCTTGTTCCGGTAATCGCCGCCAGCTCGGAGGTAGAAAGGCATCACCACCCCGATGCCGTACTTTTGCGCGTAGTCAAGGGTGATCTCATCGAACTTGTCTTGATCAACGCCCTTGTCGCGGTCCCAGCCGGTGATGTGATTTACCCCCGCCTCGCATAGAAGACGGAAATCATAGTCATAACGGCCGGCCCGTTCTTCGTCTTCCAGGTATCTGTATATAGGGTTGTAGCCCATCCCGACGAAGACCTGCGGCTTGCCATTGACCAAGTAACGGAACTTGTTCTCCGATAACTTCTCAACGGTCACGATGCTGGGCTTGTCTGCCGGGATGACAACTTCCCCGAAGCTGGGCGTGGCAGCGGGGGGTACGACACCTTCCGCGAGTTGCTCCGCGCCGGGCTCTCCCTCGCGGGGCCAAAGCAACGCGCGCGTCAGCATCGCCAGGAGGACAAGGCTAATCAGGAGCGCTAATAGAGCAACGGTCCGCGGCGATTTCATAGCTCTCAACTCATTTCGTCCCGGACGCACGTGACCAGGCTAAGCGGTCCATCGGGGCCGGTGCCCATTATGCCACATGCGGGTAGGGAACGTCTCCAGTCTCAGGCTCGCCTAGTTTCCTCGTTCGGCCTTCTCTCGGCGCCATTCGGCGGCCAGGCGCTCGAAGGTGTCGTCTACGGGGACGCTGCCGCTGTCCGTCAGCCCCCATTTCAAGTCAGTCGGTTCCGGCCCATCTATCGTCCAGGCATAAGGCGCCCCACCCAGCGTGTATTCAGGATGCGCCCGAATCATCTGCCACATTAAGAGGTAGCCCTCTGCCCTGCCCCCAGGCGTGTCCGGTTCCGCGCCGAATTCGGTGACTATGAGGGGACGGCCGTTTCCCTCATAAGGCCATTCCTCCAGGATGCGCTCCAACGCCATGGTGTAAATGTTCATGCCGTAGAGGAGCCAGGGGCGCTCATCGCCGCTGCGCCCGAGCACGTTGTTTATCGCCGGGACGAAAGTGTCCTCCGCTTCGCGGAAAATGACGGGATGATTGGGGTCCAGGCTGCGAAACATATCAACCAGACGCAGATAGAACCGAGCAAAGGCTGGCTTCATGCGATTGCCCGGCGGCATATCGGTGAGCACCTCATTGCCAACGCCCCAGATGCGGAGCGCCGGATGGTTCTTGAATCTCTCGATCTTGGCGGCCGCCTCTTCCATCAGCCCTTCGATGAAGGCCTCGTCCCGGTAGTCCCCAAGCGGGGGCAGGTAAAAGGGCATGATTGCGCCCAGCCCGTATTTGTGGGCATAGTCAAGTGTCAGTTCATCCCACTTGTCCTGGTCGTAGCCCTTGTCGGCATCCCATCCGATGATATGGTTGATGCCCGCTTCAGACAGAAGTTGGAAATCATAGTCGTACCTGGCGGCCCGCTCCTCATCGGACAGATAGCGGTAAATGGGATTGTACCCCATGCCGACGAACAGTTGCGGCTTACCGTTCACGATGTAGCGGTAGGAACCGTCAGCTAGTCTGTCCGTGGTTACGAAGCTGGGGAGAGCGCCGATAGGGAAGTACCCTTCCGCAAGCCATTGGACAGCGGGCTTGCCGTTGCTCGGCATGGTCAGTCCCCCAAACAGTAGCGCCCCAACGACGAAGGAGACGGCAAGCAACGGCTGGGCGCGAAACCGCCGCGCGCACACCGTGCAACACTCCTTCGTGCGCCCGTAAAACGTGTAGCATATGAGCCGGCTAATACGGTGGGTCAACCTATATTTTATCATCAGTCACCCCCAGGCTGTCCAGAGGTTTTCGGTGTGGCTGTCTCCAGCTTTGAGCCTTCAGCAGTCGGGCGCAATGCCGGTGCGCCTGGTGGACACGATGGACAGGAATGGACCGGAAATGCTCCCCTCCAGCGGCGGCACCTGGCCGTCCGCCCCTGTTCATCATTCCGCACTCATCATTCATCATTTCAGTATGATCCTCGCGTCCACGACCCAGTAGCCCTCGCCGCGGCGCAGCACCTTCACCGGATTCATGTCCAGCTCGGCTATCTCCGGGATGTCTTCGACCATGGCGGAGACCCTGAGGAGCAAGTCCTCCAGAGCTTCCACGTCGCTGGGCGGGAAGCCTCTGACACCCTCGAACAGCTTGGCTGACTTGATGGAGTCTATGAGATCCCTGGCATCCAGGTCAGTGAGCGGATGGAGCCTGACGGAGACCTCCTTCAGAAGTTCGGCGTAGATTCCTCCCAGGCCAAACATTATGAGGGGGCCAAAGGATGGGTCCTGGGTCATGCCCACGATAGCTTCGATACCCTCCGTTATCATTTTCTGGACAGTTACCCCTTCCATATCGGCTTCGAGGTGTCTCTCGCGCAGGCGAGCCCGAATATCGTCAAACGCCAGCGCCACGTCCTCACCGGAGCGCAGGTCCAGCGCGACGCCGCCCACCTCGGTCTTGTGTAGAATTGCGGGAGAGGCCACTTTCAGGACCACGGGGAAACCGATCTTCGCGGCGACGGCAACGGCTTCCTCGGCGTTGCGGGCGAGGGCCGTGTCGACACAGCGAACGCCGTAGGACATGAGCAACTTACTTGTCTCCAGGATGGGCAGGGATAGGGGCCGACGGGAGCTCGCCTTCATTGCCGGCTCTATTATCTGGCGGGCTTTGTCCCGTTTCAGTCCTACGATGCGAGGCATCTTACCTCTCGGCCTCCTCAGCCATTCCCCGTACTCAGCGGCCCTGGCCAGGGCCGATACGGCATCCTCGGGGAACAGGTAGCTGGGCACCGCTTTCTCCCTGGCGTCCACCATTGACATCAGACCGCGCTGCCCCATAAAGCACAGGAGAAGTGGCTTCCTGTTGCGCCGGAAGACCGGCGCCACGCGTCGGATGGCCTCTTCGGTGACAGCGAGGTTAACCACCACAGGCGGTATAAATATGGCAATAACAGCGTCAATATCACTGTCGTTGGCAAGGACCTTGAGGACGCCTTCGTACTCTTCTCTTCCGGCCGACGCCGTCATGTCCAGGGGGTTGCGGATATTGGTGTCTCGCTTGACCGAGAAACTCAGCCTCTGTGACGTCTGCGGCGAGAACTCCGGCAGGTACAGCCCCTGCTGCTCGCAGGCATCGGCGGCCAGTATGCCGGGGCCTCCCCCATTGGTCACTATGGCCACTCTCTTGCCGGCGGGTGTGGGCTGATTGGAGAGCAGCGCGGCAGTGTCGAAGAGCTCTTCCACGGTGTTGACCCTTATGATGCCGGTCTGGCGGAAGAGCGCCTCGGCGGCGATCTCAGGAGTGGCCAGGACGCCGGTATGTGACGCTGCAGCGCGGGCGCCGGCGGCGGTGCTCCCGCTCTTGACCGCCACGATGGGCTTGGAAGCGGAAACCCTCCGGGCGATCCGGCCGAACTTGCGCGGGCTGCCGAAGGACTCTATGTAGAGCAATATCAGCCTGGTTGCTGGGTCGTGCTCCCAGTATTGAAGCAGGTCATCCGAGGAGACGTCGGCGCGATTGCCGACGCTGACGAAGGTGGAAATCCCGATATTGAGGTTTACCGCGTACTCGACGATGGCCAGCCCGAGGGCGCCGCTCTGGGTCAGGAAGGCGACATTCCCTGCTGGCGGGAACACCTGAGAGAAGGTGGAGTTCAGGTTCACGGAAGGGTCGGTATTGATTACGCCCATGCAGTTGGGCCCCACCAGGCGCATGCCGTAGCCCAGGGCGATCTCGCGGAGCTGGTCTTCCCGGGCTGCCCCCTCTTCGCCGCTCTCCTTGAACCCGTCGGAGATAACCACCAGGGCGCGCACCCCTTTCCGTCCGCACTCGTCGGCCACCTTGGCCACTAGAGGGGCGGGCACAGCAATGGTGGCGAGGTCCACACTGCCCGGGACATCGAGCACCGAAGGATAGGCCTTTACCGCCATCACCGCTTCGGCATTGGGGTTTACCGGATAGACCACGCCGGAGAAGCGGCTCTGAAGGAGACACTTCAGCAACAGGTATCCGATGGTGCCGGGGCTGCGAGATGCCCCTATGACCGCCACTGAGCGGGGGTATAGCAAGGGGCGAAGGGAGGCAAGGGTCGAGACAAGCTCTCTCTGTTCCTCTCTCCTGGTAGCTCTAGCCGTCGGCGTGATGTTGAAGCTCACGTGGTAAACTCCGCCTTCGAGCTCGCTTTCGATGTGGAAGCCATAGTTCTTGAGGAGGGACATGGTCTCCTGGTTGTCGGCGAGGACATAGGCCTCGAAGGTCCGTATACCGTTGTCCCGGGCCGCTTGAATCAGGCCTTCCATCAGCTTTGTGCCCAGGCCTCTTCCCTGGTAGCCGTCTTCGACAACGAGCGCTAGCTCGGCCGCTCGCTTGTCAGGCAACCTGTTGTACCGGCCCAGGGCGACGATCTCTTCCCGCCCGTACCTCCGGACTTCCGCGACGAGGGCGAAGGAATTCGTGTAGTCCACGGTGGAAAAACGCAGGGCGTCTTCCCAGCCGAAGTCCTTGGGGACGTGATGGAAGCGAAGGTATTTGGTCTCCGGACTGAGGCGGCTCACAAAGGCCAGCCATTGCTCCGCGTCTTCTTTCACGATAGGTCGGAGCCTTATTCTCGAGCCGTCCTTTAGCAGCACTTCGGTATCGTACAGCGCAGGGTAGCCAGTTTGAGTAGCGACAACCATCATGGCCCTCAATCGTGAAACGAATACTTCCCCCTGGGTCTCCTCCCTTAGATTAGCGAATAATCAATGAAAAAGTTGTAAAACCACGGCTGGAGAAGTTACAAGAGAGTACCATTGTTGGGCGTTGGGAGCGGAGAGGGGTTCGGACTGCAGGGACATAGCCTGCTATTCCTGGGGCCTGCGTGAGGGCTGGGGGCCGGGGGTCTGACCCCTGGCCCCCGACCCCTGACCCTGACCTCTATCATTCAGATGGCCCTGGTGACAGATCGCGCCGAGGCAAAGGTGGGGATGAACAGAGAATGCTTGCCCGCGCCGCCGGCGACCATCACCATGATGTCCTCCGCCTTCTCGGCGATGGGGAAGCTGGTGTTTTCGTCGAAGGGCCCCCAGCGCTGGGGATCGCTCTGGCGACGGGCGACACCCTCCGGCGCCAGCCGGCTGTAATGGATGCGGGCCTTCCCGAAGAGGAAATTCTTCACGTCCTTCTTGGAGAAGCCGTCCTTGGCCACGGTGGCCGCGTGTTCCGGGCCGAAGCACACCATAGGCTCGCCCTCCTTGCGGTGGGCGTTGTTGCTGCCCGTGCTGGCCATGGTGCCGGCCACCGTCGTCAGAACGCCGATGGCAGTGGTGCTATCGTGGTCGTTAATGTTGTGCGGACTCTCGGAGGGACAAACGGTCACCGTGCTCTGGTCGCGGGCGAAACCTCGCTCCACGTGGAGCGGCTCCCAGGGGTTCTCGTCCTCGTTCTCGGCGACGCAATAAGTGTACTTGGAGGGCTGCCCCTGAGTGGCGCGGTCCAGCCTCCCGGGCACGGCGCCGCCGATGTTGACGAGGATAAGTCGAATCGCCCGTCCAATAGCGGCGTTGGAGCGCGTGCCCGGCCCGAAAAGGCCGTAGCCGGAGTTCATGTCCAGCTTCTGGGCGATAGGCCCGTTGACGATCACCAGGGCGGCCACCGGGTGAGTGGTCGCCTGGACGCCGTAGAGGTTGAAGTCGTTGTCCGTCAGGGCCTGGACCGCGGTGACGATAACCGGCATGTACTCCGGCAGGCAGCCGGCCATGACCGCGTTGATGGCTATCTTCTCCACCGTCGCGCCGCCCCATTTGGGCGGCACCGGCGCGATGAGGTGGTCGGGCGCCAGCTTCGCGCCCTCCAGCATTTTGGCGATGCGCTCGTAGGTCGGCGGCACGATGGGCAGGCCATCGGTCCAGCCCCGACCGTAGAAGAGGCGGTCCACCGCCTCCAGGGAATCCGGGACGCGGATTTTCTCGGATTTCAGCTCGATAGCGGCCATGAACGCTCCTTTCAAGAGTGATGAATGAGGAATGAGTGGGGCCGAGGGGATCAATGGGAAGTATATAGGGGTGTAATAGGGGAGTCAAGAGGCGCAACGGAATGCTGGAGGCTGACTGCTGACAGCTCTAGCGCCCTCAGGAGAATTCGATAACGATCGCTATTGCTGCTGCGATGTCGTCCATGACTTCCGACGAGACCCGCCCCAGCCTTTCGACGAATCGCTCGAGGCTTACTCCTCGAATTTGAAGGGCGTCCGCCGTCGACACGTTCTGAAGGCCATTGGCCTCATCAGGCTCTACCCTCACCATCCAAAGATTAGAGGCGAACCGATCTTTCCAGGTTGTCAGCGGGACCACAGTCTTGACGGCAAGTTTCCCAATGGCATCGGAGCTGACCACGACGGCAGGCCGTATCTTGGCCATTTCGTCCCCAACGGTAGGGGAGAGATCGACTTTCCAGACTTCGCCACGGCGCGGCTGGACTGGTCGAGCGTCGCCCCCGACCAACGCGCCCGTTCGACTAATAGTCAACTATGTCCCCTGCCTGAAGTTCGCGCCATTCAGTTTCTTCTTCGTAATGGCTGGCCATTTCAGCCGCTTGCTGGGCCAGCGCTTGCCGCCGCTTTTCCAGAGGCAATTTCAGGAAGACTCGGCGCTCAGGCAGGGACGCCAGCTGCTCCGTCTCGCCTGCCCTGACGCCGTGCTTCCGTCTTGCGATGTGACTTCGTATCTCCCGTCCGGACTCGATGAGTTCCTCAAGAGTCAGGCCTTTCTCCTTGAGCGCCTCCCCGATGCGGTCCAGGGCCTTCATAGCCAGGACTTCCTGGGGGGTAATGAGTATCCCCTCCGGCGTCTCAGTGACGGCCACGAGGTCCCCTTTCTTAAGGCCGAGTCTCTTGCGGACCTCGGTGGGGATGGTGACCTGGCCTTTTTCTTGAATGCGGACAAGGTTTCTTGCTGACATGGTTGTGCTCCATAAGTCATGCTTTCCGATAGTATGAATAACAAGCGTATCTTTGTCAAGCTGCCCCTCGTTTCATACGCAGTGAGGGCCCGATACTATCGGGGCCAAGGAGGTGGGTACTTGGTTCAACGCGGCAAAATGTTGAGGCGGGGCACGAAGTTCTTCACCCCATGCCACCTCTCCCAGGCCTGGAGAGGTGGGACCGCGTTCCCCGGATTCATCATTCCGCATTCATCACTCATCATTTCGCCTTCTCCCTCAGATAGTCGATCATGGGCTGCACCACCAGGGGCACGGTATCGCCGATCATATGGGGCATCAGGTTGTCCATGACCTTGGGCATCAGGTCCGGCATTTGCTCGGCCATGTAGTCGGGCATGGGGATGCGCTCGGCGACGCGCTGGAGCATCACCGGCATCAGCTTGGGCATCATCATGGGCAGCAACCTCGGGAATAGTATGGGGAACATGGGCTTCATGAGGTCGAGAGCGACGGGCATCTTGCCCATGATCCGCATCATGGGCCCCATGCCGAAGGGCATGGCCTCGATGATCTCCGGCCACATGGCGCCCATGAGGCTCGCGAAGCCCTGCGGCGTCATCAGCGAGATCATCGCCTCGAAGACGGCCCACTGGCTCCGCACCTCCAGGTTGGGGTCGGGGAACTCATAGCCCAAAGAGGAGGCCACGAAACGGGCCAGGTCGACCACCTCCATTGGCGAATGCTTCTTGTCGGCGCTCACTCGGAGTTGGAACTCGCAGCAGGGACAGAGGGCCAGCACCTTCTCGGCGCCGGCCTCGATCGCTTCGTCGAGCCGCGTCTTGCCTACCTCGGCGGCCACCGCCGGTTCCTTGATAAGGGTGAGGACGCTGCCGCAACAATGGGCCTCTTCGCGGCTATGCTCCATCTCCACCAGGTTCACGCCTGGCATGGCCTTGATGATCTGTCGCGGCGCTTCATAGACGCCGGACGCCCGGCCGAGGTGGCAGGAATCGTGCCAGGTCACGGTGCACGGCTGGCCGCCCTCGGTGCTGGGGAAGGCGAACTCGCCCGATTCGATTTTCTCGGCCAGCACCTCGCTGTAGTGTTTTGTCTTGATATCGAACTCGATGCCCAGTTTCCTGGCCCATTGCGGGTACGTCTGCCGCCACATCATGTCGCAAGCGGGGCAGGAGGTGACCACGGTGTCGGCGCCCGCCTCTTTGACAGCGCAGATGTTGCTCTTCATCACCTCGGCGAAGAGGTCCCACTTGCCCGCCACCAGCATGGGCGTGCCGCAGCAGCTCTCTTTGCCCCCGAGGTAGGTGAAATCGATGCCTGCCGCATCCAGCAGCCGCACGCTGGCCTGAGCGATGTCCTTCTCCACATAGCTGGCCGTGCAGCCAGCGAAGTAGACGGTCTTGGGGCGGGGGTTGGGGG
>JACPQD010000078.1 GCA_016190665.1 Chloroflexota bacterium
AACGGTGGCGACCCGGCGCAGAAGACGCGTTCTTCAGCCCCAAACGGTTCTTCTGACCGACGACCGCCCCACCAGGAGGCCAAAAACGACCCCGTCTTGCCACCACAACCCGACTGCGCCAGATTACTCACGGATTTGGGTTACACTCAGCCGCTATTGACAAGCCGCGCGCAGTCATGATAGACTGGCGCCGATTTCGCGATCGTCGAATCGATACGGAGCCGGGACAAAAGCAGACCCTTCAACCTGCGTCTGATTGGTAAGAACCAACTGCTTCCCGGATATCGCGACGGTCAGCGCTTCGCAATCAAGGAGAGTGGCGCCGTGGACTACCAGCCGACTTGCTCTGGATAATCGAGTGAGTCGGCTTGTCCTTCCTGACGGCATAGGCAACAAGAGGAGGACATAGATGCCCACACGGAGGTTCTTTTTCGCCCCATGTTCCCTGGTAGCCTTCGCCTTCCTTCTGTCGGGCTGCGCCCCGGTCTCCGCTCCCGTAGCGTCGCCAGCGTTAGGGATCCCCCCTGTGCCAGCCGCCGCCGCGCCCGCCCCGTCCCCCGCGAGCAAGCCATCTGTGGAACAGCCCAGGTACGGCGGCATCCTTACCCGAGCCAATCCGGAAGACCCTCCAAATCTAGACATGCATCAGGCCTCCTCGGTCAGCGTGCAGCTTGCGCTGGCAAATGTTTATAACGGCCTGATACGCCTCGATCCGGTGGAACTGGAGAAGGTCATCCCTGATCTCGCTGAGCGTTGGGACGTTTCCCCAGACGGGAAATCGTATACCTTCCACCTGCGCAAGGGGGTCTCCTGGCACGATGGCAAGCCCTTCACTGCCGAGGACGCCAGGTTCAGCCTGGAGCGCGTAGCCTTCTGGAAGGAGCACAAGATTGTCAGCCCGAGGAGCGGGCAACTGGTCAGCGCGCTTCAGAAGGTCGATGTGGCTGATGCCTCGAGCATCCGCATCACTCTCAAGTATCCCAACGCCTCCTTTCTCGGAAACATGGCGGCCGGATGGGTCGTGATGGTCCCCAGGCATGTCGTGGAGGCCAAAGGGGACCTGAAGAAAGATGCTGTGGGTACCGGACCCTTCAAGTGGAAGCAGTGGAACCTGGGAGTGAGCCACGAACTGACGAAGAACAGCGATTATTTCCTTAAGGGGCTGCCCTACCTCGATGGCATCAGGGTCTACGTCATCAAGGATGATTCGACGCGCTTCGCTGCCTTCAGGACGGGCCAGGTGAAGATGACCGGCATCGCTTCCAAGGCCTTGAATCACGGGCAGGCGGAGATGTTGCGCAAGGAGATGTCCGATAAGATTGCGGTCATATCCCACCCCGCAGCCGTCCGCTACATGCTTCTGATGCAGTCCAAGAGGAAGCCGTGGGATGATATCCGCGTGCGCCAGGCGCTAGACCTGGGCTTTGACCGCAAGGCGGCCATAACCATCAACTACAATGTCGGCATGATTGGCGCCGCCATGCACCCGAAGGGCGTCTGGGGAATTCCCGAAGAGGAGATGGCCAGGCGTCCCGGTTACCGTCAGCCGAAAGAAGAGGACGTGGCCCGGGCAAAAAGCCTGCTCACGGAAGCGGGCTATGCCAGCGGCTTCAAGACTCAGGTGCTGGTGCGAAAAGGTGTCGAATCCGAGCAGCAGGGAGTGGTCATTAAGGACCAACTGGCGAGGATAGGCATCGAGGCCACCCTGGACGTCCGCGATAGCGCCGATAATCAGGACAGGGTCAACCGCCGTGACTTCGACCTGCACAGTCGTATCTTCACAGACCCTCTGGATGATCCGGATACGACATTCAGCGCCTACTACGTGACGGGCGGTTCGATGAACTATGGAGAGTTCAGCGACAAGACCATAGATGAGCTCTTCGCCAAACAAGCCGCAATGCTGGACCAGAAGGCGCGTAAGGAGGTAGTCCTGGATATCCAGCGCCGCATCCTTGACCAGGTGATGTACTTTGTTCTGTTCTGGGACACCTACAACCTGGGCTTCTGGAAAGAGGTGCGCGGCTACATGCCCGGCTTCGGGCCCTACAGTCACAATAACCTCGACCACGTGTGGCTGGCCAAGTAACGAAACAATTCGCAGAATATGCGATCAAACTTGGAGGTGAGAGTGATTCAAACGCGGCATGCGGTTATTACGGATGAGATGATCCAGCAGGTCAAGAAGCGGCTGGGCGTGGAATACACCCCAGGCGAACCTTTCTACAATACGCAGGCCACCCGTGATGCCATCCGTCACTTCGCCGATGGCATCGGTGACCTGAACCCCCTCCATCGCAAGGAGGAGTATGCGCTGAAGACGCGCTGGCACAGCCTCATCGCCCCGCCGGCCTTTTACTACAGCGTGTTCCCCGTGGGACGCAGCGTCGGCCTTCCCGGCGTCCACGGTTGGTTCGCTGGCGGCGACTGGACCTATTACCGCCCACTCTACGTGGACGAGTTCCTCACCCCCTATGTCAAGTTTATCGACATGGTGGAAAAGAAGAGCCGTCACGCCAGGCGCATCTTTCTGCAGTACTCCCAGGTAATCTTCAAGACCCGCAACGGCGATGTCCCGGCCAGGGCCATCGGCTGGGTGGCCAGGGCTGAGCGAGGCGCGGCGGGAGAACACGGTACCCGAAAACACAGCTATATTCAGGCTGCCGACTATTCGAAGGAGGAGATGGACCGCATCGTCAAGGCGGCGCTGGAAGAGAAAGTGCGTGGCGCCGAGCCGCGCTACTGGGAGGACGTCCAGGTGGGAGACGAGCTCGACACCATCGTGCGCGGCCCGCTGACCATGCGCGATATCTACGGCTGGATGATGGGCCGCGGTTCGCCCTTCATGAAAGCCCACGGCCTATTCTTTCAGTGGAGGGAACGCAACCCAAGAGCTGTGATGACGGATTCAGCCACAGGGGAGGTTGATGTGCCCGAGCTTGTACACATGCAGGACACTCGCGCCCGGGAGATCGGCGTGGTCGGCGCCTACGACTATGGCGCACAGCGTCTGAGCTGGCTGTTCAACCTGGTCACCAACTGGCAAAGCGACGAAGGGTTCCTCTGGAAGCTCTACGGCGAGATCCGAGGGTTCAACGTCGTCGGGGATACGTCATGGCTCAAGGGCAAGGTCACGCGCAAGTATGAGGAAGGAGGTGTGCGTCTAGTCGACCTGGAGCTCTCCTGCGAGAACCAGCGCGGCGAGATTACCGCTCCCGGGCGGGCCAGCGTCAGCCTCCCCTCGCGCGTCCATGGCCCCGCCGGACTCCCATCGAGCGTGGACGCCAGCTAGGAGATCAAGCGCTGCAGTTGGGGGCGACACGGAGGCGGTCTGGTACGGATTGACAGCCTGGCGCCATGTCAGCCATGTTAACCCTGCCGCAGGCGGCGTGCTATGGGTCTTCCGAAGCTAATGTCATAGCGGTGGCAACTTTGGCGGCGATCGAGAAAGGGAGTGGGAATGGCAGAGCCAGTCTACGAAGTAGTGTGGCCCCTTGGCAGGCGCAAGGAGGAAGGTGAGCGCCCTGAGGAAGTGAAGGGCGCGTCTGAAGAGCGTACCACAAACCAGGTCGAAGAAGAGCGTGGGAAGGCCGGGCGGCGCCCGTACGCTGACTTGGAGGAGTGGCTTCGCAGCCTCGGCGCAACTTCAGCATCGCACGATGAGAATTAGGAGGTCAAAAAGAGAGTGAAAGCACAGGCGACCCTTACGGCGCATGAAGCGAAGAAGCTGATTGCCAAGGCGGTAGCCCATATGCCCGCAACGCAGGCGGCCCTTCGAAACGGCAAGATATTCATCAAATGCGGCACCACCGCCTCAGCGGTGGCCGAGGAGCTGAGCGCCGTGCCTCTTTGCATCTCCGGCCGCATCACTCCCCAAGGCACCAAGACGGCCCACTCCAAAGACAAAGGCATGCTCCATATGCTTCTGGATAAGGGAGAAGTGCGGCAGGTGGATGCGCACCAGGAGGGCTTTGGCGTCGATATGGGCAGAGGGGATGTCGCCATCATCGGGGCCAACGCCCTGGACATCCACAAGAGGACGGCGATAATGGTGGCCGCGCCCATGGGAGGCAGCGCAAGGGTTTTCCCGGGCCTGCAAGCCAACGGTGTGACCATCATCGTGGTCGTAGGCTGGGAGAAACTGATCCCGTGCTCCATCGAGGAAGCCGTGAGTGCGGCAGGGAGGGAGAGCGTTGACCTATCCATGGGCTCAGGCGTCGGGCTGATTCCACTTCCCGGTACCGCGGTGACTGAGACCGATGCTATTGAGATGCTGGCAGGGGTGAAGGCAACCGTCATCGGAGCGGGGGGCGTCTTCGGGGCGGAAGGCTCGACCACTTTTGTCATGGAGGGCGAACCTGCCGAGGTCAAGAAGGCTTGGGAGTTGATTCAAGGCGTGAAAGGCGCGGCTCCCAGCGGGATTGCCGAATCGATGGTTGAGTGCCACGCCAAGAGCCCTGCCTGCTCGAAGTATGTGGAAGCAGCCGGAGTCCGAGTTCTCTTCCACCGGGCCTGCGTATATCGCCAGCCCGGCCTTCCCGATCTGGTGTTTTCCGAGGCCCCAAGTGTGGTATGAGCGCTAACTTGACAAAGATGACCCGCAGGGGGGGCTTGTCCCCTGCTGGGGCGTGGCGGTGGGGGACAAGCCCCTGCACTACGGCTATCTAGCGCGCCATCACCGGAGAAAACTCCCGGCCAACTCTGGATCGGAATGCGCCGGGAAACCCTGCATTGCGGCTGGCGTCCGGCGTATTTTAGCGCTTATGCTAGGTCGGGGGAGGTAGTGGGGAGGTAGAGGCGACAGCGGCAGTTCTCGGGAACGACGACGCAGCGCGCCTCGATGATTCTATTCTTGACGTTCGGCGACTGTCCTCACCGGACCGTTTGCCACCCCTCGTCGGTCAAAGCTGATTCCAGATAGGAAATCAGCGCTCTGGCCTCTTTGGAGGGCGGCGCTGCGGAGCGAAAGACGAAGCCGTAAAGGACGCGGCGGGGGAAGCCGGCGACGGCGATTACCGACAACCTGCCCTGCCGGATAGCCTCCTCCACCAGATGTCTGGACCTGATGCCGATGCCGTACCCGCCGGCTACCAGCTCCAGCTCGGTCTCCGCCTGACCCACCTCGGCCACAACGTTCAGCCGGGCGCGAGTCTCCTCAGCGATCTCCAGCAGCAGTGAGTGGGCGGTGGTGCCCGGCATGGAGGTGACGAATCTCTCCGTGCTGATCTCAGCCAGGGAGACCGCGCGACGTTTGGAAAGAGGGTGCCCGGCCGGCCCAACCACGATGACCTCGTCCTCGAAGGCCACGTTACTTGAGGTCAAGCCGGCAGGGAGGCCGGCGACCGAGGCGAGGGCGAAATCCAACTCACCCGCCAATACCCTGACATAAAGCTCGCCGCGCAAGCCGCCGGTCACGCCGATGTGGGCGTCCGGGTACTCCGATTTCCATCGCGCCAGGCACCGCCCCACATCGACGGCAAAAATGCGGCTCACACCGAAGAGGACGACCGCGGTGCGGGGCGCCACAAGCTCGGAGACGGATTCTTCGGCCGCCAACTGGAGAGTATTGAATCTCTCGCCATACTCCTGGAGAATGCGGCCGGCGTGGGTAGCTCGGAGCCTGCCCTTCTCTCTGCAGAGGAGTTGGACTCCGCACTCGCGCTCCAGATTTTGCACCGAGCGATGGACAGCAGGTTCGCTCAGCCCGAGTTGCTCCGCGGCTCGGGAGTACGCCCCGAGCTTGGCGACCCAATAGAAGTGCTGCAAGTGCTTGACGTTTATCTTCAACTGACGCCAACTCCCATAAGGACCAACGCCCCGGAATCTTGACCCGTGAAAAGATTATATCGAAACGGCGGCAGAATTGTAACATTTCGTGGTTGACAAGCCGACATGAAAATGTTAGGTTTCTCCAAATTGCCACAGCCTACTGGAGCAACATTGCCTACGCCTGGTGGAAAGAAGTTAAGGGCTACACTCCGCCGTCTTCCTTCCATAGCGCTTTCGGCTACGAGGACATCTGGCTTGCCCAGTAATGATTGGGCTGGCGCTCTTCGCTGGATGTAATGTGTGGGAAGGTCCATTCTGTTCGTTGTTCAGAAGGAGGCGAAAATGATTACGCGAAATCCGCCCGCTCTCATCGGACTGGCCATCGCAATCAGTCTGCTGCTAGGCTGCGCGCCAGCGGCCCCACCGACGGCTACGCCCAAGCCCGTCGCTCCGGCCGCGACGGCGACGGCCCTCCCGGCCAAGGCCTCGCCCGCGGCGCCGAAGCCTGCGGCGCCGAGTCCCACTGCCAAGCCGGCGGCTGACCAACCGCGCTACGGCGGCGCTTTGACGCTCGCGGTGGGCGGAGATGCGCCCAGCCTTGATATCCACCAGGAAGACTCATCTTTTACCTACGCCATTACCATGGGCACCTACAATCTCCTGGTCAGGCCAGACCCCAAGGCGTGGCCCGAGTTCAAGCCGGTCCCTGAGCTGGCGGCAGGCTGGCAGGTCAGCACTGACGGCAAGGTCTACACTTTCAATCTGACCAAAGGGGCCAAGTTTCACGACGGGAGCCCGGTCACGTCAGAAGACGTGAAATTCTCCCTCGACAGGATCCGCAATCCACAAAAGGGAATGGCCAAGAGCCCCAGGAAGATCCAGCTCGAGGCGGTTACGAGCATCGATACGCCTGATGAGAACACGGTCAAGATCACGTTGGCCAATCCGCAGGCCTTCTTTGTTTCCCTTTTGGGCACAGTCTTCTATACGATTATGCCGAAGAAAGTTGTCCTGGCGAATGACAACGACATGAGGAAGACCGTGTCGGGCAGCGGTCCCTTCAAGTTCAAGTCCTACTCCAGCGGCGTTGGCTGGGAGCTGGTGAAGAACCCGGACTATTTTGTGAAAGGCCGCCCTTACCTGGATGGCGTCAAGGGTTACATAGTCAAGGATTCCTTCACGCGGTTTGCGGCCCTCAGGACCAAGCAAGTCCTGTGGTGGACGCCCTTCCCCTACATGAGCGTGTCCCAGGCCAAGATCCTTGAGGAAACGCTCCGTGACAAGCTCACGCTTAAGTGGGGATTCCATCCCGCCTGGTACGGCGCCATCTTCAATATGGAGAGAGCGCCGTGGAGCGACGCGCGGTTGCGCCAGGCAGTCAGTATGTCCTTTGACCGCAAGAGCATGGTGGCGGCGGCGTTGGAAGGGGCGGGCGTACCAGGCATGTCCCCTCAGCCGCCTGGGGAATGGGCGCTGAAAGATGAAGAGATGTCGAAGGCGCCTGGCTACGCCAAGCCGGACGTCGTGGGGGCGAAGAAGCTGCTGGCCGACGCGGGTTTCCCCAACGGGCTTAAGGCCGAGATGCTGGTCCGGGATGTGAAAGTACACCAGGATACCGCCATCGTCATCAAGGATGCCGCGGCTTCCATCGGCATCACGCTCGACCTGAAGGTGGAGGAGACGGCGCCCTATACAGACGCGCAGTACAAGAGGGCCTTTGGCATCGCCGAGGGAGGGGTTAGCAGCAAGCTCATGGACCCCGCGTTGACCCTCGGCGACTTCTATGTGACCGGCGGCGGACGGAACTGGTCGGGATACAGCAATAAGACGTACGACGACCTCTTCGCCAAGCAGTCTGCAACTCTCGACCCTGCGGAACGCCTCAAGATAGTGTACGAGATGCAGCGGATCCTGCTGAAGGACGTTCCGATAGCGATCGCTTTCTGGACGAACGCTCCTTACGCCTGGTGGAATGAAGTCAGGGGCTTCTATGTTCCTGTAGAGTTCTCGAACGCGTATCAGCAATACGGAGATATGTGGCTGGCCAACTGATGCACTGAATTGCCAACGCAGGCGTAGAGGAGGGTTTGGCCCCCCCTTAGTCCCCCCGTGGACGGGGGGATAAAAGGGGGGGCCAAACCTCTACACCACTGTCCATCTCCCAAGTAGCAAGCGGGGCTGCAAATGACCAGAATCGCCGCCATCCAGATCAACGTGAACGGCGACCAGGAAGTGAACCTCCGGAAGGTCTCAGATATGGTTCGAAGAGCCGCCTGCGGAGGCGCGCGGATCATGTGCCTTCCTGAGCTGTTCAACCTGGCATACTTCTGCCACGAAGAAGATGCCAGACATTTCCGCCTTGCCGAACCTGTGCCCGGGCCGACCGTGGAGCGCATGGCCGGTCTGGCCAGAGAGACGGAGAGCGTTATCATCTGCCCGATATTCGAGAAGGCAATGGAGGGCGAGTATTACAATACCGCCGTAGTGGTGGGCCCTGAGGGCCAAATAATCGGCAGATATCGGAAGAACAGCATCCCTTACAATCCGAAGCCCAATGAGCCGCTGGCCAGAGAGAAGTTCTACTTCAAGCCGGGCAACCTGGGGTTCCCGGTCTTTGCCACGCCCTTTGGCCTCAAGGTCGGCGTCCTGATCTGCTACGACCGCCATTTCCCAGAAGCGCCTCGAGCTCTCGCGCTCAACGGGGCCGATGTTATCTTTGTCCCGATATGCGTCCATGCGGCGCGCGGGAGGTCGGTTTGGGAGTTCGACCTGAGAGCCATCGCCCAGGCGAATATCCTCTACCTGTGTGGCGTTAACCGGGTTGGCGTGGATGTCGGCGGATCGACCCGAAACCACTTTGGGACCAGCATGATCGTCAATCCGAGAACGGAGGTCATCGCGCGAGCCAGCGACGACAAGGAGGAGGTCATCTCTGCGGACGTTGACGTGGAACTCATCGCTGAGCTTCGCAACGCCTGGAGTTTCTTTCGGGACCGGCGCCCCGACGCTTACGGCGATCTGGTCAGGTAGCCGTCGATGTTGAAATAGGCTTCTGAATAGCGCGCACTAAAGTACGCGGTATGTCCTTTAGGCAGCGGCCCACCATTCCGCGCACTTTAGTGCGCGCTATAGAGGCGGCGGCAACCAGCATGATGGATTATAACACTCGTTCTCAGAGGAGAGAAAGCCCATGCAGTCGCCAACGTACGAAGTGGTATGGCCACTCGGCAGGTCAGCTTACGAGACCGTGCCTTTGGTCCCTCGCGCAAGAGACTTGAGTGGGAAGACAGTCTGCGAGGTATGGGAGTACTCTTTCAGGGGCGACGAGGTTTTCGCCATCCTCAGGGAACTGCTGTCGAATCGGTACCCGGGCATCAAGTTCGTTGACTACAGAGTCTTCGGTGATACTCACGGGCCGAAGGAAAAGGCGGTCATCGCCGCTCTTCCTGGCCTGCTCCGCGAGAACGCTTGCGATGCTGTCATCTCCGCCTTGGGCGCTTGAGGGGCCTGCACGCCCGCAGTGATGCGGGCAAGCGCCGTGGCGGAAAAAGCCGGCGTTCGCACTGTCTCCGTCGTCGCCTCCGGATTTGTGCGACAAGCCCGAGCAATAGCGCAAACCGTGGGAGCCGGCAACCTTTCCGTTGCCGAATACCCGGGCGTTATTATGACGGATAGCAAAGGGGAGTTGCGCAGGAAGGTTGAGCAGGTCCTGCTAACAGGCATTATTGATGGATTGACCACTCCAGTTGAGGATTCGGGAAGACCCGCCGAACCGGAAGCCAGAGATGTCGTGTTCAAAGGAACGCTAGAAGAAGTTCAAGCGTTCTTCCATAAGAACTTATGGACCGAAGGGCTTCCCGTAACGCCTCCGACCGTCGAAGCAGTTGAGAAGTTCCTGAGGTTCACTGACCGGTCGCCCGACGAGGTCATCGGGGTTCTCCCGCCAGAGAATCGCGAAGCCACCATCTGGAACATAGCGGTCAACGGGGTGATGGCCGGGTGTCGTCCGGAATACATGCCCGTGCTGGTTGCGGCGACGGAGGCTATGGCGGAACCTGAGTTCGGAATGGAACATGCAGGAGCCACGCCAGGGTGGGAGCCGCTACTCGTCTTGAACGGACCGATAATCAAACAACTGGATTTCAACTACGGTTCGGGCGTGATGCGGGTGGGGAGGCAAGCCAACACCAGTGTCGGCCGCTTCTTGAGGCTGTATATGAGGAATGTGGCCGGACTGCGGATACCGCCAGGGGCAACCGACAAGGGGAGCATCGCTTACACCTTCAACGTCGCCCTGGCGGAAAACGAGGATGCGGTGGCCGAGCTTGGGTGGCAGCCTTTCAGCGTCGACCGTGGGTTCCAGCCGGGCGAGAACGTGGTCACCGTACAGAGCGTCATAAATGTCAGCCCTCCCTGCTACACCGGAGGCCACACACCTCTGGAGCATATGGCAACAATTGCTGAGGTGATCGGACGAGGGTCCATGGCGTACTGGACGGCCACGAGCGCCTATTTTGGGAAGTCCTATCCGCTGTTCGTGCTAAGCCCGAGTGTGGCCGGGGTGATCGCTAAGGGTGGCTGGACGAAGGATGACGTAAGACAATATCTGCGCGACAACGCAAGAGATGAGGCTGGGTTCCTGACGAGGCTGGGCTGGAACAGCGGCGGCACAAGTTTCAGCTTTGCCAATTTAGTCGAGCAGGGCCTCATATCGGAGGAGTATTGCCAGTCGGCGGACCCGGGCAGGATGGTCCCGATATTCCTTCGATCCGAGTGGATCAGCATCGTGGTGAGCGGCGATCCGGGCAGGAACCAGAGCCGAGGGTACATGCAGAACCAGAGGCAAGGAGTCCCCACAAGCAAGAAGGTGATGTTGCCGGCTGCCTGGGACCGGCTGATCGAAATGGATGTCAAGCTAGGAGGATTGTGATGCCAGATTTCGGTTTCATGGGAGTGGACTGGGAGGAGCGCATAAACTTCGACCGGCTGCGGCGGGAAAGGGTCCAGAAGGCCAAGGATGCTCTGGCGAAATCTGACGCCGACGTCCTCTTCGTCTTCAGGGACGAAGATGTCCGGTATCTCACCGGTTTGAGGGGCCACCTTGGTCCGGTGTGCGCTTTCCACCACAGTGTGGTGCTTCCCAAAGGCGGCGACCCTATCCTCCTCACTAACTTGCACGCTCACTGCAAGGCGAGGATGCCCTGGATGCCGCCGGGGAGCATTCAGACCACTCCAGCGGGCGCCCGTTTCCGGAGCAAGGATGGGGCCAGGCTGTGGGCCGGCCATATCCGGTCCTTGATCGGCGACCTGGTGGACGGCAAGATCGGAGTGGATATCTGGACCGTGGATATGGAGGAGGGCCTGAGAGAAGCCCTCCCCAAGGCGCAGTTCGTGAATGGTTACAAGATCCTCCTGGGCGCCAAGATGATTAAGACAAAGGACGAACTGGAATGTCAGCGGGCGGCCTACGCCATCACCGAGGCTGGAATGGATGCCGCCCTGAGGTTGCTCAAGCCTGGAATCAGGGAGTGTGAGGTCCTCGCCGAGGCCTGGCGCGTTTTCACCAACCTGGGCAGCGAGTGGACGCAGTGCTCCAATATCGTCGCCTCAGGCCCCTATACCGCCCCCTACCGGCTTTTCACTTCCGACCGCATCATCAGGGAGGGCGATCCGGTGATCTTGGACATCGGCGCCTGTTTCAACGGCTACTGGGGCGACCTGACGCGCACCTATATCTGCGGCGACATCATGCCCACGAAGGAGTTGAAGGCTCTCCATCAGGAAGACTATGATGCGCTTTTCAACGCCTGCGCTGCGGCCAGGCCGGGGAACACCAACTACGACATCTGGAAGAACATTCAGAACGAGCACTCCGGCGGCATGTCGGGCGGCCACAGCGCGGGGGTGAGCCCCTGGGAGCCCCCGTACCTTTCCGGTTACCACCCGGAGCACACGCCGGATGCCACCACAACACTGGTGCCCGGCATGATCTTCAGCGTCGAGCCCTACGCGGGGATACCGGGCATTGGCGGGATAAGGCTGGAGAACAACGTTATCGTCACCGAGGGCGACCCGGACATCTACAGCACCTACCCCTTCGATGAGAGGATGCTGGACCATACACATCCCCTGGACAAGACCACCGGTCGGCGCATGGAGTTCCGCCGTAGATGATGCCCCGGTTCTAGGGATTGGAAAGAAGTCAAAGGCGCTGGTATACTGTCGCCTATCTGGTGGGTGAACCTCAATCCCTCGGCTGACATGCACGGCTACGTCTGGCTCCTGGCTAAGGGTCACCAGGCTAAGCCGACGGTGGGTGCGCAGCAATGGTCAACAGCTGCTTCTCTCCGAGTTGAAATGGAAAATCCCGGTTTGCAGGAGAGGCGGGACATAGCCAAAGGAGGGGTGGTCAGATGACTGTGCTTGAACTTCAGGACAAAACGAGCAGTTGTTGACTGGAGGAAGCAGGTGTTGGTCAATACCTGAAGGATTTGGTGGCTGACGATGCCGTAGAGGTCATGTTCTATGCGCCGCTTCGGGAGACGATGGAAAAGATCGTAGCCGAAGAAAACTGCGAGATTGTCCAACTGGAGGGAAATGCCGAAACCCTGAAAGCTACCATTAAGAAAAAGGCGCCCGCGGCTGAGATGCTGAAGGCGCCACCGGTAGCAGACTATCCTACGGAGGCGGGCTGCTTCCTCAGGGGTAACGATTACTCGCCCGTGGCAGTAGTAGTGCTGCTGCACAACGCGCCGTATGCTGCCTTGGCACCGAAAGTAGAGGATGTGCGGCCAGAAATCCAGAATCTGGTCAAAGTGGCCATTGAAACCGGCGCGGCGTTATCAGGCACACTGCAAACTGAGAACATCGGGATAGAAAAAATCGTTTGCAATGTAGTGGGCAATCCCAATATTCGCTACCTGGTTCTTTGCGGCGAGGAGGTAGCGGGGCATCAGCCAGGTGGCGCAGTCAAGGCGCTTTTTGTTAACGGGATCAACGAGAAGCGTACTATCATAGGCTCTCAAGCTCTGACTCCGTACCTTTTCAATATATCGTTAGAGGCGATCGAGCGCTTTCGTAAGCAGGTGACTTTGGTAGACCTTATGGGCGAAATGGATCCGCAAGTAGTGCTAAAGGCCGTTTGGTCGTGCTATCAGGAGCAGCCGACCCCCTTCAAAGGGTACAGGCTGCACGACCCGGGAGCCTACTCGGAGACGGGAATCGCCACCAGGCTTGCGGGGAGAGTAGCGCACCCTGAGGCGGTTGAGGCGTGGGAGCTCGATGATATCGTCAAAAGGATTGAAGCAGAGCAGCGGGAAGCGCCTGTCACAGAGCGGGCCGAGAAACCTGCGGTCGACCCAGGGCTTCTCTCCTCTTTGCGAAAGCGCCTCATGAGGGTGTCTGAAGAGCTTGCCGATATTGCCAGGTTGCTGCCTGAGGAAGCCAAGGCAGGTGTTGCGCCCATCACTGAAGTGGAGGAAGGAGAAGAAGTAAAGGCGGCGGTGGAGGAAAGCCCGACCGTCCTCTTCTTTATGAATCAACTCCGGGGCTTCCATAGCGTCTTAGCCGGGCTCGAAGCCTGCAACCGGGACATCTGTCACGGAGGAAAGACCCTGCCGCTATCTGTTGGCCGTACAATCAAAAGGCTGGGAAAGCTCAAAGCGGATTTGCAGGAGGCAACCCTATCTGTTGAAGATAAGAATAACCTGATGGCAAGGATCGAGCTCTATTTGCAAAGAGGAGAAGCCCTGCCACAGGAAGCAGGTCCTTGACAGAAAAGCACTGGCGCCTGCACCGTGGGCGCGGGTTGTTTCGCTAGCGCTTCTGCGAACCTTATTAAGCTTGTGACGGAACCGGAACCAGCAAGGGGAGGATAAGAGATGGAGGTAAAGCACTTTAGCAACCAACTGAGAGGGTACAACATAGTCCTTGCCATCTTCAGAGCCGAGAGCGAGGATGATTTCTGCAGAAATTGCATCGGGCTTGAGGGCGCCATAGCCAAGGTGGAGAAAGGGCTCAAGAAACTGAAGCTGGACCTAGCCAGCCTAGCAGCCTCAGAGGAAGAGAAAAGGGGTATCACCGTCCACATTGACCGGCTTAGCCAGCAGGTCGGCAGCCTTCCTTTGGGGGAGGGACCCACCTGACAGAAGACCGCGGGCCGCTGTAAGATTGGCCCCGATTGCTTGCCCCGCGACGGTGTGGCGGCACTGATGAATCAGATTACGGGATAGAAGGTTCAAAGGAGAGAGAAGACAATGGCGACAATTGAGGTTGTCAGCCCCCTGGCTGAAGTCCGGCCCGATGTGATGACTGCGGCCCCCCGGCCGGCCTCCCTCACCGGGAAGAAGATAGCCCTGTGGTGGAACTCGAAACCCCGAGGCGACGCCGCCCTGACCGCGATTGCTGAGGCTCTGGAGCGACGCTTCCCGGGGCTGGAGTTCGCGCAGTTCAGCCAGCAATATGACTGGGGCCGGCATTTCCCGGAGCGCTACGATGAGGTCAAGCAGAGCGGCTGCCAGGTGGCCATCGTTACGAACGGCGACTGAGGGGGCTGCACGTCGTGGCTTGCCCACGACTCCATCGAGCTCGAAAGGCGCGGCATCCCTACCGTCGGCATCATCACACGCCGCTTCATCCCCATCTACGAGGCGAAACAGAAGGCCATGGCCAAGGAGACCTTTCCCATGGTCGTCGTCGAGCGCTGCCTTTGTGAGCTATCGCCGGAAGAGACGCAGGAGGCGGTAGCCGGACAGATAGACGCGTTCATCGAAGCGCTGACCTCTGACCGCAAGATCGCCGGCGCCGCGCCGACGCGTCGTGCGGAAGACTTGATCCGATATGAAGGCGCGGACTTCTTCGAGGCGCAGCGGAGCCTCTACGATGATTTCCTGGACAGAGGCTGGGCAGATGGTTTCCCTATCGTGCCGCCGACGCCGCAAGCGGTCGAGGCGATGTTGCGCGGGACCTCGCGTTCGCCTGACGAGGTGGTGGTCGTCATGGACCCGGGGAGGGGCCTGGCCACGGTGGAGAAGATCGCCATCAACGCGGTCATGGCAGGCTGCCGGCCGGAGCACCTGCCCGTGGTGATCGCGGCGGTGGAAGCTGTATCGGGGCAAGAGTTCAACCTCCCCATGATCTCACAGTCCACGGGGCCGCATGCTCCTCTGCTCGTCATAAACGGGCCGGTGCGCCATGAGCTGGGCATCAACTTCCGTGGCTGCTCCCTGGGGCCGGGCGCTCCCTCGCGGGTCAATACGGTTATCGGCCGGGCGCTGCGCCTGATCATGATGAATATCGGCGGCTCGGTCCCCAATGTTATGGACATGGACGTCATCGGCTCGCCCAACAAGTACAGCATGTGCCTGGGCGAGAATGAGGAGGAGAATCCCTGGGAGCCGCTCCATGTCCAGCGCGGCTTCTCGCCCGACGCCAGCACCGTCACGGCCTTCCCCTGCACCAGCCTTCACGCCGTCGCCGACGGGACGAGCTACAGCCCGGAAGATGTGCTGAACACCTTCGCCTGGAACGCGAACATCTCCACATCGACTGCCTGGAGCTGGATGCTGCCCAAGAAGCCGGGGTGGGACAGGGAGAACCTCCTGCTGATCTCACCGGAGCACGCCCGCATCATCGCCAACGGAGGCTGGGGGAAGCCCGAGATCCGGCAGTTCATGTTCCAGAACACCAAGATCCCGTTGAAATGCATCAAAGACCAGGTGCTGAGGCCGGACAAGGAAACGCAGTGGAAATGGCTGGCCACGCAGCCCGATGAGATGATGATACAGACGGTCCGGGAGTCCAAGGCCTTCCACGTGATCGTGGTGGGCGCCCACGGCTCGAAATCGGCCTACATGGACGGGATGGGCGAGCCGGTTACGAGGGAGATAAAGCGCTAGACTCCTGTTCTGGTTCCCTTGAGTCCGGCCACAGCGGACCTGGTGGAGATTGGTTCCGCGAACTACGGAAGCGTTGCCACTGTCCTCAATAGGCATTTGTTGCTCTGTGCGATGTCCAACACAGAGCAAGGCGGAAGGCGGACACCCGCAGGGGAAATACGCGTTCCGGCTGAAGTGAGACGAGTCCGGGGAGGATAGAAAATGACCAGGAGGCGAGAGCCAATTTACGAGGTCGTATGGCCTCTTGGCAAATCGGTCTACCAGATATCCCCCATGGCTCACCGTGACCCGAATCTCAGCGGCAAGACCGTATGCGAGGTGTGGGACTCGGTGTTCAGGGGCAACGAGATCTTCCCAATTGTCCGGGAGTTCCTATCGAGCCGGTATCCGGGCATCAAGTTTGTGGACTACAGTCACTTCGGCGACACGCTTGGACCGCAACAAAGACAGGTCGTCCGCGACTTGCCAGACACCCTCCGGAGGCATGGCTGTGACGCTGTCATCTCCGCTATGGGGGCCTGAGGGGGGTGTACGCCCGCAGTTGTGCGAGCAAGCGCCGCTGCAGAAAAGTCCGGTGTACCCACGGTATCGATTGTGGCTTCAGGTTTTGTCAGGCAGGGGCATGCAATCGCACAAGCTCTCGGTCTGGGCGGCCTTCCGATCGCTCAATACCCAGGGGTCATATTGACCGACAGCTCAGAGGAGCTGAGTCGGAAGATCAAAGAGATAGTCATCGAAAGCATCGTGGCGGGTCTGACAGCGCCTGCGGGGGCTGCGCAGAAACCCCCTGAACCAGCATCAGGGGACATAGTATTCAGGGGCACCCTGAGGGAGGTTGATGACTACTTTTATGGCAACATGTGGACGGATGGCCTCCCCATTGTTCCACCTACACTCCAGGAGGTCGAGCGTTTCCTCGCCTTCACCGAGAGATCCCCTCATGAGGTGATCGGCGCGCTGCTGCCAGAGAACCGCGAGGCCACAATCTGGAACACTGCGGTGAATGGAGTAATGGCCGGATGCCGCCCGGAGTACATGCCACTGCTGATAGCGATTGTGGAGGCTATCTCGGACCCTGAGTTCCGTATTGAGGATGCCGGAAGCACCCCGGGATGGGAGGCGCTGATAATTCTCAACGGGCCTATCATCAAGGAACTGGACTTTAACTGCGGTTCAGGGATGATGCGGGTAGGAAGGAGGCCCAACAGTAGTGTAGGTCGCTTTCTAAGGCTGTACATGAGGAATGTAGCGGGACTGCGCGTCCCACCGGGAGCGACTGATAAGGGCAGCATCGGTTACAGCTTCAACGTTGTCCTCGCAGAGAACGAGGACGCCGTGGCCGAGATCGGCTGGGAGCCGTTCAGCGTCGACCAGGGGTTCCAGCGCGGCGACAATGTAGTCACCGTGCAAAGCTGCGTCAGCATCAGTTCGCCCTGCTACAGTGGCGGCACGAAGCCGGAGGAACACATGGAGACCATTGCCGAGGTGATCGGCAAGCCAATGGCGTGCTGGACAGGACTTTCAGCTCTCTCGGGCAGATTCCATCCGCTGTTTGTGTTGAGTCCTAGTGTCGCCGAGGTGATCGCCAAAGGTGGCTGGACCAAGGACGACGTGAGGCGATACTTGTACCAAAAAGTAAAGGCGCCTGCCGGACTGCTGGAGAAGCTCACCTGGCAGGCCGGACCCACTACCTTCAGCTTCTGCCAAGCCGTCGAAGAGAATCTAGTATCGAAGGAATTCTGCCAGTCCACGGACCCTGACAGGTTGATCCCTGTTATACTGAGGCCTGAATGGGTAGGCGTAGTTGTCAGCGGCGACCCCGGCAGGAACCAGAGTAGGGGCTATATGCAAGGCCACAAACAGGGCCCGCCAATAAGCAAGAGGGTGGTGTTGCCTAGCGGCTGGGAGCAGCCTGCGCAAGTGATCTCGTAGGAAACAGCGGCATCGAGTCGGCAACAATTTGAGCCTAGGTGCTGTCTACACGTCTTCATCGGGAAGTGGTAGTTGCAAAGGAGGCCACGATGCCAGGGAAAGTTGTGCCGATCGGAGTTGGTTTCATTGCGCTCGTTGGCTTGCTGTTGCCAGCGTGCGCGCCTGCGGAACCGACGCCAAGAGCCAGCCCTTCCCCGCAGGCAGCCAAACCAGCCCCTTCACCGGAAGCCAAAGCGTCCGCACCTGCGGCTACAGCAAAGGTGGAAGCAGAAGCGGCGAGGTATGGGGGCACACTGACCTCCTATATCGCCCTTAGCCTACCAAATCTCGATCCCCAGCAGGGGGCGGGGGAGGTAGGTATTTCCCTTGCTGCCATGTACAGCAACCTCATCCAGGTCGACACGCTGAGTGCCGACAAGTGGGCGCCCGGCCTGGCGGAGAAATGGGAGCTGAGCAGAGACGGTACCGTCTGGACATTTGACATTCGTCAGGGCGTCAAGTTCCACGATGGCACACCGTTCACAGCGGATGACGCGGTTTTCACGCTGAAAAGACTGACGGACCCTCCCACAGGCATCGTCAGCAACGTCGGCTTTTTGCTTAGGCCGGTCGTGAAGTCCGTCGACAAGGAGGGCAACAAGGTCAAGTTAACCCAGAACTACCCTTTTGCGGCGTTGTTCGATGCGCTAGCACACAACTTCTCCCCGGCATACTCGGAGAAGCATGTTGCGAAATACGGCGACATGAAGACTACAGCGATGGGGACAGGGCCATTCAAGTTTAAGTCTTATACACCGGGCGTGGTCGTGGAAGGGGTCAGGAATCCAGACTTTTGGGTCAAAGGGCGCCCGTACCTCGATGGCTACCGTGTCCTGATGCTCAGGGACGAAGCAACCCGCATCTCTGCCTTCAGGACGGGCAAAGTGGAAATGACGGGGAAGGCTACTGGCGCCATGACACCAAACCAAATGGAGTCCCTGGCCAAAGATAATCCGGGCCTCAAGTTCTATCCGTCCACTACTCTGACAGGCTCCTGGTTCTTCATGAACACCCGGAAACCACCCTTCCAAGATCAGCGCGTACGCAAAGCAGTAAGCCTGGCTCTGGACCGGCAGGCGGCGATCAAGGTCGTCGCTAGAGGCCAGGGGCTTATAGGCCAGCCCTTCCCCCGCGATCCCTGGAGTATTCCCGAAGCTGACTTGCTCAAGATGCCTGGCTACCGACAGCCCAAGGACGCCGATATCGGTGAAGCCAAGAAGCTTATGCAAACCGCCGGCTATTCCGACGGCTTTGACTTAAGCATTTACTCCAGGCAACCATGGCAGTTCCAGGATGCCGCCACCTTCATGACAAATCAACTTGCCCCGTTAGGGATTAGAGCCAAAGTCAATATACCTAGTGACGCCGACTTCTGGGACATCGGGCGCAGAGGGGGCCATGATGCTATGGTTTATACCTGTGGATTCTTCACGCCTGATCCGCAATGGATGGGTCGCTTCTGGGTCCCAGGGGGTGCGCTCAACTTCGCAGGCAACGAGGATGACCAGGAACTCATCAAGATGTGGGACGAGCAGATAAGAGCTGATGAGCCAGTGCAGCGAAGTGCCATCATTCGCAGAGTGGCAGAACGAGTGCTTGACTCACTTCCAGGCGCCCCTATAGTATGGTATCGGTTAATTCACCGGAGTGCGCCCGGAGGTTAGGAACTTTGCGCCGGGAATGAGCGATCACGTGGGCAACACTCTGGAGGAGATCTGGCTGGCAAAATAGAATCACTGTCTCACCCGGCAGACATGCAACTGCATGCGGCTTGTCAAGTGATGGCTGAATATGTCCCGAGGGTGGCCCTTTATTGCCGCCGCAGGGGACGTTGCTCCAGGCCGTCGTTGATGGGGGCTAATGATGAAGATCGATATACATTATCACTGCATCACGGAGAACTATGTCTCAGCGCTAAGAGAAAGTCCTGGCAAGTATCCGGAGACGTTGCGCGTTAGTCCTTCGGGCGAGGAGGAGCTATCGGGGGCAGGAGGCCCACAGCCGGACCAGTTTCGTAGCGCCCAGAGGATGGTCAAAGAGCTGGACGAAAGCGGGCTCGACCTGGGAGTTGTGTCCGTGTTTCCCTGGCTGTTCCACTATGAACTGGACGCCAAGCTCGGGGCAGAGACTTCCAGACAGCTAAACGAAGGCATCGCACAAGTGGTAGGACAGCACCCAAGTCGCTTCGTTGGGGTGGCCACCGTACCGCTCCAGCACCCGCCCACGGCGATAAGGGAACTGGAGCGCGCAGTCAACCAGCTTGGCATGCGGGCGGTCGAGATAGGCTCCAATGTTGGCGGAAAGAATCTGGATGAACCGGAGCTTCTGCCCTTTTTTGAGAAGGCCCAAGCCCTGGACGTCCTCATATTCGTCCACCCTTGCACCCTTAATGTGGCGGGAAAGGAAAGGATGGGCAGATACCTGCTGAGCACTTGCATTGGCCTTCCCACGGACACCGCCCTGGCCATAGGCAGCCTGATTTATGGTGGTGTTTTGGCGCGATTGCCGAAGCTCAGATTGTGCTTCGCTCATGCTGGGGGTAGCATGCCCTATCTCATAGGTCGACTCGATCACGGCTACAAGGTTAGACCAGAGTGCAAGTCAGCCATCCCCAAAGCCCCCAGTGAATACTTCAAGCGCCTGTACTTTGACACGGCGGTTCACTCCGAGCCAGCTCTGCTCTACCTTATCCAAACCTTGGGCAGCGACCATGTCCTACTTGGCAGCGACTATCCCGCCCCCATGATGGACGCACATCCTGTGGCAACGGTCGGCACACTCGCGCAAGTTTCCGAACAGGACAAGCGGAGAATATGGGGCGAGAATGCTGTTCGATTACTCAAGCTTGGGAAGTAACCCTGAACGTACCAGGCTTCTTTTGCGGGAGAGAGCACGTGTAAAGGAGGGCGGCGATGACAACCAGAGGACTGTTCCTTGTGGTGAGTTGGTTGACGGTCTCGGGACTGCTACTGACAGGTTGCGGCCCAGCAGCACAGCCGACGCCTACCGCGAAGCCAGTGGCTCCACAGGCTCCCGCGACGGCGGCCGTTCCATCGGCTCCCGCCTCTGCGACGGCGAAAGCGGCTGCGCCCACGCCAAGCCCCAAGGCGGCCGTGGACCAGCCAAGATATGGGGGCATCCTCACCATCTCCAGCCCCCAGGACCCGGCAAGCTGGGATATGCACGAGGCAACCGAGATTACTGTAACCGGTGTGATTCAATCCAACTACAGTACCCTCACTCAGCTCAATCCCGACAACCCGGACGAGATCATCCCGGACGCGGCCAAGACCTGGGCCATCAGCAACGACGGCCTCGTCTACACCTTCAACCTACGCGACAACATTAAGTTCCACGACGGCTCCATTTTGACTGCCGAGGATGCCAGATTCAGCTTCGACCGGATGATTAACCCGCCCTCAGGCATCCGCTCGCCCCGGCGCTCCAACTTCGCCGCCGTCGACAAGGTGGAGGCCCCGGACAAGAACACTGTGAAGTTCACCCTCAAGTATCCGTCTGGCTCCTTCTTGAATGTCGTCTCTCTCGTCTTCATGGTCATCTACTCCAAACCTTTTGTTGAGAAAAAGGGCAATATGAGGGGCGACGTCATGGGTTCCGGGCCGTTCAAGCCCAAGCGGCTGGGGATGGGCTCGGTCGTGGAGCAAGTCAAGAATCCGGACTACTTCGTGCCAGGCCGTCCCTACCTTGACGGCCTCACTTTTTATATCATCAAGGACTATTCCACCAGGCTCGCGGCCTTCCGCACGGGTCAGATCAGGCTTACAGGAACCGGTCCTCAGGGGCTAACCGCCGCTGACGCCGAAACCATTAAGAAGACCATGCCCCAGGCAGTGATAATGCCATACCCGGCGTTCAGTCGCTCTATCTTCAGTATGAACACGCAGCGTGAGCCTTGGAAGGACGTTCGCGTACGCAAAGCAGCAGACCTGGCCATCGACCGCCAGAACGCTATCAAAGTCCTCGACCAGGGCTACGGCGACCTGGGGAGCCACTTCCCTGGGGCATGGGGGATTCCCAAGGAAGAGATGGAAAAGATGCCCGGCGTGCGACAGCCTAAGGATGCCGACATAGCCGAGGCGAAGAGGCTGCTGGTTGAGGCTGGCTACCCTAGTGGTTTCACTGAAAAGGTGCTCGTCCGAGCGGAGAAGCAGTTCCAGGAGCTGTCTGTCTACGTCGCCGACCAGCTAGCCAAGATAGGCATCAAAGTCGAACTGGATGTCAAGGAACCAGTCGTGCGCAGTGAGCTGCTGGCAGTAGGCAACTACAACTCTCATCCCGCAATACTCTCTTACGCCTTCCCCGACCCCGATGATGAACTCCGCTACTGGGGCAAACCCCGCGGGGACGACTGGGCCCAGAACTGGCAGCGGGCCGACGACCAGAAGATATGGGACCTCTTCGATCAGCAGTCGCGGGCAGTTGATCCGGCGCAGCGAAAGAGGCTGGTCCGCGAGCTCGATCTGAGAATGATAGAGTTAAGCTTGACCCCGATAATCAACTGGAAGAATGCTATTCTTGGTATGTGGCCCGAGGTAAAGAACCGGGGCAAAGTTGCCGGCCACTATAGCTTTCAGAAGTACCAGGACATCTGGCTGGCGAAGTAGGACAGGGCATTCCTGCCTGCCGGGGGTCAAGGGTCAGGGGTTGGCGTTAGGGTGGTGAAGGCTGACAGTTTGGGACTGGGCTCGCTCCCCTGACATGCGGATTCCTGGACATTGAGACGTAGGACGGAGGGACCGTGACAGTAGAAGAGCAACTGATTCGCTATCTCAGGGAGACCTCTTTTTCGGACCTTCCGGAGGATGCGGTCGAGATCGCGCGGCGCGAAGTGCTGTGGACGCTGGGAAGCTGCGTCGGCGGGGCGGGCGCGCCCGGCTCGGAGCGTATCGCCGCCTACGCCAGGGACGTGGGCGGTCGGCCTGAGGCGACGGTCATGGGCTTCGGATATCGCGTCCCGGCAAACATGGCGGGCCTGGCCAACGGCGCCTTCGCCAAGGCGCTGGAATACGAGGACAAGGTGTGGTTCGAACACGTGGAGGGCGCCTACGCCATAGCCACAGCCGTCGTCCCGGCGGCTTTCGCCCTTGCGGAGCATGTCGGCGGCGTCGACGGCAAGTCGCTGTTGCGCGCGCTGACGCTGGCCACGGACGTTCAGGCGCGCCTGGTGGCGTCAGTCCCTAGGTCGGTGTACTCCGGCTGGAACTCAAGCTACATGTTCTCCAGCTTCGGCGCGACCATGATCGGCGGACTGTTGCTGGGGCTGACCGAAGAGGAATTCCTCAATGCCATGGGGCTCGCCTACGCGCAGACGGCGGGAAATTACCAGGGGCATGAAGAGGAAGGGGTGCTCGGCATCCGCATGCAGATGGGGTTCGGAGTGCGCAACGGCGTAACCTCGGCGCAACTGGCGAAGCTGGGAGTGACCGGGGTGAAGCAGTTTCTCACAGGAAGGCACGGGCTGTACAACCTGTTCTACAAGGGCGAGCCGACGGAGACGGACTGGCTGACCAAGGACCTGGGGCGGCGGTTTATGGGCGCGCGGCTTGGCTTCAAGGGCTACCCCTGCTGCGCCTTCTTGCACCCACCGTTGGGCGCCGTTCTCTCCTTACTGTCTCAAGAGGCGCCCAGTATCGAGGCGATAGAGTCGGTGGTGGTCTATGCGCCGGCGCGCTATCGGAGAGTTGTCGAGCCGCGGGAGGTGCGGCAGAACCCCCGGAACGAGGTGGACGCTCAGTTCAGCCTGCCCTGGGCTGTGGCCTGCGCCCTCGCGGACCGCAGGATAAACATCGCCCACTTCAAGGAAGTCTCGCTGGGGGACCGCCGCTATCTGGAGCTGGCGCGCAAGGTAGAGGTGGACATGGCGCCCGATCGGGAAGGGGCCTCCGTGGAGATCAAACTGAAGGATGGACGCAGCCTGAGATCGGAAACGGTGACGAAACCTAAGGGCCACCCGGACAATCCCCGCTCCATGGGAGAGATCGTGGACCGGTATTGGGACTGCGTTCAGTACAGCCCCACGCCGCTGCCCAGAGAGCATCTCACCCTGGCGAAGGACCTGGTGTTGCGCCTGGAGGACGTCCCGGACGTGGCCCGCATCGTCCGCCTGCTTTGCTAACGAAACAGCCACCATAGTGAGGCCTCGTGGGTCGGCAGGAATACTTGCAAGGAGGTTGCACCGATGTGGTCCGGAAAGCATTTCGTTTCCTGGCTGAGTATCGTCGGATTGGCACTGACCGGCTGCGCTCCGGCCAATGCGCCCCCGCCGCCGACCGTCGCGAGCGCTCCGGCGCCCACGGCTGCTCCCAAGCCAGCATCGCCTGTTGCGGCTCCTAAGCCGACATCCCCCGCCGCCACGCCCAAGCCAGCCGCCAGCCAGCCCAGGTATGGGGGTACCCTCACAGCCTGGGATGGCATAGAGCCGGAACATCTGGACATCCACCAGGCCGCCAGCGGTGGCACTCTGTGGCCGGTGGGCGCCATATACAATGGCTTGATACAGCACAGCCCGGCCCCGCCTCATGACATCGTGTCCGACCTCGCCCAAAGCTGGGAGACCGGCCCGGATGGAAAGTCTTACCTGTTCAATCTGCGCCAGGGGGTCAAGTGGCACGACGGCCGCCCCTTCACGCCAGAGGATGTCAAGGTCAGCCTGGAGCGCATGGCTAACCCGCAGCGGGGCACGGTGAGTCCGAGGAAGACAGTCTACGCCGTGATCGATAAGGTAGACGCTCTCGGCTCAGATAAAGTAAGAGTCAGCCTTCAGCGTCCCAGCCCGTCGCTCCTCGGCGCCCTCGCCGCTGGCTGGTCAGTAATAGTGCCCAAGCATGGCATCGATGCCTGGGGTGACATGAAGACCCATGCAGTTGGGACTGGACCCTTCAAGTTCCAGGCCTATGTGGCGGGAAGCCACTTCATCGTGAAGAAGAATGGCGACTATTTTGTGAAGGGCCAACCTTACGTGGACGGGATAACATGGTACATAATCAAAGACAGAGCCGTCCAGCTCGCCGCGTTCCGGACGAAGAGAGCCCTGATGACCGGCTTGGGCAGTCGGGGGCTGGACCCCGCTGAAGTGGAGATCGTCAGGAAGGAGATATCCGGCGCGGCCGTCTATGAGTACGCTTCGCCCATGGGGGGCCTCACATTGGCCTTTAACGTCACGAGGCCGCCCTTCAGTGATCTTCGCGCGAGGCAAGCGGCGGTGCTGGCCCTGGACCAGGGCGCCATTATCGACGTGGCGCTGCGCGGTGGTGGAAAACGTACGGGACCAGTGGGAACTTCAGGCGCGTGGAACATTCCGGAGCAGGAACTGCTGGCCCTTCCCGGCCTTCGCAAGCCCGCAGACGCTGATCTTGCCCAAGCCAGGAAGCTGCTCGCGGAGGCCGGTTACCCCAACGGCATAAAGACGAAGTTCCCATTTCGCACCGGCAGCATGTACCAGGATGTTGCCGAGGTGGTAGCCGGCCAGCTCTCAAGAATCGGCATCGAGCTCACACTGGAGCGCCTGGAGGCAGCGGTCTACCAGGTAACCCAGCGCCAGCGCAACTGGGACCTGATGCAGACTTCCTATGCCGGCGTCCTCGACGACCCGGATAGCCACCTCAGCAACTTCATCACTGATAGCCCGAACAACTTCTCCGGGTTCAGTGACAAACTGGTGGACGAGCTTTTTGCGAAGCAGTCCCCGGAGATGGACCTCCAGGAACGCAAGCGCATCGTCAACCAGGTGGAGAGGAGGTTGCTGGAGCAGGTGCCCATCTTCCGCCTCTATCAAGCTCTCTACATTTTCGCCCACTGGCCGGATTTGAAGGGCTTTCAAGGGGTAGGGGTTGGCCCCTACAACAACGTTCGATGGGCCCATGTGTGGATATCTCAGTGATGCGCTATCTGGGAGGAAGTATGGCGAAAAACATCGCTGTCCTGGGCACAGGCGCCATTGGTTCCAGTATAGCGGCGGACCTCACTAAAGCCGGATACGATGTGGTACTCATCGACCAGTGGCCAGCCCACGTGGAGGCCATGAAGGCCAACGGGCTGCGCGTCACCATGCCGGAAGAGGAGTTCGTAGCGCCGGTACGGGCTTTTCATCTCTGCGAGATGAAGGACCTCCACGGCGCGCCGCCGCGCCAGTTCGATATCGTCTTTCTCGCATGCAAGTCCTACGACACCACCTGGCTCGTAGAGTTCATCAAACCCTTTCTGAAGTCGGATGGTGTGCTTGTCTCCACACAGAATAGTCTCAACGACGAGTGGATTGCCCCGATAATTGGCCGCGAGCGAGACGTTGCGTGCGCCATGGAGCTATCTGCAGAGGTGTTCGAACCCGGGCGGGTGAAGCGCAACACCGACCGTCTCACCACGAAGTTTGTGCTGGGTGAGCTCGATGGTAGTGTGACATCGCGTCTGCAGGAAGTAGCAGACGTCCTCAGCGCCGTGGGCCAGACGCACCTCAGCACCAACATTTGGGGAGCCAAGTGGACCAAGCTAGTATTAAACACCATGGTCGCAACCCGCGCAGCTTTCGATGTGTCGCAACAGGACATGATAGAGAACCCCGAAGTTCTGGACATAGTCACTAAGCTGGGTAGAGAGACAGCACAAGTGGGGTACGCCCTCGGGCATATTCTTGAACCTATCCTTGGTTTGACCGCGGACGACCTCCTGGGTTTGACAGATGAGTTCTTTAAGAAGTTCATCCTGTTGGTCTTCAGCCATACAGGCAGAAATTCCACCATGATCCAGCAAGATATCGCAAAGGGGCGCCGCATCGAAACAGATTACATCAACGGGCTGGTGGTCAGGAGAGGGCGAGAAGGCGGGGTTCCGACGCCCGCGAATCAAGCAATTACCGTTGTGTTGCAGCAGATAGAGGAGGGAGCTCTGTGTCCCGGCTTATCCAACGTGCAATTAGTTGAACAGTGCATGTCCAGAATCACAGCAACGGCATAAGTTGATGCTCGGTCCAAATCCAAAGTCTGGGCACCGTTGTAGAAACTGGCTCGAGTCGAAGCAGGGAATCTACATTTGGATAGGCAAAACAAAGCTAAATCATCATGAGAGCTGAGCCGAGCCAAGCCGTTCGACCGGCGGGTGTGTAGCATGTATCCCACCTGGCGCGACGGACACTATGGTGGGCGTGGCTGGCTACGCGGCCCACTTCGTAACCCTAACGCGGGAGGCGACGAGATTGTGGATCGGACCGAGAAGTGTTTACAACATCGAAGCGTTTCAGTTGGCTGAGCCCAATCAGAAGGAGGTCACGCATGCGTACGAGAAAGCAACTCATGATGGCAAGTTGCCTGGTAGTTCTGGAGCTGCTTCTGGCAAGCTGCGCGCCACCTGTGGCGCCCACGCCCACGGCTAGGCCGCCAGCGCCGGCGGCAAAACCTGCGGGTTCGTCACCCGCTGAGCCGGGGGCTCTCACACCAAGCCCCAAGCCTGCCGCCGAACAGGCCAGGTACGGAGGCACGTTAGTGGCGGCGAACAAGATCGCCCCCAACCACTTTGACATGCATCAAGAGACCAGCATCGGTATGCAATTGCCCCTCTCGCCAGCCTACAACTTGCTTGTCCAGAACGACCCCCTGGACGAGACCAAGATCATAGGCGACCTGGCCAAGAACTGGGACATCTCCCCGGATGGTCTCGTTTACACCTTCCGCCTCAATGAGGGTGTTAAATTCCACGACGATAACCCCCTGCGTGCAGAGGACGTGAAGTTCAACCTGGACAGGATCGTCTTTCCGCCTCAGCGCATGCTCTCACCACGTAAGGAGGTCTTCGGCGCTGTGGACAAGATAGAGGCGGTGGACCCTCTGACGCTGAAGATCACCCTCAAGAATCCCCAGCCCTCCTTCCTGCAACTCGTAGCCATGCCTTTCAACTACGTTTACTCACCGGCAGTGGTCAGGAATAAGGGCGACATGAAGCGGGACGTGGTGGGCAGCGGACCTTTCAAGTTCTTCGAGTACGTGGACAGGATTTCGTTTCGAGTCAAGAAAAACGCGGACTACTTTGTCAAGGGCCGCCCCTATCTGGATGGTATAACCTTCTACGTCATCTTAGATGAGATGGTGAGAATCGCCGCCTTGCGTACGAAGCAGGTCCATGTATTACCGCTCTCGAGCGAAATCACGCCAGCTCAAGCCACAGAATTGAAGCGAAGCGACCCGAGTCTCATAATGCATGAGAGAGTTAACCCCGGCCTAACATCGCTGGTACCCAACGCACAGGTCAAGCCTTGGGGAGATGTGCGGGTGCGGCAAGCTGTCAATCTGGCGATAGACCGGGAGGCGGCAGGCAAGGTGATACGGGGGGGATACTTGCCCGGTTATGGCTATACCATGCCGACTGGGCAGTGGGTGCTTCCAGAGAAAGAATTGATGGCCATGCCCGGCTTCAGGAAGCCTAAGGACCAGGACCTTGTCGAGTCGAAAAGGCTCCTCACTGAAGCTGGCTACCCTGAAGGTTTCAAGTTCACGCTGCTATCCGCTACTCAAATCATTCACAAGGAGACTGGCCAGGTATTGAAAGACCAGCTAGGGAAGATCGGCATTGTGGTGGACATCAGGGTCGAGGATACGACCGTAGCCAAACAGATAGAGTTCGAGGGCAGATTTGAGGCGCTGAGCAAAGGTGATGCTAGCGCCGTAGACGATCCGGACATTCTTCTGGGAGAATACTTTCTGACGGGAAGTCCAAAGAACTGGGGGAGGTGGAGTAACCCCAAGTTCGACGAGCTTTACAGGGAACAAAGCAAGACTCTGGACACACGAAAACGTCTCGAGCTGGTTTGGGACATGCAGCGCCTGCTCCATCGCGAATCCCCCCGGGCCATTGTTGTGTGGTCAAGACGCTACGGCGTTTTCTGGCCCCAAGTCAAGGATTGGCTCCCCGGCAAGTCGCTGTATTCAAACCACAGGTTCCAGGACGTGTGGCTGACAAAGTAAGGGAAGAAGTATCCCGTCTTAAGGGACTCTGATCAGCGGATTGTGCCGCCGGAGGTGGAACATGGTCGCCAAAGAGAAGAACGCTATCGTTACGGGCTCCGGGGGAATGAGGGGCATCGGGCGAGGCATTGCCCTTCGATTCGCTCGAGATGGATACGACGTGGTGCTTGTCGATGTGAAGCGTGCTCTGGAGCAGTTGCCACCCGGTGAAATCGAGGCGAAGTGGCGCAGCATCGAGAGTGTAGCCTCCGAGGTAATGGCCCTTGGTCAGCGGGCTTTGCCCATATACGCTGATATTTCAGACAGCGCTCAGGTAGACAACATGGTAGCTGCCGCTGTAGCTGAGCTTGGCGGCATAAACGTGTTGGTGAATAATGCTCGGGCCGTGATGGGGCGGGACGCACCGGTGGTGGATATGGACGAGAGCCAATGGGACCGGACTATGGCGGTAAACGCCAAAGGGACTTTCTTGTGCTCTAGAGCCGTGGCCCGGCACTTCATTGAGAAAGGGACAAGGGGGAAGATAATCAATATCGGTTCCGGCGCCGCTAATGTTGGTCAGCCCCGAAAAGCGGCATATTCGGCGTCCAAGTTCGCCATAGTTGGCTTTACTCAGTCGCTTGCCCTCGAATTGGCCTCCTACGGCATAAGCGTCAACTGCGTTTGCCCCGGATTGACCGATACGGGCCGTTTCAGCTTTGCGGATAAGCTGGCTGCGGAGAGCAGAGGCATGGCCTTGCAAGAGTACGGAAGAAGAAGGCTTGCTGAGGGCGGGCAGCAAATTCCGCTGGGGAGAGTTGCTACTCCGCAGGATATTGCGAATATGGTGGCTTTTCTTGCCTCTCCCCAGGGTAGCCACATTACCGGGCAAACCATCAATGTTAACGGCGGGCAATTCCTCCGTTAATTGCAGGCATGGGTATCAGGATGCGCTCTGTCCGATGTATCGAATCTGGTGGGCCTTCCCTTCGAGGGGATTAGCGAATGGATAACGAGACCATCGAAAGACTGCTCGTCGGTTCAATTGATATGCACGTACATTTCGCGCCGGGCACGGATAGGCCGCGGTGCGTCGACGCGGTCCAGGCAGCAACCGAGGCTCGGGATATGGGTATGAGAGGGATCGTACTCAAGAGCCACGACTACACTACGGCGCCTCTCGCCTACAACCTGCGCCGCCTGATTAAGGGAATCGAGATCTTCGGCGCTCTGTCTCTTGATGACCCCGTCGGAGGCTTGAACGTTGCCGCTGTCGAGGCATCGGCGAAGATGGGCGCCAAGATCGTGTGGCTCCCAACACTATCGTCGGCGAACGACCGTCGCATGAAGGGCCTGAGTGGCGGGCTTACCGTCCTTGACCAAAGGGGCAAGCTTGTCCCGGAGATGCGAGAAATCCTCCAGATGATTAAGGCTTACGACATGGTGCTGGCCACCGGTCACTTGTCGGCGGAGGAGGTCTTCGCCGTGGTGGCCGAAGCCCGGGCTTTGAAATTGCCGAAGATCGTCGTCACACATCCGGAAGTCAGGCATTTGGGGTGTGTCCTCAATTCCCAACAAATGCGTGAGCTGGCGGACATGGGCGCCTACATTGAGCATTGCTTTTGTGGGACAATGCCTGGCTCACATCGCTTGGACCCGATGGATATTATCGAGCAGATCGGGAAGGTGGGACCGGATCGGACCGTGCTGAGCACAGACTTGGGTCAGCCTCAAAACCCGAAGCCTGCCGAAGGCATGCGAGTAATGATCGGTACCTACCTGAAATGCGGCCTTGTCGAGACAGAACTTGACATCATGATAAAGAAGAACCCGGCGAAGCTTCTTGGGCTAGAGTAAGATCCAAATCGATTGACCGCGATGCCCCTTGTGATCTCTTTGGAGGAAACACATGGACAGAACAAAACTCTTCCTGTTAGCGGATGCCTTGCTGGCCTCGGCAGTGGTTTTGGCAAGCTGCGCCCCAGGGCCTGCCCCCACACTATCATCCCCGCCATCGGCTCCCACGGTCAAAGCCGCTGGTGCAGCCCCGAAAGCGCCAGCCCCGTCGCCAAAGCCAGGCGCGGAGCAGCCAAGGTATGGAGGCATCCTCACCATCTCCCTCAGCGACGATCCCCCCACTTTGGATCCTCAGCAAGAGACTACCCTGGCGACCCATGTGCCGGTAGCGCCTTCTTACAGCGGATTGCTTCAGTATGACCCACTCAGCAATGACAAGATAATCGGGGATCTCGCTGACACCTGGGAAATCAGTAAGGACGGCTTGGCGTACACCTTTCATCTTCGCAAGGACGTGAAATTCCACGACGGGTCTACTCTGAGAGCTGAGGACGTGAAATTCAGTCTGGAGCGTGCCTACGATGCTCCGAGAGGCGTCCTGATGCCCAGGAAAGACATCTATGATCAAGTTCTCAAGATAGAAGCTCCGGACGATCTCACCGTCAAGATCACGATGAAAGCCGCTCAATATGTGTTTCTCTCTCAGCTTGCACGTGGCGAGAATGTGATTCACTCGAAGGGCTTTACTGAGGCCAAGGGGCATATGAAGGCTGACGTAATGGGGACAGGGCCATTTCGACTGAAAGGGTTCAGTGCAGGCAGCCAGCTGGAGGTGGTCAAGTTTCCCAATTATTTCGTTAAGGGGCGTCCCTATCTCGATGGAATTACGTTCTTTATCATCCCAGATGCAGCCACTCGATTTGCCGCCTTCCGTACCGGGCGAATCTGGCTAACGTCGCCCACGGGCGCTGTCCTCACTCCCTCAGAGGGCGCAGCGGTTGAATCCCAGATGAAGGGAAGAGCAGTGGCGAAGAGATTTATCAGCCTTGCCTGGCACGAACTCTTGTTCAACTTTACTAGAGGGCCGACAGCCGATGTGCGCGTTCGCCAGGCGATAAGCCTGGCTATCGACCGGCAGAAGGCAGTGGAAGTGTCCCTGGAAGGCAGCGGCAGGGTCGGCGGTGTGATGCTGCCCGGTTCAGAATGGGCCATTCCCCAGGAAGAGTTGCTCAAGATGCCTGGCTACAGGCAGCCCAAGGATGGGGACATAGCCGAGTCAAAGAGGCTGTTGGCTGAGGCGGGTTACCCCACGGGATTCGAGACCGCCTGGCCCGTCAGACGGGGGAGGGAATTTGAGAACACCGCAGTCTTCTTGAAGGATCAGCTCGCCAAGATCGGCATCGTTGCGAAGTTACAGATTCTGGATTACTCCATATGGCTTGATACAAGAAGACAAGGCGCCTGGGATATGCTTCCAGGCTCTGCGGCGTTGAGAATCGCCGACCCCGACGAGGCAACTGTGAGGTCCGCAACGGGGAACGCCTTCAACTTCGGCAAGTTCAGCGATCAGAAAGTGGACGAGTTGAATCGAAAACAGGCCTCGACCATGGACGCGGCTGGGCGGCAGGGGATTTCATTTGAGTTGCAGAGGCGCATCCTGGAGACCTCGCCCAAGGCCGTAGTCGCGTGGATCGACCGCTGGGTCGGCTATTGGCTGACGGTGAAGAATTTCCAGCCGGGCATCGGCCAGTTCAATAACAACAAGCATGCCAACGTATGGCTCGCAGAATAGACGGGCAGGACGAAATGCGCACTACGGTCGAGGAGGGAATATGGCGAGAAACATAGCTGTCCTGGGCACGGGCGCCATCGGGTCCAGCATAGCTGCGGACCTTACTAGAGCGGGGTACGATGTAATACTTATCGACCAGTGGCCAGCCCATGTGGAGGCCATGAAGGCCAACGGCCTACGCGTAACCATGCCCGAAGAGGAGTTTGTTGCGCCCGTGCGCGCTTTTCATCTCTGCGAGATGAAGGACCTTCACCGCGCGCCGCCACGACAGCTCGATCTCGTCTTTCTCGCGTGCAAGTCCTACGACACGACCTGGCTCGTGGAGTTCATCAAGCCTTTTCTGAAGCCGGATGGAGTGCTTGTCTCGACACAGAATAGTATCAACGATGAGTGGATTATTCCCATAATTGGACGTGGGCGCGATATGCCGTGCGTTGTGGAGGTGTCCGCCGAGGTCTTCGAGCCGGGGCTGGTCAGGCGCAACAGCGACCGCGCCGCCTCAAATTTCTGGCTGGGCGAACACGACGGCAGGATAACTTCGCGTCTGCAGGAAGTAGCGCAGATCCTCAGCTCAGTAGGCCAGACGCATCTCAGCACCAACATCTGGGGGGCTAAATGGACCAAGCTGATGTTCAATAGCATGCGGGCGACGCCTCGGGCAGTCCTCGGCGCTTTGCGTCAGGACATGAGACACAACCCTGAACTTCTGGACCTAGAGACGAAGATAGGGAGGGAGGCCGCGCAGGTGGGCACTGCCCTGGGGCACGCTTTGGAGCCTATCCTTGGATTGACCCCGGAGGACTTCCGTGGTCTAACAGACGAGTTGTTCAGGAAGGTCTTGCTGTCAGCCGTCGGTGGCAGTGACCGGTCAGTCCTGGGGCATGGCGATGGAGCGACCAGCATGATCCAGCAGGACATCCTCAAGGGCCGCCTCACCGAGACAGACTACCTCAACGGGCTGATAGCCAGGAAAGGGCGAGAAGCGGGGTTACCGACGCCGGCGAACGAGGCTGTGGCTGCTGTGATGCGGCAAATAGCGGAAGGGGAATTGCAGCCGAGCCTGTCCAATCTGCGAATACTGCAGGAGTACATGTCTGGAAAGAAAGCGATGGCGTAGCCCTAACACCAGAGAGGCCGCCTGCCGAGGGAGGCAACAGATGATCTCTACTGCGACGGAAGAGGAACTGCGGCGCCGAATAGATGCTCTGCAATTGAGCCCGCACCTCCAGCGGCTAAGGGCAAGGTACTTCGAGGAGGCCCCGCAGGTCTGCGCCGAACGCTTGAAGTTTGCACTCCAGGCCTTGAGGGAGACCGACGGGGAGCCCATCGATATCCGAAGCGCGAAGAAGCTGAAGGCGGTGCTGGCCGGCGTGTCCATCGTCATCCATGATGGCGACATGACGGCAGGCAACCAGACTCGACTCTTCCGGGGGAGCGCCCCTAACATTGACTGGGATGCCGGCTACTTCGAGAAGGTCGCCGATGGCCACAGGGTCACCTTCGGCAGTCCAGCGGAGGTGGGGAGCATCTCAGAAGAAGACTGGCAGGTTTGCAGGGAGGCAGCCGCTTACTTTAGAGGGCGCACTCCAGCAGAAGCGGACCGGGAGGTGGCAAAAGCGCTCTTCGGTGAGTGGTACGAGGACGCCATGGCCATCCGCGCCGTCTCCTACCCCTACGAGCAGGTACCCTACTTCCCAGGAGTGCCGATGTGGGACAAGCTCCTCAAGATGGGCATGAGGGGCATCGTTCACGAGGCTGAGGCAGGCATAGAACGCTTTCGCGAAACTGATGAAAACGACCCCGAGAAGATCTATTTCTGGCAGGCGATCATCATCGTCTGCCAGGCCGTGGTGGAGTTTGCACACCGGCACGCCCAGCTCGCTAGAGACCTAGCTTTCAAAGAGCGCGACGCAACCAGGCGTAGGGAACTGGAAGACATTGCAGATACGTGTGAGTGGGTGCCGGAGAATCCAGCCCGCACCTTCCACGAAGCCGTCCAGTCCATCCGCCTAACTCATGTGGCTCTCCTCATGGAGAATACTCGCAAGGGCGCCGACCTAGGAAGACTGGACCAGTTGCTGTACCCGTACTTCAGGAAAGACATGGACGAGGGCCAGCTGACCTTAGAGAAAGCCGCCGACCTTTTGGGTGACTTCATCACATACGTGGCTCGGCTGGAACAAGTTCATAATCGCCTTGCGTCGGAAGTAGCCCAGAACACCATGATAAACCATATTGTCCTTGGCGGCGCAACTAGGGACGGCACGGACGTCTCCAACGGGTTGACCTATCTTATCCTACATATGTTGGGGCTGTTGAGATATGCCGAGCCGCACGCCACGGTGCGCCTGCACGAGGGTACTCCCTCCTGGCTCATGATGAAGGCACTTGAGACCAATCGAAAAGTGAACGGCATCCCCATGTACCTCAACGACAAGCACATCACGGAAACGATTCACGCCAGTGGGGTGCCTCTGGAGGAAGCCTGTGAATGGGCCCTGGCGGGCTGCTCCCAGCCCGTGTTGCCATCGCAGGGACATTATAAGCCGATGCACATAAACACCGCTGTTTCCCTGGACCTGGCCTTGCACAACGGTGTCTCCCCCCTCACAGGCAAGAAGGTCGGCATCGCAACTGGAGACCCGCGAGCCTTCCAGACTTTCGACGAAGTGTTTGCCGCCTACAAGGAGCAGTACAGATTCGTCATCAGAAGGCTCTTAAGGCTGCAACGTTTCATGCACCTCGCCGAGGCGCAGGGCTTCAGGATGCCTCTCCGTTCGGCCCTGGACCATGCCACGATTCAGAACGGCAAAAGCCACCTCACGGGAGGTTCCGATTCGTATCCTCTGTGGCATATGAAGGATCGGGCATTAGTGGATGTTGCCGATTCCTTGACAGCGATCAAACAGCTCGTTTTTGACGACAGGAAGCTGACCTTGGGGGAATTGCTGGAGGCTCTCGATTCTGACTTCGGTGGCGAGAAGGGTGAGGAGATCAGGCAGATGTGCCTGGCCGCTCCAAAATACGGGAATGATATCGACGAGGCCGATTACATGTTGCGGGACGTGGGCAAGTTCAGTGCCAGCGTAATCATGTCGGAGAAGAACTGCTTTGGCTGGCCATATAGCATCAATCGCAACGGAGTGGCCTGGCATTATGCCGGTGGCAAGGGCGTCGGCGCATTGCCCAACGGCCGCCACGCAAGGGCGCCCTTTGCCGACGGCTCTCTATCACCCATGAATGGCATGGACAGGAACGGGCCAACAGCCGTCCTTAACTCAGCTCTGAAGGCAGATTTCAGGGAGGCCTTGGTGGGCATCCTGAATCAAAGATTCCCTGTTACCGTAGTGCACAGCCCGGAGGCTATGCGGAAGATCGCTGCTCTTACGAGTACCTTTGTCGCGAGGGGAGGCCTCCATATCCAGTACAACTTCGTGGACAAGGAAGTCCTTCTCGATGCGAAGAAACATCCCGAGCGGCACAAAGATCTCGTAGTACGCGTGGCTGGCTATAGCGCCTATTTTGTGAACTTGACGCCCGAGGTGCAGGATGAGATTATCAATCGCACCGAGCAGTGTCTTTAATGTGGCGCGCTGCACTTGGAGAGGCGCCACCAATTGAAGACCCTGACCGAGGGCAGTCATGGCTTGCCGCGCGAAGATGTCGTCCTTCGACAACGCTGACTAATTGCGTGGGTCACCAACAGGTCGTACAGTTCCAGCAAGTTCAGTGATGGGACCAAAGGCGAAGCGAGGAGAAGCAGGCGGGTTGGACTCGCGCTACGCGAGAAGAAGGAGGTTGCAATGCAGACGAGAAAGCTTTCCGTGATAGCAAGTTCCTTGACGGTTCTGGGGTTGCTAATAGCAGGCTGCGCCCCAGCGACAGCGCCCCCACCGCAGGCTGCGCCGCCACCCACTGCAGTTACCCGCGAGCCAGCGGCTGCGGTGGCCGCCAAGCCAATATCTCCTGCTTCCACGCCTAAGCCAGCCGCGGGAGAGGCTCGGTATGGGGGCAACCTTACTGCCTGGGATGGAATCGAGCCCGAACATTTGGATGTCCACCAGGCAGGTAGTGGTGGTACTCTATGGCCAATAGGTGCGGTGTACAACGGCTTGATAGGATACAGTCCTGTGCCGCCTCACGACATCATTCCCGAACTTGCCCAGAGCTGGGAGGTCAGTTCGGATGGAAAGTCTTACCTGTTCAATCTGCATCAAGGGGTAAAATGGCACGATGGTCGCCCCTTAGCGCCGGAGGATGTCAAGTTCAGCCTGGACCGGATGCGTGACCCCCCGAAGGGGACGGTGAGTCCGCGACAAACCTTATACGAGGCTATCGACAAGGTCGAGCCCGTAGGCCCGGATAAGGTGAGAGTTAGCCTGCGCCGTCCCAGCGCATCGGTCCTTGGCGCTCTGGCCATGGGCTGGTCAGTAATCATGCCAAAGCATGCCATCGAGGCCTGGGGCGACCTGAAGAAGCAAGCAGTCGGGACGGGGCCCTTCAAGTTCCAGGTATACGCGGCCGGGAGCCATCTGACCGTCAAGAGAAACGGAGACTACTTTGTCAAGGGTCGACCTTACCTGGACGGGATAACATGGTACATGATCAAAGACAGGGGCGTTCAGCTCGCCGCCTTCCGGACCAAAAGAGTGATTATGACGGGCTTGGGCAGCCGGGGACTGGATCCTAGCGAGGTAGTGATCGTCAAGAAGGAGATACCAGGCGTCGTCGTTTATGAATACCCTGGGGGCGGCGGGGGAGTCACCCTGACCTTCAATGTCACAAGGCCGCCTTTTAATGATGTCCGGGCGCGACGAGCGGCGGTGCTGGCCCTGGATCAGGGAGCCATCATCGAGGTGGCGCTGCGCGGTGGGGGAAAACGGACCGGCCTATTGGGCCCTCCAGGCCCCTGGACCCTTCCGGAGCAAGAGCTGCTGGCGCTTCCGGGTATTCGTCAGCCGAAAGCTGCTGACCTTGCTGAAGCCAAGAAGTTGCTGGCAGAGGCCGGCTACCCCAATGGGATAAAAACGAAGCTGCCGTTCCGCACCGGCAGCATGTTTCAGGACCTTTCCGAGGTAGTGGCAGGCCAACTGTCGAAAACCGGCATCGATCTCACCCTCGAGCGCTTGGAGGCGGGCGTCTTCCAGGTAACCCAGGTCCAGCGAAACTGGGACCTGATGATGACTTCCTTCTCAGGCATCCTCGACGACCCGGACTGGCACCTGAGTTACCTGGTGACTGGCGGCTCGAGGAACTTCTCTGGCTTCAGTGACAAACTGGTGGATGAGCTTTATGTGAAGCAGTCCCAGGAAATGGGCCTCCAGGAGCGCAAGCGAATCGTGAACCAGTTGGAGAGGAGGTGGGCAGAGCAGGTGCCCTTCTTCCGCCTCTATGAGCCTCTCTACATTTTCGCCCATTGGCCGGAGCTGAAGGGGTATCAAGGGGTTGGGGTTGGGGCCCAGAACAACGTCCGATGGGCTCATGTGTGGCTCTCTCAATGATTAGTCGTTGATGCTTTTTGACTTGGTAAGGGCTACCTCTGGAGGGACGGTTTCCCGATTGTGCCGCCGACGCTGGAATCGGTGGAGGCGATGACGACTTGGAGATTGAGCTGTTTCTGCGTGTTCAGCGGGTTATCTTGTCCTTTTACACCGACACGCACAGGTAGCAGCCAAAGGCCCCTTCGAACTGGGTGGCTGAAGTGATCAATACCCGAGTCTGCCTGTCCGCCAGGAATCAAGGACATTGGGGTGAGTCATTTCGCGAGATTTGGGACGCGCAAGGACGCATCAATTGCGAGGCTACTTGAGGCTGCAGCGACCGGCCGATCTCACGTCAACAGGCCACGAAATCGGAAGAAGGAGGAGACAATGGCGCCGAATCAGGAGGAGAGAGACGCTCTGGTAAAGCGTATGGCGGAGAAGAGGGGCTTTCGCATCGGGCAATTCGAGTTCTTGGCCGAGGTAGATTACGAATACCTCAAGCGCCACAACGACTATGTGGAGTTCCTTTACCTCACTGACCGGCATTTGAAGCGGAAGATCAAGGAGTTCGTCATCCTTACCGTCCTTTGTACGCGGCTCGATGACGTCAGCCACATTAAGGCGCATATGCAGGCTGCTGTGGACGCCGGCGCGAGTAAGGAGGAAATCCTCGAAGCGCTCCACTTGCTCGGGAACTACGCAGGTGGGCCCTGCCACCGGCGGGGGTTGGAGGCTTGGAGACAGTGCTTTACTCCCGACCTGCTCGCGATAGAGCAACCTGTGCCAATGGACTAAAGCGGCGTACCCCAGCGGGCTGGGGGACGGCACTAACGACTGCCATAATGCTCAGCCAAAGCCGGAGGCGTGCTGGAGGTTGCCCTTGAGCCGGATCCTTCGGACTGGGACATACACCGGAGCGCGGCAGCCGGACATAGCCTTTCTGGCATAGTTCTTCCGGAGGTTAGACCGTGAACGAAGTCAGCAAATACCACGACGTCACGGGTCAACACATCGAAGGAGGTCTTGCGATGCTCAGGAAGAAATCTTTCGTAATGGTGAGTTGCTTCATGATCCTGGGGCTCTTGGCGCCAGGCTGCGCCCGAGAAGTGGGACCCCCGGCTGCCTCGAAGGCCGTGGTTCCACCAGCCGCCAGCGCGACTGCCATCACACGATTGACGCCGAAACCAGCGGAGCCTAGCCCGGCCCCTAAGCCAGCCGCGGAACAGCCACGCTATGGGGGCACTCTCACTGGTTGGGCTAGCAGTGAGCCAGAACACCTGGACATTCACCAGGCCGCCAGCGGTGGCAGTCTCTATCCACTAGCTGCGGTGTATGATGGCTTGATACAGTACAATCCTATGCCGCCTTATGACATTATTGCCGATCTTGCCGAGAGTTGGGAGATCGGCCCGGACGGAAAGTCCTACTTGTTCAATCTGCAACGAGGGGTGAAGTGGCACGATGGCCTCAACTTCACGTCAGAGGACGCCAAATTCAGCTTGGAGCGCATGGTTAATCCGCAAAAAGGGACGCGGAGTCCCAGGCAACAGTTGTACGCTCCTATTGCAAAAGTCGAGGCCGTAGGCCAAGATAAGGTAAGGGTCAGTCTGGACCATCCCAGTGCGTCGCTCCTCGCTGCCTTGGCCTGGGGCTGGACAGTAATGATGCCAAAACATGTCATCGAGGCCCGGGGTGACATGAAGAACCATGCAATTGGGACTGGACCCTTCAGGTTCCAAGCCTACGTGGCGGGGAGCCACTTGGCCATGAAGAGGAACAGCGACTATTTCGTCAAGGGCCGACCCTACGTGGACGGGATAACGTGGTACGTGATAAAGGATAGAGCCGTTCAGCTCGCCGCCTTCCGGACGAAGAAAGTCCTCATGACGGCCTATGGCAGTGGCGGATTCGATCCTCTCGCGGCAGAGATCGTCAAGAAGGAAATACCAGGCGTGGTCGTTTTTGAATACCCCGGGCCCCCGGGAGGGGGAGCCAGCTTGACCTTTAATGTCACCAGGCCGCCCTTTAATGATGTCCGGGCGCGACAAGCGGCGGTGTTGGCCCTGGACCAGGGCGCCATAATTGAGGTAGCGCTCCGCGGCGGAGGGAAACGGACTGGTCCACTGGGTGGCACATGGGCCATGCCAGAGCAAGAGTTATTAGCTCTCCCGGGCGTCCGCCAGCCGAGAGCGGCTGACTTTGCTGAAGCTAAGAAGCTGCTCGCCGAGGCCGGTTACCCCAACGGGATAAAGACGAGGTTGCCGCTCCGCACCGGTGGTTTGTTCAGCAACATTGCCGTGGTAGTAACAGACCAGTTGTCGAAAATCGGGATCGCGCTCACCCCCGAGCCACTGGAGGCAGTCGTTTTCAATGTAACTCAGCGCCAGCGGAACTGGGACTTGATGATGACTTCCCAAACAGGCCGGCTCGACGACCCGGATACCCAGCTCAGCCACTGGATCACTGATAGCCCGGACAACTTCTCTGGCTTCACTGACAAACTGGTGGATGATCTCTATGCAAAGCAGTCCCAGGAAATGAACTCCCAAGAGCGCAAGCGAATCGTCAGTCAATTGCAGAGAAGGCTAATAGAGCAAATGCCCGTCTTCCGCTTCTATGAGCCCCTCTACATTTTCGCCCATTGGCCGGACTTGAAAGGTTTTCCAGGGGTAGGAGCTGGCATCCACAACAACGTCCGATGGGCTCATGTGTGGCTCTCTCAATAACGCGTTTTCTGAGCTTTTCACTTATTGCCCACACAAAAGCGGAACCTGGGGGTTCCGGTAGACGTTAGGCAGAAGGCCGCTCACGATTACGAAGACTGCTGGAGGTGGGTGGGTTGTCGGGCAGTCCCCCAGGATGACACTGACGGCAAGAAAGGACACGTTATGACTCTGGAAGAGCAACTGGTCCGGCATCTGAGGGAGAGGTCTTTCTCCGATCTGCCCGAGGAGGCCGTCGAGATTGCACGCCGCGAGGTGCTTTGGACGCTGGGCAGTTGCGTTGCCGGGGCCGGAGCGCCCGGTTCCGATCGGATAGCCCGCTTTGTCCGGGACAACGGCGGACGGGCTGAGGCGACGGTGGTGGGCTTCGGGGACCGCGTCCCGGCCAACATGGCCGGCCTGGCGAATGGCGCTTTCGCCAAGGCGCTTGAATACGAGGACAAGCTCTGGCATGATCATGTTGAGGGCGCCTTCGCCATCGCCACCGCTGTCGTTCCCGCAGCCTTCGCCATGGCGGAACATAGCGGCGGCGTGGACGGCAAAGCATTGTTGCTCGCGGTGACGCTGGCCACGGATATTCAGGCGCGGCTGGTGGGATCAGTGCCCAGGTCGGTGTTCACGGGATGGAACTCGACCTATATGTTCGCCAGCTTCGGCGCCGCCATCGCGGCCGGAGTTCTCCTGGGCCTTACGGAAGAGGAATTCTTGAATGCCCTGGGGCTCGCCTATGCTCAGACAGCCGGCAACTACCAGGGCCATGAAGAAGAGGGCGTCCAGGGAATCTGTCTGCAGATGGGATTTGGAGTGCGCAACGGGATAACGTCTGCGCAACTGGCCAGGCTGGGCGTGACCGGAGTGAAGCAATTCCTGACCGGGAGGCATGGACTGTATTTCCTCTTTTATAAGGGCGAAGAGACTCACATGGAATGGCTGACCCGCGATCTCGGCCAGCGGTTCTACGGTACTAGACTCGGCTTCAAAGGGTACCCCTGCGGCGCCGCCTGCCATGCCCCTTTGGACGCCGTCCTTTCGTTAGTGGTCAGAGACGCTCCCGGCCCCGAAATGATAGAATCAGTATTAGTCTACGCGCCCGCCCGTGTCTGGCGAGTCGTCGAGCCGAAAGAGGTACGCCAGAATCCCCAAAACGAGGTAAGTACCCTATTCAGTCTCCCCTGGGCGTTGGCCTGCGCCATAGCGGACCGCAGGATCACCATCTCCCACTTCAAGGAAAAGGCGCTGCGGGACCCGCGCTATTTTGAGCTGGCCCGCAAGGTAGACGTGGATATGGCTTCCGATCGAGAAGGGACGTCAGTGGAGATCAAGCTGAAGGATGGCCGCACCTTGCGGTCGGAGACAGTGCTGAAACCCAAAGGCCACCCGGACAATCCCCGCTCGATGGAGGAGATGTTGGACAGGTATTGGGACTGCCTCCAGTATAGCCCACGGCCTCTGCCCAGAGAGCAAGCGTCCCTGGCGAAAGACCTGGTGCTGGGGTTGGAGGGAGTCTCAGACGTAGCCAGGGTCATTCGCCTTCTATGCTAGTACCAAGTTGTAGAAGTAGGCGTAACATGTTTTCGGGCCGAACGCCGGTTCTTTAGCTTTCCTCTCCCTCGACGGGAGAGGGTAGGGTGAGGGTGAAACCGGAAAGCCCCCTCACCTTAGTCCTCTCCCGCGGAGG
>JACPQD010000079.1 GCA_016190665.1 Chloroflexota bacterium
CCCGACCCCTAACCCCCATCCCTGCCATGTCTGGCGTGTTCCTCGGCTTGCTGGCCGGAGCCTCCTACGGGATGGCCACAGTGATCATCCGCACGGCTGTTCGGCAGATCCCGCCGCTGCCGGGGACGGTCCTGTCTCTCATGGCCAGCCTGGCCTGCGTGGGCCTCGTCGCCTTGCTGGTGCATCCCGCCGGGCTCCTCAATGTCCCCCTCGAGGGCCTCATCTGGTTCGCCGCCATCGGAACCCTCAACTACCCGGTCGCCAGGCATCTCAACTACCGGGGCGTGCAGGGCCTGGGGGCTTCCCGGGCGCAGACGCTGATCGCGACGCAGCCTTTCTTCGCCTTCGTCTTCGCAGTGGCCTTTCTGGGTGAGAGCCTGACCCTGCCCGTGACGGCTGGGGCTGTCGCCTGCGTGCTGGGGATAGCGCTCCTCATGAACGAGGAGAGGGAAGGACAGAAGGTGCGCTGGTGGGGTTACAGCTTCTCCCTGGTGGCTGCCGCTTGCTATGGGGCCACTATGGTGTTGGTGAAAATGGCCGTGCCAAAGTTCGCTCCACCGCTGATCGCCGCCTCCTTCGCGCTGGTGTTCGGGACGCTGGTCATATCCTCCGCGGGCCTGCCCGGGCTCGGCACCCATCTCAAGGGCAAGGCGAGGGCCGCCGTCCTCTTCCTTCTCTGTGGCGTGGTCTCCGCTATTGGGCTTACCTCCCAATATTTCGCTCTCAGCATGACCCCGGTGGTCGTTGTGGCGCCTCTGCTGGCCACCAGCCCCTTCTTTACCTTCCTGGGCGCCCGCCTCTTCCTGCGGCGCGGGGAAGACATTACCGGTCGGCTGGTCTGCGCCGCCCTCCTGGTGGTGGGTGGGATCATCCTGATTGTGAGCAGATCGGCCTCCCAGGCTTGACCCGCCCTGCGCATAGCAAGCTGCGTCCCTGCTTTCCAACAGACTGCTACCCATGTGTTCGTTTACCTTGTTACCTACGTCCTTGGTTGCTCAGAGGAGGGCTGAAAATTGAAGTACCCCCTCACCTTAGTCCTCTACCGCGGAGGAGAGAGGAAACTTGGCTCTTCAGCGCAACAAGGCACTAACCCGATCCTCGCGGTTCACGAGACGGCCATCACATCCGGAGGGTCTTGAGGGGCAGCCATGGACCGCCCACCGTCCGCCCGCCTGTTCAGCAGGCAATGAAGATGATAAAATGGCATTTCAGCGCGGGGACCAGCAAGCCGGCGCCCGTAGGAGGTGTGACCAGAGAACATGAGCACAGTAGCGCAGCAAATCATAGATGAGCTCAAGCGCAACGGAGTCAAGTTCTACGTGACGGTGCCAGACTCGCTGACCCGTCCCCTCTGGCAGATAGCCAGGGATGATGCCGAGCTCGACTTCGTGCGAGTATGCCACGAAGCGGAAGCGGTCGCTGTGGCCGCCGGGCTCCACATCGCGGGGGCGAAATGCGTAGTCGTCATGGAGAACTCCGGGTTCTTCCAGGCGATCGAGGCTGTAAGGGCCCTGCCCATCGACATGCAAATCCCGGTGGTTATGCTCGTGAGCTATGTGGGCAGGCTCAAGCCGGGCCAGAACAAAGAGGACGCGATGCAGGAAATCCTGGCTGCCAAGGGAGGAGCTGGAACACACATCATCTGGCAGGGAGCCATCAGCGAGCCCCTCCTGGACACGCTGGGCATAGCCCATGCCACCTTCGAGGGGGCGCAAAGCATCGAGCTGGTGTCCTGGGCGTTCGAGAGGGCGGAGAAGGAACGCCAACCCGTAGTCTTACTCTTGAACAGACTGGAGGAGCCCGAATGATCGACCTGGACCAGGCACTCAGCCAGATCGCGCAGTACCGCACTGACGAAGTTGTGGTCGCCACCATGAGCGCCAATCTGATATGGCCTTCCTATTCGAAGCTGGACGCCGACCTGCTCTTCACCGCTCCCATGGGCGGCGTGCCGGGCGTGGCCCTGGGCATCGCGCTGGCCCGGCCGGACGCGCGCCTCTGGCTTTTCAACGGGGACGGCTGCACCGTGATGTACCTGGGTTCTCTCATATCTATCGCGGGCAAGATGCCCCCCAACCTGGTGTTCTTCCTGATGGATAACCGTGAGTGGGGACGGGTGGGACACCTGCCGCTACCCGCTGCGGACAGCCTCGATTTCGCGGGCATGGCCAGGTGCGCGGGCTGGCAAAACGTGCACGAGATCGGGTCGCTGGAAGACCTGGCTTCGGAGATGCCTAAGATCAAGGGAGAGACGGGGCCGGTTTTCGTCGATCTTCGGGTCACCACCATGAGCCTTAGCAAGTCAAAGAAAGTGTATAAGGAACGGATGGGCCGCCCGGAGGCGATGCGGCGCTACGGCAGAGACGGCATCGCCGCAGTACAAGCTTACCTGGCGCAGGGGAAGCCTGGAGCGTAAGACTGGGGAGGCCCTCTTTGTTCTAACATCCACTGGAGGTGAAGCATGGCATTGAAGATGGCAGACTGGAAAATCATGTGTGTTCTGGCCGTACTGGGGATGGCGTTGGCGGGCTGCGCGCCGGCCGCTTCCCCGGCTCCGGCGCCGTCGAAGGCGTCGGCGTCACCGCAGGCCCCGAAACCAACGGCCGTCGCCTCTCCGGCGGCCACTCCCAAGCCCTCCGCCGAGCAGCCAGGATACGGCGGCATCCTGAATCGAAGCATCCGGTCCGAGATTCCTCACTACGACCTTCACACGTCCAGCTCGGGCATATACCTCTACCCCATCAGTCCGGCCTATAACGGGCTCGTCCAGTATGACCCCTCGAATCCCGGCAAAGTAATCGCGGACCTGGCTGAGAAGTGGTCGGTGAGCGGCGATGGCCTTGAATATACCTTTGCTCTACGAAAAGGTGTCAAGTGGCACGACGGAAGCCCCCTCACCACGGGAGACGTGCTGCTCAGTCTCGAGAGATTGCGGAAACATCCTCACACGGGGTCTGGCCTCACCGCGTTGAAGAACGTGCTCGGCCCAGATGACGGTACGGTCAAGATCGTCCTCAACTATCCCAGTACCGCCCTTATCAACTATCTCGCCTTAAGCTGGTCCGCGATAATGCCCAGGCACATAATCGACAGGAAAGGGGGCATGAAGTCGGACATCATCGGCACGGGCGCCTTTAAGTTCAAGCGTTTCGAGAGCGGCTCCTACATCGAGCTGGAAAGGAACCCGGGCTTCTTCATTCAAGAGAGGCCATATCTTGATGGCATACGCACTTACTTCATACCGAGTGAAGACACGGCCATCGCGGCTTTGAAGACAGGCCGGATAGATATGACTATAACGGGCATAAGCGACTCCGGCGCGATGCGGATTCGGGAGACGTTCAAGGAAGGAACAGCAGCTCAATTCAAGGGCGGACAATGGCGCGCCGTCTACCTGCCGGTGGATAAGTCCCCCTGGAAGGACATACGGGTACGCAGAGCGGTCCACCTCGCCGTTGATCGTCAAGCGGGGATTAAGGTGCTGATGGGGGGCGTGGCCGACCTGGGCAGTCAGATTCCTGAAGTTCTTGGGGGCATCCCGGTCGCCGATCTGATGAAGAGACCCGGGTATCGCCAGCCGAAGGACGCTGACATCGCGGAGGCGAGGCGTCTGCTGGCTGAAGCCGGCTATGCCTCTGGATTCAAGACCACGATGCTCTACAGGAAGGGGAGCGAGTACGAAAGCCAGGCCGTTTTCTTGGCGGACCAACTCCGCAAGCTCGATATCGAGGTCGCCCTCAAGACGGTAGACGACGCGACATTCTACGATATTCGCGACAAACGTAACTACGAGACCTTCAGTCACCGACGGCCCATGTCGGTGAATGAGCCCGACGACATATTGATGAAGGAGTACAAAACAGGGGCCAGCGACAACTGGTCCAACCTGAGCGACGCCGAGTTGGACAGGCTCATTGACTTGCAGTCGCGGGAACAGGACCCGGAGAAGCGCAAGGCGATTGTGCGCCAGGCGAACGAAAGAATAGAGGAACTGGCCGTGAGCGTCATGTTGTCGTGGGCGGGCTACTGGAGGACCTGGGGACCGCGTGTCAAGGGCTACGTGTTGCCGGGACAGCTCTACGATGATGAGAAATTCGTTGCGGTCTGGCTCGCCCGATGAGGACTTAGAGAAGGCCCGCCGCCCCTATTGCCCTCGGGAGGGACGCTGCTAGACCTCCGATGTCTCGAAGACCTCGCAGGTCTTGATACGCGGGAGTGCCGGCCCTACGGCCACAGGTCCCTGGCCACGTGCTCCAATCCCAAGGACCTGAGCGTCTCCGGCAACGGCCTGCCACTCAGGCGGTCCCAGCCCATGTCGCGGTAGTAGATGTCCAGCATCTTCTCCCACTCGGGCGCGATGGACTTCCCGGCCCCTGGTCCATCCACAGGAGTCGAGCCGTACCTCGGTGACGGATTATCCAGGCCCGGATGGTGCCCGTGCCGGACGTTGAAGGCCCGAAGCAGGTTGGCGAATTTGCGACCGGAGGCATTGCCTTCTTCAGGGGTGTAGTCCCAGCCCGTCGCCGCCTGCATGAACTCCGCCAGCCGCTGCATCCGGCTATCCGTGGTGAAACGGCACACGCCCAATGAGTCCTCGAAGGGCATGATGCCCCGGACCGCGGCCACTATCCGGGCTATCTCCTCGCCAGCGAAATTGCTGCTCAGAGGCGGTATGCCGAACATCTTGGGGTCCGCTTTGGTGCCCGATTCCACGGTGCTGGTATCCGAGACGCAGGTGTCAAACATGTGAAACCACAGAGTGCGGTGGTCATGGCCACGGGGAACGATGCCCTTCATGGTATGAACGCCGATGTTAAGCGCCTCGCCGCCTATGGCTTGTGCGGCGCGCATCACGCCCTCGGCGAGGACATCCCCGAAGCCCTCTCGATAGGCGATCTTCCTGAGCATGGCGCGAACGGCAGGCACGTTGCCCCAGGTCATCTCCAGACCATCGGTGTCCTTCCTCGTCAGCAGCCCCTTCTCGTAGCACTCCACGACCATCGAAATTAGAAACCCGGCCTCATTGGTATCGAAACCCAGGCGGTCCACCTCGTTGCTGAGGACGATGCTGGCCGCGACGTCGCTATTTCCTATCAGGGGGCCCCAAGCGGCGAAACACTCGTATTCGGGCTCTTCGCCGACGAAGCCAGCGTAAGGCCCGTCCGGAATGCGCAAGATGTGGCAATGGTGTGTGGGACAGGCCCAGCAAGTGTGGCGCTTGGCCTGGAAATGGTCCCTGATGTACTCGCTCCCGAACTTGTTGAGGTCATCAGGGCTGATAGCCCAGGTATTCGTGGTGTAGTTCTTGATGGGGAGGGCGCCCGACTTTTCATAGCGGCGCACGCCCTCCAGCGTCCCGGTGTAGTAGCGGACGCTCCAGGCTTTCTCCGTCCTCATCTTCTCCATCAGGTCCCGGGCCAGCTCGCCGAGGCGCTTGCTGTCCGCCACCGGAATACGGCCTTTGCCCCGGGCCACGGCCACCGCCTTAAGCCTCTTGAACCCCATGACCGCGCCCACGCCGTTGTGCGCTGCGGCGTGGCCTTTGTCCCCGACGATGGCGGCGAACCTTACGAGGTTCTCCCCCGCCGGGCCGATGCCAAAAACGCTCAACTCCGCTTCCTTCGCCCCCAGCTCGGCCTTGATGAGGTCCTCGATCTCCCAGGTATCCTTGCCGACCAGCGCTGAGGCATCTCGAAGCTCAGCGGCGCCATCGTGGACAAACAGGTACTGCCAGCGCTCAGCGCGACCCTGCACAATTATGCCATCGAAGCCAGAGAACTTGAGGTAAGCGCCAAAGAAGCCGTTGGCCTGGGTTGAGGTAGCGCCATTGGTGATGGGCCCCTTAGTAACCACGGAGAACGTCCCCGAGCCGCAGACGCTGGTTCCGGCGAGCGGGCCAGTGGCCATGACGAGACGATTCTCCGGGTCGGACCACGCCACCCCTGGAGGCACTTCCTCATAGAGGACCTTCGACCCGAAGCCGGTGCCTCCCAGGTACTTACGCAGCGTGGCCTCGTCCGGAGACTCCTCGCTGATCCTGCCTGAACTCAAGTCGACACTGAGGAACTTGCCGGCGTAGCCGGGAACTGGCGCCATAGCTGGATATCCTCTCTCTCATGTTCGCAGCGCGGTCGGGACCTGTCGGACCTGTCTGACCCATCAGACAGCGCCGCACGCTTGGGCGCGCCACCGCTGCCCCACCTATCTTAGCAAGACTAAGCTCCCCGCGACAACCCCAAGCCTGCGAGAAGATTGTCGGCACGCGGGAGGCCCCTGTTGTGGTTGAAAGGGCCTGGAAGGCTTCCACAAACGGCCTGTGCGCCGGCATGGCCCACACCCGTTTCCGTTCAGATAGCCAGGGCATGATCAGGCGCGCCGGTGCATGCATGCCGCCCAGCGCCGCAAAAGTTTCATGAAGTCGACGCCAGCATTCCCCCGAGGCGAGGGCTCACCTGAAGCTCGTTCCGAACTTCGGTCACCTCGGGCGTCAAGCGCGCCAGGTCCTCAGCCGCCGATCTCAGGTGGTCACTTGGCACCATCCCCCTGAGACAAGCAACGCCCTCTTTGACCACAACCCTTACCTCGGAGAGATCGATGCCAAGGCACTGAGACAAACCCTGGAGGATCTCGCCAGTGACCTGAACCTCGTTCCTGGGCCGGGCTGGGACAACTTCCAACTCACTTACGAGACCTCTCATGCCTGGCGCCGACCAGGCTTCGTCCTCGATGATACGCCGTTGCACGGGCGTCCTGATGGTGCCCCTGACGTGTACGACGCCCCTTGTCACCTCAATGGAAAGGCTTCGCGGGTCCACAGCGGGATTCCGAGACAGGCCCCTTTCGATGTGTCTCCGGATGCCATCATCACGAACCGCAGCAAATGGGACGGTCCTGAGCCTGTTGACCACTACCCTCAGTCCCTTAATCCTGCCCACAGTTGGCGCTCGCCTTGTCACTTTGATCCCCGGCTTCATCAGTCCACCCCCTCTGTTCCAGTTTATCGAGGATGCAAGAATCCGAATCTACATATCAGACCTCGGCAGGGGGCTTCGTCCGCTGTCAAGCCGCGACGAGCCGCGCGGGTGGAAGCGCCGCGGAGTCCTAACGGGTCCCTCGCGCCGACTATGCTATCTCTTGGCAGCTCCAGCGTCTGCTGTGGTCCGCGGCCCAGAGCTATGAACCCCTCGACTCCATCAACTTTCCTCAGGGCAACGGCGAGCTCATAGAGGCAGGCGCACTCGCCGCAAAGGCGGCGACAGCCATACCGTAGGACCACCGTCGAGCGCGTAGGCCCCTCACAGGCGTCGCATACCGTTGCCCGGCTCCCGCGCCGACGCCACACATCCCTCAAAACGCTTCCAGCAGTGGCGACGATCTTGCCTAGCCGTTCTTCAAAGATCTTCATCGCTGTCCTCCTTTCAGCCCGGCGCAAATCCGGCGCCCGAAGCAATGGAAAAGCCCGCACAAAAACAAAAGGGAGCAAGAGGAAAGCCTCTCGCTCCCTAAAGCTGGCGTCCGGGAGGGCTGCCTCTCCTTCTATGCCTACGAGGTTAGCTGACGGGTTCGGCCGAAAGGAGTTAGCCTATCCGCCCAAGGCGGAATTCACCCCAAGATTTGGGTCCCCCGCTCCTCTTTCGAGGACTCGGCTCACTATTCTTTTATGTGCATATCTTAACGCAGCCCAATGATCTTTGTCAAACTGCGACAGCAGTCTATGATGGCGCGTCTACCTATGCTATCGTCCAACATAACATTAATACTTTGCCGCGCACGGCTATTATTATGATTTATCATTACGCAACCGTCAATGACTCACGCAGGCGCAAGCAAAGCCGAGGTCCGGCGCAGAGCCACGCCGAGCTGTCTCACCCGGATCGGGCGACACAGCCGCCTATTCTCTCTCCCGAAACGGGTAAAGAACCCACAAACGGAAGCTATACCTCGATGATCCTGGGGCGGCCGCAGCCTCAACGCTCCGGCTTGCTCGGAGTCCCGATACTTCGGCAAAACCGTGACGTAACCTACCACGCCCGCGCTGCCCCCCCCGGCCCTGGGCGCACCCCTGGGCGTATTGCCGTGTGCCCCGTTTGGCGCCGGTTACCAGTCCCGCCTTCTCACGGGTTCAACTGCCATACGGAGAAGGTTAGGAAAACGGTGAAGGTTACCCAGAGCAGATAGGGCACGAGAAGCAGCCCAGCCGGCCGGGAAATGCCCAGGAAGCTGCGAACGGAAAGGGCGACGACCACCCAGAGCACGATGACCCCGATGAAGGCGGAGAAGGGCGACTGCGACCCAAAGAACAGGACAGACCAGGCGATGTTCAGCAACAACAGGAGGACGAAGAGAGACAGGGCCGGCTTCACCCCCTTGTTTTCCAGACCCTCGTGCCAGACCAGGTAGACGGATACGCCCATCAAGGCAAAAAGGGTGCTCCAGACAGGGCCGAAGACGCCGCCGGGCGGCGTGAAGGGCGGCTCGATAAGGGTGGCATACCACGTTGACATTGACGGGCTGGTGAGGAATGAGCCGATGAATCCAACGAACAGGCAGACCAGGATGCTGACCACCAGTTTCTGGACCGATACGCTTTTTCCCATTTGAACCTCCTTAGTTAGTTTTTGGGTCCAGTTTCCTTGCTAACCCACTCCAGGTATTCCCGGAGTCCCTCCACAATGGGCACGGCGACTATCTCCGGCACCTCATAGGGGTGCATCTCTTTAATGGTCCTCTCCACCTCAGCATAGAGGTCGCCCCGCGTTTTGATGAGGCAGAGCCACTCCGGGTTCCGCTCGACCTTTCCCTTCCACCAGTAGGTGGTATCGATAGGCCCGATGATCTGGACGCAGGCCGCCAGCCGCCGCTCCACGAGGACCCTGGCTATCCGCTCCGCGTCCTCTTTCTTTTCCGTGGTGGTGGAGATTTGGAGGAAGTCGGACATTATCTTGCTACCTTGGGACTCACGCGAAGCCGCGAAGGCGCGAAAAGGGAGACTTGGATGAAGGATGGCATCACCCTGCCAGCGCCTTCAAGAGCCGCGCCCGCAGCCCGATCAAAGTAAGCCCTACCACCTCTTTGCGCGCTTCATCGTAGCGCACAACCATGCCCTCCCCGATGTCCATGCCCAACGCCGGCTTCGGGTCGCCAATCGAGAGGTAAAGCACGTCCGCCTCTTCGTCATAGTCCCACGTGATCTTGTCCGGTTTGTCCAGGATCTTCAGCGCTTCCATATCCTTCCCGTGCTGCCGTCGGTTTCGTCTGTGGATTTCCCGCTGGCGGCCCGGTTTTCCGCAAAATGAGGAAGCGAAACCTGAACAGTTCGCCGGCCAATATCGGGGCTCGTCGTTGCTCAGCGCCAAACAAAGCCACCCATTTGCGGTCCACCCCGCGCTAGCGTGGAGCGGCGAAACAGTCGTTCACCGCGACCTCGGGGGGATGGGTTTCGAACTGAAATTGAAGGGAAGCACGCCCTCCTCCGTGTAAGCAACGAACCAACCTTCTATCGCGACGTCCACCCTCCAAGGAATGCTCCCGAACAAACCTTTTCGAGCTCTAACAACGGTGACGAGCCGATCAATATCAACGGGCTCGCCATCGTCTTGCAACAGAGAGGGCACCCATAATCCGGTAAGTCGCACTCTTGCCATGCGCCCGTCACTGACCTTCACCAGGGTGCGCACGTCAAGAAACCGGCCAGACGGCCCGGTTTCACCCGAGAAAGCATAGCACTTGGCTCGAAACACCCTTCGTAGTTCTGCCAGCTACGCGATTGGATAGCCAAAATGCATTTCTTAACGGCGTCACCTTCAGAATGAGGCCAGGGGAGATTCTCCACGTACAAATCTGCTGCCAACTGCCGATCTTTGGTGGATAACCGCGCGTATAACGCGCCAACGTCCTCTCCAGTCGCGGCGAAAGCTAGCCACAATATGAAACCCACAATGCCCAACCCCGCGAAACCCACCACCTGATTGCCGAACGAGTTTTCCGAAGATTGCGCCATTTCCCACTTCCCCAGCAACCTTCCGTATCAGTTGCCGACCCGTATCGTGTACGCCGAATCGGGCCCACACACTCCTGGGTGAGGTCGCCGCACGACCATGGCGTTGCCCCGGTGCGGGCAGAGACAGAAGAGAGTTTCCGCTCAGCCTGCAACGTGACCGCCTCCGATCAGCACCCGGCAGCACGCCCGCAATACGTTCGAGAGTTCGTCAATGAACCCTTGGTACCCGGGATGTGGCCCATGTGAGGCGGACGTTCGCGATGCCAGGCATAACTCAAGAAGCGTGCGAAGGGGGGAGCGGCACTTATCCTTACCAGGTGCGGATACTTGAGAAGGACGCCACGCCAGTTCGCTCCGACTACTCCGGGCGAATTCTGCGCCATGTGAGGGCTCGAAACTCATTCTGGAGACTCCAACCCGGGGTTCCAGCAGGCGTGTCCAGAAGCCCCCTTCGATTCTTCAGGGTACTAGCGTGCAGGATCCAGACGATCCCAAAGGTTCTCGGCCAGCGCGTTCAGGTCCAGACCCTCTGGAATTTCGGGTTCCGTCGGACAGCTCGTGAGCGGGAATCTGTTTGTGCCGACCATCGCAACTCGCCCGGGGAATGACGGCACAAATCCAAGCAATAGGAAAAGCCACCAAGCGAGATTACTGGGGGGACGCATTGCCTCCTCCAAACTCTGTTTCGAAGACCAGATTGGCCAGTCAGGCCCTTGGTGTGATTGATGAGTTCCTTCGTCCCTAAGGACGGGGTTCATCAACACGCCGAGTCTCTCCTGGGCTAGGTGAACGGCCTGCTCCCACTGAATTCGCTCGTCCTTCCCTGCGACAACAACGACTTTTTGCTCCGCTAGCTCTGCCAAGTAATGCACTGCGGCTATCGACAGCGCGGGCCGCAGAAAATCGAGAGTTGGATTTGTCTTGATGTCCTCCTTGACTTTGTCCTCATAATCCTTATTGTTGATTGCCAACATCTGTTCCAGCTTCAACCTCGAAGCTATTGTCCGAAATCCAGCTTGTACTTTGGGATAGTCTTTGAATGACGGGGCAAAGAGCTCAGATAAGCAGAGTGTTTCGTGCGGGTTGACTCCCCTTGACTGAACATAGCGAAGTAATTTCTGCTGAAATCTCTCGCAATCGGTGCGACTGTAGTTCCTGTTAGCCCCAGCACCGCAATCAGCTATAAGAAGCGTCACCCGCCATCCCAACAGGGCAAGAAGCCTGATCAGCTCAGTCTGCCCCCTGTGGATAACCGTAACAACGTTTCTTGGCACTACTGGCCAAACGACAACTGAAGGACTAGCTAGATTCGTGAAAGCCAAGTTGTAGACCTCGATCCCGCCTAATTCGAGGTGAAGAGTGACCCATTTGGCCAAACCAACATCTGGGTTTTCATGGGCGTATGTTCGCCAGTCAAAAGAGTACAACTCCTGCTCGTTTGCCACTCCCTTCAGCGCACATTTTCCGACCGAGGCCAAGTATTTTTGGGTCTGAGTTGGCCCCCAGATCGCGCTCACTGCCTGGTAGAGATTGTTTCCGATCAATACTTCGCCCGGTTTAGCTGCGTCCCGCATACGCACCCCCCGGTTTACACCAGAACCGAAAACATCGTCAGCAGTGGCGAACACAACTCCAAGCTCAATCCCAATTTTGATTTCAAGTGCTTGTCGACTGAGGCAAGGCTGTTTCAAATAGAACTCTTGGAGGTTCGACGACAGGCGCAGAGCATTTGTGGGATCCTCAAATTCAATGAGATATCCGTCTCCAGTGTTCTTAATGCCGGTTCCTCCAACCAAGTCTGCCATGCCTGTTATGACATCGAAATGATTCATCAGCTCTGGAACGTATGCATCATGCCCTAGGCCCTCTGTGAGTTCTGTGGAGCCCTTTAAGTCCGTGAACATAATTACAGTTACCTTATTGGGCATTTGATTGACCTCCCCCGGACCTGTCCGGCGCGTTCAAATATCTTGTAGCGTGACAGCCCATATTCACCTGTCTAACAATTTCGCCCGTTCGTGGGCGACGGGGCGTTTGGGAGTCAATGACTACTTTTTGTGGTCTCTGGTTTGATTCAGTATGAAACGTACCGTCGGGTGCCACGAGTATCACAGAGTTCACTATTCTGTTGGATTCTGTCTGGACCGCCATCTCTCGTTTCCAGAACTTCTCTTGCGCTTCGTGCACTTTGTCAGACACATATTCCCAGGCCTTGGGGGACAGACTCAACTTCCTGTACCAATCCATGTTCTTACTTGACGGGGCGATCTGAAGAATTCGCCACGAGCGAACGCCCAGCCGGTAGAGCTTATCTCCAAAAGCCACCAAGTCAGTGGCGGTCTTGTTAGTTGCGACCGTTTGTATCGTTACAGTTAGGCCCGCATCCAATGACCTGCAGATCGCATCTAAGGCACTGGCACTGGTGGAAGGGGTATGCGAACGAAAAGGTCTTTCAAGAAGACGTCTGAGAAACTCGTTGACCTTCGGGCGCTCCGAGTCAAGTGAGATACGGACCGCGACATTGTGTGTGGCGAAGAGGTCAATATGATGGTCCTTGAGGCCATAACCGTTTGTGTCGACAACGATGCCCACCTTTCCACTCAAGTAATTGATCGCACGAGTGAGGTGGGGACTAACGAGGGGGTCGCCCCCCGTAATCACCACAACCAAAGGATCGAAGCTCAGGATTGCCTCAGCAATCGACTTGATGTCGCTGGCGTTGGTTGGCTCACCCTTTTCACCCCTCATCAAGTCCTCGGCATAGCAGTATCGACACTTGAGTTGGCAGATTCCCGTTATGAGCCAGTTGATAACGATTGGCCTCGACACTGCGGGTACGGTATTCCAGGCTTCTCTATTTGGAAGGAGATTGGTCGATGGGTGCTGGGCAAGATGGACAGGCCTCGCCCAGCCTGCTCCCAGACAATTGTCATATTCCTGACAGGGCGGTAGGGGCAAGCTACGGTCAAGCCACTGCCTCACATCCGTCTTCTCTGATGAATCAACCGCATAGACAAGACCGGTGTAGGGCGAATAAGCGAGGAGTCCAAAGCCTGGGTCATCCCGCACTATGATTCCGCTTTGCGTTAACACCGTTCTTTCCACTCTCGCTTACCGGCTCAGATGAATAAGATATTTCCCGTGCTTTGCTCTCACTCCACGAGCTCGCGGGTTCTTTGTGCCAATGTGGAAGTATTCGCCCAACTGAGTTAACTCGGCGGTAAATCCGAGCTTTGTCCATGTCTCCAGGACAACTTCAGCTACGGGAACAACTCTACCTCTGTGAGTGTTATTGACAACAACAATATAACCTTCGAATTCCTCTCCGAGCGCATGATTGATGTTCCCAAATGCCTGCTCCAAATCAGAAAAATAGTTCTCAAAGTAGGGCAAGTAGTAACCTTGGTCGTCTTTAATAGCGCGCTGGGAACGCTTTAGCGTTTTGATAGTGTTGATGAACTGATTGGCCGCAGCAGATTCCGGCAATCGTACCTCACGGCCGGCGACGGTGTTGGAGCCGATAATGTGGCCCTCAACCTGTCTTAGGGGCATTTCGTGCGCTGGGAGAAGAGAGAGAAGCTCATTTTCGGGATCGAACATCGAAGCCATATCGGTGCGATTGGGATAAGGAGGTGAGGTGACCATTGCACGAAAGCGCTTTTTGGGAAAGACAAACGTCCGCGCGTCACCGTACTGCAGTTCATGCACAGATGATTTCGATTTCTCACCTATGGCGTTCAGTCTGAAAGCCAACGCACGAAGATACAGTTCGAAATCTTCCTCCCATCCTCGAAACACGCACATGCCCCCCTTCTTGACGTGCGGAGCCACATCAGCCGCGACAGAGCAGGAAAGGCGCCCGGCAAACGGCAATAGGAGAGCCACGGATAACTCACACGAATTCTTGCCATCAAAAAACCTGCTGACGGCTCCTTGTATCAGGTGAAGAATCTCCTGAAGCAGCTCGCGTGATTCTTGGGGAAACCATTCGTCGGACGACAACGCCCTTAATGTGGCTCGCGGCCAACGAGAACGCGATGAAAGAAGCGAGTTTACGCATTGAGCGAACTGTCCAGAATTGACTGGCTGACACAAGATTTGCCATAGATGTTGAGGAAGATTGAATTCAAGACAATATGAGCTAATCCCAAATTCCGCGCAATACGATGTGAGGAGGCCGTACCCAGCCATCGGGTCAAGGATCTCTCCTCTCGCTTGCAGGAGTTCGACCAGCGTGCGCTCCTCTTCAGTAAAAGCGGCGTACCCGCGTCCGGAGTTCAGCAGAGATCGATATATGTCCCGAATCAGCGTGGTACGCGTAAGAAAAGCGGGCCCGCTTGATTCGCGAGAGAGCCGCGTGCGGTTTGACACACCCATGCAGTTCACCAAATCGCCGATACTCCTCCGCGTCGTTCCTTGGTGACCAAAGTGGTCGCCTGACTACAGGGTCCACGAAGTGCAGATAACACCGACATGGCGGTCCTCGCACCCTTTGGACTTTCGGACTTAACGTTTGCTGTCAGCAGGTACCGTAACCGCAGTATAGACACTTAACGCAGCCTTCTTCATACATTAGCAGGTTATTGCATTCTGGACACTGCCCCACCACATTTCGCAGCGAGGTCTTCATCGATTTCCGGCTTGCGCTGTTTTCGACATGGGCCTTGCGGTCCGCGAACTTCAGTAGCACCTTAGAAATCGCATCCGCACATGAGAGCACCTCCTTACCACCCTCCCCGAATTCCTTATACGGTGTGGGACACCGGATGGCCGAAAGATGTTTGATTATATCATCAACTGCCACACCTGATCGCAGTGCCAGTGAGATTAGTCGAGACGTAGACTCAAGTTGTGCCGCTGCGCAGCCGCCGGACTTTCCTAAGACCGAGAAGACCTCAAATAGTCCTTGGTCGTCTAAGTTTACGGTCACGTACATGGAGCCGCATCCGGTGGTTATTTTCGTGGTGCTCCCCCGGAGGTCTTCTGTCAGACGTTCACGCGGCCCGATGCGTACACCTCCGTCTCGTGTCGGCTGCCCTATGGCTAAGGGTGCCTTACGGCACCCGTATCTAAAGATGGTAATGCCCTTCAACCCCCTCTCGTGGGCCAGCGTGAACGCCCGGGCGACTTCCTCTCTCGTCGCGGTGTTCGGGAAGTTGACCGTCTTTGATACCGCATTATGGACGTGCCGCTGGAACGCAGCCTGCACCTCAACATGGCGATCAGGTGCTACTTCGTGAGCAATAACACAGACCTTCTTTACGTCATCGGGGACTCCCTCAATATTTCTGAGTTGTTGCCCCTTGGCCAATAGTTCCATGAGTCTCGCGGAGTAGAATCCGCGAGACTCAGCCAACTTCTGGAAAGTTGGGTTCACCTCTAGAAGCGTGGGTCCGCCGTCCAGCGTTCGTTCGAACACGAGGCCGAAAAGAGGCTCAATTCCACTTGAGCATCCCGCTAGTATATTGAGCGTACCGGTCGGGGCAATGGTGGTGCAGGTCGCGTTTCTTCGTCTAGCGTCCGGAGAAGCGAGAGCAGTTCCCTCTACGGCCGGAAAGGCGCCGCGTTCCTTTGCCAACTCCATCGAAGCTTTGCATGCCTCCTCAGCTATGAAGCGCATGACTTCCGAGGCGGTCTCCACGGCTTCAGGCGAGTCATAGGGAATACCGAGCTGGATCAGCATATCAGCAAAACCCATTACGCCTAGCCCAATTTTCCTTGTCCGTTTGGTCATTTCCTCAATCTGCGGCAAGGGAAACTTGTTCACGTCGATCACGTTATCAAGGAATCTCACCGCTATCTTAACGGTCTGTGATAGTCTCGCATAATTGACTTGGGCGGTCCCATCAGTTGTTATCAGCATTCTTGCAAGATTGATGGAGCCTAAATTGCATGACTCGTAAGGTAGGAGAGGCTGCTCGCCACAGGGGTTGGTGCTTTCAATCATGCCCAGTTCGGGAGTAGGGTTGGCCCGGTTCATCTGATCAATGAAGATGACTCCGGGCTCACCGGTTTCCCAGGCCATATCCACTATTTCGTTGAACACATCCTGAGCATTCACTCGGCCAACTACCTCATTTGACCGTGGGTTTATGAGGTCATACGCGCTCCCAGCTTTTACCGCTTCCATGAATGCATCAGTTAGAGCAACTGAGAGGTTGAAATTTTGGAGTGCGTTTGGGTCCTTCTTCGCCCTAATGAACTTGATAATGTCAGGATGGCTCGCATTGAGAATCGCGATGCTCGCCCCTCGACGCATGCCACCCTGTTTGACGATTCTGGTGGCAGTATCGAAGATATCGATGAAGGAGACTGGGCCGCTCGCCGCACCGCCCGTAGAACCCACCATGTCATTTTCCGGACGCAGCTTCGAAAAAGAAAATCCGGTGCCGCCACCGCTCTTGTGAATGAGGGCGCAGTTCGTAACGGCCTCAAAAATGGATTCCATCGAATCCTCTATGGGCAGAACGAAGCAAGCCGAGAGTTGGCCCACGTCCCGACCCGCATTCATCAAAGTGGGGGAGTTGGGCAGGAACTCCAGATTGGCCATCAATGTCCAGAATTCCTCCGCTCTAGCCGCCACATCTGCCTTGGGGTCGTAAATACGGTCCGCCGAAGCAACAGCGCGCGCGACACGGCGTAACATGGCCTCTGGTGTCTCAACGGTATTTCCTTGCGCGTCCTTCTTCAGATACCTTTTCTCTAAGACGCGGAGCGCATTGTTAGAGAAGCCGATCTTGGCTCCTTGCGCCTTTCCATTGTCCACATTTCGTCTCGCCACGGCTTCACCTCCCGACGAACGCCCTTTGCACGAATCTGCTAGTGCCTGGCATACTGGGAATAGGTGCACCCAGTCATATGTCGAACCATGACCTTCCTCTTACGAATTGGAAGACGCGGTCAAGGGGGAATTGACCGGCAACATGGTAGACCACTGGCACGAACTGTCAAGGTTCAGCAGCCCCAAACACGACGGTGGCGTGAGCAACGCACTTGAAACCTCTAGTGGCCTGGTCTTGGGGGCTCTACTGACCGGTATTTCCGACATGAACTCTTGACAGGGCTATACCTAATCCGGAATTCCCCATTTCAGCTGTTGATTGCCGGGAAGTCACGGCACGGCGCTATCTGGCGGCATTATAGGCTCCCGCTGTCTGGATTGTCAAGCAGCTTCTCGAACACTGCGGAATGTTGGGGACGTTCATCGCTGCTGCAACATGGCTACCGCCGCCGCTGCATGCCAGAGCGATGATAACCTGGGAAGCACGCGGCGCCCGCAGGCATACTCAAAAAGTATGTAAAAGGGAGACCGAACATCCTGTGTAAACTACTGGCAGAAGCGTATTCAACGCTGTCCCCACGTGGAGGCGACGCCATGCTTAGAGAACTCCTCAACCGGATATACGATTATGTCATGGGACGAAGCACGCTTGCTGGTCTGGAAACCTGGCTATTGTCAAACCTGCAAGAGATACTGGACTCGGGCGACGATAAGGCCATCCACGTGGCAAACCAACTGGATGCCGACCTCGTCGAGCTCGGCGAAGGTCTGATCGACGAAGCGACCTTCCGGCAGCGTCTGGAAGCGCTGATAGGAGCCTTCTCTACCAGCCAGCCGTAGGCCGTTCCACTTCGACTTCTCGCTCCCTTCTCCGATTCGCTTGCGTTCTTCGGAGTCTTCGACTTCCCGCTCCGTGCTTCTCGCTTCTTGCTTCGTCTCCCCTGCATCGTATACGCTGAGTTAAACGTCACGTACTCCTCGGTGGTCGCAGCCCCAGTCGCGGGCTGGACGACTTAACTCTCTGACTTCTCTTCCCATTGATGCTTGACCTTTTCGAAGTAGGAGATACGATCTCGAATCTTCCCGATCTCCTTCGGATAGAACTCAAGCATGATCTCGCACAGCTCGATCATCCATTTCTTCCGAGAGTAGCTTTCGTTGATATGAATGCTGTTTGCGTTGGCGATCTGTATCTGTCCCCAGCCTAACGCGCCGACGGTCAAACAGTCCCATGACAGGAATTCAATTGGAAAGAAATGTACCTCTTTGACCAGCGCTTCTGTCTGTTCAAGAGTGTGCTTGACCATCAATACAACAAAGTAGTTCTTGTCGTCTTGATAGAACCGGGCAAGCCTTTCGACTGATGTCAAATTCGGCATGTTGAAGTGGGTTTCCATTCTGTGTGTTTTCACGTCCACGACATAGTAGAATCCATCCGTGTCGGTGAACGCGAGGTCGGCCATTGCCCGGCGCGCGAACTCCGCTGAGTATTCCACGCACAAGCCCGGGATCAGTGACTGAAATCGTTCGGAGAGTATTGCCTGAATCGCATCACCCGCGGCCCTGGGGCTTGCAGCCGTTCTCGAAGATAAGAAATCAGGTTGCGAATTAAGAAGCGCCGCGATCGCGTTTTCGACTGACTTGTGCTGGTGCGTGTAGAAAATCTGACTTCTGCTCACGGCATTTCTTCCCGGTAAGCACCAAGCAGTGGTAACTCGGCCTGAGTCTCGCTGTCTTTCCAGACACGTCTAGGGCGCTGAAGCGAGTTTCGCTCCCAGAATACCCCCTCGCCGTAGCCCTGTATTGTCTTGTCGCGGTCTGCCATAGCCAACCGCTTCTCCGCAAGACAGCAGTATTCTACATCGAGTTCTACACCCACATATCTTCTTTCGAGTTTCTTGGCCACGACCGAAGTCGTGCCCGAACCCAGGAAAGGATCGAGAACCAGGTCGCCTGGACGGGAACTCGCGAGCAAGATTTTCGCCAGAAGTTTTTCTGGTTTCTGGGTGGGGTGGTCGGTATTCTCTCGCATTGACCAAAATGGTATTGTCAGGTCTGTCCACATATTGGACGGATGCGTGAGACGATAGTTTCCGTTTTCAGTCCTCTCCCAGTCTTTAGGCTCACCCTGTGAATCCGTATAGGGCGCGACAACTCGGCGCTTGAGCTTCACCGCATCCGTATTGAAGGTATACGCCTCCGATGCCGTGCAGAACCAGACATCCTCGGAGCAATTCTTCCAGTTCGCTGTTGCCCCTCTTCCCTTCTCCCGTTCCCACGTGATCCGGTTTCGCACAATAAGGTATTTCTGAGCGACGAGGTGAATCGCAGTCGAAGACCTCCAATCAGAGCAAATATATACTGATGCCGAAGGCTTGAGCGTTCTCAGGAGCTTAGGAAACCAGCCTTCAAACCATTGTCTGTATTGGTCGGTTGACCGCTCTCTAAACAGCGACCCATTGAAGTCCTTGGTCATGTTATATGGCGGGTCTATGAATAAGAGATCTACAAATGAACCGGGTAGCCAATCGATAATCTCAAAAAGGTCCTGGTTGATCGTCCGATTTTCGATACTCTGCGGCTGCACGGGGCCATGGAGTCTGAGCAGACTCCGCTTGTAGAACGGGAGGTCCTGCGCTGACAAACTCGTTGTCCTGTTTCTTGGCGCCCTCAATTCACTCATCGGTTCGCTCCCATGGTGCGGCAAATCAAAAGCTTGTGGTTACCAGTCGCACAAGCTCTGGCCTTGTTTTCCGTAGATACAAGCCAGGACCTTGTAACGTCTCTTGCTCCTCCCTCACGTCGTATACGCTGAATTAAACGTCACATACTCCTCGGTGAGGTCGCAGCCCCAGGCGGTGGCCCGGGCATGGCCCAGGTTCAGATTCAGACGGAAGAAGACCTCGGGGCGGCCCATGACGGCGCGCGCCGCCGCCTCGTCGAAGGGCATCGGGCGGCCCGCTTTCATTAGACACGTGCTGTCGCCCAGGTAGAGGTCGATCCTGGCCTCCTCCAGATAGGCACCGCTCCGCCCCGCCGCCGCCACGATGCGGCCCCAGTTGGGGTCGCCGCCGTAGACCGCCGCCTTCACCAGGTTCGAGCCGACGATCGTCCGTGCGTGAAGGCGAGCGTCGCGCAAGGTGCGCGCCCCTTCCACCGTCACTTCGATGAACTTCGTGGCGCCCTCCCCGTCGTGGGCCATGGCTCTGGCCAGGTGGGCGCAGACCTGCGTCAGTCCGGCCTGGAAGGCGCGGCCCGCCTCGCCGCCCGCGACGGGCGCGTTGCCCGCCAGACCGTTGGCCAGGATGATGGCGGTATCGTTGGGGCTCATATCCCCGTCCACAGTGATCATGTTGAAGGAGACATCCACCGCCCGCTTCAAAGCTGTCTGCAGGAAATCGGGGTCGACGGCGGCGTCGGTGGCCAGGAAGCAGAGCATGGTGGCCATGTTCGGGTGGATCATGCCGGACCCTTTGGCGATGCCCCCGATGGTGACCTCTTTATCGCCTATCGTCAGCCCGAGGGCCACCTCCTTCGGCTTCGTATCGGTCGTCATGATGGCCCGTTCCAGCTCGTGGCCGCCGTCCCGTTTCAGCGCGATCTTGCCGATGTGGGCGCGCACCAGCTCCATAGGGATAGGCACGCCCACGACGCCGGTGCTGGCCACGAGGACGTCCTCCGTTGCCAGCTTCAGTTTCCGCGCCGCCAACTCGGCCATTTCCCGGGCGTCGGCCAGGCCGCTCTCGCCGGTGCAGGCGTTGGCGTGGCCGCTATTGATGATGACCGCCTGGGCGCGTCGGTCCGCCAGGTGCTGCTGGCACACGAGTATGGGCGCTGACTTTATGAGATTGCTGGTGAAGACGCCGGCCGCGGCGCACGGCGCCTCCGAGTACAGTATGCCCAGATCACGCTGGTCGGCGCACTCCGTCTTGAGGCCGGCGTAGACCGCCCCGGCCAGAAAGCCTTTAGGCGTGGTCACGGTGCCGTTTGGGATAATCTTGAACTCAGCGTTTCTCATGTCCTAGCAAGCAAAAAGTATAACATCAGAGGGTGGCCCGCGCAATGGCCGCGGACTTCTTGACTATAGTATCATTACGTGATACTATAGGGCCGTGATTGAGTCTTTCGCTGACCCAGAGGCGGAGAGAATCTTCAAGGGATTCGTTTCAAGGAAACTGCCCCGGACCATGCAGAAAGCGGCCCGGCGCAAACTGGTCTACCTTGACGATGCCGACGATTTGCGTGACCTGTCCGCGGTGCCTGGCAACAGGCTTCAGGGAGAAGACCTTTACAGTATCCGGATTAACGACCAGTATCGAATTTGCTTCAAGTGGGAAAAGGGCAAAGCGAAAGAAGTGCGGATTGTGGACTATCACTAAGAGGCAATAACATGGATAGACTTCCCCCGATTCATCCCGGCGAAGTACTGCTCGAGGATTTCATGAAGCCCCTCGGCCTGACCCAATACCGCGTGGCGAAGGACATCGGCGTGCCGGCGTTGAGGATTAGCCAAATCGTGCGCGGTAAGCGTTCCGTCACCGCAGATACCGCCCTGAGGCTGGCGCGCTATTTCGGCACCAGCGCCGCTGTGTGGCTGCGCCTGCAAGCCAGGTATGACCTCGAAGTGGCGGACACCAGGACGGCAAGACAGATAGATCGCGAGGTCAAGGTCCTCGCCCGGCCGGAAGATGCCCAGAAGTTGAGGGCAGGAGGACGAAATGGCTACCACCGTAGCCAGGATGACAAAGAGCGAACTACGGGAAATGATTGAGACCATCATCGAGCAGAAGCTGACAGAACTGCTTGGCGATCCCGACGAAGGATTGCCCATCAGAAAATCGGTGCGCGATCGACTCCTTCGCCAGAAACAGGCTGTAGCTGCGGGAGAGCGTGGCCAGCCGTTCGAGGAAGTGGTTCAGAACCTGCCCGGATATCGTTGACATCCCCGTCCAGTTAGGCTAAACTGCCAACTATTGGCAATCGTCTCCCGGTCAGGGCCGGCTTATCTTCTATTCTTTGCGTTTTTGGGAAAGGACGGGTGTTTGATGGCCAGCAAGAGCAAGCAGGAATGGAACGAGACGACCCTGCAAGCGACCCTCAAGCGTTTCCCGGAGCGTCAGGAGCGCTTCGATTTCACTTCCGGCGACGAAATTCAACGACTCTACGGTCCTGAGGACCTGGCCGGTTTCGACTACGCGGAGGGCCTGGGCTATCCGGGCGAATTCCCCTTTACTCGCGGCGTGCAGCCCAGCATGTACCGCGGCCGCTTCTGGACCATGCGCCAGTACGCCGGCTTTGCCTCCGCCGAGGAGTCCAACCGCCGCTACCGCTACCTTCTCGAGCAGGGCCAGACCGGCCTGAGCATCGCCTTCGACCTGCCCACGCAAATCGGCTACGACTCCGATCACCCGATGGCGGAGGGCGAAGTGGGCAAGGTGGGTGTGCCTATCGACAGCCTTCAGGACCTGGAGGTCCTCTTCGAGGAGATACCCCTGGACAAGGTCAGTACCTCCATGACCATCAACGCGACAGCGCCCATACTCCTAGCCATGTACATCGCGCTGGCAAAGAAACAGGGCGTTCCCGTGGAGAAGCTGGACGGCACCATCCAGAACGACATCCTGAAGGAATACATCGCCCGGGGCACCTACATTTTCCCGCCCCGGCCCTCGCTTCGCCTCATCACCGACATCTTCAAATATTGCAGCGCCAGCGTTCCCCGCTGGAATACCATCAGCATCAGCGGCTACCACATCCGAGAGGCGGGCGCCACCGCCGCCCAAGAGGTCGCTTTCACCCTGGCCGACGGCATCGCCTACGTTCAAGCAGCGGTGGACGCCGGACTGGACGTGGACGCCTTCGCCGGGCGTCTCTCCTTCTTCTTCGCCAGCCACAACAACCTCCTGGAGGAGGTGGCTAAGTTCCGCGCCGCGCGGCGACTCTGGGCCCGGATCATGCGCGACCGCTTCCGGGCAAAGGACCCCCGCTCCTGGATGCTCCGTTTCCACACGCAGACCTGCGGCTGTACGCTCACCGCCCAGCAGCCGGACAACAATGTCATCAGGACCGCCTTCCAGGCCCTGGCTGCCGTGTTGGGCGGGACGCAGTCGCTGCATACGAACTCAAGGGATGAGGCGCTGGCCCTCCCCAGCGAGGAGTCGGTCCAGATCGCGCTGCGCACGCAGCAGATTATCGCTTATGAGAGCGGCGTCGCCGAGACGGTCGACCCGCTGGCCGGCTCCTATTTCGTCGAGTCCGTCACCAACTCCCTGGAGGCGCAGGCGCGCCAGTACATCGAGAAGATAGACGCCAAAGGAGGCGCGTTGCCCGCCATCGAGCAAGGCTTCCAACAGCACGAGATACAGGAAAGCTCCTATCGCTACCAGACGGATGTGGAAACCCTCAAGCGCACCGTGGTGGGCGTGAACAGGTTCGTGGCCCCCTATCCCAAGCTCAGCGGTCTCCTGCGCATCGATCCCGTGGAAGCGCGGAAGCAGAGGGAGCGCGTGATTGCCCTCAAGCGCAGCCGGGATAACGCCCGCGTCGCGGCGGCCCTGAAGCAGCTCGAGGCCACGGCCAAAGGCTCCGAGAATACCATGCCTGCCTTCCTGGAGTGCGCTGAGGCTTACGCCACCCTGGGTGAGATGTGCGACGTCCTGCGCCGCGCCTTCGGCGAGCAGAAGGAGTTTGTGGTCTTTTAGATATTGTCCGACCAGTCCGACACGTCAGACCCGTCAGACTGGTCAGACGGCCCCGCCCATAAACTGGAAGGAGGTACCGATGCCCAAGGCACAGGAACTGAAGTCCGAGAAGATCCGCGTGCTCAATTCCCCGGAAGCCGTGGATCGCCTCTATTACGGGCGTGGCTGGACCGACGGACTTCCCATCATCCCGCCCACGGAGGAGCGGGTGCTGAAGATGTTGAAGGGAACCAAGCGCGACGCGCAGGAACTGATCGGCGCCGTCCCGCCGAAGTGGGGGCCGGCCACGACGGAGAAGCTGGCCATTAACGCCGTGATGGCCGGCTGTCTGCCCGAGTACATGCCGGTGATCATCGCCGCCATGATGGCCATGATCGAGGAGCAGTCCTTCAACCTCTACGGTGTACAGGCAACGACGCACCCCGTAGCTCCGCTGGTCGTCGTCAATGGCCCCATCGCGAAGAAGCTGGACATGAACTCCGGTTACGGCCTCTTCGGGCCGGGCGCCAGGGCCAACGCCGCTATCGGGCGGGCTATCCGTCTGATACTGGTCAACGTGGGCGGCGCCGTTCCGGGTCGCCTGGACCGCGCTACGCACGGCCAGCCCTCCAAGTACAGCTATTGCGTCGCTGAGAACGAGGACGAGAATCCCTGGGAGCCGTTGCACGTTGAGCGCGGCTTTGCCAGGGATGCCAACGTCGTGACCGTCTGTCCCTCGGAGAGCCCCCACAATATCAACGACCATGACAGCAACACCGCCCTGGGCGTCCTGACCACCGTGGCGGGCACGATGGCTATCACGGGCAGCAATAACACCCACATGATGGGCGGCGAGCCGATGGTCTGCTTCGGGCCGGAGCATGCGTCTACTGTGGCCAAGGATGGGCTGTCCAAGACCGATGTCAAGAAGTTCCTCTTCGAGAAGGCGCGCATTCACTACAACAGGTTCCCCAAAGAGGCTGTCGACTTCAAGAAAAGGATACCGGAGCGCTTCGGCTCCTTCGACGAGAACACCATGTTCCCCATAGCCAACAAGTGGGAAGACATGATGGTGATGGTGGGCGGGGGCGCCGGTAAGCATTCGCTATTCATTCCGACTTTTGGACTGGCCCGCTCGGCGACTCGGGCCATCGAGGATTAGCCGGAAGCTCGTAGGGGTATAGCTTGCTATGCCCTGGGCGGGGAGCCGGAAGCGGATGACCGGCCATCCGCCGGGATCTTCTTTGACCCCGACTACAGATACCCAAGATGCAGTCTTCAAAGGAGGGAGACATGACAGAGGCGCGTACCATTTTCGTTTATGACCCCACGGCCACGGCCAACGTCCCGGAGCATGAGATGGCGGAGCGTGTGGGCGACCTGAACGGGAAGGTCATCGGGCTGCTGGACAATAGCAAGCCCAATTTCGACATTTTCCTGGACAGGGTCCAGGAGCAGCTCTCGAAACGCTATAAAGTGGCGGGCTTCATCCGCAAGCGCAAGTCCACCCACTCGGAGAGCCCGGGAAGGGGCGCCGCCGAATCGACCATCGAGGAGCTGGTGAGCAAGGCCGACGTCGTCATCAATGGGATGGGCGACTGAGGCTCCTGCACATCGTGGAGTATCCACGATTCCGTCGAGATAGAGAAGAAGGGCATCCCGGTGGCCACCGTCGCCACCACCGAGTTCGCCTCCCTGGGCCGCGCCGAGGCGGAGGTCCTTGGCGTCCCAACCCTGCCCATCGTCACGCCCACCCATCCCATGGGCGGCCTGAAGAAGGAAGAGGTCCACGCCAAGGCTGACAGCGTCCTGGACGAGATCGTCTACGTCCTGACCACGCCCAAGGAGAAGCTGGCGAAGGAGTACCGCGGCAAGGCGCCGGAGCAGAAGGGGACCTTCAAGCCCAAGCCGCTGTTCGCGTAGGGGCATAGCAAGCTATGCCCAGGCTCTTCGCGTAGGGGCACAGCCTGCTACAATACTGTCCGATAAAACTATTCTGTCAAGTGCCTGACGCCCGTTCGAGTTTCCTCTCCCTCGATGGGAGAGGGTAGGGTGAGGGCGAAACCGGAGAGCCCCCTCACCTTAGTCCTCTCCCGCGGAGGGGAGAGGAAACATCCAGTCAGGCGCGATTCAATTTTAATAAGACAACATTGCAGCCTGCTATGCCCAGGCGTAGGGGCACGCGGGGCATCGTGTCCGCCGTGGGGGGCATAGCTTGCTATGCCCAGTGGCGCGGGGCCTAGGCACTAGAGGCGGGTGTCAAAACCCGCAACCTTTGCCAAAGAGACGAGCCCGGCGGATTGGGTCGCCGTGAGGTCGTCTCCGACCCCGACTGCGCGTTGAGCGAATAGCTTGTTGAGCAAGGACGTAATTCAATGGACTTCTCCCTAACTGAAGAGCAAGAGATGTTCCGCCGCATGATGCGGGACTTCGCCTCCAAAGAGATAGAGCCGGTAGCAGCCCAATACGACGAACTGGAGAAGTTCCCCGCCGACAACATCCGTAAGATGGCGGACCTTGGCCTCACGGGACTCACGATACCAGAGGAATACGGCGGGAGCGGCGGCGACTCCATTCAATTCGCCATCGCCACGGAGGAGATCGCCCGGGCCTGCGCCGCCACCTCCGTCATACTGGGCGTGACCCTGGGCCTCTGTAACCTGACCATCTACCGCGCCGGTAACGAGGACCAGAAGAAGCGCTTTGTGGTCCCGCTGGCCAGAGGGACGAAGCTGGGCGCCTTCGGCCTGACGGAGCCTACGGCGGGCAGCGACGCCGCCTCCATCCAGACGGCGGCGGTCCGCAAAGGGGATAGGTACATCCTCAACGGCCCCAAACAGTTCATCAGCAACGGCGCTGAGGCCGATATCGTGGTGGTCTTCGCCACGCTGGACCGCTCGAAGGGGTACCAGGGCATCACCGCCTTCGTCGTAGAAAAGGGCACGCCGGGCTTCTCGGTGGGCAAGAAGGAGCGCAAGCTGGGGATTCGCGCCTCCAGCACCACCGAGCTCATCTTCGAGGACTGCCCCGTGCCCGTCCCCAACCGCCTGGGCGAGGAGGGCAAAGGGTTCACTATCGCTTTGCAGACCCTGGACCACAGCCGCATAACTATTGGCGCCCAGGCAGTGGGCATCGCTCAGGCCGCCCTCGATGCCTCGTTGGACTACGCCAGGCAGCGGGTGCAGTTCGGCCGGCCCATCGCCACACAGCAGGCGATACAGTGGATGCTGGCCGATATGGCCACCGAGATCGAGGCGGCCCGCCTGCTGACCTACCGCGCCGCCTATCTGTCTGACAGAAGCCTGCCCTTCTCTAAGGAGTCGGCCATGTGCAAGGTCTTCGCCGCGGAGACGGCGATGAAGGCTACCACTAAAGCCATCCAGATCCACGGCGGCTACGGCTATATCAAGGACTACCCCGTGGAACGCTACTTCCGCGACGCCAAGATCACCGAGATCTATGAGGGTACCTCGGAAGTGCAGCGTCTGGTCATCGCGAGGAACATCATCGGCAGAGAGTTCGTCAAGGGAGGTTAGGTTGATTAAGAGAGTTAACCACATTGCCATCGCCGTCAAGAACATAGAGGAGACCGCGGCTCTCTACCGGGACGTGCTGGGGCTCAATCCGGGTGAAGTGCATACCGTCCCTGACCAGGGCGTGAAAGCGGTGATGATCCCCATCGGCGACGGAGAGATCGAGCTTATCGAGCCGCTGAGTCCAGATAGCGGAGTGGGCAAATTCCTGGAGAACAAAGGCGAGGGGATTCATCACATTTGCCTGGAGGTCGACGACGTCGACAAGGAGCTGGCCTCCCTGGGGGGCAAGGGCGTTTCCCTGATAGATAAGGTTGGCCGGGCCGGGCTGGCGGGCAAGGTGGGGTTCGTGCATCCTCGTTCCACCAAGGGTGTATTGTTCGAATTGGCGCAGCCGACTGGACACGGAAAGGGGGGCAGCTAAGCCATGTCTGGTAACGGGAAGCTGAGGGTTCTTATCGCTAAGCCGGGACTGGACGGGCACGACCGCGGCGCCAAAGTCGTGGCCCGCGCGCTGCGCGATGCCGGCATGGAGGTCATCTACACCGGCATCCGCCAGACCCCGGAGATGATCGTGGAGGCGGCCCTGCAGGAGGATGTCGACGCCATCGGCATGAGCATACTGTCCGGCGCCCACGTGGAGCTTTTCCCCAGGGTGATGCAGCGGCTGAAGGAGAAGGGTATGGACAATGTAGTCGTCTTCGCCGGCGGCATCATCCCCGAGGATGACATCCCGGATTTGATGAGGATAGGGATAAAAGGCGTCTTTGGCCCGGGCGCTTCCATCAAGGAGATCGTCGAGTTCGTGAAGGCGAACGTGCCTTCGAAATGATGAATGCGGAATGATGAATTGGGTCCGGTTTTAACCACGAAATACACGAAGCAGTTCAAAATGATGAATGATGAATGCGGAATGGGGGCCGGAGCGGACCAATCCCCAGCCCCTAGCCCCCAACCCCCGCCGAAGACCGACCGCTGACAGCTCATTCAAGGAGAGCTCTACTTGGCCATTCTACGTGCTTTTCTCGACAACCACCCTCGAATAGCGGCCTTCGGCGGGCTGGCCACTGGCATGGTTATCGTGCTCTTTGTTCTGGCCCGCGATGTGGCGCTGGCGCCCAGCCAGTGGGCGGCCATAGTTGGGGCCACCATCGTGCTGGCCGGGCTGTGCGTCTGGATCATTCATTGGGATTGAAGAAGGGGGCCGGGGGTCAGGGGATGGGGTCAGGCGCCTCCCGGCCCCCGGCCCCTAGCCCCTGACCCCCGGAAGCCACGCATGCCGTCTGATTGGTACCAGCACTTCTTCCAAGGCGTCCCCCTGGACGCCTGGAGCGCCATCATCCGCCGGCAGACGCCGGCGGAGGCCGATTTCATTGAGAGCGTTCTCAACGTCCAGAAGGGCGGCCGTGTGTTGGATGTTCCCTGCGGGGACGGTAGACTCTCTATTGAGCTGGCGAGGCGCGGCTACAAGATGACTGGTGCGGACCTCTCCGAGGACTGCCTGCGCCGCGCGCGGGAGCAGACCACGGCGGAGAAGGTCAGCGTCGAATGGCTCTGGGCCGATATGCGCGACCTCCCGTGGCAGGCCGAATTCGATGGCGCTTTCTGCTTCGGCAACAGCTTCACCTACCTGCCCCACGCCGAGATGCGCCGCTTTCTCTCCTCGCTGTCTCGCGCCCTCAAGCCGGGGGCGCGCTTTCTGGTGGACACCGGCATGGCCGCAGAGTCTATCCTGCTCAATCTCCAGGAGCGGGAGTGGGTCCACGCCGATGATATCTACATGCTCCTAGAGCACGAATACGTTCCCGCTGAAAGCCGCGTGGACACCAAGTACACCTTCCTCCGCAACGGCGTGACCGAGACCCGAGAGTCCCACCACTGGGTCTACACCATCGCCGAGATACGCCGCCTCCTCGACGACGCTGGCCTGGCCACCGTCTCCCTCTTCGGTTCCCTGGACAAAGCCCCCTTCGAGGTCGGCGATCCGAGGTTGCTGATGGTGGGGGAGAGACGAACCTAACCCCCTGGCCCCCTTCCCGAAGCGGGAAGGGGGAACTGTTTGGAGTGCGGCGGCTTGCCGCCGCTTTCGAAAGCGCAGGCGAGCCTGCGCACTCCACAACAGCCGACCTACGTAGTACACACGCTCGCCCCCGCTATTGTGCCCTGAGGCCCCTTTTCTGTCAGCCTGAGGCGCTTTCCCTGTCGTTCCGAGCGCTCCATGCCCATTGCATTGGCGCCACAAACGATGAAAATGCCGTAGGGCAGGGGCTTGTCCCCTGCCGCCCCGGGAAGAGCCTCGACGAATCATTTTCGTAGGAGCGCGCGCAGAAACTCTTCCGTCTGCCGAAAAGCGCTCCTCGCGCGAGGAATCTCCCTTCATGTCGGGCGCTGGCACAAAGAGTGAGACCCTTCGGCTGCGCCTCAGGGTAGCATCACGATGCCCTCGTCGTCCGCTACCTACCTCTTGCCAATTGCCTGCGAAAGTGATAGGTTATGGGGCATGAGCGGGAACACGTGCGCGTCAGACGGATGTCTGCTGAGTCCCTATGATCGATCTGGGCTTTGCATTCTTCACTCGTACGATCCGGAGAAAGATGCTACATCTTTTAACAAGGCCCTAGAAGACAAGATCGCGCGGGGGAAAACAGCGGACACCATCGACTTGAAATATGTCGTTTTCCCTGTGGTCTTCAATTGGAGCAGCAAAGACCCACGAAATACCGTTACCTTTCAGGGCGCATGGTTTCTTGAGCCCGCGAACTTCGACGCTGTTGTCTTCTTCAAAGAAGTTGATTTCCGGGACGCCATCTTCTTCGAAGGAGCCTCGTTCATCAAGGCGCAATTCCTTGCCAAGGCGAATTCCTCCGGAGCCACGTTCTGTGGCCACGCTTGCTTTCCAGAGGCGAATTTCGCTGATGCCACGTTCTACGGCGCGGGATTTTCCGGCACAGCCAACTTCCGCAAAACAAAATTCTCGGGTGCCGCTGACTTCCGGCGAGTCGATTTTGGCCAGGGCGCAGATTTCTCTCAGTCGACATTTCATTCATCGCTGCGCTTGCGGCACGCGATCCTTCCCACTCGCACCCCTGCCCGACTCAATTTCAGGGATGTGACTCTTATGGAGCCGGCAAAGGTCCTTTTCGACACTGTGGACTTCGCACAGGCGTCGTTCTTGCGCACCGATGTCAGCGAGGTTCGTTTGGTTGATGTCAAATGGCCGCATGAAGAGGAGTCATGGGTGACCGACGTTTTCGGCAAGACCACGGCGCTGTATGACTACAGGGTGTTGCTCAAGAAGGAATGCAACCGGGACGAGCCATGGTTCGAAGGAAGAAAAAGGAGCAACGTGAGTGGCTTCAACTTGGTCGGGGACACGTACCGTCAATTCAGGATGAACCTTGAAGACCACAGACGGCACATCGAGGCTGGCGACTTCCACGTGGGGGAGATGGAAATGCGGCGTCTGAACCCAGAGACGCACTTGCTGTACAGAGGGCTTCTCTGGCTCTACGGGCTGGCTGCGAACTACGGGGAAAGCTATGTGCGACCTCTCATCGCCTGGTTCGCTCTTGCGGCCCTGTTTGGCGCTCTCTATCTGTTGACCGGCTTCAAGTGGTTCGGAGAAAAGCAGATCGCCTACACCTTCGGGCCTGGGTCGCTGGGCGACTTCCTGGCTGACTGGCTGCGCGCCTGGCTAAGCGCGATCGCCACACCGCCTTTGCCCGGTCCCGATTTCAAACCTCTGGGCTTCTGGACTTCTTTCTGGCGTGTGTGGAACGCGGTCTTCAACGCAGCTTTCATCTCCTTGACGCTTATCGCCCTCCGCCGCCGCTTCAAGCGGTAGGGGCCTCAACCTAACCCCCTGGCCCCCTTCCCGGCACGGGAAGGGGGAATCTCGTTCTCTCTCATTCTCGCTCCCCGTCCCTACTTCGTCCCAGTCCCGATGGGTCGGGACTTCCCGCTCCCTGCTCCGTCATCAACATTCTTGATGTTGACAATTAGTTTTCCTGATGATATACTGGCTTGTCACACGATTGGGAAAGGAGCGAACAGCCTTGAGCGCCATAGCCCCCGCCATAACCCCTTCGCGTACAACCTATTGGAGCTACCTTTCGGAAGGCTATTGGCGCCTCTTCGGTCGCGCCTGGCCGGTATGGCTGGGAGGGCTGCTCCTCGGCCTGGCCAACTTCGCCTATTTCGCTGTCGGCGCCCCCTGGTTCGTCTACGGCGGCTTCAGCCTCTGGGGCGGCTGGCTCATCAGCTTCGCGGGGATGACGCCGGCGGTGAAACTCGATCTCCCCTGGCTCCACGCCGCCTCCATGCAGGATGCCGGCACCATCGCTGGGGCGCTCATCTCCTGCCTGCTGGCCAGCGACTTTCGCCTCAGGATGCCACAGCGCAGGATTCGACTGGTCGAGGGGCTGGGCGGCGGGCTGCTGATGGGCGTCGGCGCCATGCTGGCCCCCGGGTGCAACATCGGTGGTTTCTTCTCCGCGATGAGCGCGTTGAGCCTCAGCGGCTTCGTCATCTTCTTTGGGCTGCTGGGCGGCGCCTGGACCGGCGCGGTCTTCGCCAAATGGCGCTTGAACCGGGAGATCAGATCGGGTATTCTCACGAGATACGAACAGTCGGCCGAAACGGTCACGTCTGCCGCCGCATCGACGGGCAGGGCCTGGCGCCAGCCCCTGGCAGGCGTCCTGGGCGTCGTGGTGGGTCTGGCCGTCCTGGAGGTTTTTCTGGGCTCCGGGCTGACGAATGTGGCCGTCTTCTGGCTCTTCGGTTTGATCTTCGGCTTCATCCTACAGCGGTCGGGCTTCTGTTTCACCGCCTCCTTCCGCGACCTCTTCACCTCAGGCGACGCCCGCCTGGCGCGCGGGGTTATCGTGGCCATCGCAGTGGCGATGCTCGGCTTCGCCGTCCTGGTGGCCACTGGCCTGCGACAACCCTTTACCCTGGCGGTGGGCTGGCACACATTGGTGGGAGGCTACCTCTTCGGGCTGGGCATGGTGATCGCCGGGGGCTGCGCCAGCGGGACCCTCTTCCGGCTTGGAGAGGGCAGTGTCCAGTTCCTCTTCGCCCTTCTCGGCGGAGTGGTCGGCGCGGCGCTGACCAGCGTTACTCTCAGGTCAGCCGGATTTCAAGCGGGCGCCAAGGTATGGCTGGGGGATTCCCTGGGCTTCCAGGGCGCGCTCTTCGCCGGCCTGGGGTTTCTGGCCATATGGCTGATTATGTTGCAATGGAATGAGATGCGGCGGAGGGCAGTGAGATGAAGCAGCCAGACAGGGTATTCAATCTCCAGGGCGAAGCCTGTCCCTATCCCGCCATGTACGTTTCGGCGGCGCTGAAGCAAGCGCGCGACGGCGAGGTGGTCGAGATCCTGGTCGATCACCTCTGTGCTGTGGATGGGGTGCCGGCCGTCGTGGCGCAACTCGGCCACCGTGTCGTCAGCAACGATAAGCTGGCGAGCGGAGTCTACCGCATCCGTGTTGAGGTCAGACCAGCCTCTGCGAAGGGAGGAGCCTAGCCATGGCGAAGGTGCAGACCCTGGACGTTAGTCGAGAGACTCTATCACCGGGTGGACTCCTGAGGCGCTATCACCTGGTCACGGCGGCTTTCTTTGCCTCCGTCGTTCTCCTGCTGGGAGCCGTGGTGGAGATGCGGCGGGCCATCTTCCTCCCCAGCGGCGATTATCTGAAGGTGGGTGGCCCTTCTCCCATTCTCTATCTAGACTGGCGCCAGGCGCCCTTCCTGCTGGCGGGGATCATCGGCGCCTGGCTTTCCTACCGGTACCTGAAGGGACTGGAACGCAGCGCAAACCGGGCCAGCTTGCGGGGCGCCGTGAACATCCTGGCCGTCGCAATCATGGTCTTTCTGTCCCTGGACCTCTTCACCTACCGCGGGGTCCCTGCCTCGCGGACCGTTGCCGCGGGGAAGATCGGCATCGGCCAGGCCTTCGCCGTCACCGCCTTTCCCGATTGGCTGCGGCCGCTGGCCGAGGCGCTGAACTACATGGCGCTGGTCTGGCACGCTACGATCATCGGCATCCTAATCGCTGCCCTGGTGGTGCTGATGACGGGTCGCTTCCTGAGGCCGCTGCTTTCGGGGGGCGGCGTCAAATCGCATATGGCGGGGGCGCTGCTGGCCACACCCTATCCCTTCTGCTCCTGCTGCGCCGCGCCGGTGGGCGCCTCCCTCTTTCGAGGAGGCGCTTCGCTGGGCGCCATGATGGCCTTCGTGGTCTCCTCCCCGATGCTCAATATCACCAGCCTCGTCCTGGCCGTCAGCCTGTTGCCCACCGAGTTCGCTCTTCTCAGGATAGTCGGCGGGCTGGCGGTAGCCCTCGTCGTCACCTACCTGGCCTCGTCCATAGCTTCGCGATGGGTGGCCCGGGCGCCGGCCACGAGGGCGGATAGCCCGCTCCTGGGGCTCTCCGCCCGGCTTCTTCAAGGCTACACCCGTCTGTTCCGGTTCGAGGAGGCGACCTCCGCCTCTCCGGACTCGGTGGCCGCCTTCGTGCCGATGTGGCTGGGCACGGCCTGGCGGCTGGGCCGAGTTCTGGTGCCCGTGCTCTTCCTGGGGGCCCTCGCCGCTTCGGCGGTGGTGGGCGCCCTGCCCGCGTCGCCGAGCAACACCGTGGCAGGCGTGGTCCTGGCCTCGGCCCTCGGCACGGTGCTCATGGTCCCGACCTGGACGGAGATCGCCATCGCCCTGCCACTGATACAGCAGGGGGTCGCCGGCCCGGCGGCAGCCCTGCTCCTGACCCTTCCCGCAGTGAGCCTGCCCTGCCTGGCCATTGTGGGCGGCGCCTTGAACAGCCAGAGAGCGGCCCTGGTCCTGGGTACGCTGGTCTTTCTGGGGGGCGTCGCAGCGGGCTTCGCTTTCTTGACTTAGGGGCTCCTTGAGCCTATCCTAGTTCTCATGGCAGGCGTCGAAGACGTCATAAGGGAGCATATCTCCCGGGAGGGGCGGATCACCTTCGCCGACTTCATGGAGATGGCTCTCTATTATCCGGGAGTGGGCTATTACACGTCCGGCCGGGAGCGCGTGGGCGCCGAGGGCGACTTCTATACCAGCCCAGCCACCCACCCCGTCTTCGCCGCCCTCATCGCCCTCCAGATCGAGCAGATGTGGCAGGTTCTGGGCCGCCCGCCCGATTTCAACGTAGTGGAGATGGGCGCGGGCAAAGGCCTGCTGGCCAAAGACATCCTTGCCTATCTTCCCAGCCTGCGCTCAGAACTGGTTCACTCACTCACCTACGTGAGTCTGGAACGGGCAAAGCCAGCGCTTCGGGCGAGGCAGGGCGAGGCCTTCGAGCCGGTCCCGGAGGCGGAGGCCACGCCGGGCGGCGCCGTAGGTTGCTTTCTCTCCAACGAGTTGCTGGACGCGCTGCCCGTGCATCGCGTGGCTATGCGGCGCGGCCGGCTGCGGGAAGCGTACGTAACCCTTCGGGATGGCCGTTTCACAGAGGTCCTGGATCGTCCGTCGACGCCTCTATTGGGGCAACGGTTAGCGGTTGAAGGCATCAAGCTGCCTGAGGGCTGCATCACTGAGGTCAACCTGGGCATCTCGCCCTGGATGGATGGGGTCGCCGCCAAGCTGGAGCGCGGCTTCGTCCTGACCATCGACTACGGCTATCCCGCCGAGGAACTTTACTCCCTGGAGAGAAGCTCGGGCACCCTGGTCACGTACTACCGGCATACCTACGGCCAGGACCCCTACATCAGGATCGGTTCTCAGGACATCACCACTCACGTGGACTTCACAGCGGCCATGATGGCAGGCGCAAAACGCGGCCTCAGCACACTCGGCCTCACGACCCAGCGCCAGTTCCTCTTGAACCTGGGATTTAACCGTTTCATGGACGCCCTGGCTGGGAAGGGTCTTGATTACACGGAGTACCTGGCCAACCGAATGGCGATGCAGGAGTTGGTGCGCCCGGAGGGCATAGGCGGTTTCAAGATCCTCGTCCAGGGAACAGGCGTCGCGGCCGCGCCGCTGTATGCTCTCACCCCCGCTGACCCGCAGGATTTCCTTCCCTTCAAGAATGGCGACCTCCCGGTCCCCCTCCTGAAGCCAGAGCATATTCCGCTCATGCGGGCGAAGTACCCGCAGTATTTTCCACCCATGGATTTCGACTCTTCGGACATGTAGGGGCGGCAGCCCCTCAAGACCGGCTCGGTCTCAGAGACCGAGCCGGTCCGGGCGAACAGGTCAGACACGTCGGAGGCGTCGGACTTGCGAGGCAACTCTTCAAAGCCGGCCTCACTATGGTAGAATACCCTCTGAGGTGCGTCATGCCCATAAAGGTACTGTCGGCCGAGGTGGCCCACAAGATCGCCGCCGGAGAGGTGGTGGAGAGACCGGCCTCGGTGGTCAAGGAGCTGATAGAAAACTCTCTGGATGCCGGGGCGACCCGCATTTCCGTAGAGGTACGCGGCGGCGGCCTCCAATTGATCCGCGTCAGCGATAATGGCGCCGGCATCCCGGCCGAAGAGATGCACCTGGCCTTTCAGAGGCACGCCACGAGCAAGATCGAGGCGCTGGACGACCTGGAGAGCATCAGCACCCTCGGCTTCCGCGGGGAGGCGCTCCCCAGCATCGCCACCGTATCTGGAGTGACGCTGACCAGCCGTCCGAGCTCCGCCGTGGATGGCGCCTTCATTGCCCTCACGGGCGGCGGGATCGTTGAAGAGGGAAAACGCGGCTGCCCCCCCGGCACCTCCGTCGTCGTGCGCGGCCTTTTCTCCAATGTCCCGGCCCGGCTCAAGTTCATGAAATCCCCAGCCACCGAGGCGGGCCGCGTCAGCGAGCTTGTGGCCCACTACGCCCTGGCCTTCCCGGAGGTCGCCTTCTATCTGTTGGTCGATCGCCGCACCGCCTTCCAGACCCCAGGCGGTTCCACGCAGCGCGATGTCCTGGCCCAGGTGTATGGACGGGAGACCGCCCAAGCCATGCTGGATGCGACGGGGGACTTCGCAGAGATCGGGGTCAGCGGGCTGGTAAGCCCGCCGTCCCTATCAAGGGCCAGTCGCAGCTACATCAGCATCTTCGTCAACCGGCGCTGGGTGCAGAGCCGCATGCTGAGCTATGCCATCGAGGAGGCCTACCACGGCATGCTCATGATAGGCAAGCATCCCATCGCTATCGTCAATCTGTCCTTGCCGCCCAGGGACGTGGACGTGAATGTTCACCCCGCCAAGAGCGAGGTGAGGTTCCGGCGCGAGCAGGATGCTTTCGGGGCGGTACAGCGCGCGGTGCGTGCTGCGCTCACCGATTCCGCCAGAGGCGGACCGGTCCCGCCGGTGGGGCCGCTGGCAGCGCCAGGGGGCGACCGCTCCTTTGAACGGCAGCTGGCCCCCGTCGAGCCCGTCCAGCCTTCCCTCTTGGGGCCATCGGGCGCGCCAGCGCCGCGGCCCGCGCTGCCCATTCTGCGCGTCGTTGGCCAGGTGGCGAACACCTACATCATCGCCGAGGGGCCGGACGGCATGTACCTGGTCGACCAGCATGCCGCCCATGAGCGTGTCCTCTTCGAAAGGCTCAAAGCCCAGGCGGCCAAAAGGGAGGTGGAGGTCCAGGGGTTGCTCGATCCGCTAGCGGTCCAGCTCACGCCCCGTCAGGAGGAGACGCTGAAGTGCGATGGAGAAGCTCTGGCGCAGTTCGGCTTCGCCATCGAGCCTTTCGGGGACAGGACCTGCTTGCTCCGAGCGGTCCCCGCTGTCCTGAAGGGACGGAGCGCGGCGGAGGCGGTCATAGACCTGCTGGATTCGCTGGACCAGGGCACGGCGGGCAGCGATCTGGTGGAGCCCATCGCCATTACCCTGGCCTGCCGCGGCGCGGTCCGCGCCGGCGACACCCTGACGCCAGAGGAGATGCGCGAGATGATGCGCCAGTTGGAGCGGACCTCCAGTCCTCGGACCTGCCCCCACGGGAGGCCGACCGTCCTCCACCTGAGCTCGTCACGCCTGGAAAGGGAGTTCGGCAGACAACCGTAGCTGCGGCCGCTCGGGGCCGCAGGAGGCGCCCTATGAAGCCGGGCTGATGACGGCCCGCAGCGCTTCCAGCACTTCGTTGCTGACCTGGCTCCGGTTCGATTCAGTCAGGGGAAAGACGCGAACGCGGCTGTCTTGTTTCAGCTTGTCCGCCCACGGGTGCGGCCCCAGCATGATGGTCCCCAGCACAGGTCTGCCGCTCTCGATGGCGTCCTGAACGGCGCGCTGGAACTCAGGCGAGAAGAGCTCCATTTTGCCCACCTCATCAACCACGATGAGGTCGCCCTCATCGATGGCCCGTCGCAGCGCAGCCACGCCCACACGGTCGAGGTTCTCCATGCTGACGCCGTACTTGCTGACGCGATGCGGCGACCGATGGTGGATGCTGGCCAGGGTCGCTGTCTGGCCATCGAGGGTCACGAGGCGGAAACCCTCCCTCTTCCCCTCGTGGCGCTCCTCCTGGGTGTAGAAGCCCCCGGCGCGAACGCCGAGGGCAGCAACAATCTCCTTCAGAATTGTGGTCTTGCCCACGCCAGGTCGTCCCGTCAGGAAGAAGGCGGTTTTCAATTAGAAGGCCTTGCTAGAAGGAGACAATCCTTCCGGCGGTGAAGAGGCGCTCCGCGATCTCCAGCATGTTGGACACCTTGCCCACGGCCACTTTCTCCTTTATCCCGAAGTAGTCCAGGCACCGGCCGCAGGCCAGCAAGTCGATCCCTTGCTCGCTCAGGAACCTCAGGTCGTCGAGGACCGGAGACCCTTCGGTGACCAGTTTCACCCCGTTGTTCATGAAGAGTATTATCCGTGGCATGGCGGCCACCTGGCCGATAGTGCTGATAAAGGTTTTCATCAGTATGCCGCCCAGCTCATCGCTTCCCTTGCCGATGGTGTCGGCCGAGATGAAGAGGATAGTGGGGCCGGCCGCCGCGGGCGCAGGCTCCTGGGACGCCCTAGCGCTCGTCCTCGAGAGATGAAGGTGGAAAACATCCCCGCCCTTGTCCTCAACCATCACCTGACAGCCCTGGCTCTGCGCCATGCGCTTTACGTTCTCTCTGGCTACCTCATTGTCCACAATGGTGGTTAGCTCCTCGGCTTCCTGAAGGGCTCGTTTGGTGAGGATGACCGGCTGCGGGCAGGCCAATCCGCGCGCGTCGATGACCTTTGCCATTGTCTTTCGCTCCTACTCTGGTGATATTGCGCACCCCGGGTTCAGTATCCCCCGGGGATCGAAAACCTTCTTGATTCTTCTCATCAGCGCCAGCTTCGTCTCATCCAAAGACAGATGCATATCCGGGACCCGGGTCTTGCCCAGACCATGCTCGGCGGTAATGGTCCCCCCCAGCTTGACCGTCTCCTTATATATCAGCGTCTTTGCTTCCCGGACAGCGCTGGGGCCCGATCGCGCCAGGTCTTTTATCAGATGGGCATGCAGATTACCGTCCCCAGCGTGGCCGTACATCGGGATCGTCACGCCAAACTGTGTTGCGATATCATCTACGGCATCCATGAGCTTGCCCATGCTGGCTGGGGGCACCGCCATGTCCAGGATATCCGCCGTCTCACCCTTCAGCGCCAGGTAAATGTTGCTCCTTATCTTCAGAACGCGCTCCTGGTCCTTGCGCGTCTCGCCGACGGCCGGCTCCAGGGCATGGCGCCCCGCGCAGATCTCATAGATATGCTGGCAATGTGAGCGTACAACGACCACGCTCTCGCCGTCCACAATTACCATGAGGTAGGCCTTCCCGGCGCGGCAGGGCCACTCCAGGCCCAGGTTCGCCGCGGAGACCTCGACGGTGCTCCGGTCCACGTACTCGATGGCCAGCGGCATGACCCCGCTCCGGAGTATCTCCGGTACCGAGTCGATGGCGTCGTGGCGGCCTTCGTAGGGAATGACCATAGTGGCGCTGGCGCCTAGGGGCGGGAACAGCCGAAGGATGACGCTGGTCACCACCGCCAGCGTGCCTTCGGAGCCGATCAGCAGTTGCATGAGGTCGTAGCCAGCGTTGTCTTTGAGGAGCTTGCCGCCCAACCTCAAAATATCGCCATCAGGCAGGACCGCCTCGACCCCCTTGACGTAGCTCCGCATGACGCCGTATTTGACTGCCCGCGAGCCGCCGGCATTGCAGGCGACCAGCCCGCCTATCTGGGCGCTCTCGTCGCCGGGGTGCGGCGGGAAGAAGAGGCCGGCCTCCTCAGCCTTCGCCATCAAATCCCCAAGCGTCGCGCCCGCCTCGACCGTGGCCATGAGGTTGTCCTTGTCCAGGGCGATGCCATTCATACGCTCCAGGGAGAGCACGATGCCGTTTTCGGTTGGGACAGCCCCTCCGCATAAGCCGGTGCCGCCGCCCCGAGGAAACACGGGAATCCCCTCGTCGTTGGCCAGCCGCAGCAGAGAGGCCACCTCTTGCGCGCTCGCCGGTCTTGCCACGACAACCTCGTCGGCCGGCTGGGGCCTCACCGGGGAGGCCGTCTCATCAACCAGATAGTCCAGCATCCGCTCCCGGTCGGTGATCACCGCTGCCTCGCCAAGAATGGCCGCCAGCCTGCTAGCTATTTCCAACTTGAACCACCAGGCTTTCTTGCCTTAGAATCTAACTACCGACTGCGGCTGGTTTCCCATACCCCGCACTTAATCCTGAATCCCCTGAATCAAGTTCAGGGTCAGGATGAAGTACGGGACATAGTAGTCGGATTCTTGAAGCGGCCCATACCGCGCACTTATACTATATACCCTGCAACATTTGCGCGGTCCGCGTCTTTTCATAATAAATCAAAGTATATCATAATCTCTATTTAATGCCAAGATAAGCACTCCTTATCTGCGAAGCGAGGCCCCGTGAACACGGACTATCTGCGGACGTTCCTGGAGGTGGTGCGGCTCAAGAGCTTCTCCGAGGCGGCCAAGCGCCTGGGGCTCAGTCAGCCGGCGGTATCCTTTCAGATACAGCGTCTGGAGCGCGACCTCGTCGTTCGGTTGATTGACCGCAGCGAGAAGGGTTTCGCACTCACCCAGGCTGGCGAGCGTTTTCGTCGCTTCGCGGAGTCAGTCGTCCAAGAGAGAGAACGCCTTCTGGCCGATCTGGACGTGCTGAGGAGTGAGGTGGCGGGCACTCTGGCGATAGCGGCCAGCACTATCCCGGGGGAGTACCTGGTGGCGCCCATACTGGGCAAGTTCCGCAGCGAGCACCCTGCCGTGAACGCGCGCCTGGCCGTGTTCGACTCCATCGCCGTGATAGAAAAGGTAAGCCAGGGCGAGTTCGACATCGGTTTCTGCGGCACGGCGCCGGAAGGATACTCGCTGAGCCAGTTCAAGGTCGCCGCCGATGAGTTGGTTCTGGTCGTGCCCCCACAGCACCCCTTAGCGCAGCGGGAGTCCGTGTCTCTCCTGGAGCTGACCGAGGAGCCCTGGCTTTTCCGCGAGGAGACCTCCGGCACGCAACGCAGCCTCGCCCGCCTTCTCAACCGCCAGGGATTCGACCTGGGGCGGATATCGCCGGTAATGGTCCTGGGGAGCACTCAATCTGTGCTATCAGCAGTCGAGGGGGGAGTGGGGATTGCCTTCATCTCCGACCTGGCGGTGGCCAAGAGCGCCAGCCTGGGGTTATTGAAGGTGGTGCCTGTAGAGGCTCTGAAGCTGGAAAGGGATTTCTACTGCGTCTACAACGAGGAGCGCCTGGTGTCGCGTCTACAACGCGAGTTTCTTGCCTTCGTGAGGGGGTGGGCGGCGGGGGGCTAATGACGAGACCTCCAAGGTCTTGGAGACCTCGGAGGTCTTTCCGCTGCGGTCTGGGGGCGAATAAAGACGTCCCAAGTAACCTCGCGCTTTTCCTGGTTTGCCCGTTCACCGTTCCCCTCTGAGGCGACTCCTCTCGGTCAAGGTCCCTTGTTGCGATTCACAGTTTTCTTGGCCTCTCGGACCTAGCCTTTCTGCTTTCACTTACTTGGCTTCGGTCCTGCTGGTACAAGCTCTCGTGTACCGCCCAAGCTTCCCCTGAACCTGATGGCTTCACCTGACCAGGTTCCCAGCTTCCGCTGCAACCGGGATCAGCAGCCCGATCACTTGGGACTCTCTAAATATAGCACGCGTGCTTATGGCTTGTCAATGGGTTGGAATACCTATTTTCAAACAGGGTGAAATTGCTTCCCTATCGTCGGTGATACGTAGTTGCGCACCATATCTTGACACGGCTGTCGGGGCAACATAGAGTGGAAATTGAGGAGTCGATTCCGCAGCGGAGGAGCAAAATGAGATTCAACGGGGTGAACCATCTGGCCATGGCCACCGGGGATATGGACAAGACGATCCGGTTCTGGAGGGACCTGCTGGGCATGAGACTGGTCGCTGGCCTCGGGCAGCCGGGGTACAGACACTTCTTCTTCCAGATTTCGGACAGCGACCTGATCGCCTTCTTCGAGTGGCCCAGCGTCAAGCCCGTGCCCAACAAGGTGCATGGCATGCCTGTCGGCGGCCCCTTCGTCTTCGACCACGTCTCCTTCGGCGTCGATACCGAAGAGGACTTGTGGGAGCTGAAAGACGCGCTGGAAGCGGCGGGCTTCCCGGTATCAGACGTCATCGACCATGGCTTTATCCACTCCATCTACGCCCATGACCCCAACGGCATACCGATTGAGTTCTCGCACAGCGTTGAAAGCGTCGACATAAGAAGGGACCCGCAGATGAGGGACCGGGCGCCCTCTCAAGTTACCCTGGAAGGAGCCGAGCCGAACGAGGCCGTGTGGCCGAAGGTCACCAGACCCACCCTGGTGTCCGCGCGCAGAGTCTATCCGGGCGCGGGCAGCGAGCTTTTCCACGGCAAGGTGCCTGCGTGACTTCGGCGAGGTCTGATGCCTATATCAGCGGACCCGGGCGGTCGCCGCCTCGAGGAGGTGGCTCAGGCGGCGACCAGCGACGGCGATGGAGTCGAGGCCGGGCTAGGCCCGGCGGCGCAGGCCTACGCCCAGGGCCGCCAGCGTTGCGGCCGCAGCCGCAATGACGCCGAAGGGCGGTAGCAGCCCGCCTGTCCTGGGCAGTGTCTTGGCCACTGGCGCCGCGGGCGCCGGCTTGGCGGGCGCGGGCTTCGCTGGCGCGCCGGGCGGTGGCGCCGGCGGCGGCAGCTCCCAGATGAAGGCGGCGATGTCCGCCAAGGCGCCATCGCTCAGCTTGTCTGGAGCGAAGGTCGGCATCCTGGGCACCGAGCCGGAACGACTTGCCAAGCGTACTAGCGCATGCATCACCGGCGCTGGGGCGCCCCCGGCTTTGAGTCCGGCGGCCATACCGGCTACAGGCATCGCCGTGGCGCCTTCGCCTCTCGCGCCATGACAGGCGGCGCAGTTGGCGGCGTAGGGCGCGGCGCCGTTCTGGGCGTTGCCCGGCGGGATCACTGCCGCGGGCGCTGATGATAGGGTCCAGAGGTAATCAGTGATGTCAGCCGCATCGGCGTCGGTGACCTGACCCGGGTTGAGGACCGGCATCATGGCGCCCGGAGGGCGCTGTTTCGTCGCCTGGTTGACTATGGCGGCGACGGCCTGAACAGGCAACCCCACCTCCTTAAAGTAGACGGTATCTTTGCCAAGCGGCGGCGCGATGGGTCCACCCTTCCCCTCGAAACCGTGGCACACGGCGCACGCTTTGTCCCACACCTGTTTCCCTCTTGCGGCGTCTGCGGCCGGGGCGGCCAGACTGGTAGAGGCGAAGACCAACATGACAATTGCGAGCCCGCCCAGTGCCACGAGGACGAAGGGTGTCAACATTCTGTGCGTTCTCATGAGACCTCCTTTTCTATGGTCCATTTTCGGTGCAATTGCGAAGTCCATGGCCTCACCTCCTTCCACGAGAGGCCATCCCTCCAGTTGCTTTCCAGGTCGGTTAGAACCTCAGGCTCGCCATGACGAAGATAATTGCGAGCTGCAGCACCCCTTGCACGCCGCCCAGCATAGCGGTCCGCATGCCCAGGCGGGAGATTTTGTCGATGTCCGGGCTGTCCGAAAGCAGCTCTCGAAAGATGCGAATCTCGTTAGGGAGGAGAAGCCCGAACCCCTGAAGGGCGAGGAGGCCCGTGATGATCAAGGCGGCAAGGGGCCACGGGCTGGTCAGCGAGAAGCCCATTCGTTGCGCAAGTTCGATCCCCGCCGTGGCGGTTACGCCGGCCAGCACGGGCATGAGGAAGGTCATCCGAGGCACGAGACGCATGAACACGGCGGCGCGGTCCCTGGGAGCCATGGCCCCCAGGACCGGCCCGAGCACAAAACCCATGAAGAGATCGATGCCGGTCCAGAGCGCACCGGTCATGATATGAACGTAGTTGAGCGTGGTGAGCGACCCGAAATTCATGGCGTAGACGAGCGCGCCAACGGGTACGCCCACTGCCACGAGGATGAACACCGGACTAGCGGCACGGATTATGCTTGAGACGACACCTGGTCTCTCCGGCTGCTTCTGCATGCTTATCTCCCAATGCAGTAGCCGTAGATGGGATGGATTGCGCCGAATCCATTGTCTCAGAATGGATTGCGGCGCCAGGCGCCTCATCCATTCTTGCGTCGTTTAGCGCCGCAATCCATATCAGGGTGGGTGGAGATGTGACGAAATTGCCGGGCAACCAGCCGTCGCGTGCGGCGTCCCTTCTGACGGGTTACGCTCGGCTCCACCCACCGTACGCATTAATCGATGTTACGTTGTACCAGGAGGCTACGGAAAAGCGGTCCACTCATGCAGCAGGACGCGGGCCAGAAGGGTAAAGCCCTGCTGTTCGTCAGGCCTGAAGATGAACGCATCCACTTCCCTCTGTGGCACTTCGAACCCGACCGCTCGGATATTCGGGCGATGAGTAACCAGCACAATGTTGGTCCCGGCTGGCGGGGGCGTCGCGAGCAACTGCTTGAGGGCTTCAATCCGCTGTGGGAAGCCGGGCGGCACCGGGGCCCCCGGCACGGGGACGTATTCGGGGGGAAGCAGAATATCGGAGAGCTGAGCGTCGCCGAAGGCGAGGCGAGCTGTGTCAAAGGTGCGGCAATACGCGTCAACGAGCACCTGACCGACCGGGATGCCGAGGGTGCGGAAACTCGCGCCGATCGCGCGCGCATCCGCGCGTCCTCTTTCCGTTAGCCTGGCCTGGACCTCGCAGTTCCGGAGGTCTAAAGGAGACGCATCGGGCACCCGCTGTTCCGGCGGAGCGATGCTCCTGTCAGTCTCGGCGTGAGGGATAAGTACCACATGCCCGCCGCGGCGCAGCGCTGCCACCGTCAGCGGAATGCCTATCTCCGCGCGTCTGGAGACGGCCGTCCCCGGCACTTCTCCTGTCCAACTGACCCAGGCCTGGACGAAAGGCGGGGAGGCGGGGTCTAGCGCGCCGGCATCGAAGACGAAAACAAAGGGGCCCCGCCGCTCGCCGGCCTTCGTCCCGATGTTGACCCAACCCACGTCATTCCCGTCGAAAGCTCCAGCGTTAGCGCCGGAGGTGGGACCGGCCCAGGAATCGACGAACCTGGCGCCCTCGGGAACGCGGCCCCTGATACTCATGACGTCGGTGTCAAAGTTGCCCTCGTTTCTTACCCAGACCTCCGCCCTGAAAACGGTCCCCTGCTGTTCGATCGCCAGGTCCACCTTCACCGGCGGCCACTCCGTCTGCTGTGCCGCCGGCGAAACGCTCGCCAGTGTGAGCAACAGGGCGGCCGCCATAGCGATAGCCACGGAATCTACGCGCCTTCTCATAGGTCCCCCTTCAAAGCGGATTTCTGGAGCATAAGGGGATTTTGCAGCAGGAGCGCGTGGCGGGCGAGCGCAAAAACGTGCAGAGATTTGCAGCGAGTGTCGTGGAAAAAGTGCAGTCTAACGGGAGGCGAGTGCGTCACAGGAGGCTGGAAGATAGACTCATCTTCTGGCTACTGTGGGGAATGGTACCCCTGGAGCGACTCGAACGCTCGCACCCGGCTCCGGAGGCCGGCGCTCTATCCTCTGAGCTACAGGGGCACGCTAATATAATAGCTGGTGCGTAGGTGCTTGGCAAGGGGCGCGACACCCAGCACACCCAGTGGCTTTCAGCGGTCAGCGATCAGCTATCAGCCTGCTGACGGCTGAGTGCTGAAGGCTGAGAGCTTATAGGTACTCCTTCACCTTCTCCGCCGCCGCTTTCGTGACGCCTTTAACGGCAGCTATCTCCTCCAGTGACGCCTCTTTGATGGCTCGAACCGAGCCAAACTTCTTCAACAGCGCCCGCTTTCGCTTCGGGCCGATGCCGGGCACGGAGTCCAGCGCCGAAGCGATGGCGGCTTTCTTCCGCACCCTCAGGTGGTAAGCTAGGGCGAAGCGGTGCGCCTCATCGCGGATGCGCTGGACGAGATAGAGAGCCTCGGAGTTGCGCGGAAGCATGATGGCCTCGGGGCTGCCGGGGACGAAGACCTCCTCGTTCTCCTTCGCGATGCTGGCCACGGGGACAAAGTCGGCCCCCACGCTGCGCACCGCCTCCAGGGCGGCGTTAAGCTGCCCCTTGCCGCCGTCGATGAGCACCAGGTCGGGCAGGGCGGTCCACGGGGATGCGGCGTCCTCGACGGAGACCCGCTTGAAGCGGCGGACCAGCACCTCCTGCATCATGGCGTAATCGTTGGCCCCCCTGACTGTCTTGATGCGGAAGCGCCGGTAGTCGGAAGGCTTGGGCGCGCCTTTTTCAAAGACCACCATGCTGCCCACCGCCGAGGTGCCCATGATGTCCGATATGTCGTAGCATTCGATGCGCGATAGCATTCCAACCAAACCTAGAGACCTCTGCAGCTCTGCCAGGGCGCCGGCGATCCTTTCCGCGCCGGCGAGCCGCGTCGCCCGCTCCGCCTCCAGAAAATGGCGCGCGTTCTCCGCTACCAGGTCGACCAGCCTCTTCTTATCGCCGCGGACGGGCACCCTCAGCTTGACCATTCCTCCCCGTTGCGACCCAAGCCACTTCTGCATGATCTCCACGTCCTCTGGAGCGTGCTGGAGGACGATGGTGGGCGGCACATAAGGCGCGGAGCTGTAAAACTGCTCCAGGAAGCTGGTCATTATCTTGGCGGTATCCTCGTCGCGAGCCCCCTTCAGCAGGTAATGCTCCTGCCCGATGAGGTTGCCCCGGCGGACGAAGAAGACCTGTACGGCAGCGTCGTCGTCCGTTTGGGCAAGCGCGATGACATCCTCGTCGCCAGCCAGGGGCACGGAGACCTTCTGTCGCTCCATGACGTTCTCGATGAGCCTGATGTGGTCGCGCAGAACAGCGGCCCGCTCGAACGCCATGTCCTCGGCGGCCTCCTCCATCCTGCGGCGCAACTGACGCAGGATCTGGTCCTGCTTCCCTTCAAGGAACATGATCAGTTGGCGGATGTTCTCCCGGTACTCCTCCGGCGTCACGGCGCCGATGGTGCGCCCCGGACAGAGACGGAGGTGATAGGCGAGGCAGGGCCGGGAGGCGGGTCCTCTAATGGGCAGGGTACACGTGCAATAAGGGAAGACTCTCCTGACGACGTTCATGGCCGCCTTGACGGAGGCAGCGCTGGCATAGGGGCCGAAGTAGCGCGACCCGTCCCGCTCCAGCTTCCGAGTGATATGCACGCGCGGCCACTCTTCGCCGAGGGTGATCTTCAAATAGGGGTAGGTCTTGTCATCCTTGAGCAGAACGTTGTAGTGGGGGCGATGCCTCTTGATGAGGTTGTTCTCCAGGATGAGAGCTTCCAGCTCGGAGTCGGTAACAATGGTGTCCAGGGCCACGACATGGGAGACCAGGTTCTGGATCTTGGGCGTCAGACCGTTGGGCGCGCCGAAGTAAGACCGCACCCGGCTGCGCAGGCTGCTCGCCTTGCCCACATAAAGGACGGCGGCTTTCTCGTCCTTCATGAGATAGACGCCCGGCTTGGCGGGGAGACTCTTAAGCTGTTGCGCCAAGGATTTCACGACTCTATTATAGCATCGTGACGCCGGCGAGAGGCGGGAGCAGATTTTGGTGAAGCATGCGGCGCACACGAGACGCCGAGAGGCCGGCGGCGATGCCGTCGGCCTCCCTGTTCCTCTAAGACCGCAGCGGTCTTCTCTCTCACACACCCCTACCGCGAGACCAGCACCTGCGCCGGATTCGTGGCCTGATATTTGCCTTTGTTCGACGTTATCTCAAAGGACTGCGGCGCCTTATCCAGGCCGTCGAGGACGTGGCTGATGAGCGGCGCCAACTGAATGCGCCTGGTGGCTACGAGGTGGACTACATAGTCCAGCAGCTTGTCGCTGCAGTTGTCGGAGGAGAGGTAGCTGATGCCGCGTTCGCGCCACTCATCAGTCCTGAATTCCACTTTGTTGCCGATCCAGGCCACTTGCACGACTTTGCCCAGGTCGCGCACCATGTGCATGGCCTGGCCTTGAGTCTTCGTGCCCGCCAGCCCTTGCTCGGGGCTTCCACCGGCCGCCTCGAAGACCACGTCGGCCCCGAACCCATTGGTAAGCTCAATTACCGCCTGAACAGGGTCCACTTGCGTGGCATCCACGACGCAGTCGGCGCCAAGCTGCCTGGAGAGGGCCAGGGACTCCGGTCGTACGTCGATGCCGATGAGCTTCCCCGCGCCGCAGACTCGCGCCAGTTGCAGGCAGTAGAGCCCCATGACGCCCTGTCCAATGACCGCCACCGAATCCCCCATTTGGATGTGGGCCGCCGACACGTTCGATACCGCGCCGGTCAGAGGCTGGATACACGCGCCTTCATTGTCGCTGACGGAATCAGGCAGCACGGCCAGGACCTCCGCGGGGATAGTGGTGTACTCGGCGAAGCAGCCCGGGATCTGCCTGCCGATGTTGGGGCCCTTCCGGCAGAGGTCAGGGAAGCCGGCGCGGCAGATATCACATTCATGGCATGGGACGCGGGCCCGGCAGGCGACGCGGTCGCCCACCTTCACCCTGGTGACCCCCTCGCCGAGTTCCACGACCTCGGCGCAGAACTCATGGCCGAAAAGGGGCACCGGCGCCTTCTCGGCTATCAGCCTCTTCACCGTCTCCGTGCCGCTGATGGGCATGCCCACGGCCCGCTGCGCTTCAGTGACGCTAGGCTGCACCACCCGCGTCTTCAGGATGACCCACCCCGGCTTGCACTCAGGCATAGGCACATCGTCCAACCTCATGTCCCCCAGAGCGTAGAATCGCCACTGCTTCATGGTTCCTCCTTTTCTTTGCCTGGCCTAACTCCTATGTGAAGCACAAGCGCTTCCTTATTGCCTCCGCTCCGTCGATAATTTCGTCGATGACTTGCTTTGCAGATTTCACTTCATGGACCAGGCCCACCACCTGGCCGCAAGAGATGACGCCGGCGTTCACCTCGCCGGTGGTGAGCGCGCGGCAGGCGTTGGGGCCCGCAATTATCGGCATCAGCTCTTCCAAGGCAGCGCCTTTTCGGTCCAGTTCCAGCGCCTTCAGAGAGGTCTCGGTCTTCATGGCGCGCATGGTGTTGCGGATGCCGCGGTTTATCATGAGCGTATCCGTCTCCCGGGCGCTGATGAGCCAGTCCTTGATCTGAGGGTGCGCCAGGCACTCGATGGTAGCCATGAAGCGGGTACCCATCAGGATGCCCTCGGCGCCCAGGGCCAGGGCAGCCAGCAAGCCTCGGGCGTCGGCGAAGCCGCCCGCCGCCACCACGGGCACCTTGACCGAGTCCACCACTCGTGGAACGAGCACCAGGGAAGTAACGTCCTCCTCGCCGGGATGGCCGCCGCATTCGGTGCCCACTATACAGATGGCATCCACCCCCAGCCTCTCCGCCGACTGGGCGAAGCGCACCCCGGTGACCTTGTGCATCACCGTCACCCCGCCATCCTTCAGCTGCTTCATATGGGGTTCCGGGCTCCGCCCCGAGGTCTCCACGAAGCGCACCCCCTCGCTGATCGCGACATCGATGTATTCATCGACCTTCACCGGGCGAGCGGCGGGAAAGAGGTTGATGTTGACCGCGAAGGGCTTGCCGGTCAAGCTCCTCGTCTTCCTGATCTCATCGCGTAGCTCCGTTGTGGAGGCGAAATGATGGGACGTGAGAATTCCCAGGCCGCCAGCATTGGAAACGGCCGCCACCAGCTCCGCCCTGGCCAGCCATTGCATGCCACCCTGGAGGATGGGATGCTGAATGCCAAAGAGCTCGGTAATCCTGGTCCTGAACAACGTGTCCCCCTTCGTTGGAAAAAGCCCCGGTTTCAGGCGGGTTATCTGTGTGGGAGTCAAGGAAGATCCGACTGCCGGACTCTCCGTCCCTCCCGTCGGCGTCCACCCTGGCTCCCCAGTCCAGGGTGGCAGTATGACACTTCTGCCCACCGAAGTCAATCCCTGGAGGATTTTCGGAGGTGTCAGCCGGGACGGGCCAGGGTCGTTAGCTCTAGAGAAACAGCCCGACCCTGCCCCAAAATGAAGCTAGCGTTCGAAGACAGCGAGAAAGCGACCACTGGAGGGCCCCCAGCGCTTCCAGGCGCTCCGGGGCATAGTATGGGCCACAGCAGCCGCACGGTCTGCAAGGCGCCGGGCCCTGGAGGATTGCACCTGATACTCCGTACGAGAGGTTTATGCGCTCTTATCTTGTTTCGGCTCAGCCTCCTTGGCCGGAGGCCGCTCATCCTCACCCGTAGAAGACCGCCGGAACTCGCGGATCCCCTTGCCCAGCGCCCCACCAACCTCCGGCAATCTCCCCACGCCGAAAACGATAAGTATCACCACCAGAACTATTATCAGCTCCATAGGACCAATATTGAACGGCATATCTCACGCCTCCATACGCTGATGCCACCAGAATAGCACCGGCGCCTACCGAAGTCAAGCTGCTGAGACCGCTGCGCCAAGTACCTGTGCGTCGGTGGTTGTTTCCCGCCGCGGCACTGAGCAAATGCGACGTCCGACTGCTCACTCGAATCCATGCCACCGGACCAGGACGTCCAGCGGCTCTCTATCGCTCTGGTGTGTGTTCGGCACGGCGTCCCAATCAGGATAGCCGATAGAGATGCCGACTACTATCTTCTTGGAATCGGGTATGTTCAAGATGCGACGCAGGACATCGGGATATCTCACCAAGGCCGCTTGCGCGCAGGTCCCCAGTCCGTAGTGCTGCGCCGCCAGCATGACGTTCTGGGCCAGTAGCCCGAGATCGAATAGAGACCATGCTGTGAGCGACCTATCCAGATAGAAGATTATTGCGTTCGGTGCGCCGAAGAGGCCAGGGCCTTGCAGGCTCCACCAGCGCCTTTTCTCGACATCATCCCGCCGGATGCCAAGCACCTCGAAGAGCCGCCTTCCATTGTTCTTAATGCGGTCCAGCCACGGCGATGGGAACTCTGGCCACGGGATATCTGAGTAGGGGGCCGCGCCGGCCGCCGCCTTTTGCAGGATAGCTTTCCTGACCTGCTCCACGACTCCGCCGCCCAGCACGGCGAACTCCCAAGGCTGGGAGTTCGCCCAAGAAGGCGCCCGAACAGCGATTTCGAGGAGATCGCGCAAGACCTCCCCGGGTACGGGGTCCGGCTTGAAAGCCCTGATGCTCTTCCGGGTCTTAATGGCATCGATCAAGTCCATACGACTACCTCCCTGAATCTTGCTCTCTCCCAGTATAACAACAGGTGAGACGTGGGAGAAAGGCCAGCGCGCCCCCGCAGGGATCGCGTATCTCAATACCAGTGGCATGACGAATAATAGAGGGCGCTGCTGTGGCGCCAGCGCACTGTTGACATTCGCCGTCAAAAGGTGTTATCTGTTAGTTCGTCGTCTCCTGGGGGCGAATCGCTAATTCTGGCCATAATCGAGGAGAGATTGAGCACATGAAGAAGACAGCCATTTGCGACCGGTTGGGCATCGAATATCCGATAGTTCAAGCTCCTATGGCCTGGATCACGCCCGCGGAGTTCGCTGCCGCCGTCTCCAACGCGGGGGGATTGGGCACCATCGGCCCCATGGCGGGCATCAAGGGACCCCGGGAGGCTGGGGATGCAGACGTGGTGGGCGAGCGCCTCCGGGAACAGATAAGAAAGGCGCGCAGCCTCACCAGCAAACCCTTCTCGGCCAACGTTCCGGTGGGCCGGGGAGGCCGCGCGCCCATCAGCGATAGAATGGTGGACGTGATCATCGAGGAGAAGCCCCCAGTGGTGATAGTGGTAATGGGCTCGCCCGCTCTCTACACGAAACGCCTCAAAGCGGCCGGCATCTTCGTGATGCACGCTGTGGGCTCCGTCAAGCATGCCCAATTCGCTGAGGCCCAGGGCGTTGACGCCGTTATATGCGAAGGGTACGAGGGGGGCGGCCATCTGGGCGGCGAGGAGCTGACCACCTTCGTCATGACCCCTCAGGTCGCCGACGCCGTCAAGATACCGGTGGTAGCCGGAGGAGGCATCGGCGATGCCCGGGGCCTGGTGGCTGCCCTCGCCCTGGGCGCCTCGGCGGCCTACGTTGGCACGCGCTTCATGGCCACCATCGAATGCCCGGTGCACCCCAACATGAAGCAGGCTATCCTCGATGCCATCGACACCAGCACCATCGCCTTTGGCAGAAAGACCGGCCTCTCCCGCTGCCTGAAGAACGAATACACGCGCGAGCATGTGGCGCTGGAGGCCGGCGGGTCCTCCTTCGAGGAAATGCGCGAGTACGAACGGTCCGGCACGCCCTCCCTCCAGGGTCGGAGGCGCGTCCCGGCGGCGCTTATCGACGGCAACGTGGTCCACGGCTCCGCCGCCATGGGCGCCGTCGCCGGCCTGGTAAAGGAGGTTGTCAGCGTCGCCGACCTGATCCAGAGCATGGTAAAAGGGGCAGACGAAATACTGAAGAGGCTGGCGTAGCCTCAACACACCTCGATATCCAATCCCCATCACCATCGCTATCTCTTTGACTTTTGGCCCTCCTCCGTGCTACATTTAATTTAGCTGAATTATCCACCGGTTCTTCCTGGCATCCGAGAACGCTTGTCTCGGGTGCACTTCATACAAAGGTTAAAGTCATGTCATTAGGGAAGCTCACAGGTGTACTGCGGTACACTTTTTTGTTTTCGGGCAGTGGCGGAGGTGTCACTATGTTTGGTGATTTGGCGTCCCGCATCATATTCATGGTCATCTTCGGTTTCGTCGGTCTTCTAATGGGCAGCAATCTACCGCAGTCGTGGACCATCGGATATGTCTCAGGCCCCATCATGGGCGCGCTGGTCGGCGGCGCGGTCGGCATCGCCACCGGCCCCTATCTGCTGTTCTTGCCCGCCCACTGGCTGCGCAGCCAGATAAGCCAGGCGTCGCCGCAGGCGATGTTATGGGCTGCCGCCGGACTGCTTATTGGGCTCTTTGCCGCTGCGCTGCTCGCTTTGCCCCTGTCGCTGCTGCCGGACCTCTACGGCAAAGTGCTGCCCGCCGTTTTCAGCCTTCTCCTCGGTCTCCTGGGGGTCCTCATGGCCACCATCGTCCACCAGGAGATGTCCCATATTGGGACCGCGTTGCCGAGTCTCGGCACAACCTCCCGGGGAACGCTTCAGAACGGCCGCAGGGTAGTGCTGGACACCAGCGCCATCATCGACGGCCGGATCGCAGACATCAGCCAGACCGGCTTCCTGCGGGAAACTCTGGTTGTCCCGAGATTCGTCCTTGACGAGCTGCGTCACATCGCCGATTCACCGGATGCCATGCGTCGCAATCGGGGCCGGAGAGGCCTGGATATCCTCAACAAGCTCCAGAAGGAGTCAAACGTCCCCGTTCACATTTCCGATGCGGACTTCGAGGGCACCCCTGAGGTGGATGCCAAGCTGGTCATGCTCGCCAAGTCCCTGCGCTGCCCCATCGTAACGGGCGATTTCAATCTGAACCGCGTCGCCGAGCTTCAAGGCGTGTCAGTGCTCAACGTGAATGAGCTGGCCAACGCCGTCAAGCCGGTGGTCCTGCCCGGCGAGGAGCTGAGCGTGCGCATAATTCAGGAAGGCAAAGAGGCGGGGCAAGGCGTGGGATTCCTCGATGATGGCACCATGATCGTGGTGGAGGGTGGACGCCGCCATCTTAACAATCTGATAACCGTCATGGTGACGCGCGTGTTGCAGACCGCCGCCGGCCGTATGATCTTCGCGTACCCCAAGTAATCGGGAGTCGCCTTTGAGGGACGAGCCTAGCCGCTCACCGGGCGCCAGGCCCCTCGGGAAAGTAGGCGCCGTCATTGTGGCCGCCGGAAGCAGCCAGCGAATGGGCGGCCCCGACAAGATCTTCGCTGACCTTTCCAGTAAGCCCCTCATAGCCCACACTGTCGAGGCCTTCCAGGATTCCGACTGGGTGGACCACGTTGTCCTTGTCCTCAGCAAGAGAAACCTGCTCCGGAGTCGCGAGCTTGCCTCCTACCCCAAGATGCGAGACGTATGCCTGGGGGGAATGCGGCGGCAAGACTCCGTGAAAGCCGGCCTGAAGAGGCTAGCCGACTGCGAGTGGGTGGTCATCCACGATGGCGCCCGGCCTTTCGTGACCGTCGACCTCATCGAGCAAGGGCTGCTGGCTGCCCAGGAGACGGGCGCGGCGATAGCCGCCGTTCCGGTGAAGGACACGATCAAGGTGGTGAACGGAGACAGCTTCGTTCAGGAAACCCCACCCCGAAAGCGCCTGTGGGCCGCCCAGACTCCTCAGGTTTTCCGCTTCGCCCTCCTCTGGGAGGCCTACAAGAAGGCCCGCGGCGAAGTCACCGATGACGCCATGTTGGTGGAGAGGCTCGGCCATAAGGTGAAGCTGTACATGGGGTCGTACGAAAACATAAAAGTGACCACCAGTGAAGACCTGGCGGTGGCAGGAGAGATCGCTTGCGGGAGGAAGCTACGGGAAAGGGTATCCGGGTCGGAATAGGCCACGACGTTCACCCGCTGGTTCCCGGCCGGAAGCTGATCATCGGAGGCATCGACATCTCCTTCGAGAAAGGCCTGGCGGGACACAGCGACGCCGACGTGCTCCTGCACGCCATTATGGACGCCCTGCTGGGAGCAACGGCCCTGGGCGATATCGGCCAGCATTTCCCGCCCAGCGACATACGCTACAAGGATATCTCCAGCCTCCTCCTTCTCAAGTATGTGAAGGACCTGCTGGTTTCGCGGGGCTGGCGAATTGGCAATATTGATGCTACTATAATAGCTGAGCGCCCCAGACTGGCAGCCCATATCGACGATATGCGACGCGTCATTGGAGAGACTCTGGAGTTGGACTCCGGCCGCGTGTCGATCAAGGCGACTACCAGCGAGGGCCTGGGCTTCGCTGGCCGCGGCGAAGGCATCGCCGCGCAGGCCGTAGCCCTCATCACCGAAAGCCTGTAGGGCACGGCGTGCTGTGAGGGGCACGGTGCACTGTGCCCCTACCGAGAGGGAGGGGGAGCTATGTCCCTCTTCAGAAGCATAAGAAAAGACATACAGGCCTGCTTCGATCGGGACCCGGCGGCGGTTAGCATTGTTGAAGTGCTGCTGGCCTACCCGGGCTTTCATGCGCGCCAACTCCACCGCCTGGCGCACTTCCTATGTGGCTGCAGGGTCCCCGTAGTGCCGCGGCTCATCTCCCATTTGGGTCGTTTCTTCACCGGCATAGAGATCCACCCGGGCGCCAGGATCGGGGAGGGGCTCTTCATCGACCACGGCATGGGCGTGGTCATCGGGGAGACGGCGGAGATCGGGGACGACTGCGTGCTCTACCAGGGCGTGACTCTCGGCGGCACCAGCCACAGGCGGGCGAAGCGCCACCCCACCCTGGGAAACAACGTCGTAGTGGGCGCTGGCGCCCAACTCATCGGGGCCATCACCATCGGCGACAACGTCAAAGTCGGCGCCGGTTCCGTGGTGACCATTTGCGTTCCCAGCAATGCCACCGTTGTCGGCGTGCCCGGCCGCATCGTTTCCATCCGCAATCCCGACACCGATACCGTGGAGAAACTTCCCGATCCCGAGGGCGAGGCCATCGAGCGCCTGCAGCAGAAAGTTGCCGAGCTCGATGAGAAGGTATCTGCGCTGGAGGCTATCATCAAGAATGGCCAGCGGCCTAGCGCCGACATCCCCGTGGTCACCCACCCCCAGTTATGAGTTATGAGTTGTGAGTTGTGAATTCAACACTCACCACTCAAGACTCAGAACCCGTCACCCCCCCTTAATCCCCCCGTCCACGGGGGGAAATTCGCGCCCTCATTCATCGTTCACCACTCATCATTACCCTATCCCCTATAACCTACAACCTGCAACCTATCTGTGATAAGATAGACTTCGAAAAACCGCACATCGCCAGGCTGACAGAAGGAGCCCAAATGAAAATCTATAGTACGCTCAGCGGACAGAAAGAGGAGTTTCTGCCGCAGGGCGACCCCCTCCGGATGTACGTCTGCGGGGTCACGCCCTATGACGACTGCCATATCGGCCACGCCATGAGCTATATCATCTTCGACGTTATCCGCCGCTATCTGGAGTTCCGGGGCTACCACGTCAAACACGTTCAGAATTTCACCGATATCGACGACAAGATCATCAACCGGGCCAACCGCCTGGGCGTGCCCGCTCAGGAACTGGCGGCCAGGTTCATCGACCAGTATTTCGCCGATATGGATGCCCTGAACATCCAGCGCGCCCACGTCTACCCAAGGGCGACCGAGGAGGTCCCCAAGATCATCGAGCTGGTGCAGGGCCTTATCGCGAAAGGCAAGGCCTACGAGGCGAAAGGCGACGTCTACTTCCGCGTCGAGACCGCCAACAACTACGGCAAGCTCAGCCACCGTACTCTGGACGGCATGATGGCAGGGGCGCGCATCGAGCCCGGCGAGGCCAAGCAGCATCCCCTGGATTTCGCTCTCTGGAAGGCGGCCAAGCCTGGGGAGCCGAACTGGGAGAGCCCCTGGGGGCCGGGGCGACCGGGCTGGCACATCGAGTGCAGCGCCATGTCTCTGAAGTACCTGGGCGAGACCATCGATATCCACGGCGGGGGCCAGGACCTCATCTTCCCCCACCACGAGAACGAGATCGCCCAGTCGGAAGCCTTCACCGGCAAGACGCCGTTCGTCAAATACTGGCTGCATAACGGCCTGCTGCGCCTGGGCGAGGAGAAGATGAGCAAGTCGCTGGGCAACCTCATCACTGTCAAGGAGATCCTCACCCGCTACAGCGCCGACGCCCTGCGGCTCTTTGTCCTCAGCTCCAACTATACCAGCCCGCTCACCTACACCGAGGAGGGGGTCGCCGCTGCGGAGCGAGGCGCCGAAAGGCTGCGGTCGGCGGCAGCGTTGGAGGGTGGGACCGGCGAAGCGCTGGACGCCAGCGCATGCCGCGGGAACTTCATTCAGGCCATGGACGACGACTTCAACAGTGCTCAGGCGGTGGCCGTCCTCTTCGACCTGGCGCGCGACCTCAACCGCGCCCAGACGGAAGGCAAGAGCATCGTGGAGGCCAGGGCGACCCTGGTCGAGTTGGCTGGGGTCCTGGGTCTCACCCTGAAGGCGCGAGAGAAGAAAGAGCTTTTGGGCGCGGGCCCCTTCATCGACCTCCTGATTTCCACGCGCGCCGACCTGCGCGCCGCCAAACAGTTCCAGCTCGCCGACCGGATCCGCTCCCAGCTCGCGGAGCTGGGTGTTCTTCTGGAGGACACGCCCAAAGGCACGGTGTGGAAGGCGAGGGAGTAGGGCAACTGAGCCGTGAAACTCGCATATTACCCTGACACAGACTCGCTCTACATCGATCTGTCAGGTAAGACCAGCGTCGACAGCCGCGAGATATCCGAAGGTGTAGTCCTCGACTACGATGAAGCTGGCAACGTTGTCGGCATAGACATAGACAATGCCAGCAGAAAGGTCGACCTGAAGGAGCTTATGCTGAGCAAGGTGCCCTTCTCTGAACAGACCATGGTGGGCTAAGCATGGCTCACAACGGAGGTCCCATGAAGTATAAGATTGCATTGCAGAAGACTGAAGAAGGATTCAGTGTCTCGGTCCCCGCACTCCCTGGCTGTTGGTCTCAGGGAGCCACCGAGGAGGAAGCTGTCGGCTAACATCCAGGATGCAATCAAGGAATATCTGGCTGCACGCGAGGAACTTCTGCGTGACTCGGTCATTCGCGACGTCGAGGCGGCTGGATAGCTGCCTATTGCACATGAGGCGCTGTTTGCCATAGAATCTCTGCATGCAGGATATCGTATTCTCCAAGGGCAACGTCCCGATTCGTCTTACCGATGAGCGGTGGGCGCACATCAGCGAAGAGCATAACGAGTTGGCCGGATTGCGGTTGGAGGTCCTCGAAACGGTTGCCAATCCGTCAACGATTCCGGAGGGGAGATACGGGGCACTTCTTGCAGTCCGTCAAGTTGACCGCAGAAAGTATATCGTTGTGGCTTACCGGGAACTGGATAGTGACGGTTTCATCATAACAGCATTCATCACGAGCCGCAAAGCGTTCTTTACAAGGAGAAGACAACTATGGCGAGTATAGCGATTCAAGAGTACCTCGACCTTATTCCGGCTGTTACACATGCGCCACGGGGTTACCTGTGGTCATCATATGATCCGGAGGCAGACGTGCTGTATATCAACTTCAAAAAGCCCAGCCGCGCCACGGACAGCGAGCTCACGGATGACGACGTCATCATCAGATATGAGGGGAAAGAGGTCATAGGTCTCACCATACTGCATATGAGCAAACGTAAGACAAAGGGGCGAGCCAGTCGCTCCGGCCGGCGCGCCACGGCGCCGGCCTGACCTCAGCAAATGAAAGAAAGCGCTCGATACGTGAAGATCTTGGAGCGGTCGGAAGAGGACCAGTGCTACGTCGGAAGCTCGCTGGGCTTGATCTACGGCGGGTGCCACGGAGACAACGAAAAAGAGATCAGCATATGAAAACGACGAAAATGGCCCCGATACATCCGGGGGAGATCCTTGACGAGCATTTCCTCAAACCCCTGGGCATCAGCCAGTACAGGTTGTCCAAAGACATCTACGTTCCCCCCCGCCGGATCAACGAGATAGTCCACGGCAAGCGTTCCATCACCGCCGACACCGCCCTGAGATTGGCCCGTTATTTCAACCTCTCCGAGCGGTTCTGGCTCAATCTCCAGGCGAGGTACGACCTCGAAGCCGAGAAGGACAAGCTCGCCGGACGAATCGAAACGGAAGTCAAGGTCTTGGAAGTGCAGAGGGCGTGAACGGGCCAGGTCGCGGACAGCATCCTCGGCCAGTTCGCCGAGAAGGGCATCCCCCCGGAAGACATGCCCAAAGGCACGGTGTGGAAGGCGAAGGAGTAAGGGCAACCGAGCTTTGCCGCTGGGCCGGATAGGCGCCACGAACCGATGAAGGGGCCGTGAGTGAGAGATTACAGGTTCACGGATTATTTCGAAAATGAAGTCCTGCGGAAACGCCCCTACATTAAGAAGGAGTGGTGCATTCGGGTCATTGAGAATCCCCTACGAAGTGAGCCCCAAGAAGGCAATCGGTATCGTTTCTGGGGCATAATAGAAGAACTCGGCGGCCGGGTGTTGAGGGTTGTGACGCTTTCCGACAAGCTTACCATACACAATGCGTTTCCCGACAGGGGGTTTAAGGCATGAAACTGAGATATTACCCTGATACAGACTCACTCTATATCGATCTGTCAGGCAAGTCCAGCGTGGACAGTCGCGAGATATCCGAGGGTGTAGTACTCGACTACGATGAAGCCGGCAATCTTGTCGGCATAGACATAGATAATGCGAGCAGAAAAGTCGACCTTAAGGAACTCATGCTCAGCAAGGTACCCTTCACTGAACAGACCATGGTGGGCTAACACCTCTTCCCTGGCGTCGTTGTCTATCCAGGAGTCGAGGAAATGAAAGAAAGCTCTCGATATGTCAAGATCGTCGAGTGGTCGGAAGAGGATCAGTGCTATGTCGGAAGCTCGCCGGGCTTGATCTACGGCGGGTGCCACGGGGACAACGAATGGTACGTCTTCGACGAGCTTTGCCGAATTGTCGAGGAAGCCATCGAACTGCATAAGGTGAGGCGACGATCGTTCGTCGCCTGAAAGGGGCAAACCTCATGCCAAGGGAGAGAAAGCGAAAAGTAACTTATGAGATAGTCCTGGAACCGAGCGAGGAGGGCGGCTTCACCGCTTACGCGCCTTCCCTGAAAGGGTGCGTCTCCGAAGGAGAGACCGAGGAAGAGGCGCTGGAGAACATCAAAGACGCCATCTCGCTCTGGCTAAAGACATGGGAGGATATTGCCGCGGAGAAGAAGGGAATGCTCCGAAGGGTTGAGGTCAGCGTGTGAGCAAGCCCGCTGATCTGTCCTGCGAGAGGATCGTTCGGGCCTTGGAGCGGGACGGCTTCGTGATCAAGCGACAGGGTAAGCATCTCTCCATGTACAGCGCCAAGCGAGATGTGGTGGCGGTGATTCCAAGGCACAACCCAGTGAAGCGGACGACGCTGCTTCGCATCCTCAAAGGATAGATATGACCCTCGAAGAGTTCCAGAGGCTTATGTAACGATGACTTGGGAGTGTGGGGCTTCCACCAGGAGGTCAGCGCGATGACGACAAGTAAGGTGGCCCCGATACATCCGGGAGAGATCCTTAACGAGGATTTCCTCAAGCCCTTGGGCATCAGCCAGTACAGGTTGTCCAGGGATATCAATGTTCCTTCCTGCCGCATCAACGAGATAGTCCACGGCAAGCGTTCCATCACCGCCGATACCGCCCTTAGATTGTCCCGTTATTTCGACCTTTCGGAGCGGTTCTGGCTCAATCTCCAGGCGAGGTACGACCTCGAAGCCGAGAAGGACAAGCTCGCCGGACGAATCGAAACGGAAGTCAAGGTCTTGGAAGTGCAAAGAAGCGAGCGATGACGAACGGCGGCGCTGTGCAATTGGAGGACACGGCAGAAGGTCTAGTGGCGGAAACGGCGGGAATGAGGGCAGCGGAGCGCACATCCGTTGGCCCCTCGCCAGACAAAGCTTCAACGAGGAGCAATGGATTATGCGATTGTACGGCGTAGAGCCAGACGGCAAATTCAAGGAATTCGTCGCGACGCCATTCCAGCATGACCATGAAGAAGCCATCTTAGAGGACTGGCTGGAACACAACCCGGACGGAATTGTCGAGGACGGCAGCCTGCTCATTATCGGTCGTCAAGTCAATACGAATCTCAACAGCACAATAGACCTGCTCGCTTTGGACCGGGGCGGCAATGTTGTGGTTATCGAATTGAAGAGGGATCGAACGCCTCGGGAAACCCTCGCTCAAGCTCTGGAATATGCTTCCTTCGCTGAGCGGCTCGACGCGGAACAACTTGAAGGAATACTGCGGACCTACATGAGTGACGAATCCCTGACACTCGCCGACTACCACAGAGGATACTTTGAGCTTGCCCCACAAGAGGCGGTCTCATTCAATAAAGACCAGCGCATATTTGTCGTGGGGCAACGTGTGACCAGCGACATCAGGCAGACTGCATCGTTCCTGCGTGCTAAAGGCATCCGAGTGACTTGCGTCGAGTTCTCCTTTTTTCAAGCTGACGGAGGCACTAAGCTCTTGTCCCAGGAGATCGTGGTGGGGAATGAGCTGCCTAAACCGCAACGGGTTTCCTCAGGGTCCTTACCGGTCGTCACCCTCGAGGCCTTCATTACGAGCCTGGATAAGAACGGAGCCCTTTTCGAAAGGATTCTCGATTTTGCGCGGGAGCGGTCCATGCCAGTTCACTGGGGCACCAAAGGCTTCTCGCTCAATGCCGACTTGGATGGAAGCCACGTCGTCGTCTGCTTCGGTTTCCCACCAGCGTCTGTGTATGGGCAATCGCTCTACACGGCCTTCTTTGGGCACGGAAGCCTGGCGGCCAAGACGGCGGTACCTGGGCACGTAGGGAAAGAGCTCCGTGAAACGGCCCTTGCCACAGGGCTGTTCCGCCCTGCCGGACGTGAACTGAGGTGCTCAGTGAACAAGATGTTTTCGATAGAAGAAATTGACAGGGTCCTCTCATGGCTTGACGAAGTTGCTTCCGCCGTAAAGAAGTACGGACTGAAAGCGCCCGATTGAGAAGCGTTGGCTGGCTGACAGGGCGGACTTCCCACCCCATCACTACTCACCTGCGAACCATCGCACTCCGTGGAGGGGAAAGGACATGACTAAGGTCGAGAAACTGGAAGAGGAAATCAAGAAGCTTAGCCGCTCCGAGCTAGCGGCTTTTCGAGAGTGGTTCCGCGCGCACGACTCCGACGAATGGGACCGACAGATCGAAGAGGACATCCTGGCAGGGAAGCTCGACAAACTCGCCGATGAGGCCATCGCGGAGTACAAGGCCGGAAGGGCGCGGGAGCTTTGAGGCACTTCGCCTCCTCCAGCTTCTGGGCGCTTCGGCGTCGGCTTCCGAAGGCCGTGCGCGAACTGGCGCACAGGAATCTCGATCTGCTTATGGTTGACCCCTCACATCCTTCGCTTGGCTTCAAGAAGATCGGCAGATACAGAGCTATTCGTGTTGGTCTTCATTACAGAGCCCTGGCTGTCGAAACACCGGAGGGACTGCAATGGTTTTGGATCGGCAGTCACTCCCGCTACGATAGGCTCGTGAGGCGGCTGAAGTAACGAGCCGGATGTGAGCCGCAGTCGCGCCGCCTCATGAACACCGCCGGTAACCCCGGCTAGATCGGTTTGGCCAAGTAGTGAATGGATAACGACCTCAAGCTGAGACCCGCTTTCCTCTCCTCCGGCATTAACTTCTTGAAGCGGCAGCACCACGACTGGAAGGTCACGGTCGCGCGGACCTCGCTGGACAAGTTCACCTATCAGATGATCTTTCCCTACCTGTCCATCTACATCGTGGCGCTGGGGGCCAGCGCGACGCAGTTGGGCATGGTGAACAGCGTGGGGATGATCGTGGCGGGCGTCCTCGGCCCCTTCATCGGCTGGCTGATCGACAGGAACGGCCCCAAGAAGATATACCTCGCCGGCATCAGCTTGCTGGCCCTCGCCTACCTGACCTATGGCCTCGCGGCGTTCTGGACGGTGACCCTCGTCGCCATGATGGTGTACTGGGTGGGCCATTCCATAAGCACCCATAGCTGTTCCACGGTCTGCGGGAATTGCCTGGCAAATAAGGACCGGGCCACGGGCATGATGATCTGCGAGACGGCCGCCGCCGGGCTGCTGGGCATGGCTGGGCCCATGGTGGGCGCCTGGATAGTCACCACCTCGGGCGGCGTGAATGTCGACGGCATCCGGCCCTTGTTCTACGTGGCCGTGGTCTCCACCATCGGCGCGCTGCTGATCGTGTTCACCAAGCTCTCCAACCAGAAGTGGGGAGCGATGAGGAAGACCAGCGCCAACGTCTTCCGCGACCTCTACTGGGTGATGAAAGGGGGTCGCAACCTCCGGAGATGGCTGCTGGTAGCCTCGATCGGCGCCCTGCCCCTGGGCATGGTCTTCCCCTTCTCTCAGGTCTTCGCCCATAAAACGCAAGGCGCCAACGAGTTCGTGTTGGGGGCCATGGTCACGGGCGCGGCGCTGACCTCCATTGCCTTTGCCATTCCTCTGGGGAGGCTGGCGGACATCGTGGGGCGAAAGAAGGTCCTCTTCATCACCATGCCGCTCTTCTGGGCCTCCAACCTCATCCTCGTCTGGGCGCCCAGCCCGGCCTTTCTCATCTTCGCGGGCGTCCTGCAAGGCTTCTACTACATCGGGAGCCCCATCTCCATGGCCATGGAAAGGGAGCTGGTGCCCGCCGAGAACATGGGCAAGTGGCTGGGGATCACCCGTTTCGTCCGGATGCTGGTGGGCGCCTGCATGGCCTTCGCCGCCGGAGTTGTCTGGGATAAGGTCGGCCCGCAATACGTTTTCCTGGCCTTCGTGGCCATTGACCTCCTCTTGAGACTGCCGTTGCTGGTCAGCATGCCCGAGACGCTGAACTCGCGGTTCGGGAAAGAGGCTTCCGAGCCAATGGCTTGATGTACGGCGATGCAGCGTATACTATGTAATTACGGGTCGCATTCAAGCCAGTCATGGGAGAGGACCATGCCCCTGAGCACCAAGACACGCATTATCAAGATCGTCAACTCGCAGGGCATCCGCATACCCAAGCGGCTCCTCGACCAGGCTGGGCTCGGTAAGGAAGTCGAGCTGGAGGTGCGGTACGGTGAAATAGTGGTCCGCTCAGCGAAGCGTCCGCGCCACGATTGGGAAGAGCGGTTCGCCCGGATGGCAGAGCTCGGAGATGACCGACTGCTTGATCCGGAAGCTGTCGTCCTCACCAGTTGGGACGCCGACGAATGGGAATGGGACTCGGCCAGGAGGCGAAAGTCATGCGAGTAGCTACTTTCAACGTCGAGAACATGTTCGAGCGCGCCAGGGCCATGAATCTCGACACGTGGGCCGACGGCAAGGGCGTGCTGGAGGACTTCACGCGCCTCAATGGGCTGGTCCAGGAGCCAGCCTACTCCGACCAGATCAAGTCTGAGCTGCTGGAAACCATGGGACGCTACGAGGGCTTGCTCTCCAGTGGCGAGAGCAGGTTCATCCTCCTTCGCGATATCCGCGGCAAATTCCTCAGCCGGCCCAGGAACAAGCCGGTCGAGATCGCGGCGACAGGGCGCGGCGACTGGATCGGCTGGTTTGAGCTCGTCAAGGAGCCGGTCAAGGAGACGGCCACCGAGAATACCGGCCGCGTGATCGGTCTGCTAGACGCGGATGTGCTCTGCGTTGTCGAGGCGGAGAACCGCATCGGCCTCAAGCGCTTCAACGAGGATGTGCTGCCGCCGGTGAGCGTGGCGCCCTTCGATCATATCATGCTTATCGACGGCAACGACGACCGTGGCATCGACGTCGGGATCATGACGAAGCAGGACCACAAGATCGTTCGCATGCTCAGCCACGTGGACGACAGAGACGATAAGGGCATAATCTTCAGCCGGGACTGCGCCGAGTACGAGATCGAGACCCCGCAGGGCAACACGCTTCTGTTGCTGGTCAACCATTTCAAGAGCAAGGGTTATGGCGCGCCCGCGGAATCGGCGGCCAAACGGCTCCGTCAGGCAAAACGCGTACGCGCCATCTACGACGAGTACGTCAGCGGCGGCCGTGACTACGTCGCGGTGGTTGGCGACCTCAACGAGGTCCCGGAGGCGTCCCCCATGGACCCCCTGGTCCGGGAAGGGTCCACTTTGACGGACATCATGGCGCATCCCGAATTCCAGGGCGACGGACGGCCGGGCACCCACGGCAACGGCACCAAGTCCGGCAAGCTCGACTACATCCTCATGTCACCCAAGCTCTCAGACAAGGTGATAACGGGCGGTATCGAACGCCAGGGCGTGTGGGGCGGTAAGAACGGAACGCTCTTTCCGCACTTGCCCACCATCAGTGCAGAAGTGGACGCCGCCTCAGATCACGCTGCGCTGTGGGTCGAGTTGGACATCTGAGAAGTCCTCTTCGTGCTGTTGGCAGACTTGTTTAGATCTCCGCGGCAGAGCCTTCCGGACCGCCACCCCGAGATGACACGCCACGAGCGCCCGCGAGTTTTGACGCCTTGACATGCAACAATGCCGTGTGTACTGTGTAATTAGACCTGACGTCAGGTTAATTCCAAAGAGGTAACGATGAGCCCAGACACCTCGGGCCTGTGAATGAAACGTATCGTCCGTCACTTAGCGGTCCCGGCGGTCATGCCGGTCGAAGTGGTCGGGTTCGTCACCCGCCGGCTGGCGGGGCTGGCGATCGCTTTCGCGTTCGCGGCGTGACGGCGACTGTTCTCGGTTCGAGGGCAAGGACGCGCCGCGACTCGGCTTACCTCTGGTGGCTGGCAACCACTGTCATCCTGGCCATACCGATTGTCGGCATGATCGTTATGGCTTAGCGGACGATGTTCGGAGGGGGAAGGCCCCCGACCTGATGATGAGGTAATTGGTGAAGCAAGAGACGTATAGGGCCTCAGCAATTCGTCACCTTGCGCCATCCCTCGACGGCGACCTCATCGCCGCAGCCCTCTTTGAGCACACGGTTTCCATCTGGAGCCTGGAAACGGGCAAGCGCATTTCCGAGTTCGACACCATTCTTGACTCCGGAGATCGACGGCTCGCCTTCTCCGAGGCCAATTCCCTCTGCCTCGCGGCCGCCTACTACAGGCACGGTCTCGCCTGCTATGATACCCGGGACGGCTCGCTTCGCTGGCAGCGCAAGGACGTGAAGAAGGTCCAGCAGCTTGTTCTTTCGCCTGATCAGCACCTGGTGTACTGCTGTCGGGAGGAAGGGGCCTGCCAGGTTGTCACCCTCACCGAGGGTGGAACCGCAAGGGCAATTCGGGGTGTACGGGAGATATGGGTCGCGCGCAGCGGGGACCTCCAATTCCACTGCGCTGACGGCCTGCGCGTCGTCGTTTCCAGTGGTGTTGTGAAGTTCCGGTTTGAGCCTGAAACCTTTGCGGTCCTGTCCGCCGATTTCAGCAAGGACTTCCTGGCAGTCTCTGAAAGCGGCGGATCGGTCCGTATCTTTGATCTGGGTTCAGGGGATCTGGTTTACCGCTACGCTCCTCCTCAGGGCGAGCACATACTCAAAATCGCCGCGGGCCCCGACCGTAGGGTCTTCTACTGTGTCCAATGGCCGTACAGCCATGGTGGACCCAAGGTCCTCCTCCGCGTTGACCCGAAAGAGCCTGAACCCCAGCAGATCGCCGTTATCCCTCGGGCTCCAGAGATCGCTTTTTGTCGGAACGGCTCGCAACTACTTACATCAGAAGGGGACCTTCTGGATTGCAGGAGTGGCGAAATCGTCATGCGATTTGACTTCCCGCAAAGAGAGTATCCAAAGAACTGAGTCTGGAATGATTACACGCTTTCGCAGACCACAGGCGTATGCCCGCGAATCCAACAGTGTCGCCCCTATTCTGAAAGGAGGAAGATCATGGCTCAACAGATGAATTCGGTGGTTTGGTTCGAGATTCCCGTCAACGACATGGCGAGGGCCCAGAAGTTCTATGAGGCGGTCTTCGGGCTGAAAACGACCCCGGACGAGATGGGGCCGATCAAGATGGCCATGCTTCCCTGGGCCCAGGGCGCCCCGGGCGCCCCGGGCGCACTCGTGAAAGGCGAAGGTTATGCGCCGTGTCGCAATGGCACAGTGGTATACTTCACGGTCGACGAAATCGATGCGGCGCTGGCGAAGGTGAACCAGAACGGCGGCAAGACGCTCATACCCCGTACGAGCATAGGCGAGCACGGTTTCTTCGCCCACTTCGAGGACACCGAGGGCAACCGGGTCGCCCTTCACTCCATGAAGTAGGCCTTACGCGAAGGCGCGAAGGACGCGAAGGAAACGGCTGGGTAACCGGGTCCCCCTGCACGCCATGAAGTAGCAACCAGCTATCAGCCGTCAGCGGTCAGCTCGCTGCCGGCTACACGAAGGACATGGCTGTTCTCGAAAGAGCGCCTGTTGAAGAAGCCGGCGCTGGCGGATGGTTTCGATGTAACGCTGGATTTCCCGACTCCGTGCGGGATCCGGTCCCGATGCGTCGGGATTCAATGAAGTCCCCCAGTCTTGGGGGACTTAGGGGGTTCATGGGCGCCGCGACACGCCAGTTCGCGGATTGGCATATTACTTTGTTAAAGACCATTAAGGGGGAGATCCTGGCCTCTCCCTCAGGTAAAGTTGAGAGGGATTTGTCGAGAGCATATCCGCCTGATGTAAGCGGTACACCAGCTAACGATATGTCGGACGCAATACACTGGGAACTGGGATCAGGAGAGGACTCAAGATGCTCAAACGTTTTGCTTACCATGGCGTCACCGTCAGCGACCTGGATAGGTCTGTCGCTTTCTACCGGGACCTTCTGCACATGAAAGTCGAACGGACTTATGAGGCGGCGGGTGTGGAGATCGAAAAAGCGACGGGAATAGCAGGGGCGCGCACGAAGGTTGTGATGCTGCGCTATTCGGACGACTTTGGTGACCACCTCCTGAAGCTCATCCAATGGCTGACTCCCGAGGGTAAGAAACGCTTTGAGGCGAGGTTGTGCGATGTTGGCGCTTCCCACACGGACATATGTCTGGACCGAGTCCAACGGGTATATGATGAACTGACCCATAGGGGCGTCAGATTCATTTCACCACCGGTACGGCCGTTTCCGAAGGTGACTACCGCCGGTCCTCGCGGTGGGGAGCCGGGAGGAAACATGTTTACCTATATGCTCGATCCCGATGGCATCGTAGTCGAGTTGCACCGGCGTATGCCTCACCATCATCACGTCATCAGTGACCTGGACAGGGCCGTGGTTTTCTACCGGGATATCCTCGGTATGAGCGTGGACTGCATAGTTGATATCAGTGGCCCGGGCATAGCGGAGGGGACCGGGCTTCCTGGCGCGCACCTGAGGTCAGCCCACATGGTGCTGGACACGGTTGAATACGTTGAGCTTCATCACTATGTCCGTCCTGAGGGGAAGAAGCGGTCGGAAATGAGGCTCTGTGATGTTGGTTGCTCTCACGTGGCCTTTGAGGTGGATGATGTCCAGCAAAGCTATCAGGAACTGAAGGCCAAGGGCGTGAGGTTTCTATCCGCGCCGGTGAAACTCAAAGCTGAGGTCCGGGCAGAGATGGTCTACATGCACGACCAGGACGACTACATACTTGAGCTTCGTCCCGCCGGTGCGCCTCTTTAGGCAGGCGTCACTGCCGAGATGCGGCCAACAAGAAAGGGCAGAAAAGTGCAGGGCCTGAGGCGCTAGTCCGCGGACAGTACCGGACATTTGATGGCTCCGAAGACGACCCCGGTTCCGTGGACCGCTCGCTAACCGCGCCAGAGGCGTTAGCGACAACTCAAGCCATTGACATGGCCGGTATCACGCTATATAGTGATGCTGGACATTAATCGGTCTGTCCGAATGCCATGATACCCTTGAGAAAGTGAAACTGCGTTTGTACGTGCTGACGTAGACTGGAAACCGTAGATTCATATCCACGACATCTTTAGTTGGTTGGCCGTCTGTGGCGCTGTAGAGGTGAAGGAGACGACGGTATACAAGTCGGCCCGGGCTGGATGACATCAGCCGGTCGGCTTGTGCTTTTTCGGCCCTAAATGCAGGCAAACAGGAGGTCAGCCATGCAAACGAGGAAGGTCCTGGCAGTGGCAAGCCACTACTACGGCTATACATACCGGGATATCTGGCTCGCCAAGTAGACGGGGTTTTTGGAGGAGAACACATTTGTTGGCCCGTGGTGCAGCAGCGTGAAGTGAGGAGAGACTTGCCAGAAACAAAGAGGACCAGCCTGAGAAAACGAGGAGCACCTGCTCCGAATAAATGAAGGTCAGGAGGTGGGTATGACAATCCAAGAGGCTACCAATCTCGGCGTCCTGGAAGTGATGGACCCCGTAGCCCCCGTGGCAGCTAAGACTTTCCCGCCGGCGCCGCGCCTGCGCGATCTAAGCGGCCGCAAGATTGGCCTCTACTCGAACCACAAGACAGGGGCCGATATTGGCCTGGAGGAGATTGCCAGACTGCTGGAGAGCAAATACCAGGACGTAAAGTTCGAGAAGTTGTCCGGCGGCTATCCCCATGGCCCGGACGTCCTGGAGAAGGTGGCGCAACGTGGGTGCGACGCGATAATCGGCGCCAGCGCCGACTGAGGCGCGTGCACGTCGTGGCTTGCCCACGACATGACGGAGTTGGAGCGCAAGGGCATTCCCACGGTCACCGTGACGGCCAGCGGGTTCGAGTCTGATGCCCGGGGCACCGCCAGGGGCTTGGGTTTGAAGCAATTAGCCCTTGCAGTGGTCTCTTCAGCGCTCACTAACCTCCCACCGGAACAGGTGCGAAAGGAGGTTACTGCCATCCTCGACACCATAGTTCAGGGACTGACCGAAGAGTCTGCGGTTACAGGGGCCGAAGAGAAGCCTGCTCCCAAGAGCTACCGCTTTCAGGCAGCCGATCGCCTCGAAGCCGCCGAGGAGATGGGGCGGTTTTTCCTCAGGAACGGATGGGGCGACGGCTTTCCCCTGGTACCTCCGACAGCCGACAGAGTTGACAGGATGCTGGCGGGCACCAGCCGTTCCCCGCGCGACGTCGTCACTGTCATGGAACCGGGGATGGGAGAAGGCACGGCGGAGAAGCTCGCCATCAACGCCGTCATGGCGGGATGTCTCCCAGAGCATATGCCGGTGATTATCGCCGCGGTGGAGGCGATGGCCGACCCCAGGTTCAATTTGAATGGTGTGGCGTGCTCCACGTGCCCGCATGCCCCCATCCTCATCGTAAATGGCCCCATCGCGAAGGAGCTAAACATCAACTCGGGCCGGGGCGCGCTTGGCCCAGGCGCCCAGTCCTTCGCCAACACCGTCATTGGCCGAGCCATCCGGCTCATCATGATGAATGTAGGACACGCCTACGTGGGCGAGTTGGACATGGACACCATCGGCTCCCCCAACAAGTACAGCATGTGCGTGGCTGAGAACGAGGAGAAGAACCCCTGGGAGCCTTTCCATGTCGAAAGGGGCTTCGCCAGGGAGACAAGCACTGTCACTGTTTTTGGCGTCGAGGCGCAGATCCAGATGACCGACATGAGAAGCCTCACTCCAGAGCATCTTCTTCAATCCTTCGCGGGTACCGCGATCTGCCCGGGCGCCTGTTCGGTAAGCGTCTGGCCCCGGGGGTACCGCATCTGGCAGAACGTCCTGCTCATGTGTCCGGACCATGCCAAGATCATTGCCGAGCGCGGCTGGTCGAAGCAGGATGCCAGGGAGTTCCTTTACCACAATGCCCGCATCGAGTGGCGCTACCTCAAATACGGGGGCACCCTGCACCCGGGGTCGATAAAGCCGGCGTGGAAATGGCTTCTCGATGCCCCCGAGGACATGCTTCTGCCCATAGTGGGCGCCCCTGACTGGTTCCACATCGTGGTCGTCGGAGGCCCTGTTGGGAAATCTGCCTACTTGACAGGGGTCGGTGAACCAGTGACGGTGGAGATCAAGAAGTAGGGGGACCTTTTGTTTCTCTGACCGCGATGACTCTGGGAAGCGCCATTCCACGAAATGGGCTTTCTCAGCGGGACGTATTTCTTTCAGGTCACCAATGATGCGAAGAGTGCCATTCTCTGGCTGGTACGTACCGTAGGTCGCGTCGTCCGAGCCTCGCCCTATGGCAAGGCCCACCCCGCGCCGCCCACGCGAGCGGCAGTGAATTGTGTGCCAAAGGCCGAACTGGGCGCTCATCCAGTGGGTCGGCTTATGGTTTTGCAGCAGGGTCTGCCCCAATGAAAGGAGAGTTCCCGATGCAAACAAGGAAGTTGTCCATTCTAGCCAGTTTCTTCACCATCCTGGAACTCTTGTTGGCCAGTTGCGCCCCAGCCGCGCCCGCGCCTACCCCGAAGGCTGCGGCTCCATCAGCCGCAACGATGGCTCCGGCTGCGGCAGCAATCACGGGCGCGCAACCGACGGCAAAGCCTGCCGCACCCAGCCCCACGCCCAAGCCAGCAGCGGACCAGCCACGATACGGCGGCGTTTTGACCGTCGGCGTTGGCGGGGACCCACCGAGCCTTGATCCCCATCGGGAGGAAACCTACTTCACCTACGCCATTACGGCGCCAAGCTACAACGGCTTGCTAAAGTACGATCCCCTGGGGTGGCCAGATGTCAAACCGGTTCCCGACCTGGCGGCGAGCTGGGAGGTTAGCCCCGACGGCAAGGTCTACACGTTCAATCTGGTCAAAGGGGCGAAGTTTCACGATGGCGCTCCGGTTACCGCAGAGGACGTGAAATTCTCTTTCGATAGGATCCGCGATCCTCAATTTGGGTTGGTGAAGAGCCCCAGACGGCAGCAGCTTGGCGCGATCGCCAGTATGGACACCCCGGATGATTACACCATCAGGATCACGCTGGGCTACCCGCAGGGTTCCTTCATCAGCCTCATTTCCAGTCTCTTTTTCGCGGTGATGCCCAGGCACGTGGTCGCGGAGAAGAAGGGCGACATGACCAAGACGGTGGTGGGCAGCGGCGCTTTCAAATTCAAGAACTATGTAAGCGGGGCCAGTTGGGAGATGGAGAAGAATGCTAACTACTTCGTCGCGGGCAGGCCATACCTGGATGGAGTCAAGGGTTACATAATCAACGATTTGTTCACCAGATTTGCCGCCCTCAGGACCAGGAACGTCCTCTGGTGGGCGCCCTCAATGCCCACTATGACCGCATCCCAGGCGAGAATCCTTGAAGAGACGCTATCAGACAAGATAGCTGTTGAGTGGCGGTCTCAGCCCAGTTGGTACGGCGTGGTCTTCAATCTGAGCAAACCACCCTGGAGCGACGTTCGGGTGCGCCGGGCGGTAAGCCTGACCTTTGACCGGAAGAGAATGGTGGCGGCGGGGCTAGAAGGAGCGGGCGTGGTGGGAATGACTACACAGCCTCCGGGAGAGTGGGCCCTTCCGCAGGACGAGATGGCAAGAGTGCCTGGTTATGATAAGCCGGACGTGGAAGGTGCCAGGAGCCTGATGACCGAAGCAGGGTTCCCCAGCGGGCTTAAGGCTGAAATCCTGGTGCGATCAAGCAAACCACACCAGGATTTCGCTGTACTTTTGAAAGATGCAGTAGCGGCTATTGGCATCAATCTCGACCTTAAGGTAGTGGAGACGGGAATCTACAACGATACGCTCTTCAGGAAAGGCTTCGATATTGCTGTAGGCGGCTTTGGCACTGCCCTCACCGATCCCGATGTATGCCTGGGCGACTACTACCTGGCCGGCGCTGGCAGGAACTGGCCGGGATACAACAATCCAGACTACGACGAGCTATACGTCAAGCAATCGCGAGCAGCGGACGCGGGGGAACGCCGCAAGATCGTCTGGGAGATGCAGAGGATTCTGCTAAGGGACCTTCCCATTGTCACCGCCTACTGGATCAAGATCCCTTATGTTTGGTGGAAGGAAGTCCGGGGCTATATCCCGCCCGTTGGCTTCAACAACGCCTATGTGTATGAGAACATCTGGCTTGCCAAGTAGAACGGTGCTGAAGCCCCCCCTTGTCCCCCCGTTCACGGGGGATGAAGGGGGGGCGGCCCCCCAATGTCCCCCCGTGAACGGGGGGATGAAGGGGGGGCCGTACGGGGCTGCGAGTGACGGGCGTGTCTGGACTCAAAGATTGCGCGACTGATCCCAAATTTGGCGAAGGAGTAGGCAGTTGAAGGCTTGGAGATTGCACGGGTTTGGAGATTTTCGACTCGATGACGTCCTGGTGCCGAAGATACAAGAAGGATGGGTACTGATAAAAGTGAAGGTGGTTCAGCCCAGTGTGACCGACACTGCGGCTATAAAGGGGCGGGGAGGCATGACGGCGGAGCGAACACTGAAGATCTTGGCGGAGACGGGTCCCCGGCAGCTCGGCCATGAATTCTGCGGCGAAGTAGCCCAACTGGGCAAGGGAGCAACTTCACTCAAGGTCGGCGATCGGGTCTCCTTCGATGGGAACATCCACTGCGGCGCTTGCCGGCCCTGTCTCGCCGGCAGGCACTCCGAGTGTCTGTCTCCCAAGCGTCTCGGCTTCGAGATTCCGGGGGCCTTCGCCGAGTACGTGTCTCTGCCCGAGTGGGCGGCGGTGAAGATGCCAGATGGGCCGACGGACAACGAAGTGGCTGCTTTTCAGCCGGTGGCTTGCTCGATGGGCGCCGTGCGTTCGGCCGAGATAAAGGTGGGGGAGTCTGTCGTTGTGCTCGGTCAGGGGCAAATAGGCTTAGGCGTCCTTCAAATAGCAAGAATTAGTGGGGCCGGGCTCCTGGTGGCTGTAGCTAGACGCCCCGAGAGTCTGGAGCTAGCGCGGAGGTATGGCGCCGACGTGGTAATCGACGCTCGGCAATCGGACCCCGTGGCGGAGGTTAGAAAGCTGACCGATGACTCAGGCGCCGACGTCGTGTTCGACACGGCAGGCGGCAACCGGGAGCACGGCCTATCGGGGTATGAGACCGCCCGGCAAGCGATAGAGATGGTCAGGCGACGTGGCAAGGTCGTAGAGTGTTCAAACCTGGAGGGCACGCTGGACTTGCCGGCCGTGCCGATGCATGTCAAGAGCGTTCGGTTTATAAATGCCGATGCGGGCGGCAGGGAACTCCTGCGCCAGGTGGCCTACATGACAGCCAGCGGCAGGATCCAGGTAGGGCCACAGATAACCCACGTTGTTCAAGGTTTGGAAAGGCTTCCCGAAGCCATGGAGATCACGGAGAACAAGGCAAAGTATCACGCGACTAGCCCGGCGCAGATTGTGGTCTAATCTCGGAGTGGAGACCACTCGGGTGGGCAACAAGGGTGGCCTGGTCTTGGTCACTGGTGAAACTGAGCGCAACAAATGAATGATTTTGGCTTTCAGCATTCGGCAGACCGATAGTCCCGATTCCATACGGGATGCCGCACGAAGTCGGCACTGACGACTGGACGCTGACCGCTGACGGCTGAAAGCTGACAGCTATTTTGGAGTCAGGAGGCGCCCGAATGAAAGCAGCGGTACTCAAGGATAAGAAGCAGTTCGCTATCGAGGAAGTGGCAACGCCGGAGCCGGGACCTGGCGAGGTAGTCGTGAAAGTGAGCTACTGTGCCATCTGCGGTTCCGACGTGGACCGGTTCAAGACGGGCCGCTATCCCGGTTTGATCCTCGGCCACGAGTTGTGCGGGCGAATAGCGGAGGTTGGTGAAGGAGTGGAGGGCTGGTCTGCCGGAGATCGCGTTGCGGTCGAGCCCATCACCCAATGCAATACCTGTTACTGGTGCCTCCACGGGCAGGGCAATCTTTGTCCCAACCTGGGTGGCACCGGCATGGTGGGAATCCCCGGGGGCTATGCTGAATTTGCCAAAGCCAGACCGGTCCAGTTGTTCCGTGTGCCCGCGGGAATGGACGAAAAAGAGGCTACCATGGCTCAGAGCCTCGCCGTCGCCCTGCACGTCGTACACCTTGGGGAGATCGAAGTAGGAGATACGGTGGTTGTGATTGGGGCCGGGCCCATCGGCCTCCTGGTCCTCGCCTGTGCTCGATTAGCGGGCGCCGGCAAGGTCTACGTGACCGAGAAGGCTGAAGGACGAAAGCGTGCCGCCGCCCGGCTGGGTGCGGATGCTGTTATTGATCCCACGGAGGTGGCCTGCCCGGAAGAACTCAAGAAGCTTACGGGTATCGGGGCCGATGTGGTCTTTGGTGCGGCCGGTACGCCTGAGGGAATCAAGGATGCCTTTGCATCGGCGAGAGACGGCGGCACCGTGGCCCTGGTGGGGTCCCACTGGGTAGCCGAGCTTTCCTCGGACATGGTGACCCGAGGGTTGACGGTCAGGGGAAACAAGGCCTACCGCCGTTGCGATTTCGGCAGAGCTGTCGACTTGATAGCCGGTGGGAAGATCGATTGTCAGGCATTGATTACGGATGCCAGGCCCCTGAGCGATATTCAGCGCGCTGTCGAAGAACTTCGAGAGCCTACGACTCAGGTAAAGATCTTGATTGCTCCCTGAGGCTGCGGCAAGCGCGTCGGCAACTACAGCTTCGAAAAGTACCAGGACATCTGGCAGACTTTCAGGGCCCAAGGAACTCGTCATTGGGTCCTAATCTTCCTTTTGCACTCCTTGACCGGAATCCACGGCGTGTTGATTTGCCCTTCCTCGACGTGCTACTATTGCCCGAGCGCGCCCTTTCGCTCCGATTCCCCTTCCGCGTCAGCTTCTCTCGGACCACGGGCAATTGGTGGTTCGCCGGGGGATGGGGAACCCTGTGACAACAAACTCGCGATATCGAATGCCAGAACGAGGAGAGTTGATGACAGAACCGATGTATGACGTGGTTTGGCCGCCGCTGGGCAAGTCGGCATATGAGGTAGTTTCGCTGCCAGGGCGCGCTCACGGCTTGAGTGGGTGACTTATGAACGTGTGCTCTTGAATGCGGTCTTCAGTCTTCAGTCCATTCCGTCTCGAAGGCGAGCTGCTTGCCCTTCTTCCTAGTCTTAACAAGCCCCGCCACGAAGGCCTCAGAAGAGTTGGCTGACGCCACGTCCAGAACTTCGGCCTTCAGGGTCGGAGCGCAGCCCTTGCGATGGCGGTCGCCGGCTGGAGCGTCGACAACACCCTTCTGTGGCGCCCTACAATCTGTTGACACGCCTCTGTCTGCGGTATATATTGACGCCGGATGCCAATCGGTTTGGTTCACCTCTTCGAATTGCCCAGAAAGTGAACCTGCGTTTACTAGAACCACAGATTGTATCGAGAACGTAATAAGCGGTTTCGTTGAGGCAAAGATGAGATAGGACTGCGCTGGGTGATTTGTGTTAGCAAACTCTAGACCCAAGAGGAGGCACCGAAATGCGAACCAGAAGACTCTTCGTAATGGCCAGTGGGTTGACGATCCTCGGACTGCTCCTGGCAAGCTGCGCTCCGGCGCTGACGCCGACGCCTACGGCGAAGCCAGCAGCGCCAGCACCGACTACGGCGCCGGCGGCAGCGCCGACCCAGGCGCCACCAGCGGCCGCCACGCCGAAGCCAGCCGCTCCAGCGCCGACGCCCAAACCAGCGGCGGATCAGCCCAGGAGCGGCGGCATCGTCACCCGTGTGATGACCGGCGACATCCCGAGCTACGACCTGCAACGGGAACAGGCCGGCACGGCCTCCGCGACGCTCTTCAACGTTTACCAGGGTCTGGTGCGCATCCACCCTACGGAATGGACGATCGTGCCAGAGCTGGCGGAGAAATGGGAGGTCAGCCCGGACGGCAGAAGCTACACCTTCAAGTTCTTCAGCGGCGTCAAATGGCACGATGGGCAGCCGCTCACCCCGGATGACGTGAAGTACTCGCTGGAGCGGATGCACAACCCGGAGGCCTTCAAGACCATCTCGCCGCGTGGCAAGGGACTCCTCGCCCGCATGGATACCGTTGAGGTCACCGGCCCGGACACCGTGAAGCTGAACCTGAAGAACGCCTTCGCACCGTTCGTCGGCAACCTGGCCACCGGCTGGGTGGCGATTCAGCCGAAGCACGTTATGGTGGCCAAGGGGGACATGAGGCGGGATGCCATCGGGACCGGTGCTTTCAAGCTGAAAGATAACAACCCGGGCGTCGGGGTCACCCTCCAGAAGAACGGCGACTACTTCGTGAAAGGGTTGCCGTACCTAGACGGCATCCAGTTCTACATCATCAGGGACGCAGCCACCCGCTTCAGCGCCTTCCGCACGGGCAAGGTCAAAGTAACCTACCTGGGCACGGGCAACCTGACGCCGGCCGAGGCGGCCGTCGTCAGGGCGGACATGAAGGACACGGCGGTCGTGTACGAACATGACGCCCAGTCTCGGCACGCCGTTACCTTCAACCTCGCCAGGAAGCCCTTCGACGATGTGCGCGTGAGGAAGGCGGCCCACCTCGCTTTTGACCGCCAGGCCGCCATCAAGATCAACGGCATCGGCTACCTTGGTTCCATCTACGTGTCCCGCTGGAGCATGCCGCCGGAGGAGGTGCAGAAGCTGCCAGGCTTTCGCCAGCCCAAGGACGCTGATATCGCGGAAGCCAGGAAGCTGATGGCCGAGGCCGGGTACCCCAACGGGTTCAAGACTACCCTTACGGGGAGACCTGGAGGTGCGACTGAGCATCAGGCAGTGTTTGCCAAGGACCAGATGGCCAAGATAGGCATCGAGGTGGAGTTGGTGCTCGCAGACCAGGCGACGGTGCTCGAGCGCGCGGGCAGGGGCGCCTTCGACATGCTCTCCTACAACTGGCTGGATAACACCGACGACCCCGACGAACCGCTGAACACGTACTACGTCACCGGCGGGAGCCGAAACTTCGCCGGGTACAGTGACAAGATGGTGGACGATCTGATCGCCAAACAGGCGACGATCATGGACGAGAAAGCGCGCCGCGCCGCCCTGGCCGAGATCGAGAAGAAGATCCTGGACGATGTCCCCATGGTGATAAGCTTCTGGGATATCCAGTTGACCGGGGCCTGGAAGGAAGTGAAGAACTTCAAGCCAATGCCGGGGATGCATCCCTGGGGCAAATTCGATATGATGTGGCTGGCCAAGTAGCCTCGCGGGCAAGGAGCGTCAGCCCACGCGCTGCAATCGCACTCCTTGAACCACCTTCAAGACTGAGAGCGAAGGGACTGAGCGGTGGGAACGACTGAGCATGTGGCGCGTTTCGTGGTGAACACCGGCTCGGAAGCCCAAGGCCTACGCCGGCTACGGCGTGGCCGAGGACACCCGCGAATACTTCAAGTCGATGATCGACATCGGGCGCGGGGGAATCTCCTCACATGGCCTTCGATCTGCCAACACAGTGCGGCCTCGACTCCGATGCCCCGCTGGCCAGGGGCGAGGTGGGCAGGGCCGGGGTGTTGGGCAGGCGCCACTCCTTGTTAGCCGGGCGCACCGCAACATCCAAGGTGTCACTCAGACGGCGGCCATGTTGCTGGCCCTGCTGCTGGCCGTGCTGGTCTCCACCAACCTGGTGCAGTTCTGGATGGTAGTGGCCATCGCCATTGGACGGGGCGTGATGATGTCCTTCAATCAGCCGGCGCGCCAATCGTTGATCTCGGAGTTGGTGCCGCCGGGCAGTCTGATGAACGCCATCGCGTTGAACTCTGCGACCATGAATTTGACGCGCGTCCTGGTCCCGGCCATCGGCGGTGGACTGATCGCCACCGTTGGCGTCGCGGGCGCCTTCTATTTCAACGCGGCCAGCTTCCTGGCCGTCCTCTACGGGCTGGCATTGATGCAATTCCCGGCGCGCCAGCGGAAGGCCAACGGGAGTATTCGCGCCGATCTCCTGGCCGGGATCCGCTACCTCATGGGCCTGCCTGCCCTGCGCACCCTCGTGCTCCTGGCGCTGTTGCCCATGGTCTTCGGCATGCCTTATATGACCATGCTCACCGTTTTCGCCAGCGATGTACTCAAGGTGGGAGGCGGAGGTCTGGGCCTGCTCACCGCCTCGTCCGGCGCCGGCGCTATGTCCGGGGCGCTCTTCATCGCGTCGTCATTCCGGAGCGCCGGGCGCGGGCGCTTCATGCTGGGAGGCCTGGTCGCCTTCGGCTCATCGCTCATCATCTTCTCTTTCTCCCACTGGCTCTGGCTGTCCTTCCTGGCGCTCATCGCCGTGGGATTCAGCCAGCAGGCGTATATGGCCACCAACAACACTCTGATCCAGACCTGCGTAGACAAGGACTACCGCGGGCGCGTCCTGAGCACTCTGTTCCTAAACCGCGGCATGGTGCCGTTGGGGGCGATGCTGGCCGGCTTCGGCGAGGGTCTGGTGGGTATTCAAGCCATCACCGGCGGCATGGCCGCCGTGCTGGTCATCGTCGCCCTCCTAGCAGCCAGGTTCGCCAGCGCGGCCCGAGAACTGTCATAATATAAAGGATGTCCGACACAGGCCTGCCCACCAGACAAGCTCTCGCCGTTTTCGGCGTCGTCGCCCTGGCGCTCATGATGGCGGCCATCGATATGACCATCGTGGCCGTCGCCTTGCCGAAAATGCTGGTCGAGCTGCAAACCAATCTCGCCTGGATCGGCTGGACGCTGACCGGATACCAGTTGGCCCTGACTATCGTCATGCCCCTGGCGGGCAAACTCAGCGACGACTGGGGACGCAAGCGGCTCTTTCTGGGCGCCGCTGTCCTCTTCACGCTGACCTCGGCGGCAACGGGCATGGCATCGAGCGTGCACCTTCTCATCGTGTTTCGCATTCTGCAAGCTGTCGGCGGGGGGACCTTCCTGCCCTCCGCGACCGGCATCGTCAGCGATGCTTTCGGGAGCCGGCGAGGGACCGCCATCGGCCTCTTCACGAGCATTTTCCCGCTGGGCGGCGTCTTTGGTCCGAACATTGGCGGGTTCCTTATCGACAACTTCTCCTGGCGCTGGATATTCTACGTCAACGTGCCTATAGGCATCGCGCTCATCGTCCTCGGTGCCCTCATCCTGCCTTCCGACCACACGATCCCGATCCGAAGGAAGATCGACTTGGTGGGGGCGGCATTGTTCGCCGCCATGATGGTATCTTTGCTCTACGCCATGACGATTTGGGGGAACGAGCCCTCTGCCTTCGGCGACCCGGCGATCTGGACGCTCCTTGGGCTGGCGGTGGTACTGCTCATCATCTTCCTGCGCCGCGAATCCCGCACCGAAGAGCCCATGATGGATTTGACGCTGTTCCGCTGGCGCCCGTTTTTCGCGGCCAACGTTTTCAATCTCATCTATGGCGCCTCGGTCTTCGGCTTCTTCTCCTTCATACCCTATTACGCGGTGATCGGTTATAACATGAGCGCCGTGGAGAGCGGCCTTATACTCACGCCCCGTTCCCTCATGATGGTCGTTATGTCAGCGGTCAGCAGCTTCTTCCTCATCCGGTTCGGTTACCGGCTGCCCATGATCGTGGGCACCATATTCATCTCGCTGAGCCTCTTCCTGATGAGCGCGGGTTACCACAACGTGAATCTCCTGGGCGTGTCCACGCCGGACATAGTCCTGCTGTCGCTAATGGTGATAATCGCCGGCTTCGGCATGGGGATCTCGGCTCCGGCGGCCAATAACGCCGCCCTGGACCTTCTCCCCGGAAAGGTGGCGGCTGTAGCCGGCATACGCGGCATGTTTCGCACTACCGGGGGTGTATTGGGCACGGCAGTAATCGTTCTCGTGCTCAGCCATTTCCCGGACAAGGCTGCCGGAGTCCAGGATACGTTCTTCGCTCTGGGGATACTGATCCTTCTGGTCATCCCCTTCATCTTCATGATCCCCGACGTTGCCCGGCAGCGCCGCGCCGCCGAAACCGCGCGACGCGATGAGGCCGCCGCCAGCGCCGAGGTGGACCCGGAGTGATGGCCATAACGGTCCCGCTGGTAATACTGGCCATCGTCATCGTCCTCATCGTCGCCCGGCACACCGTGGACGGGGCGCTGCGGCGCTGGCAGATGGCCCGGCTCAAGACACCTGAATAGAAGACCTTCGGCCTGGGCATATGGCACATCATGCTGCTCGGCGCCCTGGCCAAGTTGCTTACGTCCACTTAAACCGTCACCGGTTTCGCACGTGGGCAACGGCGCAACTGCGCAGCGGTAGTTGACAGTGAGAACCTGGGCCCGTTTGAGGAGACTTGCGTGTCCGGCATGATAGGCATATCATGTATGGCGCCTAGCTTCCGTTGGAGAGAGCGCCCCTTTGGAGATTAACGAGGTCCCTGAAATCCGCCGCGGCGCGATGTGTTACCTGCCTTGGACCATCCGAGACGTGATCAAGGCTGCCGTGATCGTCGTCATCAGCCTTATCGGGCTGGTGTTCTCCCTGGCCGTTGTAGCGGTCATCAGGCGCGACATCGTCTCGGACCTCAGGAACGCAAGCCTTCTGCTTGGCGTCGCCGCCTTTGCAGAGGCCCAGCTCTTCCTGGTCACGGTCCTCTTCACCGTGGTCAAGTACCGGCAGCCTTGGGCCTGCCTGGGCTTTCGCCCGTCCCGGGTAGGCGCCACTCTGCCGACCACGCTGGTGGTTCTGGCCGGCCTGGCCATTAACGTGGTCTATGTGTCTCTCGTGCGTGGCCTTGGCCTGGATTTCCTCATGCCGCAGCCGCTCCCCCGATTCATCACCCAGCAAGGACCAGCCGGCATCGTCTTCGGGCTAATTGCTGTCGTCATTGCCCCGCTGGCCGAGGAAGCCTTTTTCCGGGCTTTCGCCTTCACTGCGGCCGCCCAGCGCTATGGGGCGGTCCGCGGGGCGATAATCAGCAGTGTGCTTTTCTCTCTGGCCCATTTCCAGATCGCCGGCATCGTCCCCTTCTTTCTGCTGGGGATGCTCCTTGTCTGGCTCTACCTCAGGACCAGCTCCATCTGGTCTTGCGTCATAGCCCACCTGGCTTACAACTTTCTTGTCCTCGCCGTCACCTAGTGTGTCGGTTCCGATATGTAGTTAGAACCACTGATGGACACGAATGAACTCGGATACCTTCAGGGTAGGCGAGAAGCGGGAAGCATGAAGCAGGGCGCAAGGTTTCAGTCGGTTGCGCTGACGTTCATTGCTCCTCGCTTCACGCTTCCTGCTGAGTGCTCCCAGACTCCGTGTCTATCGGTGTTCATCCGTGGTTCCGTCCCGAATGCGCTTTGGGGAGGTCGGTAAACCAACTGGCTGTCAGAAGCACCAGGCCAGACCCGCATTTGCATCCTTCTCCGCTGAGGCTTTATCATTCTAGATACGTTGCCAGCAGCCAGGATAGAACAGAAAGGACTATGAGTAGACTGGCCGCCACCTTCGCTAGATTGAAGACAGAAGGCCGCACCGGCATAATTGCCTATCTCACCGTGGGCTATCCGGATGTGGAGACCACTAGCTCTCTAGTTTCCGCGCTTGAAGTCGCCGGCGCCGATGTGATAGAGTTGGGCGTGCCCTTCAGCGACCCCCTGGCCGACGGCGTCACCATCCAGCGGGCGAGCTATCACGCGCTCCAGGAGGGCGTGACCCTCCAGAAGTGCCTGGAGACTTGTAGCAGGTTGCGGGATATGGGAGCATCGGTCCCTCTGGTCCTCATGGGCTATTACAATCCTTTCCTGAACATGGGGCTGGATCGCTTTGGGGTGGAAGCAGCAAAGGCGGAGGTTGACGGGGTCATCGTGCCCGACCTCCCGCCCGAAGAGGCCGCCGCCATGAGACAGGCTTGCGTCCCCAGGGGCGTGGACCTGATTTTCATGCTGGCGCCCACGAGCACCGACGAGCGCATTGCCTGGGTTTGCCAGATGGCCACAGGCTTTGTATACTGTGTAAGCCTAACCGGAGTCACCGGAGCGCGCCGCGAGTTGCCAACCGGGCTGCCGGACTTCGTCACCCGCGTACGTCGCTGCACCAGCCTCCCGCTAGCGGTGGGCTTTGGCATCTCGACCAGGGCCCATGTGGAGACTGTAGGCAAGTACGCCGACGGCGTGGTGGTCGGCAGCGCTCTCGTCGACCTGGTGGGCAGGACGCCGAAAGAAATTTTGCCCTCTAAGGTAAAGGAGTTCATCCGCGACCTTAGGGGCGCACAACGGAGGCATTAACACATGTGGTGTAGAGGCGTACGTGGCGCCACCACGGCGACGGCCAACAGCAAGGAGGCGATTCTCGAAGCTACCCGGGAGCTTCTAAAGCTGCTGATAGCTGCCAATGATATCGAGCCGGAGAACGTGGCCTATGCCCTGTTTACCACGACGCGAGATTTGAACGCCGAATTCCCTGCCGTCGCTGCCAGGCAACTGGGCTGGACTGACGTCGCCCTCATGTGCGGCCACGAAATGGAAGTGCCGGGGGCCACGAAGGGAGTGGTCAGAATCATGATCCTCCTCAACACCGAGAAAGCGGCCAAGGACATCGAGCATATCTACATGAAGGGCGCCGCGAACTTGAAGACACCCGTGGACCTGGTGGGGTAGACACTCGCACCATCTCAGGAGGCACAGCCATGATAGTGATAATGAAGAAGGGGTCCAGCGGTCAGGAGATAGCTGACATCCTCGACCGACTGGCGCAAATGGGCTTTACCGGCCACCTTTCGCAAGGGGTCGAGCGGACCGTCATCGGCGTCGTGGGACAGACATATCCCGATCTTAAGGATACCTTGGAGCTTCTGCCTGGGGTCGACGAGATAGTGCCGATAAGCAAGCCCTACAAGCTGTCGAGCCGTGAGTTCCAGCCCGCGGACACGGTGATCGAAGTAGGCGGCGTCAGGATCGGGGGCGACCAGATGGTGGTCATCGCCGGCCCCTGCGCCGTGGAGACCGAGGAGCAAGTCCTGGAGACTGCCCGGGCGGTGAAGAGGATGGGCGCCGACATATTGCGCGGCGGCGCCTTCAAACCGAGCACGTCACCGTACCAGTTCCGAGGCCTCGGCGAGGATGGGCTCAAGATACTGGGCAGGGCCCGTGAAGAGACGGGGCTTCCTGTCATCACGGAGGTAATGACTCCCAGGGACGTGGACCTGGTCTGCCGCTACAGCGACATCTTGCAAGTCGGCGCCCGGAACATGCAGAACTTTATGCTGCTGGACGAGGTCGGCAAATGCGATAGGCCGGTGATGTTGAAACGAGGCATGGCGGCCACCGTTCAGGAGTGGTTGCTTTCGGCAGACTACATTCTTTCCGGCGGGAACCGTCAGGTCATGCTCTGCGAGCGCGGGATTCGCACCTTTGAGACCTACACGCGCAATACCATGGATGTGAGCGCCATCCCCCTGGTGAAGCGGCTGAGCCACCTGCCCGTACTGGGCGACCCCAGCCACGGCACAGGCAAGTGGTACCTCGTGCAGCCCATGGCGATGGCCGCCGTAGCCGCCGGCGCCGACGGCCTGATGATCGAGGTGCATCCCACCCCTGACGCCGCCCTCAAGGATGGCTCTCAATCCCTCACCTTCGACAACTTCGAGCAGCTCATGTCCCAGATCGGTGCAATAGCGGCTTCGGTGGGACGGAGGATGGTAGGGAGAGCCCAAGTGGAAGCCGGGCGGTAGGGCGTGCAGCGCAGAAGGAGCTACACATGAAGGAAATGAAATACGTCCAACACTGGATAAACCGATTGTACGCCGAGCTTGCGGAGCTGAAGTGCTACACCGTGAGGCACGCAACTACGAATGCTGAGCAGAGCTGCGCCGCCTGGCGCGGCCTGATGGACGCATCGGCGCAGATATCGGCAGCGTGGTCCGGGCCCGGCGCGGTGGAAGAGATTCGCGCACAAAGAGAGAAGTAGAGATTGCCGCTAGGCGCCTTTGGGGAGAGGGCCAGATGGCGACAAAGCTAGCGATCAAGAACGTCAAGCTGGACTACGATTCGGAAGGCGATGTACTGTATATATGTTTCGGCAAGCCTCAGCCTGCGGATGACTCGGATATAACCGATGAAGGTGTGATTATCCGCACGAGAGCGAATCGAATCGTTGGGGTGACAATCCTCAACGCAGGGGAACGGCTGTATCTTTAGCCTTCAAGATATGATCGCTCTCCGCCCCGGCTTATTGAAGAGGCATCCAGGCAATGTTTACGAACAACCCCAGCCAAGTGGACAAGTACATAGAAACCTTGCGTCAGCTCATGCCCGAACTGCAAGAGCGCTACAAAATCAAGTCGCTGGGCGTCTTCGGGTCCTACGTGCGCGGCGAGCAGCGAAAGCGTAGCGACCTGGACTTGCTGGTGGAGTTCCACGAAGCGCCCAGCCTGTTCGAGTTCCTTGACTTGGAGTTTTACTTGACCGATCTCTTGGGGGTCAAGGTCGACCTCGTGATGAAGAGCGCTTTGAAGCCGGCCATCGGCAGGCACATTCTGGAAGAGCTCATTCCTATATGACGCAACGACGAGATGTCGCCGACTATGTTAAGGACATGTTGGACGCTATCGAAGATGCGGAGAAGTTCACACGAGGCATGGACTTTCCGCAGTTCGCCGCCGACCGCAGGACAGCGTATGCCGTGATTCGGGCGTTGGAAACGCTCGGCGAAGCTTCCAAGAGCATCCCCTTGACTGTCCGACGGCGCTATGCCGACGTTCCTTGGAGGAAAATGGCAGGCACTCGCGATAAACTGATCCACGGGTACTTCGGCGTAGACTTGGCAGTAGTGTGGAACACGGCGACTCGTGACCTTCCCAAATTGAAACCTCTGATTGAGCGGGATGATAAATGACTTGGAGGACTCTCGTCCCGGCGAGAGTGGCCAATAGGCTGAAAGACGTGGCCTCTAAGCTTGGGGGCCGCCCCTAGTGGGCCGCAAGATGGTGGGCCGGGCGCGAGTGGGGTCGGGCGATAGAGACCGTGGCGACCGGAGAACCGAGCAAGAAGGAACTAGCCAAGTACATTGAAACCTTGCGTCAACTCATGCCCGAGATCGAACAGCACTACAAGGTCAAATCGCTGGGCGTGTTCGGGTCTTACGTGCGCGGCGAGCAGCGAAAGCGCAGCGACCTTGACCTCCTGGTGGAGTTCCACGAAGCGCCGAGCCTGCTGGAATTCATAGGACTGGAGCATTATCTCGGCGACCTCCTGGGAGTCAAAGTGGACCTGGCTATGAAAGACGCCCTCAAGCCAGCCATCGGTAAGCACATACTGAGCGAGGTTGTCAGCGTGTGAAGCAAAAGCGGGAGTCCACTGTCTGCTGCCGCGCCGAAATGGAAGATGCCTACATTACACACTTCGCGTCCGCAGTCTCTCAATCAATTGTTCTCTGGAGAAACGACACTGTTCCATGATCTTGAGTTCGTCGCGGCTCACTCCGAGTTTGTGCGCCACGGAAGATACGACGAAGTCCGGCAAGTCCCGTGCTTTTCGGCTATGTGAGAGTTTGGCCCCACCGCAGATCTTTCCCTCGATGTGCCAGAAGAAACGCCAGTGGTCTCTTGGTTCGGAATAGGCGCCATACTTACCTTCTAATTTCCTCTTCAGCTTGCGCCCATCTATTGTCACTGCCATGTCGTCGCTGAATCAAGCCTCCCAAGTATGTCAAGTCCCTCTTCAGGGCTTCACTCAGGTTCTCTCGGTTCTCCTCTAGCGATTCCAAGTAGTTGCACAGGTTCTGCCACAAGTTTCGCTTCGCGGATGCCAGCGATGGCCCAACGCCGTGCTCTTCGATGGCAGGCAGCGTCAACCACGTTTCACCGTCGTGGTCACGGCGGATCAGGAGTACCGGAGCCACCAGTTCAAATCTGGCGTCACGTGCAATATCGCTCTTGTCTAACTGCACACGACCGGTATCTGCCGTTCCTGAAGTGGGTGAAATCTCACCTGCACAAAATGGCCGGCTTATGGCCCTTGGTTGGCTTGAGTGTTTAGGCATGTTCTAAGTATCGCATCCACCGAAGGCGCTGTCAAACGGTGATAGATTTGGAACTGACCCACCCAAGGGTCCCCTTCTCATCCCCGGTAAGCGCCCAACGCGATATCGGCCAGCTTGTCCCACGAATACACGGCCCGCGCCCTTTCTCTTGCCCTCTCGCCCAAACGCTCCCTCAAACCCCCATCCTCGAGCAGCCGCACCACCGCCGCCGCGAACTCTTGTGTCTGGCCCGGACCGACCAGGATGCCACTGACCTCCGGCTCGATGTATTCCGCCGCCTCGCCGACCCGGTCGGCTACCACTGGCAGGCCGGCACCCAGTAGCTCCACCAGCTTGACCGGACACTTGCAGCGGTTCAATAGAGTGTCGTCCATGGGATAGATCGCCAGATCGGCGGCGCCGAAGTAGTCCCCCAAACGGGCGCTGTCTACCCAGCCAGCGAAGCTAATGCGGCCAAGAAAGCCCGCAGCGATGGCCTCTTGCTTTAGCGCCTCCTCCTCTCCGGCTAGCCCTTCCCCAACCACCAGCAGCCGCGCTTCGGGCGCCGGGCCGAAGACCAGGCGCAAAATCTCCACCAGACGTTGGGGACTGAACTCGAAGAAGCGGGTATAGAGGAGTATCACCGGCGTGTTCTCAACCTGCTTGCGAATAGCTTCGCGTCCCTCCCGCGTGGACGGCCGCTCCGTCGGGACGCCGTTGGGTAGATAGAAGATGCGGTCCCGCGAGACCCCCAGTTCCTCTACCCTGGCCTGCAACGCCCGGCTGGAGACGGTTACCCTCTCAGCGTGGCGCAAGCCCCAGCGCTCCTGGAAGGAGAAAAGCTTGCGTTGCCACCAGGTGTAGCCGCCCAACTCGTTCCAGCCGCCTTTGCCCTCCCAGTCGTCGCTGTCCACGACGATGCGCACGTGGCTGAGTCGCAAGGCTTTCAACAGGCCCAGAAGCATGGCGGCGAAGCCGGCGTACCCTTTCGGCTTGAAGAAGTGGACCACGTCTGGGCGCTCGGCCAGGACACGGCGCAACAGTCGGAGCGTGATGGCGAGGTGATAGTACAGGGGAAGACGCCGCGGAAGCCGGATATTCACCACCCCAACTCCATCGATGGAAAACTCACGACCCGAGTCGGCCGGGTGGTCCCAAGGAGGCACAATGACGGAAACCGCGTGTCCCTCTCGGGTCAAGGCCTGCGAGAGGGGCAGCGCCCGTGCGCTCACCGTGCCCTTCGGTTGCAGGCCGAAGGTGCCTACGAAGACGATACGCAATATCGTAACCCCCACGGACCGACTCGGTCACCACAGCGGAGGGCCATGCTCCGTCATGGCCGAAAGCGGACGCGACGCCGGAATCCGGACGCGACGGAGCGCGTCCCTCCGGCGGACAGGCGTCGGTCGGAACCCTGCCAAGCACGTTCCCACTATGGTATAATATGTCAGTTTGTAAGCGCAAAGGACATCTGCATTGCTCCTCTGGAACATTGACCTGCTCTTAAGCAATCCGCTTCTAATGCTCGTGGTGGTGGGGGCTATCGCCGGTGCCCTACTCGTGGCGATAACAGTGCACGAGTTCAGTCACGCCCTGGCGGCCTATAGACTCGGCGACTCAACCGCTAGATACTTGGGCAGGCTCTCCCTGAACCCGCTGGTCCATCTCGACCCTCTGGGCACTATCATGCTCCTGCTCGTGGGGTTTGGCTGGGGCAAGCCGGTGCCCGTGAACCCCGCGTACTTCAGCAACATCGGCATGCGGCAGGGCACCGCCCTGGTCTCCGCAGCGGGGCCTGTCTCGAATATCCTGACCGCCTTCCTCTTCACTATTCCTGTGAAGCTGGGTCTCCTGGCCTGGCACTCCCCCATGCAGTACTCGCCTTTTGCCCGACTGGACGCGGCCTGGTTTCTAGCGGATGTTATCGGCTACATCGTACTGTACAACGTCATCCTTGCCATCTTCAACCTGATCCCGCTGGCGCCTCTAGACGGCTTCGGCGTTGCCCTGGGGATATTGCCGCGTTACCTCGCCGACCCTCTGGCGAGGCTCGGCGCTTACGGACCGGGCATACTTCTCATCGTCATATTCATGGGTCGCTTTACCCCCTTCGATATCCTGGGGCACATCCTGATGCCGGCGGTGAGGATGGTGGGCGGCCTGGTCGTCGGGAGGCCAATCTTTTGAGCCTGAGCAGAGTCCTTTATCGCCTGCGTCAGTTCATCAATCTGGCGCTTCCTCTATCAAGCCCGGCAAAGCCTGTGCCAGTAGAGGAGATCCTTTCTCCCGCACAGAAGCAGCTCTTTTATGGTATGGCCAGATTTGGGCAGCGCCACTGTTTGAAGGTATGTCATGCTCTGATGACGGCGGGATACAAGGACGTCGACGTGCTGAGAGCGGCGCTGCTTCACGACGCTGGGAAACAAGGGGTCGGCCTAACTCACCGGGTGGCCTCCGTTCTCCTGCCGGCGCTGGCGCCGGGATTGCTGGAGCGTTGGGCTACCGAAAAGCCGGGCGCTTGGGGCTATGGCCTGTTCATTAATCTCCATCACGCTGAACGAGGGGCGGCCCTTGCCAGGGCCGCTGGCGCGTCACCGGCCACCGTGGAGCTAATACGGCTGCACAAGAGCAGAGAGGCGCAGGATCCGCGCTTGCTGGCCTTCCAGAGGGCAGACGAAGTAAACTAGTATCGTGTAACAGACATTGGTTCGGACTGGCCAACTATTAACATGGATGCACAGGATAGGCAGGATAATTCTGCTCAATTTCCAATCCTGTTCATCCTGTTTATCCATGTTCCCGTGCTGGGACTCGGTGAAGCGTAAACATCAGTGTTACAGTGTACTAGGAAGCGCGGGGCGCGGAGCACGAAGCCAGAAGCAAGAGGAAAGAAGTACGGAACGGAAGGGCAGGGGCGGGGATTCGCGCGTCTCGCTCCTCGCTTCAAGGTCGAGACGTTCATCCGGGGAGGGTGACAGATGCAGAAGGTAACTATCATCGGGCTGGGCTTGATCGGCGGCTCCATCGGGATGGCCCTCAAGGCAGCAAAGCTCAAGGATGTCGAAATCGTGGGGCACGACAAGGAGCCGAGCGCCTCTTCCAAGGCCCGGAAGCGCGGCGCAGTGGATAAGACGGAATGGAACCTCCTAACGTCGGTTTCCGACGCCAGCATGGTTATCATCGCGACCCCGGTGCTGGCCATAAAAGAGGTCATGCAACAGATAGCGCCGAAACTGTCCGAGGGTTGCACCGTGACTGACACGGGCAGCACCAAGGTGAACGTCCTGGAGTGGGCGAAAGAGTATCTTCCCCCGTCTGTGAGCTTCGTAGGGGGCCACCCCATGGCCGGGAAAGAGGAGTCGGGCGTCGAACATGCAGAGGTCGATCTGTTTCGCGATCGCACGTACTGCGTGATCCCGGGGAAGGACGCCGCCAGTTCGGCTGTCAAGACCGTCCTGGGAATGGTCGAAACGCTGGGCGCCAAGCCTTTCTTCCTCGATCCCGTTGAACATGATATGTTTGTGGCTGGAGTCAGCCACCTTCCCCTGGTGATGTCCGCGGCGCTAGTCTCGGCCACCGCCAAGAGCCCGGCCTGGAATGAAATGGCTCGGTTAGCCTCATCGGGCTATCGCGATGTCTCTCGACTCGCTTCTGGCAATCCGGAGATGAACCGCGACATCTGTGTCACGAACCGGCAGGGCGTAATTCACTGGATCGACGCCATGATTCAGGAGTTGCAGGACTATCGGCGACTCGTTTCAGAATGTGGAGAGGAGCTGGGCAAGACTTTTATCAGCGTTTGGGAGACGAGGGAAAGGTGGCTCAAGGGCGTGCACGAGCATCTGGGGGCCGAAGCCTCGGCCTTCGCTGAGATACCCAAGGCCAGCGAGTCCTTCACCTCCATGATAATCGGCGATCGCCTGGCGAGACGCTCGCGCTCCCTTATGGAAGCGACGGAGAAGAAAGGCGAAGGCAAGCCCTGGGAGACCCCCAAGAAGTAGCCGATGGACAGAAACCTGAAGCCTTGCTTATCTCATACCACGGCATGCTATGCACATAGCATCCGACACAAGAAGTAGGGGATGGAGAGGAAGCTGAAGCCTTGCCGGGCGCTTCGGGGCGAGGTCAGCCTCCCCGGGGACAAATCGATCTCCCACCGCGCTGTAATCCTCAATAGCATCGCCGCGGGGAAGGCCACGGTGGAGAATTTCTCGCCCGGCAAGGACTGCCTCTCCAGCGTAGCCTGTCTCCGAGCCCTGGGGGTCGCCATCGAGGTGTACCCCGGCGAGAGACGTCTCATAATCTCCGGGGTGGGTGGCGACGGGTTGAAAGAGCCGCAGGACATCCTCGACGCGGGGAACAGCGGCACCACCATGCGCCTCCTCTCGGGCCTTCTGGCCGGACAGCCCTTCTTCTCCGTTATCACGGGCGACTCGTCTCTTCGCTCCCGCCCCATGGGGCGCATCATAGACCCCCTTCGCCAGATGGGCGCCCAAATCTGGGGCCGTCGCGGGGACGCCGTCGCACCGCTGGCCATAAGGGGCGGCCACCTCCAAGGCATCCGCTATCGTCTGCCTGTGCCCAGCGCCCAGTTGAAGTCCGCCATCGTCCTGGCTGCGCTCTTCGCCGAGGGCAACACCGTGGTAGAAGAGCCCGTAGCCTCCCGTGACCATACGGAGCGTCTGCTCAAAGCTATGGGCGCCCCTCTGGTTACAAGCAATTCCGAGATCGTCGTCGCCCCCGGTCCGCTGCGAGCCGTGGACCTGCGCGTCCCTGGCGACATCAGCTCCGCCGCTTACTGGCTGGTGGCAGCCTGCGTTCATCCCGATGCGAAGGTCCAGGTGAAGAACGTCGGCATGAATCCCACGCGCACTGGCATCGTAGATGTGCTCAAATCTATGGGCGCCCGGATCACCATATCCAACGAGCGCACTGAAGGTGGAGAGCCAGTGGCTGACCTTCTGGCGGAAACAAGCGAGCTTGCCGCCGTCGAGATAGGCGGCGACCTTGTACCTCGAGCCATCGACGAGCTTCCGATCATCGCCGTCGCGGCCGCCGTGGCCAAAGGCGCTACTGTGATTCGGGACGCGGCTGAGCTTCGCGTCAAAGAGAGCGACCGGATCGCTACTGTTGTCCGCGAGCTGTCGAGACTGGGTGCAGACATCGAGGAGCGGCCGGACGGCATGGCTATCCGCGGCGGGCGACGCTTGCAAGGAGAGACCTGTTCCAGTTATAATGACCATCGTTTGGCTATGACCCTGGCCATCGCGAGCCAAATAGCCCAAGGAGAAACAACCATCGCCGACGCGGAGGCCGTGGATATTTCCTACCCTGGCTTCTGGCAGGAACTGGAGAGACTCTGCAGCACATAGGATAACAATCATACTGGGGGTGAGAGATAGGGGCGATACGCCAGCTCCGCTTGTTCCTCTCGCCAACCTTTTGGAGACACTCTCGCAGCCGCCTTTTCCTTTTCGCAATCATCGTAGGTTGTTCCCTGGCGGCGACGGAGAGTTCGTCCTCAACCTGGTTGGTCGCCTACGCCACGCCGCTTCAAGGAGGCGTCTTCAGCGACGCGCCGGCCGCGCCGCTGGATTCCCCACACCTTCGGCTGCCCACCGACCCCGCAGTCCGGGGGAACGAAGGGGACGACGATGATGAACCTCAGGACGCCGCAGAGATCCCGCGCTCCGGCGTAGCCCGTGGGGGCCAGCGCCCTGAGCCTCCCGCCGCAGAGACGCCCGCCGTCTCGATACCAGCCAACCAGAACATAGCGGACACGGCGATGCAATACCTGGGCGCCCCCTACGCCTGGGCGGGCAACTCACCGCGAGGCTTCGATTGCAGCGGCTTCGTGCAGTACGTTTACCGGTTGAATGGCGTCGAATTGCCGAGGGACATCTCCGGGATGATCGCCCAGGGGGAGGAGGTCGCTCGCGATTCCCTGCAGCCAGGCGACGTCATTGTGTTCATCAACACCTTTGAGCGAGGCCTCTCCCATGTCGGTCTCTACCTGAACGACGGCGATTTCATCCACTCCGTCAATGAGTGGCGAGGGGTCGGCATCGACACCATCGACGGCGGCTTCTGGGGCGCTCATTACTACTCGGCCATAAGGTTTCAGTAGCTGTCAGCGGTCAGCTATCAGTCTGCTGAACGCTGATTGCTGAAAGCCAAAATCATGGTGGTTTGGACGCAGTCTTGATTCGCAGCGGTTTGAGGGGACCGCAATGACCACAGAGCTCATCCATATTGGCTTTGGCAATGTCCTGGCGGCCAACCGCGTCGTTGCCATCGTCTCCCCGGCTTCCGCCCCTATTAAGCGTGTCATCACCGAGGCGCGCGACAAGGGCATCCTTGTCGACATGACCAGCGGCAGAAGGACCAGGTCGGTTATCTTCATGGACAGCGGGCAGATTCTCCTGGCTGCCATCACGCCAGACACGATCGTGTCCAGGCTGGGCCTGGGACGGGGCGCGGAGTCCGGCCTCCAAAAAGGATGACATACGGGACCCCCGGGGCGCTGCTCGTTGTAATCTCAGGCCCCTCCGGCGTGGGCAAAGACGCCATCATCGAGAAACTCAAGGAATCAGGCGACCGCTACTGTTTCGTCGTGACGGTTACCACGCGGTCCCGCCGGCAGGGCGAGACGGAAGGCGAACCTTACCACTTTATCTCTGCAGACCGTTTCGAGGAGATGATCAAGAAGGGTGAGCTTCTGGAATGGGCCAACGTCTACGGCCACTTGTACGGAACGCCAAAGCAGCCTGTCAAGGAGGCTCTGACCCGCGGACAAGACGTAATCCTTAAGGTGGATGTGCAGGGGGCCGCCAGCATAAAGGCTCTCCTGCCCGGCGCCGTCTTCATCTTCCTGGCGCCTCCCTCCATGGAGGAATTGCGGGAGCGGCTCAGGCTCCGCAAGACCGAGTCGCCGGAAGCGTTGCAGCTGCGCCTTGCCGCCGCCCAGAAGGAGATGAAGACGCTGCCGATGTTCGACTACGTGGTAGTAAACCCTACCGGACATGCTGAAGAGGCTGTCGCCCAGATCGCGGCCATAATCGCCGCGGAGAAGCGGCGCGTGAGGCCGAGAATCATCAGTCTTTAGACCAACTCGGTCTTCGAGACCGAGTTGGTCTCATGCGAATACTCCTCTCCCTTTGTGAAAGGGAGATTGAGAGGGCTTTGATCAACTATGAGCAGGCAGGCCCTATCCTGGCTAAAGGTGGTCGAGTACGGCGACTTCGTTTCCGCTCCCCTTTGCGCCAAACTCATGGCCGACCTGGGCGCCGAGGTGATCAAGATCGAGGCCCCACCCCTGGGCGACAAGGCCAGAAGGCACGGCCCTTTCCCAGGAGACATACCCCACGCCGAGCGCAGCGGACTGTTCTTGAACCTCAATACCAACAAGCTCGGGGTTACCCTTGACCTGAGGACCTTCACCGGCAAGAACATCCTCAAGGAACTCCTGAAGACTGCCGACGTCTTTGTCCAGAATAGCCCACCGCCGGTGATGAGGGAACTGGGGCTCGACTACGACTCTCTGGGAGGGGTCAATCCGCGCCTCATTGTTACGGCCATCACTCCCTATGGTCTGACCGGCCCCTACCGGGACTACAAGGGCTACGATATCAACTGCAGCGCCCTCAGCGGGGTCAGCGAGACCATAGGCAGGCCAGACCGGGAGCCGCTGACGGCGCCTCTTTTCCAATGCGACCAGCAGGCGGGACTGGGCGCCGCCGGCGGGACCTTCGTAGCTCTCCTGGCCCGCGATGTGACCGGCAAGGGACAACTGGTGGACATCTCAACCGTTGACGTCATGACTACCGTCCACGTGGGCTCTCACCTGATGACCCACGCTTTCGACGGAGTTAATGAGCTCCGCACCAGGGAGCCCCGCCTGCAGAACTATCCTACGGGACTGCACCGGTGCAAGGATGGCTACATCTGCATGATCGCCCCTCAGGTAGCCCAATGGATAAGATTTCTCGAGGTGATGGGTACCCCAGAGTGGAGTAAGCTTCCCCGCTACCGCGACCGCCGCGCCATGGCCAATCAGTATCGGGCGGAGGTCGATGCCCTGCTGGAGCCCTGGTTGATGGAGCACACCAAGGAGGAAATCTTCGAGATCTGCCGCAAGAACGCCATACCCTTCACTCCCGTCTACAATGTGGAGGAATTGGTGAACAGCCCGCAGTTGGAATACAGGAGCTTCTTCCCCCAGGTGACACACGCCGAAGCCGGCACCATCAAACAGGCCGGTTGGCCCTTCCTGTTCTCGGAGACTCCGTGGAAGCTGGAGCGCCCCGCCCCACTTCTCGGCCAGCACAACGAGGAAATATACTGCGGCAGGCTGGGCTACTCCAAGGGAGACCTGGCGCAGCTCAGGCGAAGTGGGATTATCTAGCTATTAGCGATCAGCCCTCAGCAGATTGATAACTGATCGCAGATATCTTACCATCTCTGTCTGATTTCGGCATAAGGTGGCATGATTCCAGCTCTCAGCCATCAGCCTTCAGCAGCCTCACCGCTGACTGCTGATAGCTGCTCAGTTTCGGCTTCGCCGCGTTGGGAGACATCTGCTATGGCATTGCTTCCGCTAACTGGCTACCGAATGATCGATTTTGGCACGGCGTGGGCCGGCTCCGTCGCTGGCCACATACTGGCCGACATGGGCGCAGAGGTGATCAAGGTTGAATCGCGAGAGAAGGTCGATCCTTTGCGGCACGGTCCGGGACCGGAGATACGGGACAAGCTGGCCAGGGCAACTCCCGAGGAGAAGCTGGAGCTTAATCCCTGGTTCCACCTGGTGAACCGGGGCAAGCTGGATATTACCCTGAATCTCAAGGACCCCAGGGGGATCGGCCTGCTGAAGAAGCTTGTGGCACAGAGCGACGCCGTGCTGGACAACTTCACTCCCGGCGTGCTCGAAAGAATGGGGCTTGGGTACAGCTCTCTTCGCCGGATAAAACCAGACATCGTTCTGGTCTCCTTGTCCTCCACCGGACAGCGCGGCCCCATGGCCGATGTCAGGGCATATGCCAGTACGCTGGCTGCCCTCTGCGGGATAGTCAGCGTCATCGGGTATCGCAACGAGACAGTGCCCGGACAAATGAGATTCGCCTATTGCGATATGAACGCCAGCATTCACGGCGCCCTTGCCCTTCTCATAGCCCTATTGCATCGCAATCATAGCGGCCAGGGCCAATACATAGACATCTCCCAGTCCGAAACAACTACCGGTCTCCTCGGCGAGGCCATCATGGACTATGTAATAAACGGCCGTGTCTGGGGGCCACAGGGCAACGGCCATCGCACGATGACCCCCCACGGCAACTACCCCTGTCAGGGCGAGGACCGCTGGGTGTCCATTGCCGTGGATACCGACGAGGAGTGGGAAAGCCTCTGCCGCGCTCTGGGCGACCCTCCGTGGTCGCAGGAGAGCAGATTCGCCGATAAGTTCGGCCGTCTGACACATCGAGAGGAGCTGGACAAGCTCATCGCGGGCTGGACAAGCAATCATACGCCCTACCAGGTGATGGAGACCCTCCAGAAAGCCGGGGTGGCGGCGGCGCCGGTGCTTAACCTCGACCAGAGATGCGCGGACCCCCAGCTCAAGGCGAGGGAGGACTGGCTGGAGCTGGACCACCCAGTGGCCGGCAAAGAGCCGCTCTACGGCATATCCTGGAAGCTCGCCGGCACGCCGGGAAAGATACAGGGCAATGCGCCCTTACTCGGCCAGCACAATGACTATATCTTCAGCGAGATCCTCGGCCTCCCCGAAGCAGAGATGGAGAGCCTTATCGAGGAGAAAGTTATCCACTGAGCAGGTGCGACCTCACGCACTCGCGCCGTCTAGCCTTTTCACCTGCCCTCAGCGGCTCCCATGTGAGTGAGGGTGATCGCCGCGCAGCCCACCCCAGCCACCTATCTGACTGGTCAGGGTTCGCGCTCCCAACCAGCTTGATCACTGAGTTTTGCGCCGTCGCCTGTTTATTTTGCGGTTCGCTTGTGGTAAGATTCAGAAATATATCCACGACGGGCCCGTGATCCACTGGAAACAAGCCACACCCATAACTGCCGCCAGGCCGGGCAACTGTTTCTTTCGGCGCGGGATTGCAGAGGCGACCTCTACGTTCATGGAGAGCAAAAAATGGGTAAGATTTACATCATTGACGTTACGAATCGGGATGGGGTGCAGACCGCCAAACTGGGGCTAAGCAAGCTCGAGAAGACGCTCATCAATGTGTATCTCAATGAGATGGGGGTTTACCAGAGCGAGTTCGGCTTCCCAACCACGAGGCACGAGTCCCATTACCTCAGGGCCAACATCAAGCTCGCCGAGATGGGCGTCTTGAGTCCCATCCTCCTGGAGGGGTGGATAAGGGCGACATCCGAAGATGTGGAGACCTCTTTCAAGCTAGTCCCTGAAATCAAGCATTTGAACCTCTCCATCTCCACCTCGGACCAAATGATCTACGGCAAGTTCCTGGGCAAGAAGCACCCCAAGGACATCACCAAGATGATGACCGATGCGGTGGACGCGGCCAAAGCCCTCGGCACCGAGAGCATCGGGGTGAACGCCGAGGATGGCTCGCGGACTGAAATAGGGTACCTCATCGAATTCGGAATCGCGGCTAAGGAGCATGGCGCGACCCGCTTCCGCTATTGTGACACCCTTGGCTACGATAATCCTTTCACCATTTATAATACCGCCAGAAGATTGGCTGAGGAAATCGGGCTTCCTACTGAGATTCACTGCCACGGCGATCTGGGCATGGCAGTGAGCAACTCGCTGGCCGGCGCCAAGGGCGTCATCGACGGGGGCCAGGACGTGTATATCAATACTACGATTAACGGTATCGGGGAGCGGGCTGGCAACGCGGACCTCTTAGCTGTGATCCTCGCGGTGACCAAGTCCAAGGGCTTCGCCGAAAACTACAAGCTGGGCAGACATATCGATCTATCCAAGTCATGGAAGCTGGCGAAATTCGCCAGCTATGCCTTCGACGTGCCTATCCCTATCAATCAGCCGGGGGTCGGCGCCAATGCCTTCGCCCATGCTTCGGGGATCCACGCCGACGGCGTGCTCAAAGACCCGTTCAACTATGAGCTCTACGATTTCGCCGAGCTCGGCAGAGGAGAAGCAGAGACCGTGGAGACAGGCCGCGAGATTTGCTCGGGAGAGTACGGAGGCATCTCTGGCTTCAGCCACATCATGGGTGAGATGGCTGTTCACTTCGATGACGCTCAGCAAGCAGAGAACGTGCTCGAATTGGTGAGATATGCCAACGTTGAATCTCAGAAGCCCCTGGTAGCCGACGAGCTGTTATTCATCGCCAAGTATCCTGAGATCGCCAGGGAGCTGCTGACGCTTACGCCGTAGGCCCGTCAGGGGCCGGGGTCAGGGGGTTGGGGGGCGGGGCCTGAGAGCCGAGCGCTGTTGCTATGTGTGTTCCGAGCTTCAATGGTCGTAGGGTGGGTTACGTCGCGGCTTTCCGAACGTATGGACAGCAAGTAAGCCGGAGCTTCGCGACGTAACCCACCAGCGCCGCGGCGCCGGCGTCATCGGATAGACAACGGAGAAACGGACACGCCGTTAGTGATGAGTGGTGAGTGCGGAGTGATGAGTGGGGGACTGAAAGAGGAGTGCGGAGCGAGAAGCGGGAGGCCCGACCGCCGGGGGGTCTCCCTCAACAGAGGGGGAGCGTTACAGCACAACCGCCCTTCAACCGTGAAGGCAGCCGGCAGATCGAAGCTGGATCAGAGGTTCCGGTAAACATCTTTGCGGTGCCGGACGCGGTAAACGGTAATCAGTCCAGCCGTGGCATCGAGCTCGAAGACAACGGGGTACTCCCCGCTGTTGATCCGGTAGCATCCGGGTTCGCTCTTGAGGCGCTTCACATGCTGTGGCCGGGCCCCGCTGCTGAGCGTGTCCAGCAGGCGGTCGAGGGTGGCTTCTACTTGTCTCTGCACCTTGGGCGGCAGACCGAGGATTTCCTTTTCCGCGCCGCGTTCGACTTGCAGTCGAAAGGTCTTACTCACCCCGGGACTCTAGCTCCCGGATTTCGGCTTTCACCTGCTCCCAGGGAACCACAGGCCCACCCCTCCGGGCGCGGAGCACCGCGGCGTCTTCCTCGTCCTCCAGTCCGTCCAACCACTTCCGCAGCGCCTCGGCGACGATCGACTGCATGGGACGGGATCGCTCGACCGCGGCATGCCGGATGGCCCTTACCAGGGCCGGATCGCGAAGGTCCACAGTTATCTTAGCCCGCTTGCTCGCAATCGCCATGGAAGCACCTCCGGCGACAAGTATAGCACAATGCTGGCTTGCCACAAAGCCAGCTTGAAGCGAGGGGGGCCCCACCCGCCCGGCCCCTCGCCGTGAGGCTGGCGTTTCGCTCCAGCTAGCCCAGGAGCCTTGGAAACCCCATTCCAGCGGAGGCTGGAATCCATACCGGAATAGCGACGCCTGGATTCCGGCCTGGTATGAAAATAGGTCGCCGTGTCTCGCCAAGCACTCCCTTTCGCGAGGGAGGTACCCGTCTGGATTCCGGCCTGCGCCGGAATGGGACAGAAAGGGGCCTCTCATGGCACCATGCTGGCGAAGGCCAGCATCCAGACGCACTACTTGGAGGCAGCGAGCCCGTTTTCATGCGCGGTGGCGCCGGGCCAACGGCATGTGGAACTCCGCCGGGATGGCAGCGTAACGGGCGCTTCGTCTCAGGACATAGCCGTTTGTCCGTTCAGAATCCGTTGACGCCGTGGGCTGAAGCGAGAAGACCCCACACCCGCCGCCGGCCGGAAAAGCGCCGCTGAGCAGCATCAGCGTGGACGTGGACTGAGTGGACGTTTCGCCCCAAGCCCCCTCGTTTCACCGCAGAGGCGCAGAGTCCGCTCGGTCCTTATTTCCCACCTCTGTGCCCTCGGTGTCTCTGCGGTGAATGCCTCCTATCACTCATCATCACTCATCACTCCCCCGTCCCCCAACCCCTAACCTCCGTCCCCTTTCATCATTCATCACTCATCATTCAGCATTTCCCCGTCTCCCGTCCCCCGTCCCCCGTCCCCAGGCCCCCTCTCAGAGCTTCTCTGAGAATGATCTGCGCCGCGGCCTTGTCCAGGGGCTCGTTGTTGTTGCCGCACTTCGGCGACTGGATGCAGCTCGGGCAGCCGTCCTCGCACGGGCACTCGGCGACCGCCTTCAAGGTTGCGTCCCAGAGCGCCTCCACCATCTCGTAACCCTTCTCCGAGATGCCGATTCCGCCCGGATGTCCATCGTAGATGAAGACCTGCGCTTGGCCGGTATCGGCGTGAGCGGAGGTGGAAACACCGCCGATATCGTTTCGGTCGCAGAGGGCGAAGAGGGGCAGCATGCCGATGCAGGCGTGCTCACAGGCGTGCAGGCCGCCAGGCAGGTCCAACTGTCGCTGGGCTATCAGGTCCATCGCCGCCCGCGGGATATCGAACCACAGAGCAACGGTATCGAAGGACTGGGGCGGCAGGTCCAGCGGCTCCTCGCCGATGACCTCCTCCGTCAAGAGCATCTTCTTCTTGAAGGCGAAGACGGTGGTGGTGACCTCGACGTCGCCCAGGTAGACCTTGACGCTGCCGGCCTGCCTCTCCTTCGCCACGTGCAGTATCCGCAGGTCGGTCACGTCCTTGCTCTGCGTGTAGTAGTTGGCGTCCGTGGGCGCGGCGTAGGCCACGCGGCTCTTCAGGTCGAGGTCGGAGATGAGATAAGGCTCGCCCTGGTGCAGGTAGATGGCGCCCGGGTGGATCTGGAAGTAGGCGGTGGCCGATTCCACCGTCTCCAGGAGCGCGCCGCCCCGCGAGGTATCGACCACGGAGAAGACCTCGCAGCAGGTGGAGCGGATATTCACGTCCTTGGCCGGATAGACGACGCTGGGGGCGAGGAACCAGCGGTTCAGCCTCTTGCGTAGCGTCCCCTCGGCTTCCAGCTCCTCGCAGGCCTCCTGGAAGGCCGGGCCGAAGAGCTTCGCGTCCCGGCCGCTGAGGGGGAACTCATAGGCGGTGGCCAGGAGCTGCGGCTTGATAACATACCGGTTCGCCTGGTCGATGAGGGCGTGCTCCGGCGACTTGCCGAAGAGGGCCTCCGGATGGTGCATGAAGTACTGGTCCAGCGGGTTCGACTGCCCGACGAGGAAGCTGATGGAGCGATGCCCCCGGCGCCCGCTCCGGCCCGCCTGCTGCCAGGTGCTGGCGATGCTCCCCGGATAGCCGTCGAGGACCGTGGCATCGAGGTCGCCGATGTCGATGCCCAGCTCCAGGGCATTGGTGGCGACGACCCCCAGCAACCTCCCCTCGAAGAGGTCCCTCTCGATCTCGCGACGCTCCTCCGGCAAGTAGCCGGCGCGGTAGGGGCGGACCCGCTCCGCCAGATGCCGGCTGGCCTCTTTCAGCCTGTCCCGCGCGTAGATATAGACCAGCTCCGCCAGGCGGCGTGTCTTGACGAAGACCAGCGTGCGGATGCGCTGTTGTATCAGCTCGGCGAGGAGGGTCGTCGCTTCGCTATTGGCGCTGCGGCGCGTCGCCTTCGCCGGGTCAATGATGGGCGGGTTCCAGAGGATGAAATCTTTGCCGCCGTAGGGTGAGCCGTCCTCCTCCACGACCTCAAAGGGCAGCCCTGTCAATCTCTCGGCGTGCTCCTTCGGGTTGGCAATCGTGGCCGTGGAGAGGATGAACTGGGGTCTGCTGCCATAGTAATCGCACAGGCGCTCCAGACGGCGCAGCACATTGGCCACGTGGGAGCCGAAGACGCCCCGGTAGACGTGGGCCTCATCTACCACCACGTACCTGAGCCGCCTCAAGAACGGCGACCAGCCAGCGTGGTTAGGCAGAATCCCCAGGTGCAGCATGTCCGGGTTGCTCAGGATGATCTGGGACGACCGGCGTATCTCGGCGCGTTCGTAGTCCGGAGTATCCCCATCGAAGGTGGCGGCTCTCACGTTGGGAAGGTTCGTCGCCGTCAGCGCGCGAAGGCCGCGCAACTGGTCCTGGGCCAGGGCCTTGAGAGGAAAGAGGTAAAGGGCGCGACTGCCCCGCTCGGCGATTAGCGCCTCCAGCACGGGCACATTATAGCAGAGGGTCTTGCCGCTGGCGGCGGCAGTGGCGACGATGACGTTCTTGCCTTGGCGCGCCGCGTTGATGGCCTGTGCCTGATGGCTATATAGAGGGAGAACGCCCAGCGCCGTCAGCGACGCCGCAAGGGCGGGAGGGAGCGGTCTCTCCAGCTCCCCGGCGACGGCCTCCCGGGGCGGGATGCTGTGGACGTGGGCCGCCTGGTCCTTGTAGAAGCTGAGACTTTTCAGATGGCCCAGGAACGCGCTGGCGTCAGAAAGCATGAATTATCTCAGTCTCATAATCGAGGAGCTCCACATCCTCCCTCATCCCCTCGATGAAATCCACCACCTTGGCCAGAATCTCATCCGCATGGGGGCCATGGTTGCTGACGCAGGACATGCCCAGCGTCGCCACCTGCCAGAGGTCCTGGTCCTCCACCTCGGCGATGGCGACGTTGAACTTGTTCTGCACTCGGGCGATGATGGACTTCAGCACGTGCCTCTTGCCCTTCAGCGAGTGGTTTTCCGGGATGCGCAACCTGATCCGGCAGACGCCTACGTTCATGTTCGTTCCTGTTCGTTCTTGTCTTCAGCGGTCTTCAGGTGAGGGGCGTCGGACCCGTCGGACAGATCAGACAGGTTGGACATCTCCAGGCCACCCCCCTCCCCCAGTTTACTTTGCCCAAGCGTAGTGGACCCGTGGCTTCCAGTCGAAAGGTTCTCGCCATTCGTAGGGCAGGTCGACGATGGTCCCGGGCTCCTTGATAGTCATCAGCGCTGTGAAAGCATCTTTGATGATGCTTATCTGCAGTTCCCTCTCGAAGGGCTTGCCCGTCTGATGCCCCAGCGGAAAATTCAGGAAGACCGCTCGCGGCGGCTTCACCAGCGCCGTGATATCCCGCGCCGAGGTCATCGAGATGGTTGGGATACCACCCTCCTCCACCGCCCTGGCTAGCAGTCCTACGGACTGATGGCAGAGCGGTCAGGCCGGAACAAAGAAGCCGACATCGACGCTCTCCATCGTGAGCCGATGCACCAGGCCAGGCGCCATCTCCTTGAGAAGGCTGGTGCGAAAGAAGATTCGCCCGCAGAAGGTGTAGTTCATCGGCGCCAGTTCGCCGATGAAGCCCTCCTTCTCCAGCTCCCGCATCCGCTCGAGGGGATAGACGCAGTTGACGTCCTCGTCGGCGTCTGTGTGGTCATAGTCGCGGTGGGTTATCGTCAGGTCGGCGACGTTCACGTCCTTCGGTATCTCGCGGAAGCTGATGTCCCCCTTGCTGTCCGCGTCGAAGGGCGTCTGGTTCTTCAGGTGGACCCCGCTGGAGCCGATGAGAGCGACGCGGCACTCCCTCAGCGGCTTGGTCATGGGAGTCCAGGGGCTGGTGTCATAGGTGGACCACTGGTAGGGCCGCTGGCTGGGATAGGCGGCGCGGACCTTCTCGATGTAGTTGATGGGTGTCATCTTTCTCCCCCTAACTGGGCCCTCCCCGGATCGACTCGATCCCAGACCTTCGAGGTCTTTGAGACCTCGAAGGTCTTTAACCAAAATACCTTTGCCGCATAGTCTCAGACATCTCTTTTGTCAGAACATGGGCCCGCTCCGCCCCGGCCACGGACATGCTCGTGGTGGCGCAACTTGGGGTGACTAATGCTGAATCCAAGAGCATATCCTTGTCGACGCCTCGACGTGACATTAGCGCCATCCCCGCCTCCAGCCGGTCCACCAGGCTCTCAGTCGTCTCGCCGGCCAGCTTCTCGTCCGCGGTGGGAACGATGCCCCAGGCCAGCATGCCGCCCCGCTTGAGAAAGGCGCCGACCTCCCTGGGGTAAAGGGCCAGGCTCTCGGTGAACTCATAGGCATCGAAACTGATGGCATCCGTTTCGGTCGCCATGAGGACGGGCCAGTCCGTGTTGGCGCAGCAATGAATTACCGTGAAATCGCTTCCGAGGCCATCGATCATTTCATTGATGCAGGCGAGAACGTCTTCTTTGCTGACGCTGGTGAACGCCGACCCGAAGAGCGCCATCTGCGGCTCGCCGATTTGAAACAGGGTGGCCACGTCGGGCGCCGCCTCTCGCAGCTTCTTCAGCAGCCATTTCCCCTTCATGGTCAGCGCCTTGACCAGGGCGTCGCGGAAGGTGTCGTTGTAGAATATGGGGCGCCGGTTCTCGTCGGTCAGGGTCAGGCCGCAGCTTATCGGTCCCCTCAGGCCCACCTTCACGAGCTTCCACCGCGCGCTGGGATTCTCCCTGAGCATTTTGAACATGGTGCGCATCCCCACCGACTCTTCCGGCGCCATGCCGAAGTAGTCGACGTCGCCGGCGAGGTAATGCTCGTAGAACCGGGTCAGATCCTCGTCGTCGGCGTTCCGGGAGGTATCGAAGAACCAGTGCCTCTTCTCTTCGTCAACGACGAAGCAGGGCAGGCCGCCGCGGAAGAGGGCTAACCCTTCTTTGTAAGAGAGCCGGGGGAGCGTCGGCACCACTGGCGCCTCAGGGAAGCTCTCCAGGATGAGTTGGCAAGCCCTGACCGGATCGGTGTGCGGCGTGCTGCCGATGGATGCGGCCATGAACCGGGGGCTGAACGTCACGCTTCCGCCTTATCGAGGTGCTGCAGGGCGACCCTGGCCGCCTTCTTCGCTGCTGCCTGCTTGGTTCGCGCTGAGCCCTGACCCAGAGCCGTCTCCCCCACCAGCACCTCGACGGTGAACTCCTTGGCGTGGTCCGGACCGGACTCCGAGATGGTCCGGTAGGTGGGCGCAACCTGCCACCGCTCCTGGCTCAACTCCTGCAATCTGGACTTGGGGTCCTCTACCGACGCCTGATCAAGCATGCCAGCGATGTCCTTCACCATCAGCCTGAGGGTGAAATCCCTGCACTCGCTGAAACCCTTATCGAGAAAGACAGCCCCGATAACAGCTTCCAGAGCTGCGGCGAGAATGCTCGGCCGGTCGCGGCCGCCGCTCCGCTCCTCGCCGTTGCCCAGATAGAGATACTGGCCCAGTCCCACGGACCGGGCCAAGGCACTCAAAGTCTCTTCACGGACTAGAGCAGCCCGCAGCTTGGTTAGCTGCCCCTCTGAGAAGGAAGGAAAGCGGACATAGAGTTCCTCCGCGGCGACGAGGCCCAGCACCGAATCACCAAGGAACTCCAGGCGTTCGTTGGAGCCGAGCCTGAAGCTGGGGTTTTCGTTCAGGTAGGACCGGTGAACCAGCGCCTGTTCGAGAATATCTGGATTAGAGAAAGTGATTCCAATTGTTGACTGCAGACTAAGAATATCTTCCACCGGCCCTCAAAACCCCACGCTTGCCGACCTCGCCGTACTTTCCCTAGACCGTCTTCCGCTTCCTGACGGCAGGGAGCCGGCCGGACCGAGACTTGACGTTGTAGCCTGAGCTTTCCTCTCTCGCGGCTGCCACCAATCGGGAACGGATAGCGACCGAGTGGGTCTGCACGGCGGCCGCGTCCGCCGCCGCCTTGCTCCTCCAGAGAGACAGCCTGGCCATTTCTCGAGGGTTCTCTGTCGAAACGAGCTGGAGAGACATCAGGAAGCCCGGCTGCTGCTGAATGAATTCAAGCAGTTCACCAAGGGCCTTCTCTGCGTCTGCCTCGCAAGTTCGCCGGACTGTAAACTTGGTCCAACGGGCATACATACTGCTTCCTCCTGATTCCAGATTTGCAGGGCCGTGTCTACGCTACTATTTTAGCATAGAATCTGCCTTGGCAGTCCGCCGAACGAGCGGCGTGACCACGCGAATACGGCAGTCGCCGGTTCGGGTGAAGGGCCGCTCAAATTCTCTAAGAAGCCAACGAATCTACGATTCTGCGGAGATCGTGCTGGAATTTCCTGAACGACCGGCAGCTTCTGTAGGCGCTTCGAAGGTCAAACTTCTCTGCGAGGGCCGGCTGGTCATCTGTCTCGAGGTAGGTTCGGGGCTGCATCGCGCTGCTCAGGAATCCCTTGCCGTCACGTATGGCCTCTGGATCAGATGGTGAACGCGCTCCGCTTGAAATGCCGCGAACGTCTCGCAAGGATTGGATGCTCCCGACGAACCAGCTTTCCAGTTCGGACTTCGCCAAGACAACCGACACCAGCACGTTTCGCGCCACCTGTTGCGCTCGTCCCAGAAGATCCGGGGCCAAGTCCTTTGGGCAGTCATCATCTGCGTCAAGGATTACCGCTACTGCCTAATTCTACTAAACGCCAACGCCCATCGCCAGTGCAAAATCTAGGCCGGGCGCGCCAGGCATCATTATACCACCCCATGCTATAATGACAACCATCAATAGGTACTGAAAGAGCAACGAGAGCTGAAAGAGTATTCGAACAACCTTGATCGCCTGATCAGGGAGCGCTTTCCGCCGGAGATCTGCCGTCTGCTGGAGGGGGCTGGAGCGGAGGCCTGCCTTCGCGGCGAGCGGCTTTACCTGGTGGGTGGAGCCGTCAGAGACCTGCTGCTGGGAAGGGAAACTCTGGACCTTGACCTGGTGGTTGAAGGCAATGCCCTGGCTCTGGCCGAGGAGCTAGCCGGCCGTAGCGGCGGTCGTCTCACCGTGCACCGTCGCTTTGGTACGGCCAAATGGAGGTTCGGAGGTGCCATCATCGACCTGGTGACGTCGCGCTCGGAGACTTACAGCCGGCCGGGGGCCCTCCCCACGGTGCAGCCGGGGCCTATCGAGGCGGACCTTTTCCGGCGCGACTTTACGGTCAACGCCATGGCCGCTCACTTGTCGCCGGACCGCTTTGGGGAACTGGTTGATCCGTACCATGGCCGGGCAGACCTGGCGCAGAGGCTGGTGCGCATCCTGCACGACAGAAGCTTCATCGACGACGCCACAAGGATTCTGCGCGCCCTCCGCTACGAGCAGCGCCTCGGTTTCCGCCTGGAGCCGGAAACGAGGAAGCTGCTCCGTCGGGATGTGGCTATGCTGGATACCATCAGCGGCGACCGCCTGCGACGTGAGTTGGAGCTAATCCTACGAGAAGCCCTTCCGGAACGTGTCCTCCGGCGCGCAGAAGAACTGGGAGTGCTGCAGCAGTTCCACCCCACCTTGAAGGCCGACAACTGGCTGGTGAGCAATTTCGGGCGGGTCCGGCAGATCGGTCAAGAAGACAGGCCGCTAATGTACTTGCTCGTTCTGGCCTACCGGTTGACGCCATCCCAGGCGGCGGATTTCATTGCTCGCTTCAGATTTCCTCCGGGGATGGCGCGCACTATCAACGACCTTGTCGACCTCAGGACTCACCCGGGAGTCGCGTCTGGGTCTTCCGTGGTCCCCAGCGCCCTCTGCAGGCTGCTCCGGCGCTATTCCCTTCACGCCATCCATGCGGTGTCCCTGGTTTCGGAATCGCCTGCCGTCCGCAGTCGGCTCAGGCTGTATTTGACGACGCTACGACATATCGCCCCCCTGCTGAGCGGAAAGGATATCCTGAAGTTGGGACTCCCCGCCGGGCCGCTGGTCGGCGAGGCGCTGTCTTACCTTAAAGACGCTGTCCTAGACGGGAAGGTTGCCACGCGGGAAGAGGAAAAGGATTTCGTGAGGGCGTGGATCGAACAGGAAAAGAAGCTGAACAGCTTCTAGCAACCTACCTGGTGCGGTATCTTAAGATAAGCCCTATTTGAAGGGAGGTCTGCAACAGGCCCATCGTGTTGCCCACTATGAACACCACGTCCATGATGGCCAGGCTGTAGGTCACGTAGAAGGCGAACCCCAGCCAGAGAATGACCCAGGCCGGCAGCGATAGTCCGGTGACATCCCTCGTCCGCAGGATCTTCGCCGTCTGCGGCAGAAAGAATATCTGCATGGTGATGAAGCCCAGCCAGCCGAAGATCTGCATTCGTTCTCCTTTTCAACCCGGGTCTCCCCCAGCAGTGGACGAGTCTGACCCGCCTGACTTTGTCTAGCCCCTGGGCCACGGCTTCCCCTTCCTCCTAGAACCCCTCCAGCATCGGCTGCTTGCCCTTCCCCAGCCATGTCAACGCCTCTTCGGGGAGATTGCAGACGGGCCCGCGCTTCGTGGCGCACCGCGGCAACGAATCCAGGAAGGCGGCGCCGTAGTGCCTGTTCTGAATGCGGCGATCGAGGATCACCACCACGCCTCGGTCCGTGCGGCTGCGGATTAGGCGGCCAAATCCCTGCTTGAACCGCAGCACCGCCTGGGGAACGGCATACTGATTGAACGGATCATCGAGAAGCTCGGAGCGCGCGGCGAATACAGGGTCCGTGGGCACGACAAAGGGCAGCTTGGCGATCACCAGAACGCTCAGCGCCTCGCCGACCACATCCACCCCCTCCCAGAGGCTGGCGGTCCCGAGGACGATGGTCCGCGGGTTAGCTTTGAGAAGGTTCAATAGCTGCTTGGGCGAACCATGCACCCCCTGTCCCAGGACGAGAATGCCCTCACGCTCCAGCGGGGCCCGTATCGCCGCCAGTGCAGACCGGAGCGCCGCATGGGAGGTGAATAGGACCAGCGTTCGCCCCTGTACAGCGCGGCCCAGCTCTATCAGCGCCCGTTCCAGCGCCGGCCCGTAGGCCGGGTGGCTGGGGTTCGGAATGTCCTGCGGCAGATAGATAAGCGCGGCGTTGCCATAGTCAAAGGGCGAGTTGACCAGAAGCTCCTGCGCGTCTGAGAGGCTCAGTCTCTCCCTGATGTGGCCGAAAGTGCCCTCCGTGCTCAGCGTGGCGCTGGTCAGAATTACTGACGCCTTTTGTAGGAACAAATGTTTCTCCAGGGCCGGGCCAACGTGAAGCGGCGCAGCGCTCACAGTGACAGCGTTGCTCTGTCGCGACAGCTGCGCCCAGTAAATGCTGTCAGCTTCCGGGGCGGATATCACGGCGCCCATGCGATGCCTCAATTCCGCGCCCGCGGCAATCAGCGCCGCGAGCTCCATCTTCAGCTCATCACGGTCGCCACCAGGGTCCTCGAGTCCCTCCAACCTGGTCCCCAGTTCACTGAGTTTGGACTCTATCCGATTAAGGGACTTCGACAGGTCGTCCCAGGCGATCTCGACGTCGGACCAGGCGGGCTGGCTGCGCACGGCCCTGGTCAGGCGCAGGCGCAAATCGTAATCCCCTGCTTCGGAAGAGCAGGATTCCACAAGAGCGGCCAGGCCACTGAAGAGAAAGGACGCCTGAGCCGCTGCTTCACGAACAGCCTTCTCCACATCGGCCACCAGCGGTGGAGGCGCCTCGCGGAGGATGGGGGCACCGCCGGCGAGGCCCCCCAACAGCGCGCCGAGTAATCCGGAGGGACGGCCCCTGCTTTCGGAGGCCCCCCCAACCCTGGACAGGTAATCATCTACGTCGCGCTGGTTTGCGCTGAATCCAAGCTGGTCTGTGGCCTCCTTCTCCAAATTGTGGGCCTCGTCCACAACCAGATACTGATAATCCGGCAGGACGTTGGCCCCGCTGACCATATCGGAGAGGAGAAGGGCGTGATTGACAACGATCACGTGGGCGCCCTCCGCCGCCCAGCGCGCGCGATAAAAGAAGCACGTTCCATCCTCATGGTAGCGGCAGCGCGGTCCGAGGCAGCTTTCCCCGTGGGCACACACCTTGCTCCAGGCGGCGCCTTCGGCGGCGCTGAGGTTGAGCTCCGCCCTGTCGCCCGTAACCGTGGAACCGAGCCAGACGAGGAGGCGCATCAGCAGCCTCCCCTCGTCGAGGGATAAGCCCTCCGAGCCGCGCAGTGACTCCAGACGCCGCAGGCACAGGTAATTGTTGCGACCCTTCAGTTGCAGCGCCTTGAGACGCGCGAAGTCCCCATCCCCTGTTAAAGCCTTCAGGAGGTCAGGGATGTCCTTGTGCATCAACTGCTCTTGCAGGTTGATGGTATTGGTCGAGATGACAACAGGCGTGTTGTTCGTAAGAGCGTAGTGAAGGCAGGGCAGCAGGTAGGCCAGCGACTTACCGGTGCCCGTGCCAGCCTCCACCAGCAAGTGCTCGTCCCTGTTGAGCGCCTGGGCCACCGCTACCATCATTCGCTCCTGCTCAACGCGATACTCAAAACCCGGAAATCCTTGCGGTATCACTGTCTTGAGAAGGTCAGTCAGTTGGTCAATGTCCAGCGCCACCTTCTCGGAGACGGGGACAAGCGGTTCAGGACGGCGGAGGGGTAGGCGCGGCCGTCCTCTCTCACTTATTTCCGGAGCGGGCGAGCCCGCCGCGACCTCAAAGACGAAGCTCAGCGGCCAATTGAGGCGAGCCCCGACGCTCTGCAACTCACGCAGAAGGGACGGCTTAAGTTCGCTCGCCAAGCGCAGAAGCGCCAGGAAGACATCTTTGGCCGCCATGGCGTCCGCGGGGGCGCGATGCGTGGGGGACGTCGAAACACCAAGGGCCTTCACCAACGAACCGAGACCGTGGTCGGGCAAGGAGGGCAAGAGGATAGACGAGAGCTCCCAGGTATCGTAGGTTGGATTCAGAAGAACTATCCCCTTGGCGGCCAGGAAGCTCACGTCGAAGGGAATATTCTGCCCTACAATGGGGCAAGAGCCAATGAAGGACGCCAGGTCTCTGCCGACGGCGCTAATCGGCGGCGCGTTGTCCACATCCTCTTGCTGGATCCCTGTCAAGACCTGGATGAAATAGGGAATTCTTCGCCCCGGGTTCACCAGAGACGAAAACGTCGCGATGACCTCATCGCCCAAAAACTTGACGGCGCCCACCTCAGTGATCTCATCGTTTTCGGGGCTCAGGCCGGTGGTCTCCAGATCGAGGGATACGCAAGGGAACTGCATGGGGACACCCATCCCTCCTCAGCGGAGAAGGGCTTCTTTCTAGTTGAGACTGACTAGACATTGTACCACGTCGCCCTTCAGAGAAAAAGCGATGCTCTGTGTGGCCCAAATCCGTGAGTAATCTGGCGCAGTCGGGTTGTGGTGGCAAGACGGGGTCGTTTTTGGCCTCCTGGTGGGGCGGTCGTCGGTCAGAAGAACCGTTTGGGGCTGAAGAACGCGTC
>JACPQD010000082.1 GCA_016190665.1 Chloroflexota bacterium
CCCGTCCCCCGACCCCTACTTTCGGATCTCCACCGTTACTGGCTCACCGATACTGGTCAACCAAGAGGACTTGCCCACAGAACCACCGACGACAATAATATTGAACCAGTGAGGCCCAGCGCCAATGGGCAGCAGCGTGTTCTCTGGTGCATCGTACAGCCACTTCCAGGGAGGAACTACGCGTTCCGGAATAAGTTGGTTGCCGTGCTTGAGGTACCGCCACTCGATGTGAGCGTTGTGGTAGAGGAACTCTTTGACATCCTGCTTTGACCAGCCGCGGTTGGCGATGACGGCCGCGTGGTCAGGGCAGACAAGAAGCATGTGGGGTCGGCTACGGTTCTCCTGGAGCCAGGCGCTGGTCGAGCAAGCTCCGGCGCTATTGCCAGTTCCGGCGAAGGTGAGGAGGAGGCGCTCTGGTTCATGGGCTACCAGGTCCATCACTTCCAACTGGGACTCAACACCGTAGACGGTGACCGTGCTCGCGTCCTTGGCGAAGCCCCGCTCGACGTGGAAAGGCTCCCAAGGATTCTGTTCCTCATTCTCACCCAGACACATGCTGTATTTGATGGGCGAGCCGATGGTGTCCATGTCCAGTTCGCCAACGTAGGCATGCCCGATGTTCATGATGATGAGCCGGATGGCCCGCCCAATGACGGTGTTGGCGAAGGACTGCGCCCCCGGGCCCAGCGCTCCCCGACCACAGTTGATGTTCAACTCCTTGCGTACGGGGCCATTGATAATGAGGATCGGAGCGTGGGGGCCGGTTGAACAGGCCACTTTTCTCATGGCGAACAGAGGGTCGGACATCCCCTGTACCGCCGCGATCAGCACAGGCATGTGCTCCGGAAGGCAGCCCGCCATTACCGCATTGATGGCGATCTTCTCCACCGTCGCCTCGCCCATGCCGGGCTCCAGGACAGTGACGATCTCGTTAGGCCTTCGGCTCGTGCCGGAGAGCATGCGTTCCACCTTGAGTTCGGTGGGCGGTATGATGGGGAAGCCATCGCCCCAGCGGTTCCTCAGGAAGAAGGCGTTCATCTCCTCGAAGGCATCGTAGCTGCTGGCGGCTTGGAAGCGATACGTCTTCGGAGATGCCTTCTCCTCTTCTATGACCGCCGGTCTCTCTTGCGTCAGGCCGGCGACAATGCTCTCGAAACTTTCACCGACCCGCTCCCTGATGTCCTCCGCCGGATGGCTAGTCAACGTAGACGAGATTACAGCCAGTGCGGGGTCCTTCAATCCGAGCCCTCTGGTAGTCATGCGGGCATCATGTTGGAAGCCTTCGGTGACGATGGCCACGGTCGGTATGCCGTTCTTCTCGAACTGCACCATGTCGTAGGCAAGCCACGACGTGCAAGAGCCTCAGTCACCCGTGGCGCCGATGATGGCGTCCGGCCCGGCCTGGACCACCTTCTCCACGGCCCCCTTAGGGGCAGGGTTATTATAGGTGAACTTCTCGAATTTCAGGTCCTGGAAGCGAGTAGAAAGAAGCCGAGCGGCTTCCTCCAGGCCGATGTCGCCGCCCGCCTTGGTGTTCCAATACAGCCCTATCTTGCGACCGCTCAGGTCGCTTATGCGAGGCGCGGGCGGCACGTGATTCTTCGCTATCGGCGCCACCGGGTCCAGCACCTCCAGACTCTCGACCCGTGTGTCTTCAGCTAATGTCATGCTCAGTCCTCCCAATACAAGTCTGTTGCGACAGCCCGACGTGGGCCCATCGGACGTCGTTGTAGGAGTTCCTAGCCTAGAAGTCGCATAATCTCAGCCACGTCCGGGACCCCTTCCAGCCGCATCACAAGGTCTTTCACCGCAGCCGCGCGGTCTTCAGGCAGCGGGTTGGAGCCGTACCGTGTGCAGTCCCAGTACCGGTCCAGCAATTCCTCCGGAGACTGCCGGTTGTCGGGATGTCCCTTGGCTACCAGAACAGTCCTGGAGCGCAGGCTTGTACCATCCTTCAGTCTCACTTCCACGGATACCCCCTCGCTGTTCGGGTCCATTTCGACCTCCACTTTGCGGGCGAGATCGAGATACCGGGGGTCCACCAGCGCCTCGTCGGTGAAGTGGTAGAGGGAGATCCTGCGGTCCACGGCAGCGCAGGCCAGCGCCCAGGGGATGCTGAACTGGGCATCGACCTGACACGTGGGGTGCAAACGCAACTCCCGCGGCTCAACCACCCTCCGGATCCGGGGCGTGCCATGGACTACCAGTGATTCTATCGACTCCGGAGCAAAAGCGCCTTCGGACACGATGGAAAGTATCGCGTCGAGCGGAGAATGCAAGAGAGCACAGCAAGGGTACGCCTTAAAGGCGAGTTGCGTCCCCATGAACAGGGCGCCCAGGTCCTTCGTCAACCACTCCATCTCGAGTTCCTCGCCCCTGTAGAAAAGAGGATACAGCCCATACCTCCCCATCAGGAACTGCTTGACGCCGGTTACCCCCAGCTTGGCCAGTTGGGCCGAGGTGATGCCATTGCGCACTCCAAACCCCATCTGCATCCGGACGCCGAGTACTCCGTCTTCCTCGTGGCTCTGGTAGTTCCCTGCGACCTGCGCGTAAGCGAGACCGAGGGCGCTCAGAAACTCCTCCTGAGTTAGACCCAGCAGTATCCCGGACGCCATGGTGGCGCCGAGGGTGGAGAACATGTAGGTTGAGTTCCATCCGGTATAGAGCGAGTTGGGCACCGTTTTCACGAAACGCCCCTGGACGTCGGTGGCCAGCGTGACCGCCCGCAGCAAGGACTTACCGTCCACACCGCCCAGATGCTCCGCTGTCGCAAAGGCTGCGGGAACGACCGCGGTGCCTATAGCATAAGCGCCAGCATTGCTGCCTAGCCACAGCTTGTCCTCGTACTCCAGAGCCTTGGCAAAGGCGCCATTGGCCACCCCGGCCATGTTGGCGCAGGCCCGCACCCCATGGCCTATGACAGTCGCTTCAGGCGTGCCCGCTCCTCCCCGGACGAACGCGGCGATCCGGTCTGAACCCTCGGCCCGGGCGCCCGCGATGCAACTGCCCAGCGTCCAGAGTATCTCCCAGCGCGATGCCTCAATCGCGTCTTGAGGAATGTCCGAGAAGGACATCTCGGTCAAGTATTGAGTCAGTTGCTCTTCTACAGTCATGGTCTCTCCTTCTCTGCGTCTTAATAGTCGAACGAGCCCAGGCGCTCTGCGACCATCTCCTTACACGGTTTGAGCGCCGCTAGCTGAATGTGGGGATCGGTAGAAGTCACTTCGCCAGCCACGTGTTCTCGTGCTGGAAGTTGTCATAAAGGGTGAGGCCGGGCTTCACGTTCCTCACCTCCGGCCATAGTCCCATCAGGTCGGCCTCCTTATCATCGATGGTTTGACCAGATTCATTCGCACACGCCTCTCGTCAGTATGGACACAACCTTGCCAGTGGCGATTTCTGCTGCCCGTTCAATTGCCTCAAGGTCATGGCGCATGTCGTCCAGTGAGCCAAGGTCATGAGGTATGGTGGCGATGGGATAGTCGAGAAAGCCCTGGGCCGTCGCCATACCCCTGCCCGTGGTTCGAGCCAGTTTCTCAACAGCGATGCATGCCGCCGGTATACCCTTGCGCTCGATCGATACTGCGTCGAGTACACTACCCGACGTACAAGAGCCTCAATCGCCCACGCCTGCAATCACAACCTGGCAGCGACGAGCCATCTCCTCCAGCATGTCGTCAGGAGCCCTTTGACCGATGAACGTCTTCTTTCGGAAGACCACCTCTCGGATCTGATACTTGCCGCGGATCGCTTCTAAGACCCTGGCCAGGATCTCGTTACCAACCGGCCTGCCATTCCATATGACGCCCAGCGTGAGACCATCGAGGGTGGCATAGCGTGCAGCCAGCTCACCCCGTTTCGTCTTAGGCCCCTGCGTCGGATCAAAAACATCAAACATTGTTTCCCTCCTGAACCTATCGAACAAACTGTTACGACTGTTTCACGGTGATCAGCCTGGTTACCGCATCACTTCCGGTGCCGTAAGGGACCAGGAAGGAAAGCCGCGGGCCCGCATCCCCTCCACACACCACTACGAACACATCTGCTCGCCGTTCGCGCATGCCAGGGCTTAACATTATCTCGTCGTACTCGTTCGGCTTAAATACGTAGGAGAACTTGGCTTCATCACCTTTCTTGATTGTCAACATATCTTCCGCCCCAGCCTCCTCAGTAGAAGGTTGCGGCCTACCCCAAATCTGCCCCCATCTTCCACGGCGTTTGAGGTCGGCCACCGAGCGCTTACAATGCTCAAAGAGATAATCGCGGAGGTCAGTCTTTTTCCATCCAGCCTTTATGAAGACCTCAGCGTAGTGGGGCGGGACAAAGAGGAGATAGACCCCGCGTATGAAGTCGTGAGTGGATATCATGTCTGCTACTGCATCCAGTATCCTCTCTGGGACCCTTCTTGTGGCAGCAACGATAACTGGCCCCGGATAGTGGGAAACGGCGGTAACCGTGCTGCTGGATCTTTCGAACCCGAGTTGCACATGCAGCGGCTCCCATTCCGTCTCCTCGTTCTCAGCAACACAGGTGCTCCATCGTCCTGGGTGTCCCCACTGGCCACGTTGAATGCCGTCAGGACGAGCCTCAGCGCAGTTTCTGAGCAGGAGGCTGATCGCTCGTCCTATCGTCGCATTCGGGCGGTGGCCCGGGCCCAACACATACATGCCAGTATTGAACCCCAGGACTCCACCAATCGGACCGTTGATAACAAAGGCAGGCCAGGGACTTCCCAAACTCGCCAGATGATTGAACTTGAACTCAGGCGCCGTGACGCTTTCGACCGCCGAAACAAGCACCGGCATGTATTCCGGGAGACAGCCGGCCATGATGGCGTTGATTGCCAGCTTCTCCGCCGTAATGTCGCGGTCCCTCTCTGGTATCTCGCCGACTACAAACCCAGGCGGCAGCCCCGCGTGTTCCAGAAAGCGGCTAATCTTATCCTCTGTGGGAGGGACTATCGGTAAGCCATCGGTCCAGTTGTTCTTGTAGAACAGCTCGATGGCCTCGTCGTAGTCACTCACCGAAATCCGGCGCGAATTCAGACTTGTCACGATCCAAAACCTCCAAATTTGGATGCCATCTACTATCGGGCCAGCCAGACCATGTCAAGCTTGCCCCAGATGTGGATTCCCGACCCCGGGTTGAAGTTCCTCACTTCCTTCCACGCCCCTGTCTGCGATATGTCCCAGTAGAGAATAGCGACAGGGGTCTTAGCTATCATCTCAGTCTCGAGCTCTGCCAATATGGCCCTCCGGCTGTTAAAGTCCAGGGTTCGGGCCTGCTTGTCGATGAGCTCGTCTACCTTCTTGTCGCTGAAGCCGCTCTCGTTGTGTTCACTTGTCCCGTAGAACTTGGTGTAGAGAACATCATCAGGATCAGTCGAGTTATCTGTCCAACCGAAGCAATCCAGGTCGAAAGCCCGCCTCCGCACGCGATCCAGCCGAACGGGGTTCTCCAACATGTTCACCTGTGCGTCGATGCCGATCTTTGCCAACTGGTCCTTGGTGAACACAGCTTGGGCCTCAATGGCTGCACTGATGGGACTCTGGATCGTGGTCTTGAACCCGTTGGGAACCCCGGCCTCCGCCAGAAGCCTTTTCGCCTGGGCGACATCCTCGTCCTTCGGCTGGCGATAGCCTGGTAGCTTCGCCACATCTTCCGGTTTCATGCCCCATGGCTGGGCAAAAACGAAACCGACTTGACCCCTGCCCTGCAACCTCAGGAGAGCCTGACGGTCGAAGGCCAGGTCGACAGCTTTCCTCACGCGTGCGTCACTCCAGGGCCATCGTGTCGTGTTGAAGGTGATGTTTTGATGGCTTAGCGAAAGATGTTCGTAGACTTCCACCCTGTCCGCCATTTCCCGCTTGACCAGCTCCGCCTCTGCAGGACGAAGGCTGCCCGCGCCCCAGAAAGTCATCTTTACTTTGCCCGTGCGAAAGGCCGCAAAGCGCGTAGCCCCATCCCTGAGCGTATAGAATTGAATGCCATCCAGGTAGGGCAAACCCTTGGTATGGTAATTGACGTTCTTCTCCAGCTCTAGAATGGATCCGGGGTTGAACTGCTTGAGTCTGAAGGCGCCAGTGCCTACCGTGTCCCTTCTCATGTCCCCTTTTTCTACCAGGATGTGTTTCGGCTCTATGGCTACCCATCCGGTAGCAAGGTTAGTCAGGAAGGAGGCGCTCGCGTACTTCGTGATAACTCTGATGGAATCCGGGCCAGCTATTTCGGCGCTGTCCATCGCCGCAAGGAGAGGCTGGCCTCGAGGAGAGATAGTGTTGAACTCCTTGGGCTTGTGCATTCTGTCCAGGCTGTACTTAACGTCCTCCATTGTGAGAGGCTTGCCATCGTGCCACTTGATGTCGTTGCGAAATCTAAAGGTGTACGTCCTGCCGTCCGCGCTGACTTCCCACTTCTCAGCCAACTCGGGCGCCACCTTTTCGTGGTCCAGAGGATGCAGACGCACCAAGCCCTGGTATATATTGAAGAGGACTGTAGAAGAAGACGAGCCTGACTCTCGCTGCAAATCAAGGCCATCGGGGTCCCGGCTCAGGGCTCTAGTGAGCACGCCGCCGTAACGTGGCTCCACCACCGGTCCCTTTGGGCTGGGCGAGGGCAGCGCAGGAGCCGCGATTACGCTTGCCGCTGGAGCCCCTGGTCCCGATGGGGCGGTCGCTGGTCTGGGAACAGGCGTAGGGCTGGCCGCTGGAGCGCAGCTCGCCAGCAGCAAGCTGACAGCGACTAGAAACGCGAGCAGCGCACCTTCTTTGACATTGAGCATCGTCCGCCTCCGTTTGTATGCGATCTCAGCAGATAACTCCGCTGGCGGTCAACTCTGCGACCCTATCCCCCGCCAGGCCAAGTAATTCCTGGAAGACGTACCCGTTGTGTTCACCCAGCATCGGCGCCGGCCAATAGGCTGGCTCAGGGCAATGGCTCAGCTTCCAGGGCAACCCGGATACCGTCCTTCTGCCTGCCTCCGGGTGGTCAAGCTCGAAGAGGTAACCCCGCGCCCTGAGGTGTGGGTCAGTCACGAACTGCTCCAGGTTGGAAGACGGGCCGGCGGGCACGCCCGCTTTCTGGAGCATGTCCGTGATTTCCCGGCTGCTGAAGGAAGACGTCCACTCACCGATCAGGCTGTCCAGCTCATCCTGATGCTGAAGGCGTCTGAACATATCCGAGAACTTGTCTTCTGCAGCCCACGAGGGGGAACCCATGGCCCGGCAAAGGGACTTCCATTCTTCCTCGCTGGAGACAGCGATGCAGACCCACTCGTCCTCGCCGCGGGTGGGATAGGTGTTGTGAGGCGCCATGCTGCCATCCCGGTTGCCCTCGCAGCCGCGAACTCTCCCATTCATGGTGTAGTCCATGACCGCCTCGGGCAACTGGGCGAGCGTGGCCTCAGCCATCGACAGGTCGACGAACTGCCCCAGTCCCGTGTCCGCGCGGTGATGCAGTGCGGCGAGGATGGCGAAGGCCGCCGTGATACCGGTCAGCGGGTCGCTGAAGGTCCCTCCGATGCCGCGGGGCGGCCCCTGGTAGTAGCCGGTGAGGGCCGTCAGGCCCGAGAAAGCGTGCACCGTGTTTCCAAAGGCGACATGGTGCTTCTTGGGGCCAGCGGCGCCCAATCCGCTGGAGGACACATAGATCAGGTCTGGCCTGATCTTCAGGACCGTCTCATGCCCCAGACCGAGACGTGCCATGACTCCGAAGGCGAAGTTCTCAATCACCACGTCGCTGAGCTTGATGAGCCCATTCACCAGCTCGACGGCCTCCGGTTTCGTGAGGTCCAGGGTGCAGCCTTTCTTGCATAGATTGAGATTGTTGAAGCGACCCGACCTGTTGGGCCCGGGCACGCCGTCGGCGAAGGGCTCTGCCCCGCGCAACGCATCCAGACGTTTGCTCGTCTCTATCTTGATTACCTCCGCGCCCATGGCGCCGAGCAACTGGGTGCATAGCGGGCCCGCCAGCGCCCAGCTAAAATCGGTTATCCTGATTCCATTGAGAGGCAACGGCTCCCTTCCCAACGCCGAGACTCCTTTCACGTTGACTGCTCCCCGTTTCAGACTATCCCCGCCCGCCTCAACGCTGCCAGCTCCTGCTTTGGCCACCCCAACTGTCCACAGAGGACCTCCTCGTTGTGCTGCCCCAGCATGGGCGCTGGATGGACCAGATCACGGGACATTCCAGAAAAAGCGTAGGGAGATCCCGGGTAGCGGAGCAGGCCGGTGGCGCGGTGGTCAATGTCAGCAAAGAAGCCCCGTGCGAGAAGCTGATCGGAGTACAAGAGGTCCTTCACTGTGTTGACAGGCATTCCCGGCACCCTCTTCGCCTGCGCCGCCCCGGAAATCTCCTCCATAGTGTGAACGGCCGCCCATTGGGCCATGAGATCGAGTATGGCGTCCCAGTTCCTGGTCCGGGCGGGACGGCCACGGCACATCTCACCCACTGCCCATTGCGGATTGCCCATCACCTCGGCCAGGGCTTGCCACTGGTGGTCCAGCATCGGCTCCAAACAGACATAGCCGTCTTTGCAGGGGATCAAAGCCACGGCGCCAGCCAGGACCATCTCCGACCGTTTGACGATCCTACCTGCGTAGGTATACAAAGGAGTAGTCGACTGCATGAGCATGCCCACCACCTCCTGCTCTGAGACATCGACATGCTGGCCGCGGCCCGTGAGGCGGCGCGCCATGACGGCGATCATGGTAGCCGTGGCCCCCGTTAGCCCGGCGAGGAAATCGGCCTGCCTGCCCCCCGCCTTCAACGGGCGGTCCCTCGTGATGTCTTGCACCTGGGGAGGAGTGGTGTAGCCCCGTCCTCCCATGTGGAAGCTGATCAGGTCGGCGGATTTGTAGTCCCGGTAAGGCCCCGTTTGCCCGAAGGGGGTGATGGAAGTCATGATGAGACGGGGATTGAACGTCCAGAGCGTATGGTAATCGAGCCCCAGTTGTCTCATCTTTCCGGGGGGACCGTTCTCGACCAATATGTCAGCGGTCTTCAGCAGGTCCTTGAGAATATTCAGTCCCGTCCTGCTCTTGACGTTCAGTGTGATCCCGACCTTGTTTGTGTTCAGGTACAGGAATAGGCCGCTCCGCTCCGGGTTGGGGACATCCCCCAGAAAGGGCCCCGAGCGGCGCGCGGAGTCGCCCCCGTGGGGATCCTCTATCTTGATTACTTTCGCTCCCATGTCAGCCAGGAGCTTGGCGCAATACGGCGCGGAGACGAAATCGCCGAGGTCAATGACCGTTAGGTTAGACAGCGCCTGTTGTCCCAAGTTTCCTCCTGCTGGTGTGGTAGGTCTGGCATGTAACCAGAACCGTTGGTGGACACGGTGGACGGAGTTGACTCAGTGCCAATCCGTGGTTATGCGTCAGGCTATTCTATCACTCCTTCTTTGCGCATTCCATCGATGGCCGCCGCGTCGTAGCCCAGCGACTTCAGCACCTCGTCCGTGTCCTCTCCTATGTTCGGAGGGAGCCGCTTGATCTGGAACGGGGTCTTACTCAGCTTGAAGGGTGGCGCAATGTACCTGTGGGTGGCTCCATCAGGCCCCTGAGCCTCGACCAGCATCCTGCGAGCGATGTTCGGGTCCGACAATGCCTCCCCGAAGGAGTAAACCGGGGCGCAGGCGATATCTGTCCCCGTGGCCCTCAAGTGCTTGATCCACTCATCCCTGGTCTTCGTTCGGAATATTGCCCGCAGGTCCCGGAAAATCTCCTCTCTCTTCTCGCCGGCGGCCTTCTGATGGGGGACCAGGTCCTCCCTGCCCAGGGCCTTACACAGGTTCTGCCAGAACCAAGGCTCATTGCACCCGATGCTCACGTACTTGCCGTCACTAGCCTCGTAGACGTTGTAGCATGGATTCAGGCCGGTCACGGGTGTGCGTCCCCTTTTGGGCTCAGGGTCACCAGCGAAGTACTCGTCGGCGGTATTGATATGCCAGGCGATCATGCCGTCCAGGTAGTTCACATCGATGAGCTGTCCCACGCCGGTCTTCTGCCTGCCCATGAGGGCCGTCAGGATGCCCAGGGCGGCGTGGACCGAAGCGGCCATGTCAGCCATATTTACCCCGGGCAGAGCGGGCGGCCCGTCAGCGGGTCCGGTGAGGTCAAGAAACCCGGCGTAGGAGATGTAGTTGATGTCGTGGGCCACGTAGTCGCGGTAGGCGCCTTCCTGGCCGAACCCGGATAGGGCGCAGTAAACCAGGCCCGGGTTCATTTTCTCCAGGGTCTCGTAGTCCATGCCGAGCCGCCGGGTAACGCCCGGGCGAAAGCCCTCAAGAAGCACATCGGCGTCTTTGACCAGCTTGAAGAATATCTCCTTGCCCTGGGGCGAGCGCAGGTTGAGGGTCATGTTGCGCTGATTGCGGTTGGCCGGCCTTGGGCGCGTGAAGGGTACGCCGGAGCCCTTGGCGCGTTCCGCCGCGTATCCGGGCTGCTCGATACTGAGGACATCGGCGCCGTAATCGGAGAGGAGCATCGCCGTCAAATGGCCCGGCCTGACGCGCGAAAGATGTATGACCTTATTGCCTTCCAGGGGCTGTTGCATTCAGTCCTCCTCTCACTAGCACTCAGCTCTCGGCCTTCAGCGGTCAGCCATCAGCCTGCTGACGCCCGATCCCCGACCTCCGACCCTGACCCCCAACCACCGGCCCCGGCCCTTACTTCCCGATCTCCACAATTATCGGCTCGCCGACCCCTGTGAGGTAAGAGCCTTTTCCCACGGGGCCGCCGACCACCAGGACATGGAACCAGTCCGGGCCGCCAGCGATGGGCAGCAAGGTGTTCTCCGGAGCATCCATGAGCCATTTCCACGCATTGGTGAGCCTGCCCGGGCCCACATTGCTGCCGTACTTGAGATAGCGCCACTCGATACGGGCATTGTGGTACATGAACTCCTGGACATCCTTCTTGGACCAGCCTTGCTTGGCGATAATTTCGGCGTGCTCCGGACAGAGAAGGAGGAAATTCTGCCAGATACGGTTGCCCTGGAGCCATGAGCTGACGGAACAGGCCCCGGCGCTGTTGGCAGTGCCGGCGTAGGACTGAAGGACGTGCTCTGCCTTGTAGCTCCTCAGGTCCATCACCTCGAGCTGCGACTCCACGCCGAACATAGTGACCGTGCTGGTGTCCTTGCTGAAGCCTCTGGTGACATGGAAGGGCTCCCAGGGGTTCTTTTCCTCGTTCTCCGCCAGGCACATACTGTATTTGTTCGGCGAGCCGATGGTATCCATGTCCAACTCCCCGACATAGGCGTGGCCGATATTCATCATGATGAGGCGGATGGCCCTGCCGATGACGGTGTTGGCGAAGGACTGGACACCCGGCCCCAGGGCGCCGCGGCCCGAGTTGATGTTCAACTCTTTGGCGATGGGCCCATTGACGATGGTGATGGGGGCCATGGGCCCCGTGGATACGGCCACGGTCCCCATGTTGAAGCGGGGATCGGACATCCCCTGGACTGCCGCGATGAGCACCGGGAGTTGGCCCGGGAGGCAACCCGCCATAACGGCGTTGACGGCGATCTTCTCCACGCTGGCGGTCCCATTGCCCGGCTCCAGAATGGTGATGATTTCTTCAGGCCGGCGGCTGGTCCCCGCCAGCATCGCTTCGACCTTCTCGCTAGTGGGCGGTACCAGGGGGAAACCATCGCCCCAGCCGTTCCTGAGGAAGAACCGGTTCATCTCCTCGACAGCCGAATAGGTGTCTCCGGCTTCGAAGCGAAAGGTCTTGGGGGCCTCTCTTTCGACAGTTAATGGCACGTCCCTGGTCAGCCCGGCAATGATGTCGTCCAGATTCTCCCCTACCTGCCGGCTGATGTCCTCGCGCGATTGGTTGGTCAAGGGACGTGACAGCACCGCGAGGGCTATCTGCTTCAGGCCGAAGGCGCGGGCTGTGGCGCGAGCATCGGACTCGAAGCCCTCGGCGGTCATCGATACCGTGGGGATGCCCGCCTTCTCGTAATAGACCATGTCGTGGACAAGCCGCGACGTGCAGTCACCTCAGTCGGCGGTGGCGCTGATGATGCCGTCAACGCCGCTTTGGGCAACCTTCTCAAGGACGTGTTTGGGAGCTGGGAATCGATGGTAGAACTTCTTGAACTTGACGCCTTCGTATTTGGCTTCCGTCAGCCGAGCGATCTCTTCCAGTCCGGCATCCCCGCCAGGCTTGGTGTTCCAATAGAGCCCGATCTTCTTGCCCCGAAGGTCGGGCACACGTTTAGCGGATTTGACGGTCTTGGCAGCCGTCGGAGCAACCGGGTCATGCACCTCTACCGCCACCCTGGTCTCGTTTCGAATAGCCATGCAAGCCTCCCTGACTCCAAACATCTTGTTCTGGTTAAGCAAGCCCCCGTATGAGAGTCTCCCTCAGATTGCTGCAGTACCCAAGCGCCATGCCGAGTCCTCTGCTGTATACATTCTATTCGTGCTGTCAAGATGTAATATCCTCGTTAGCTCCATGCGAACGGGTGAACCTGGATGGCATATGACCGCGCTCATGCAGGCCGATTGCAGGGACAGTGTGCTAGAATAGTTGGAGGAAGCTCTCAAGGAGATGCTCGCGGTGATTACTGTCTATGCCACCCGGTGGTGCCCCGACTGCGGTAGAGCCAAGGAGGTCCTCGACACACATCGCGTCGCCTACAAGTTGGTGTACCTGGAAGAGGAGCCATCCGCGCGGGATATCGTGCTACGGCTGAACGGCGGCATGCGCTCAGTCCCTACGATAATCTTCGATGACGGCTCCATCCTCGTCGAGCCGTCGAATAGCCAGCTAGCCGCGCGTCTGGAGCAAGCTCAGGCGATTTCGAAGGGGGCTGAGCCGCCAGAGTAAACACACCACACAGTCTGTGTTCCCGAAGGCAGGCGAGACACATAGTCAATGTGCGTGGGACTGTCGAGTTCACGCCATAGCTTTGGCGCCAGACATATACTCCTCGAGTATCGCCAGGTTGGCCAGTCCGGGGGACAGTGCTCCTTCCTGTATCTGGCGGAGGACAGCCGTCATCGCTCTGTTCGCCGGTGTGGGCACCTTGACCTCCAGCCCCTTTTTGACTATCAGCCCGTTGAGGTAGTCTATCTCGGTGAGGCGCCCTTTAGCGATGTCCTGCTGGACCATGCTGGTTGATCTTCCACCCGTGCCGCCGATGACCACCGCCATGAATTTCCTGAACAACTCATCCCTTATGCCGCCACGAAAGTCCTCCGCGGTGAATCCGGGGATAGGTTCCAGCTTAATCCCGAGGGCGGTGGCCACCTGAGCGGCCTCTTTGCCCAGCTTAGTCACGAAATCCAGGACCCTCGGGTTCTCCACTATCTCCGTTCGCTTGGCATCGAGCGCCGCCCGAGTGGTCGCACGCATGCAGTTGAATATCAGCTTGGTCCATTTCGCGCCCCAGATATTCGTTGTGACCTGCGTTTTGGCGACGGCGCTCAGTATATGCGCCACTTCCTCAAGACGCGGCGTCATCTGGCCATCGAGCTCGCCCAGGACGAACTCCCCGTGCACACGGTTGGTGTTGCGGTAGACCTGCCCCGGTACGAAGGCGTCCGCTGATATCTCGAAGGCGCAGCCGATGTCCCGCTCGCGTCCGATTATGGGTGCGATCCACTCATCGTTGAGGCTGTTCTGTACCGAGACGAGCACCCCATCGGGCTTCAAGAAGGGCTTGATGAACTCCGCCAGCCAGGTGGAGTCGTAGGACTTACAGGTGAGAAAGACGATATCGAACTGCCGCATCGGCGCTTTGTGAAGGTCTTTCATCTCGCAGAGATGGAACGCTCGCACCGGCGCAACGAATTCCTCCTCCGGCATGGTAACGCGCAGTCCCTTGGCCTTCATCGCCTCCACATGAGCTGGCCACTGGTCGATGAGTATTACATCGTAACCTGCTCTGGTGAGATCCGCGGCGACACTGGACCCTATGGCGCCAGTGCCCAGGACGGCCATGCTTTTCGTCATGCTTGCTCCTTCACCATTTGGGACGCCGAGTGAATTACGAGGGCCGGGGGGACCGATCCCCAACCCCCGGCCCCCGACCCCCGTCTACTTCGCCAGCCACACATTAGCATGCTTGCTGTTATTGTACTGACCGATGCCTGGCACATAGTTCTTCACTGTCAGCCAGTACCCAACCCAGCGGTCGACCCAGGCCGTTATGATCTTGGGCTGAAGCTCTAGCACGCGCTTCTGCAGATCGAGGGAGATCTTCCGTCGTTCGGAGACGTCCATGGTCGACCCCTGTTTCTTGTGCAGCTCGTCGTATTTCTGGTCACTGAACTTCCCGTAATTGAAGGCTCCTCCGCTCATCAATCTTTGACTCGCCTCATCGGGGTCTGAGATCCTCAGCGCCCCGGAGATGGGGAACATATCCCAGTTGCCTTGCCTTCTGGTGTCCAGGTATATCGAGTATTCCAGGAGCTCTATTTTCGCATTGATGCCGAGCTTGGCTGCCTGGTCCTTCAAGAATATGGCTATGTTCTCCCATTCTCTGCCTCGTCTGACTGGCCAGGTCACCTCAAATCCATTGGGGTAACCCGCCTCAGCCAATAGCTTCTTCGCCTCGGCGACATCCGCATCTTTGGGCTGCCTGTAGCCAGGCATTTTGAGCAGCTCTTCCTGGGGAATGGCCCATTCTGAACCGGGAAGCATCAGCCCCCCAACCCTGCCGCTGCCTTCCAGCGCCACTTCCACGGCCTTCGGTCGGTCGATGGCCAGGTTTATTGCCTGGCGCACGCGGAAGTCGACTCCCGGCCCCCTGGTAAAGTTGAACAGGAGCTCATGCCAGGCGAGCGTGGTGAATTTCTGCGCCACTGCTTTGTCTTTCATCTGGGATTGAACGGCTGCGCCCTCCGAAGCGCTAAGCACAGAGCCTCCTGGCGCCGTGAGCATGACGCGCCCGGTGCGGAAGGCAGCGAACCGCGTGGCGGCATCCGGCATGACATAGTAAGCGACCCCGTCGAGGTAGGGGCGGTCCTTGACGAAGTAGTCGGGAAACTTAGTCAGCTCTAGCTGGCTTCCCGCATTGTACCGCTTCAGTTTGAAGGGGCCTGTCCCCATTACCTCACCCTTCATATGCCCTTTGGCCTCTGTGAATGCCTTTGAGAAGATGACGTTCTCTCCCCGCGCAAGCTGGGGGATGAAGGCATATTGGGGAGCTTTCATGGTGATCTTGATAGTGGAGTCATCGGGGGCCTCTATCTTGAGAACTTGAGCATAAATATCCTTCCTGGGCATCAAGGTGCCCCTTGGTGCGTTGTAGGAGCGCTCAAGACTGAACAGGACATCCCGGGCCATCAGGGTAGACCCGTCGTGGAACTTGACGCCCTTGTTAAGACGGAGGGTGTACTCGGTGCCGTCCTTACTGACGTCCCAGCTTTCAGCGAGATCGCTGATCACCTTGTCGTTCTTGAGAGGATCGTATTGAAGGAGGCCGTTATAGGCGGGTCCCAGGGGCACGTGGGCACCGAGGTCGGACTCCTGATGGAGGTCCAGGGTAGGAGGGTCGCCGAAGACAACGACAGTCAGGATGCCGCCGTACCTGGGTTGGTCCGCCGCCGGCTTTGGGGACGGGGCTGGCGCGGCCGGTTTCGGCGCTGGGGTCTCCGCCGTGGCGGGCGCCTTCCCAAGAGCTGTGGGCGCGGCTGGCTTAGCCGTGGGGGCCGCTGCGGGCTTGGGGGTCGCTGCGGGAGCGGCTGCGGGGGCGCAGCTTGCCAGAAGCAGCGCTAGGGCCGCCCCGATGTAAACGGGGATAGCCATCGACGGCCATGTCTTGTGCATGTGGCGCCTCCTTGGCACGGTTTTCTACACATCGGCAAACCCGTCGTTCTGGGATGCCTCATTACTACTTTACGAGTGGAATTGCGCGCAAGATGCGCATGATTTTAGATTTTTGATTGTAGATTTTGGATTTCGGCAATCAGCAATCAGTTTTCAGCGAGCTGATAGCTGATGGCTGATTGCCAACCGCTCGCTGGCATTTGCCTTCCGCTACTATGAAAATAATTCCCAACGCCCCGACGACGGCGGCAGGGGACAAGCCCGCTGCCCTACGGCATTTTCATGCTCGGTGGCGCCGGGCCAACGGCATGGGGAACTTCGCCGAGTTAGGGAGCAATGAGCGTTTTCACCTGAGTGGTGGGATTCAGCAGTCCTTCGAAAGCCTTTTCAATGTTGGCAAGCGGTTCCACGTCTGTAATCATTGCTTCGCAATTGACCCTTCTCGTGGCTATCAGGTCGACCGCTTCACCAAAATCGCGCCGCCAGTAAGCGCGGCTTCCCCTCACCTTCACCTCACCATCCACCATATCATGAGAGGTCAGTTGGGCTGCCCAGTTCTCCGCCACCAGGGCAACTGTACCCCCTGGCCTCACCGCGGCGAAGGTATCCTGGATTGCCTGGGAAGCCCCGGCGCAGCCGAACGCGACATCAGCGCCGATACCAGTAAGCTCGTAGACCCGCTGCCGAATATTGACCTCTGTGGGATCCAGCACCGCATCAGCGCCCATTTCTGCGGCGGCCCCTTTTCGACCTGCAGCCTTTTCCGTCACGTAGACATTGCCGGCCCCTCCCAGTCGAGCACAGGCAAGTACCTGCAGACCGATAGGTCCGGCCCCAACCACAACCACATTGTCCCCTATCTTTGTCTCCGAAAGATTGAAGACATGGAGAGCGACGGCCAGGCACTGGGCCATCGTAGTCTCTTTTTCGCTGACCGAATCAGGAACATGGAAGAGTTGGACCGACTTCGCCTTAGCGTATTCAGCATAGCCCCCCGGGTTTCCAGCTATCCCGGTTCCACTCCTGTTCAGACAAAGATTCCCCTGCTCGTGCAGGCACCAGAAGCAAGTATTGCACTGGGTGATCGGGTCTACGGCCACGAGGTCGCCCACAGACCAACCCTCTACACCCTCGCCAACCTCCGCTATCCTCCCGCAGAACTCGTGGCCGAGAATTGATCCGGCGCCGCGACCAGTAGCGAACCGGTTCACGTCTGACCCACAGATGGCGCAGTAGCTTACTTTCAGCGCCACCTCGCCGGGACCAGGCCTGGGGACCGGAACATCCTCAATAACGAAGCGCCCTTTCTCCTTGAGAATCGCTGCCTTCATTTATAGTAGCCTCCTGGATCAAGATTAGAAGCCTTAAGCGCTCAGCGGTCAGCCCACGAGCTTGCGGCGGCTGACCGCTGAAGCTAACCGTTATGTGCTACTTTGCTAGCCAGACCTGCTCCATTCTGGTAGCGTAGTAATGATGGGGGGCTTTCTTGAAACCCTTCACCTGCACCCAATGAGGCACGGTCCTTATGTACCACAACCACGTAATATTCACCGAGTCAGTGATCGCGATCTTTTGCATCTCATGTATCATCTTCCTACGCTCTGCAGTGTCCAGCGTGCGAGTCTCTTTCTCGAATAGCTCCGTGAACTTCGGGTTCTCATACCTCGTGCCATTCATCCCGGACGTAGGGAGCCAGTAGGAACTCAAGGTCTCATCAGGGTCAGGCATCGAGGCCGCCAGGTTAAGGCTGAGTATGTCAAAGTCACCCTTGACCCTTCGATCGGTGTGCATGGCAGTTTCGAGCAGTTGCACCTGGACTTGTATTCCTATCTTGGCCAGCTCAGCGTTGGCGAAAACCGCCACGGGCTCATGGCCGGGGTGTTTTCGCGTAGTTATGGTCGTCTTGAAACCATCCGGGAAACCGGCTTCGGCCAGGAGCTTCTTGGCGGTAGCCAGGTTCGCCTCTTTATCCGGCCCGAAACCTGGCAGCTTGGTCAGCTCCTCAGGAGGCAGGCCCCATCCCCAGAAGGGGGGTATCATCCCGCCTATCACTCCAGCGCCTTCATTGACTTTGATGGCCGTCTCACGGTCGAGGGCATAGTTGATCGCCTGTCGGACGCGAATATCCGTGAAGGGGGCTCTCTGGGAATTGAGGCCCATTCCCTGGGACAGGCCCTGTGGGCCTTTCTGGAGCACTATCTTGTCCGCCATGGTCGCCTCTATTGTCTTCACCTGGGTCGCCGATATGCCAGGGGTGCCACGGATCAGCAGGATATTGCCCGCTCGGAGAGCCGCAAACCTGGTGAAGGAATCAGGCACGACATAGACGATAATCTCGTCCAGGTAGGGGCGCCCCTTGACGAAGTAGTCTGGATTCTTCGCCACCCGGCCGCTAACGCCCCTCGTCAAGCTCTTGAATTTGAAGGGGCCAGTGCCTACCGCCAACTTCGTCAGGTCGCCTTCCTTTTCCACGACATGCCTGGGGACCATCAGCATCCACGGGCTGGCGAGCATGGGAAGGAAAGAGGCGCTGGGATAGGAGGTGACGATCTTCAGTGTCTGATCATCGGGGGCCTCAACCCGGGCTATCGCCTGCAGGAAATCCTTCCTCGGGCTCCTCGTCATGGGTGGGGTAGGGTTCTTGATCCTTTCCAGGCTGTACTTGGCGTCCGGTGAACTGAAGGGCGTGCCATCGTGGAATTTCACCCCTTTGAGTAAGCGAAAGGTGTAGGTTGTGCCGTCGGCGCTGACATTCCAGCTTTCAGCGAGATCAGGTATCACCTTTGTCGTGTCCATAGGATCGGCCCGCACCACACCGTTGTAGACGGGAGCGATTATGTTGATGGTGGACCCCATGAGGTCCTGGTGGGGATCGAGGCCAGAGGGATCCGACTCGGAGCCGATGGTCAAAACGCCCCCGTACCGAGGCTGCTCCTCGGCTGGCTTCGGGCTGGGCGCCGGCGCGGCCGGCTTGGCGGCTGGCGCTGCCGCCTGGGTGGGCGCTGCCGCAAGGGCCTTCGGCGCAGGCGTTGGCGCCGCTCTGGCAGGGGCTGGCGCCGCCGGCGCGCAGCCGGCCACAACTAAACCGATAATCGCCAACAAACTCACCGATAGGACCAACAGCCTGCTGAATTTCATCGGAGCCTCCTTTACAGGGCTGGCAAGAGAGAAACCACCCCGCCTTTGCTCCTTTAACCGAGCGATAGCCCCCGGCGGGACCGAATCATGGCTTAATCGGGGTGACCCGGACAAAAAGCTGGCGCATCACCTCTTTGCCCCGGTTGAAATGGCGGTGCTTGACTCCACGAGGGATTTTGATCAAGGTGCCAGGCGCGAGGGTGTAGGTCTTGTCGCCTATGATCTCCACCGTCGCCTCCCCGCTCATGTAGTAGAGCGTCTCATCCCAGTCGACAGCGTGTTCTCCGCTGTCAGCGCCCGGCTCGCATTCAACAACCACAACGCGCAGGTTCACTTCCCCCACCTTTTCGTCCAGGAGGGTCCGTGGGTGCCTCCCACCTGACAGCGCTTGCGGCGTCACCTCGCTCAGCTTTATGATCTTGACCTTCTCCAACTATTTCCTCCTTATGGGACGCGATAGGTTCTAAGGTGGCCGAAGCCCACCCAATTCCTGTGCTCAGGAGCAGAGGACCCACTCCAACTTTCAGCCTTCCGCCTTCAACAGTCAGTAGTCTACGGCTGATCGGTGAAAGCTGACCGCTGATAGCTGAAAGCTGACAGCTACTTCGTCATCCAGACATGCTCCATTCTAGTAGCGTAAAAGTGATGCGGAGCTTTCACAAAACCCTTCACCTGCGCCCAGAGCGGAACGACCCTTATGTACCAGAGGTACATGACGTTTACCGAGTCAGTGAGGGCAACCCTTTCCATCTCATTGACGAGCTTCTTACGCTCCGCTGTGTCCAGCGTTCTGGTCTGTTTCTCGTTCAGCTCCGTGAACTTCGGATTCTCAAACTTGGTAGCATTCAGGCCTGCGTTGGGCAGCCAGTATTGGCTAAGAGTCTCATCGGGGTCAGGCAACGCGGCAGCCGTGTTAAGACTCAGCACGTCAAAGTCGCCCCTGACCCGGAGGTCAGTGTGCACGGCAGTCTCCAATAGCTTTATCTCGACCTGGATGCCTACCTTGGCCAGCTCAGCATTGGCGATCTCTGCGGCAGGTTGATGGCCAGGATGTATTCGCGTAGCTATAGAGGTCTTGAAGCCATCAGGGAAACCCGCTTCGGCCAGAAGCTTCTTCGCCGTAGCCACGTTTGCCTCTTTGTCCGGCCCAAAGCCGGGCATCTTGCTCAGCTCTTCTTTCGGCAGGCCCCATCCCCAGAAGGGAGGGAGCATTCCCCCTACAACGCCGGCACCTTGATTGAACGTGACGGCCTTGTCACGGTCGATGGCATAGCTGATCGCTTGCCTCACCCGCAGATCAGTGAAGGGGGCTCTTCTGGAATTGAGGCCTATGGCTTGGGACAGGCCATGGGGGCCTGGCTGAAGCACTATTTTGTCCGCCATGGTATTCTTTACTGTTTCTGCCTGAGACACTGATATTCCCGGGGTTCCCCGTATCAAGAGGATCTTGCCCGTCCTCAGCGCCGCAAAGCGGGTGAAGCTGTCAGTCAGGACGTAGACTGATATCTCGTCAACATAGGGGCGGCCCTTGATAAAGTAATCTGGATTCTTCACTACACGGGAGCCGACGCCTCGCTCCATGCTCACGAACTTGAAGGGGCCGGTACCTACCACGACCCGCTTCATATCCCCTTCCTTTTCAACAACGTGCCTGGGAATAACCATTATCCAGGGACTGGCAAGCATGGGCAGGAAAGAGGCGCTGGGATATGAGAGGCTTATTCGCAGGGTATCAGCGTCAGGGGCGTCGATCTTGCTGATCGCCTGGAGGAAGTCTTGCCTCAGACTCCTCACTCCCCTTGGCGGATTCTTTATCCTTTCCAGGCTATACTTCGCGTCCTGGGAAGTGAAGGGCGCGCCATCGTGGAACTTGACCCCTTTGTGCAGGCGGAAGGTGTAGGTTGTGCCGTTGTCGCTGACCTCCCATCTCTCGGCCAGATCGGGAATCACTTTTGTAGTATCGACGGGGTCCGCTTGTACTACGTTATTGTAGCTGGGGGCAATCATGTTGATGACCGCCCCAGCCGCCTCCTGATGAGGATCGAGGCTGGGTGGGTCCGACTCCGAGCCGATGGTGAGATGACCGCCGTAGCGGGGCTGTTCCGCCGCTGGCTTTGGGCTCGGCGCTGGCGCGGCCGGCTTCGCAGCCGGCGTCGCCGCCGCGGGTCTTGCGGTCGGGGCCGCAGGCGACGCTGAAGGCGCCGTCCCTACAGGCGCTGCCCTGGTCGGCGCTGGCCCGGCCGCTGGAGCGCAACTCGCTCCGAACAGCGCTGCAGTTGTCAAAACGCTCACCGACAAAACTAGTAGCTTCCCCGGCTGCATCTGAAACCTCCTTCATTGTTGGCCACTCTTACCTCAGATCCTGCGTCCAAGCACACTGAGCACGCCTCACGACTAGGGAGACGGAGGCGCCGTAATCCCTATGTACCGGACATCCTCTGCGCCGTTATTGCGCACCTCGTGCTCTTCACCAGGGGGTATCCACTCAATCATACCGGCTCCAAGGGTTCTGGCGCCCTGCGCCGTAGTTATCGTGAGTTCACCCGTGAGGACATAATGACAGTGCTCAGAGTTCTCATGGCTATGCCTGGGAGCGAATCCACCCGGGTGCATAACGGCCAAGACCACATTGAGCTTAGTAGCGCCCATCTCCCTGCCGATCAGTCGCCTACTCACCATATTGAGGTGATTGGCTGGAACATATTCCGCTAGCTCTTCGGGGTCGATGACTTGCATTCCTCTCCTCCTCATCGGCAGTCCTGGAGTGAAACAGGCCATGCCTCAGCACCTGCCCAACCAAGAACAAATTCGAGGCAAGTCAATCAGTGCCTAAGGGGCAATCAAGGTCTTCACTTGAGTGCTGGGCTCTTGCAACTGCTCGAATGCTTCTTGAATATTACTGAGCGGCTCGACATTTGTAATCAGAGTCTCCCAGTTGATTCCTCCCGCGGCTATCAGGTCGATAGCCTCACCAAACTCTCTCCCCAGGTAAGCTCGACTTCCTCTTACTGCTACCTCTCTGTCTACGATGTCCGAGGAAATCTCGGATATCCAGTGTTGTCCCACTATGACAACCGTGCCCCCGCCTCTTGCCAACGTGAAGGAGCCGCGAACAGCCTGTGGATCTCCTGCACATCCGAACACCACATCAGCCCCGATACCGATTTGCTCCAAGAGCCGTTGCCTGCTGTTCGCCTCTCCCGGATCCAGCACTGCGTCAGCTCCCAGCCGTGCTGCAGCGTCCTTCCGCCCTGCGGCCTTCTCCACCACGTAGACCTTGCCAGCGCCAGCCAAGCGAGCACATGCAAGTACTAGAAGGCCAATGGGGCCAGCCCCAATCACGATTGCCTTGTCCCCCATCTTCATCCCCGAAAGGCGAAAAGCATGCAGTGCCACAGCCAGAGGTTGAGCCAGAGTGGCTTCCTTTTCTCCGACTCGATCGGGGACGCGGGCGAGCTGGATGGGCTTCGCCACGATGTACTCAGCATATGCTCCCTGGCCTCCGCCCCGGGCGGCTCCGCCCTTGTCGGAACAGATGTTTTCCTGTCCGTGAAGGCAGTAGTAACAGCCGTTGCAGTGGGTGATAGGGTCCACTGCAACGACGTTACCCACCGACCAACCGGCTACCCCCTCTCCGACCTCCGTTATCCTTCCGCACAGCTCATGGCCAAGGATCAGTCCGACGTCCCGGCCAGTGACAAACCGGTCTATGTCTGAGCCGCAGATCGCGCAGTAGGTTATCTTCACCAGCACTTCACCAGCCCCCGGTTTGGGAGTTGGCACATCCACAATGGAGAATCGTCCCTTATCTTTAAGAACTGCTGCTTTCACCGGCTGACTCCCGGCCCAAGACTACCTGAGCGCTCAGCGGCCAAACTTGAATATGGCGGGTGACGTCCCGCGCTTCACGTGCACCCCGTAGCCACGATCATCTAATGCCAGAGTCCGCTAGGGCATCGTTCCATAGGAGCATGCGACGTAGGGGATGATACCCCGGGTCGCACACCCTCTCCCCAAATCTCATGGCCAGTTGAAAACGTCGCCCGGCTTGAGGGCGGCAACCTTGATGTCTGGGGCGACCCTTTTGAGGGCCGCGCCGAAGTCCTGGGGGTCGCTGGCGCCGGGCGGATAATGCGCCGGGATCACGACCTTGGGGTGCAGCCAGCTCACCGCCAGCGCGGTCTCCTCTATCGTCATGTCCACGTTCTCGCGATTGCTCGACCCCCCGATTCCAATGATGACAATGTCAGGCTTGTACAATTCTCCCCACATCTTCAGGTCGCTGTGAATCGTGGTATCTCCCCCGTACCATATTGCCGTGCTTTCATCGGCGTCCGGATATATCAAAAAGCTCAACGATTGCCCCGCGATGTAGTCTCTCGGGCCGACCTTAAAGCCCGAGATGTGCTTCGCTTCCAGGCCCCTGATGGTTAATGTGCCCTCGCGGAAGGTTTGACCATAGGTCAAGCGTTTTACCTTCTCTTTGGGCAAGCCGGTAGCATGAGCGTCGATCTCCACGTCGATGGGGCACACCAGCATCGCCCCCGTCCGCCTGATGATCTCGTAGGCGTCTCCAAGATGGTCGTGAGTGGCGTGGGTGACTGCCACCACATTCGCATCTGCCACATCGTCCAGGGTTGCCGCTGAGTGCGCGTACTTCGTAATATAGGGGTCCACCACGAGAACGCGGCCCGCTTTGTTCGTTATCTTGAACGCGGAGTGGCCGAAATAATTGACCTTGAACATGCAAAACCTCCAAATCAGTTTTATGCCATAGCTTTGGCGCCAGAGATGTATTCCTCAAACAGTTGCAAATTGGATATGCCGGGCTGCAGCTCCCCTTCGCTTATTTGTTTCATCACCATGTTCATCGCCCTGTTCGCCGGGGTCGGCACCCTGGCTTCCAGTCCCTTCCTCGCCACCAACCCATTGATGTAGTCCGATTCCGTGAGACGCTCTTTCGCTATGTCATGCTGGATCATGCTCGTCGACCTGGTATCCGTCTCACCGAAGAGCGAAAGCATGAACTTCTTGAACATCTCATCCTTCAGACCTACGAAGTCTTCCGCGGTCAATCCGAGGATCGGTTCCAAGGTATAGCCCAGAGCCAGGCCCACCCGCGCCGTCTCTCTGCCCAGCTTGGTCACGAGGTCGAGGACTTCTGGCGTTTGCATGACCTCTTTGGAAGCATCGAGCGCTGCCCGGGTCGTCGAGATCATGCTGTTGAACACCAGCTTGGTCCACTTAGCCCCCCATATGTTGGTGGTTAGCTGCGTTGTGCCCACCGAACTGAGAATATCCGCCACCTCCTGAAGGCGTGGCGTGATCTGGCCATCGAGCTCCCCCAGGATGAACTTTGTGTGGGCACGGTCGATGTGCCGCTTAACGCGCCCCGGCACGAAGCAGTCCGAGGAGAGCTCCAGGGCGCACCCGATATCTCGCTGGCGGCCGATCATGGGGGCGATCCACTCATCGTTAAGGCTGTTCTGGACAGAGACAAGCACCCCGTCAGACTTCAAGAAGGGCTTGATGAACTCCACCATCCAGGTGGTGTCGTAGGACTTGCATGTGAGGAAGACGATATCGAACTGCCGCATGGGAGCGCGATGCAGGTCTTTCATCTCGCAAAGATGAAAAGCTTTCACCGGCGCAACGAACTCCTCTCCTCGTATGGTGACGTGCAGCCCGTGAGCCTTCATGGCCTCCACGTGAGCCGGCCACTGGTCAACGAGTATGACGTCGTGTCCTGCCCTGGTGAGATCTGCCCCGATGCTCGATCCTGTAGCGCCGGTGCCCAAGACAGCCATGCTTTTGGCCATGTTTCCTCCCTGTGGACTCTACTCGGATTTGTCCCATAGGGTTCTTCGCAGCCGCTAGCTGCCCGAGCCTACATTGCCGCCGCCTTTTCAGACATGTACTGCTGGAGTACCTTCAGGTTGGCCAGACCGGGCTGCAGCACACCCTCATCAATTTGTTTCATGACCATGGCCATGGCCCTGTTCGCCGGGGCCGGCACTCCGGCTTCCGCTCCCTTTCTGGCCACCACCCCGTTGATGTAGTCCGACTCCGTGAGGCGCTCTTTCACTACGTCATGCTGGATCATGCTGGTCGACCGTTCACCCGTATCACGGAACACCTGGAGCATGTATTTCCGGAACAGCTCGTTGGACAGACCGGCGAAGTCCTCCCCCTTGAGCCCGAGGATGGGCTCCAGGGTGACCCCCTGGGCCAGGGCCACCTGCGCCGTCTCTCTGCCGAGCTTCACGACCAAATCGAGGACTTCCGGCTGCTGCATGACCTGTTTGGATGCGTCCAGGGCAGCCCGGGTTGTCGAGACCATGCTGTTGAACACCAGCTTGGTCCACTTGGCCCCCCATATGTTGTCGCTGACCTGAGTTCTACCCACTTTGCCGAGTACCTGCGCCACTTCCTGCACGCGCGGCGTAACTTTGCCGTCCAACTCTCCCAGGACGAACTTCGTAACCACGCGGTCAGTGTTGCGGGTGACCCTCCCGGGCTCAAACACGTCGGCAGAGAGCTCGAAGGCGCAGCCGATATCTCGCTGGCGGCCAATTATCGGAGAAATCCACTCGTCGTTAAGGCTGTTCTGTACGGAGACAAGCACGCCGTCGGACTCCAAGAAGGGCTTGATAAACTCCACCAGCCAGGTGGTATCGTAGGACTTGCAGGTGAGGAAGACGATATCGAACTGTCGCATCGGGGCCTTGTGCAGATCTTTCATCTCGCAAAGATGAAAAGCCTTCACCGGCGCGACAAATTCCTCTTCCTTCATTTTGATGCGGACTCCGTTGGCTTTCATAGCCTCCACGTGCGCTGGCCACTGGTCGATGAGTATTACGTCATACCCTGCATTGGTGAGGTCAGCGCCGATACTGGACCCGATGGCGCCCGTACCCAGGACTGCCATGCTTTTTGCCATGCTTCCCCCTCGTTCTGTAGTCGACATGTGATATTCCGCACCTCAGCAGCGCCCCAGAACACTCGCCCGGTGGGTCGGGCCACGTCCGGATGACGCACGCTGCGTTGCCGTCAGTTATTCCAGGTGTTAGAGAGATTCCCTCCCTTTTCGCCTCCTTCCTTGTCATTTCCGCAGAAGACCCCTAGCAAGGACCCAGACAGTTAGGTGGTCTGGCATGAATATACAATCTGGGTTGAAGTCTGTCAATAGGGATCAATACAGCCAGTTGACAGGCAACAGACTTGGAGGCGCGGGTTGCACAGTCCGTGCCCACTTCCGCGGACACGGGATGGAACGCCGCTTACCTGCTTCCAACCCCCTTCAATTCCGCCTATTCGTCGCTCCGAGAAGGCGCTGGAAGTCTGGCCTGCCCCTGTGCGGTCTCCGTTTCTGCCTGGCGACGCTGTCTGGCAATATCGGGTATGAAGAAGATTATGGGGACCACGGCGAGGAGCGCGAAGGACATATAGAAGAACACCGTCATCGCTCCCGCAGCTTTATCTTCGAAGCGGCTCAGCGCCAGCACTACTATGGCTGTGCCCAGTACGCCGCCAATGTGCCGGAACATGGCTCGTATCCCGGCCACGGCTGCCACCTGTCCGGGGAGCAGGTCCAGCGCCGCGTTGGCACCCGCTGGGGCGGTAAGGCCTCCCCCCAAACCTCCCAAGAGCACGAAAGCGGCCATCAGGGCCAGATTGGGCACTTGCAGACCGGCGAAGGTGGCGTCGTGGATGCCGGCGCTCGTCAGGAGCAGGCTCAGAGACATCAGGACAGTGCCGATGATCATGGGCCGGCGATAGCCAAAGCGCAAAAGGAAGAAGCTGCTTATGGTCGACATGGCGGCCATGGCGATGGAGCGCGGAGTCAGGACGATCCCGCTCTCGCTGGCGCCCATCCCGTACACGACGGTGGCGAAATAGGGAACGAAAGAAAAGAAGGCAAAGACGCAGGCGCCGTGCAAAAGGTTATAGGCGTTGGCGGCGAGGAAAGGCCGCCAGGTCAGGAGCTTCGACTCCATCATGGGCGACGCCGTGCGGCCTTCATGCCAGATGAAAACGCCCAACATCAGGCCGCCCAGGGCAAGAAGGGTCCAGATCATCGGGCCTCCCATTCCAGATGGTTCGTTGCCCCACACGGTCATGGCGTAAAGGATGAAGAGTATCGAACCGGCGAAGAGGCCCGCCCCCAGAAGGTCGATCTTGTGGCGGGTCGCCGAAGGCTTGCTCGCCGGCAAGATGAACCAGCCGAAGACCATCAGCGCCATGCCGATGGGCACGTTGACGAAGAAGATCCAGCGCCATGACAGGTGGTCGATGATCAGTCCGCCGATGTTCGGGCCCAGGACTCCCCCGAGGGGCAGGATGCTGCTGAACAGGCCGATGGCGGCCGCCCGCTTGCTTCCGAAGGCATCGCTCACAATGCCCGTGGCGGAAGGCATGAAGGCCCCGCCGCCTAAACCCTGCAGGACGCGGGATATGATCAGCGCGTGGACGCTGGAGGAGAGGCCCGCCGCCAGTGAGCTGGCAGTGAAGACCGCCACCGCGGCAAGAAACAGCCGCTTGCGCCCCACATCGTCGCTGAGCTTGCCGGCCATGGGCAGCACGGTGGTCATGACGAGCGCATAGCCGGTGAGCGTCCAGCCGATCCAGACGAGATTGGTGTTGAGCTCGCGGATCATGGTCGGCAGTCCCACGGCTATGATCGTGGCATCGATGGATGACATGAGGAGCGCCAGAGCAGCTACCGCGAAAACCAGCCATGGGTGTTTGCTCCCTGGCTCCCCGTTGAATGTCTCAGCCAAATTGGCATCCTGGATTGAAATCACGTGCGAGATAGGCACCGTTCCAGCTCTCAGCCTTCAGCAATCAGCATTGAGCTTTCAGCAAGCTGATGGCTGACCGCTGACAGCCGAGCGACGGAATATGATGATACACCGGCCGGGGTGGACATTTCAACCGCCTGAATCAGGTGTGGCTTCACAGCACGTGGGTTGTGTTATAATGCGACGATGAAACCGAGGAGCCAGGAGGGAGAATGCCCTGCTCCTCGGCGATAGTTGGAGGGTTATCGGTGTCCGAGTCTTCGAGTCTGGCGTCCGGCAAGTTGCCGGAGAGTGGCGACAACCGAGGCTACGTCCTCGGCGTCGTCAGCGCATCCCACCTGCTGAATCACGTGCAGATGACCGTGAACGCGGTACTGCTTCCGGTGATGATGCGTGACATGGGTTTCGACTTCTTCCAGTTGGGCCTGATTGTCAGCCTCCATCAGCTCGCCGGCAGCGCCATGCAAGCAGTTTGGGGAGTGCTGGTCCAGTATTACCGGCGCTCCACGCTCCTGGGCGCGGCCAACATAATACTGGGCGTCTTTGCCGTTGCGACGGGTTTCACTCAGACTTTCACCCAGGTGGTGGCCGCCCGCGTATTCGCCGGTGTTGGGTCGAGCGCCCAGAACCCCCTGGGCGCCTCCATGCTGGCCACCTACTTCCGCAAGGCAAAAGGGCAAATACTGGGAATTCATCAGACCGCGGGCAACATCGGCTCGGTGATCGCGCCTTTGGTGATCGTGGCCCTGCTCAGCTTCCTGGACTGGCGGCAGATCTGGGTGGTGCTGGCGATTCCCACCGTACTGATGGGTTTCGCCTACCTGTTTACCGGCGATGCGGCCGTCGGGATGGGCGTCTCCCGGAAGCGAGACTTCCGCACTGCTCTAAGGAGCTACGCTATCTGTCTCAAGAACCGCGAGGTCATGGCGTTAGCCGCCATCCAGATGGTGGGCGCCGCTGGCCGCGGCAGCGGTTTCAACATGGCCTATTTTGTGCCCTTCTTTCAGGCCTGGCTGGGCGTAGGCACCGACGTAGCGGGCATCCTGCTGGCGGTGCAACAATTAGGCGCGGTGGTGGGGCCGATCGGCTTCGGGTACCTCTCGGACCGGACCAGCCGGAGGTGGGCCCTCTTCCTTGTGCTCTTTCTCTCCACTGTGTCCACTATTACCCTGCTCCTCCATTCCCAGGTGACTGCGGCGTTGGTGTTCAACCTGCTGGTGTACGGGGCCGTGGTCAATTCTCGTCAGGCGCTGACCATGTCTATGGTGAGCGACGCGGTCCCCGTGGCGCACTGCGACGCTGCCTTCAGCCTCTATTATTTCATCGGCTTCATCTCGGGGCCGGTCTGGACGGCGCTCTCCGGCTATCTGGTGGATTCGAGGGGATTCGGGGTAGCCTTTATCGTCGTCGGCCTGACTTATCTGAACGGGATAGCGCTGCTGGCTCTGCTGGGACGGAGCAAGAAGGCGAGGGTAGTGGGGACGGCATAAGGGTGGAGAGTTGGCGTCGTCAGCGGGAAAACGCAAATGTAGGGGAGGGTATCCATGAGCCGTCGCGATCTCGAAGACTACGGTGGTCTTACATGGATACCCTCCCCTACGCCAACGCCGATATTTGTCAGCGGAGTTCTGATCGGGGATACCAGTTCGCATCCCGGGTAGGAAGTCGTGGGTGACGCAAGTGGCGTCGGTTGCAGAGGGGTGGCTGGTTGTTCTACGGTGGCGGGATGCCCTAAGCCGCGTTCCCCCCCTCTTTCGCCGCGTTCTCGATGGTGACGCGAAGCTCAAACTTGTCGCCGAGGGCTTTGACGTAGCGGCGCAAGGTGTTCAGGCTATAGGCGTCGTAGCCGCGCTTCTCGACGCGGGCGACCTGCGCCGGCGACACTCCCAGCCGTTTCGCCAGCTCAGCCTGGGTCAATCCGGCGGCCTGGCGGGCGTCGACGAGCTGAAGCCAGAACCCTATTTTCGCCGACTCTTCCTCGTAAATGCGGCGGTTCTCGGGGTCAGATAGGAACTTGGCGCGCAATTCCTCGTAGGCGCGTCTTCCCTCTTCACTGAGGTCACGTTTCCTGGATGTCTCGGTCATGGTCGTCGCACTCATCGATCATTGTTTCGAAGACCTCTCCCTAAATCCCTCCCCTGAAGAGGGAGGGACTTGCGCATGCTTCCAGCGTTCTGCACTCAGCTTTCAGCGGTTGACAGATGATCGCTGATGGCTCATTCAGCATTTATTTATCATTCATCATTTCTAACTCCTCCGCCACGTCCTCCAGCCCAAGTTCTTGCAGCTTCTCCCGCGTCGGTATGCCCGTGTCGATATGCCAGCCACGCGCCCGGTAATAGTCGTCGACGACGGCGTTGAGCCTGTCCCGGTCTACCCAGGACGAGAAGAGGTCCATGTAGAAGTCGTTCCAGGCGACGTCGTGCTCGCGGCGGCGGCCCTCGCGCACCAGAATGGCGCGCTCCAGGTTGATGCCGCGCTCGTCGACCTCCCGCATCACCTGCTCGTCGGTCATGTCGATGCCGGTGACGGCGCTGAGGAACTGCGCACTGTAGTCCGGATCGCAGAGAAGGTCGGGGGAATGGGGCGAGAAGTTACGGGGCTGCCCGTAGCGGCAGATGGGCAGCGAGTCCGTCTCCAGCGCCCGGTGCTGCATATAGATGACGAGGGGTACTTTCCCCTCGGGCGTGTTTTCATCGAAGGCCCGTTCCGAGCCGAAAAGCTTCAGCGCCAGCTCGCGGCGCAGGCGCCCGATTTCCTCGCGCCTGTCCGCCGGGAAGAAGTCGCTGCTGCTGCTTGTCACCGACTCCATCTGGTTCTCGCGCCGCAGGCTGGTCGAAATCGACAGCAGCCAGGACCAACGGGGCGAGCCGGCCGTCTCGCCGCGACCCATATTCTGCCAGTGGACGCAATAGCTGGGCTCGTTCTTCTGGGTGACCTCCTCGAAGATCTGCTTCGCCTTCCGGCGCTCCTCATCGGTCTTCGCGTTGTCGACCAGACTCTTCAAATACCTGGTCTGCCCTTCGGCCATCGCGTCGCCGATGCCCTCCCGGTAGGCGACCTTCTTCAATAGCGCCCGGAAGAACTCGCTGCTGCCCAACTTGTCGACGGGCAGGCCCGTGTTCTGCTCAGTCCACAGTCCGGCATCGATGAGCAGACGCGCCCACGTGGCGCCGTGGAGCTTGTGCCTCGGGTACAGGTGGCCTATCACCTGGGTGATGGACAGGCCCAACTCCTGGCAGAGCACGCCAAACTCGACGGAGTCCTCACCCAGCTTCTTCTCTCTCTGATAGTAGAGCCACTCGTCCTCGACGACGTTCTCGACCTCGTTGCACTGGCCGCCGCCGCTGAGGCCATCCTTGAAGCGGTACGCCTGGATGCAGCTTATGGGGCAGCCGAAGCAGCCGCCCCAGCGCCTCTGGGCGTTCCCCTTCGCTATCTCATCTCCCACGATGGAATCATCGACAAAGGGCACGGCGATGGGCCGCGTCTGCGTGAAATGCTGGATGGCCCGCCGCGGGTTCTGCGGGCGCGCCTCGTCCGGCTTGCTGGTGACCAGCCTGGAGAACCGGTTGGAGACGTCGATGACCTCTTTGGGTCGAGCGACCGGTATCGACCCGGTCCCACGTACGACGATCGCCTTGAGGTTCTTCGATCCCATGACCGATCCGAAGCCCCCCTCGCCGGCGGCGGCCGCCATGCCGCAGGTGATGACCGCCTCCCGGACCAGGTTCTCGCCCGCCGGGCCGATGACCAGCGCCCTGGCCCGGCTGCCATGGAGCCTGGCGATCTCGGTGTCCACATCGCGAGTGGTCATGCCCCAGAGCCGGTGGGCGTCCCGTATTTGAACTTTGCCGTCGTTGATCCAGAGGTAGACGGGCTTCTCCGCCTTGCCCTGGACGATGAGGCCGTCGTACCCGGCGAACTTCAACTCCGGACCGAAGTGCCCGCTGGGGGTGCTATAGAAATAGCAGTTGGGGAAGGGGTCCGGCGACTTGCTCGCGATAGCGAACCGTCCCACCCCCGGCCCCAGTGTGCCCGTGGTCGGGCCGGTCATGATAATGAGCTTGTTCCCCGGGTCGTAGGCGCCCACCTCCGGCCCGATCTCCTCCCAGTAGACCCGGGCCGCCATAGCCCTGCCGCCGATGAACTTCGGGGCGTACCTGTCCGTCTTCTCCTCGGCGACCTCGCCTGTGGTGAGGTCGACCCGCAGGATTTTGCCTACCCAGCCGAAGTGGAGTGTCATGATGTCTTCGTCCTGTTCTTTTCAGGGATTTAAGAGCGCCGAATGCAGGGAGAAGTATAGGTGGGGAGAAGGAGGGATGTCAACTACGAGCAACTGCCCTTGATACTTGACCCACAGCCAAGTATAGTTTATACTGTTTTCGATGGCGATTGTGGAGACACACTTTCTAATTCCTATCTGCGAGGATGCCAGTTTCGGCAGCGGCAAACTCCATCCTTTTAATCGATGGGAAGATCTCCAGAGAGACTTGTTTTCGATGTTCGGGGGTTGGCGACTGGGGCCTGGCCTCACTCACGGAGTCTGGCGTGATCCCGACACAGGGAAGCCAGTCGGCGACGAGAGCAAGCAATATTTCATAGCTCTGGATGAAATGGACGTTCCTGCCCTCAGGCGGTATCTTGCGGAGAATATCGCCATGAGGTTCCGGCAGCGAGTCATCTACTTCTTCAACGGAAGGACCGTCGAGTTTGTAGAGGCCGCTGAGTCGGGAAGTTAGTCGACATCCACGCAAACCGAGCTGAAACGAAAAGAGGCAACCGATGAAAACGTACAAGACGCTGAGGGGCGAGATTTTTGACCTGGGTGAGCTTACACCCGAGCAAAAGGCTATCTACACTGACGTGAAGTCGGCGTTCGACTCCAACACGGAGTGGACGGACTTCTCGAACCTGTGGATAGCGAGAATGGGCGCAGCATTCGATGGCATACCCCGTTCCGAGGTGGTCGAGGAACCCTTGTACAAAATCTGCCAGGACCTGGAATCGCGCCTTGGCATCCGGCAGGGACACACCTCCGAGCCCGATTACCGGGACTTGCTCGCTGAAGTGATAAGCCTCCATTACCGGTCGCGGTATCAGTTCTGCGCGGAGATGGGCTTCGATGAAGGGTACCTGTCCAGCGTCTTAAGTAAGAAGAAGAACCTCTCACTGAAGAAGCTGGAAGAGATTCTCGGGAGGACCAACTATCGGATTGCCTTCGTGGAGAGAGTCGAAAAGGCGAGTTGAAATCCACCTCGCCGTCGTTGATCCAGAGGTAGACGGGCTTCTCCGCTTTGCCCTGGACGATGAGGCCGTCGTACCCGGCGAACTTCAGCTCCGGGCCGAAGTGCCCGCTGGGGGCGCTATAGAAGTAGCAGTTGGGGAAGGGGTCCGGCGACTTCGAGACGATGGCGAACCGGCCCACCCCCGGCCCCAGCGTGCCCGTGGTCGGGCCGGTCATGATAATGAGCTTGTTCCCCGGGTCGTAAGCGCCCACCTCCGGCCCGACCTCCTCCCAGTAGACCCGGGCCGCCATCGCCCTCCCGCCGATGAACTTCGGGGCGTATTTGTAAGTGCTCTCCTCGGAGACCGCGCCCGTGGTGAGATCGACCCTCAGGATTTTGCCAACCCAGCCGAAAAGTGGAGTGATGCGTGTGTCCTATTCTTGTTGGGGATTTACGAGCGCCAAATGCAGGGAGAAGTATAGGTGGGGAGAGGAGAGGATGTCAAGAACCACCGGCCTGGCTTAGGGCTTCTCGAAAGGCGCAGATCTAAACGGCACACAGCTTGCCAGCTAGGCGTGGAACTGCGCAATCGGGCCAGACGCGGAGGGAAAAGGGCCACGTCTGCGTCATGAGTGGCAGTGGCGTTAGTCTGCCGCCGGGCCGAGATTCTGTCAACTCGGAGGACAGGAAATGATTGTCACCACTCAGCGCGTTGGCAATGGCGAGGAGTGGGGTTACAGATCAGGAGAGGTCACCTTGGCAGCCAGCCTCAGCGAGATGCCCAAGTGCATGCTGTAAGCCTCGTCCGCCGTCAGGGGCCTGGGCTCTTGGGGGTATAGGTTCAGCGGCAATTCGGGGCTGTCGATCACCCAGAAGCCTCCGTGATCTGTCTTGACGCTCCAGATCACGTCTTCACGCCCGAAGCCGTTGAGTGTTTGTTCTATCGTCGGTTCTTCTAGAAGTGGCCCTGCCTGGCGTTCGACGTACGCTCTCACCCGCGTAGACACTCTGACCCTCGGTGGCCTTCTAACTTGCCTGGTCAACGACGACGCCCTCCGCCTCCAGAGCGCCGAGTAGTTCCTGATTTGCTAATTCCCGAGGGGCCTTTGCCAATACGCGGTGACCGACTCGTACTGGGGGATTTCAGCTTTGGTAGCTTCGGGCTCGTCAAGGGACTCTTGATCGTGGGCGACTTTCCTCGAGAAGTTAGTTTGGCGCCCAGACTGGACTTAACCCCTCCGTTGGTCAGCGAAGCGCGCAGGCGGGCCTCTCTCGCTGTCTTCGCTTTGTGAGCGGCCACGGACAGAACCTGAAGATTGCTGATGCTGTTCGTCCCGCCAGCCCAGAGAGGTGTTCTGTGGTCTATCTGATAGTTCCCCCACGATGCTCTGGAAATGCCGGCCGCGCTCTTTAGACGGTCTTTGACGCTTTGTGGGACATTGCGGATAGCGTCAGTGGAGCTAAGCGCCTGAGATGAGGCAGCACCAGGGAAAGCGCCAAGGACAAGCACGCATACCAGCATCGCCAAGGCTAATCTTGCTACCCCGCGTAGTGGCTTCATCAACTCACTGCCTGATCGCGCCAAGCACAACTGCGGCATAGTCAAATACCTCCTCCAGCAGGTCCTTGGCAGCCTCCTCTGAATCCTCGTCTTCGGCTCCAAGTGCGGCCAGGTAACTCTCGATGGCCGCCTGCGTTTTAGCCACTATGTTCCTGAATTCAGCGTAATCCTGAGTGGCGCCATGAAGAGTGGACACTTCAGCCGCCAACTGCGCGCTCTCCCTGGCCCGGGCAGCGAATTGCTTCAACTTTGTGGCCGCCTCTGGGACGTCAATGCCGCCACTCTCGGCTCGTTTGGCGAAATCGGCCATGTCGATCACTAGTAGAAGCCATTGCGCTACTGACGCTTGTGAGCCTTGCAAGAACTCTGCCCTAGCGTCCGGAGCGGCTTTCCGTTGCGTACCGAGAGGGGGAGTGTCTTCCCTCGCCTGAGCGGAAGAAGCAAGCGCTGCGTTGGTCGCAGTAGGCCCCGTCCCAGGAGCCCGGTTCACGGGCTGACCGCCTACTGCAGGGCTGACTGCGCTGCAAGACAGCATCGCCATGACGCACCAAGAACTGGCAAGGCCCAGAAGGGATCGCCGCATAGCCTTCCTTAACGTGACGGTTCACCACTTGCAGATTAACATGGATGGCCATTATTGTCAAGCACTTAGCTGCGGCTTTATTGCTTGGGACAAGGCATCAGTGAAGCGCAAAGAGGGGCTGCAGTTGGATGGTGGGTGTTATCACGATGAAATCGCGCCGCAACCCACCATCACCGTCCACAATGAGGCAATTCTTATCTCCTCTTGGTGGGTTCCGCTTGACCCGTCCCAACACTTGCGTCCAATGTGACTAAGCGGCGCAAACCTCATGGCAATTTCATTTCAAGCAAACCGAGCGGCTTGAATTTGACTTCCTTTGCGGGCCCCTTCTTGACGTCAGGAAATCTGCCTGACTGGTCTTATCGCACTCTTCCTCATAATCGAAACGAATTAGGTCTGGTTCGGGAAAAACGCTGGCTAGGGCATAGCTTGCGGAAGCGGCGCCGGCGGTGCTGAAGAGGATCCATATCGAGGCCACTTTTGGAGCAAAGACCTTCACTGTGTCGGCTGCTTCCTTGACGTTGAACTCCTGTCCGCGCCTTCCATGAACGTAACCGACCACGTGGTAATAGTCGGGATATACTTTAGCATCCAGCTTCTCTTTAATCGCGTCGGTCAAAGAAAGGGTTCGATGTTCTTCATACTCGAATACTTCGATATGGTAGAGCTGTTGTTCCACGCCCCTCTGTCCCTGCAGGAACGTCACCGCAAGGGTGTCAGGAGGATCCGCTTGGCTAGACCGGAGCCAGTAGTGTCCGGCCGTGCGTTTTCCGACCCCAAGCAAGAAGACCGCTGTGACCCAAGCTTCCCTGTCTTGCTGCAAGTCTCCCCTTGTTTTGACGGCCGTCTCTCCGTATTTGGCCCGCAAGCCCGCAAACCGTTTGATTGCCAGGCACGGACTCATGTAGAGGTCTTCAGGATATTGCTTCTTGGCCATCCTTCTCATGCTCCATCTTGACACGCTGGATACGGTCGTGAGGCGCGCGAGGTCTGGATGAGATGGTGACGCAAGCCACCATCACTTCCCTTTGGCCTTCCCCATCTTGCGATGGGTTACGGTCCGCTTCACCCATCTACGTGTCACTGTGGTGTCAACGGATAGGCGACTCTTCCATATTTTCGATTTCTGATTTCTGATTTCTGACTTGGCCACGCCCCACCCGCTGGTTTCGTGTGTCTTGTGTATTTCGTGGTTGAAGCCGTCCACCAATCCTCGATTTCTGATTTTTGATTTGACCACGCCCCACCCCGGCTCCGAGCTGCTTTCGTGTATTGTGTGTATTTCGTGGTTAGACCGTCCCCCAATCCCGTCTATCCTGTGCATCGATGTTCTTGAACCCGTCCCCGCGAGGACTTCACTTCGGGCTACAGATACGGAGACAGGAATAAGTCGTAGTATATGTGTCGAACGTCTACGCCCATGGCGCGAGTGAAACGTTTCAAGCGATTGTCATTCGTGAGGAGGGGAGCGTCGAGTCGCAGAGAAGCCAGAATCACCGATGTGTCGGCAAAACAGAAGGCCCAGGCATCTCGGGACGCCTTAAGGTCCACAAGATCGTCCTTGGGCACGTATACTTCTTCAAGCTTGGCCAGCAAGTCCGCTGATGTCTTCAGGAAGTCTTTCAGATCGTCGTCGTCAAGCTTTGCCCTGGCCCGCGCCAGATGCCGGAGCTCCACCAGCACCTGTGGGGTGGTGAAGACCAGCTTCCCAGTGAATAGGCTCGCCAACATCCCGCTAACCTGAGAGATGTTGGTTCGCGGGATATCGGCGGCCGCGTCTATCAGATATTTTCCGCGCCGGAAAAGCGAAAAGGCGAGGATGAGTAATGGGCCTGTATCAACCACAAGCCTTGTCGTAGGGACGGAGGGAAGCTCGGTCGCCGTACGTGGCATTGTGGAGTTAGGCCACCTCGGGGGATGGGGTCTTGTCCACGCGCCTTATGCTGCCATCTTCTGATACTGTGACCTTGTAGTATGCCTTCTGGGTCATGGCTATGGTTGGGAAGAAGGAGCACTCGATGGTCCATTCACGAGATGACTCATCCCAGGTGACACGTTCTACCTGGAACAAGTTCACCCCGAATGGGCCGTGCGCCTGTTCGAAATATTGCCTGACGGCCACTGTTGCTTCTCTCGCGTCTTTCACCAGAGGCGCCTCCTTCTTTCCTGCCGTTAGGCTGTAAAGCGCTGAAGGGCCAAGGCCGGACTACTTGAGGTTCCGCCCGCCTGCGAGTTATTTGTGGACACCGGTTGTACCATCACGAGTGAGAATAACAGGCCACAAATAAGCTGTCAAGCGGCTATGCTCGTAGGGGTGAGCGTAGTCTCGATGCTCCGACTTTCTCGGCGTCCCGACGCATCGGGAAAATCGTGACTATGGCCCACCCTCTCCATCCGTTCAACATTCGCCATCCTTCCGCTGGGTGCGCTTCGCTTCACCCGCTGCACGTGTCACGATGGTGTCACCGGATAGGCAACGGATAAACGGATAGGCGACTCTTTCGTATTTTCGATTTTCGATTTTTGATTGACCGCTCCCCGCCCCGGCTCCCAGGTTGTTTTCGTGCATTTTGTGTATTTCGTGGTCGAAGCCGTTCCCCAATCCCTGATTTTCGATTTTTCATCGAGGATTCTTGATTGACCACTCCCCACCCCGGCTCCAAGTTGTTTTCGTGTGTTTTGTGTATTCCGTGGTTAAGACCGTCCAATCCTGCCCATCCGTCACCCCTATACCGCGCTGGCCCGCTCCTTCGCGGTGTTTTCAATGGTGACGCGAAGCTCGAAAGTGTCGCCCAGCGCCTTGACGTAGCGGCGCAAGGTGTTCAGGGTGTAGGCGTCGTATCCTCGTCTCTCAATGCGCGCCACTTGCGCCTGTGACACGCCAAGCCGCTTAGCCAGTTCCCGTTGAGTCAGGCCTGCCGCCTGGCGGGCCTCGACGAGCTGGAGCCACAGGTCGCTCTTGGCGACAATCTGCTCATAGAGGGCCCTCTTTTCGGGGGTAGCCACCAGGCCCGCTCGCCACTCCTGGTAGTCCTGCTCCCCTTCTTTGACGAGATCACGCTTCGTTTCGGTAGCCATGTTATTCAGCTCCTTCGCGCTGGATGAAGGCCGCATATCGGTCCCTGGCGATTGCTATTTCCTGTCGCGGCGTCTTTTCAGTCTTCTTCCGAAATCCGTGGACGAACACGATCCGGCGCCCGGTGAAGAAGAAGTGCACCAGGCGGTAGGTATTCGTTTTGCTCTCGCGGCGCAGTTCCCAGAGCTTGTCCTCCAGATGCCGCACCAGCGGCGCTCGGGCTTGCACGTTGCGGAGCCGCAACTGCTCAATCGCCCAGCCGATGCTTGCTTGGGCCTCGTCGTCCAGGCTGCGGAGAAACTCACGCACTGGGCTAGCGCCGTGCTCATCGCGATAGAAGACAACAGACCACTCTTCCTCGGTCATGATAACTATTTTAGTATCTCATCGAAATGCTTTCAAGTCTGCCCAGGGCCTTCGTCCATCCTCTTGCCGGGCAAGTGCGCTTATGGTAGTATTGGTTATACCAATGGGCAAGGAGTCATACTATGGCACATGTGGTAGGCCCCAAGGGCCAGGTTGTCATAGCCAAGGAAATTCGCGAGCGGCTCGGGGTGGAGCCTGGGTGGATGGCGCTGCAGCGCTTGGCGGGCGACCACGTGGAGGTCTATTTCCTTCCGCCGGAACATAACAGGTCCCTCAAGGGCAGCCTGGCGGCCCATCTGAAGGTCCGCATCCCCCCTGGCGAGGAATGGGCTAGAGCGCGGGAGGCCGCCTGGAACAAGTCAGCCAGGGAAAAGATCGGGAAGAGAGAGCAGGCTTCATGAGCGGCTTTCTGGACACCAGCATCGTAGTTCGCTACCTCACTGGCGACGCACCTGAGTTGGCGGAGCAAGCTGCCCGAATAGTGGATGGAGAGGAAAACCTTGAGGTCACGGATGTGGTGTTGGCCGAGACCGCCTACGTTCTGACATCGGTTTATCGCGTGCCGAGAGACGTGGTCGTTGATCACTTGATAGCCTTTCTTCAGAAGAAGAACATCTCGCCCTTCGCCCTGGACAAGGGCCTGGTGTTGCAGGCCCTCCTTCTCTGCCGGCCGTCCGGTCGGATATCCTTTGCTGACGCCATGGTCTGGGCAGCAGCACGCTCGGCGGGGAGCAAGGTAATATACTCGCTGGATGAGCGATTCCCCGCAGACGGCCTTGAAGTGCGCCCCAGGACGATTGTTAACATGGATGGACAGGATTGACAGGAGGATACCATATTTTCGATTTCTGATTTTTGATTTTTGATTTGATCACGCCCCGCCTAGGCTCCAAGCCGCTTTCGTGTATTCCGTGTATTTCGTGGTTAAGACCGTCCCCCAATCCCTGATTTTCGATTTTTGATTGAGGATTTCTGATTTGGCCACCCCCCAATCCGGCCCCCAGTTGCTTTCGTGTATTTTGTGTCTTTCGTGGTTACGAACGGTCCAATCCTGCCCATCCTGTGCATCCATGTTCAACTCGTCTCCGCCAGCATCCGGCTCCCCTCGGCGACGCGGGCGTCCGTGAGCACCTGAACGCCGGCCACGAAGACGCAAACAGTTTCTTCGCGGATTTCGGGCCTTCGCGTGACTCGTTCATAGGCTGCTTCATAGCTCAGGATGCTGGTAAAGGGGCTTAGCCCGCAAGTCTTCTTAGGTCTCTCCATGTTCACCGTTGACAACCAGTAGCATTAAGTAATACAATATCTTCTAAAGGATGACTTTGTGTGATCCATATCCGCGAAATCCGGATCAGCCCGTTTATCGAGGAGCACGTCTGGACAAAGCATCACGTCACTCCCGAGGAAGTGGAGGAGGCGTGTTTGCTGGATCCGCTGGTCCGACGGGGGCGGGACCGCAGCTATGCGGTTTACGGGACGACCGAGGCGGGTAGATACTTGATTCTCTTTCTCTATCCTGAGGGGACCGGAACATTTCGGCTGGCGACCGCCCGTGACATGGAGCGCGCTGAACGACGCCGGTACGACGGATACAAAGGACGGTAACACCCATGACCACACTGCGCAAACGATCACAACTGCCGAAGTTCAAGGGCGAGGCAGAGGCGGCGGCTTTCTGGGATACTCACAGCCCCGAGGAGTTCCCCGAAGAGTTCGAGGACGTCCAGGTGCGATTCGCTAAGCCCTTGATGAAGCGCGGGCTCAGCATCAAACTGGACGAGCCCACCATCGCCCGTTTGACAAGACTGGGCCGGGAGCAGGGCATCGGTCCTTCCACCCTGGCCCGCATGTTTATTCTGGAGCGTCTCCGGGAGCAAGAGGACGGAAGGAAGACGGCTTAGCCACCCTCGAAGCTGGACGCGAGGAGCCCTACTTCGCCAGCCAGCTCCCGACGAACTTGAAATCGTTGTGGATGGCTGAGCGGCGCCACGAAGTTGTGCAGAAGAACGTTTCCATCCGGGCCCTCGCAAGCTGGTGCCTGCCCGCACCCCGGCTGCCGTCGGCGGGGCAGGTGTCGGTAAGCACCTGAACGCCAGCGGGCAGGCCCAGACCCTTCGCACGTTCCGCTGGCGCCCTATCCGTCAAGGCTCGCTTGATGGTAGAATAAGCCATGGAATTCGAGTGGGACCCGGCAAAGTCGTCTTCGAGCCAGGGAAAGCATGGCGTTTCCTTTCGTGAGGCGGCAAGTGTCTTCGGCGATCCTCTCGCCACCACTTTTTCGGATCCGGACCATTCGACCCAGAGAGGATAGATTCCTGACTTTCGGCTATTCACGAAGTAGTCGTTTGCTGGCAGTAGTGCATGTGGAGAGGCACGGGAGGACGAGGATCATAAGCGCCCGGCGAGCGACTCGCCACGAAAGGACGATCTATGAAAACGGTTGAACTTGAGAAGGATGAGATGCGCAAGGAATACAGGCGCGAGGACTTGGGCCCCAGCGTCCGGGGCAAGTACTACGAAGCGTACAAAAAGGAGACCAATCTGGTTCTTCTGAGCCCGGATGTGGCGGCTGCCTTTCCCGATGACGCCTCAGTGAATAGAGCTTTGCGTGCTCTTCTCAAACTAGCCCAGCGTTCCGCTGGCCTTGCGGGCCCTTCCGGTCGGCGCGCCAAGACACAAAGATGAGCGCTGTGAGCCATCAGGCGGGGATTTCAACTTCGAAAAGCCTCTCGTCCGGTCCCAGCTCGACCGGGGTTGGTTCCAGGTAAAGGGAAACGGCCTCTTTGACATTCTCCAGCGCTTCTTCTTCCGTATCGCCAGCGCTGGAACACCCCGGCAATTCCGGGCAATAGGCTGCGTAGCTTTTAGTTTCAGGATCGTATTCCAATACTACGCGGAATCTCATCTTCTCACCTTCTGTCCGATGTGCTGGCATCTGTACCTGTGCCTGAGCTTGATTGCGGTATTTGAAGCTTAAGCATAGGTCGCCCACACATCTGGTCAAGGGAGTTGGCAGGCGTCGGATCCTATGCCGCGCTGGCCCGCTCCTTTGCGGTGTTTTCGATGGTGACGCGAAGATCGAAAGTCTCGCCCAGCGCCTTGACATAGCGCCGCAAGGTGTTCAGGGTGCAGGCGTCGTATCCCCTCTTCTCGATGCGCGCCACCTGCGCCTGGGAGACGCCAAGGCGTTTGGGCAATTGCCGTTGGGTCAAGCCAGCCGCCCGGCGGGCCTCAACAAGATCGAGCCACAGGTCGCTCCTGGCAGCGATCTGGTCGTAGAGGGCCCTCTTCTCAGGGGTGTCCACGAGGCCGGCCTGCCACTGCCGGTAATCCTCTTCCCCTTCTTCGAGGAGATCACGCCGCGCTTCAGTAGCCATGTCATTCACCCTGCAAGGACAGGGCGGCGGCTCCTACGCCTTCGTCATCCTCCCCCACTCCCTCGGCAGCTCTATCCGTTTGCTCACCGGCGGCCCCTGCCGGTGGTTCTGGGCGTAGCCTTTGCTCTGGTTTCTGCCCGGATCGCCGCTTAGAACGATGCCTATCCATTCCGGCCGCAGAAATATGGGGACCATTCTCTTCGGATCGTCTGATTCGTAGAAAGCCTTCGAGACCTTGCCCTGCGTGAAGGCTCTGCGAAAGCTGAAGTCCTCATGTCCCCCTTCAGACGCCAGCCTCTCCAGCAAGCCAGCTTCCGCCTTCACATTGTCATACAGGTACTGCCTTATGTCATCCTTCGTCCATCTATCCCTGGCAATCACCGCCGCCACGGCAGGACTCAACACGAAGAGCGGATAGAGGGCGCCTTCGTTGGCCACCAGCGGCGTCCGGTAGGCCATCGTCCACAGTCCGGCCACGTGGGCAATGGTCTCCATATGCTCCAGCGCCGTATGTCCCCCGGTGTAGCAGGGAGGGCTTATGTTGATGACGCTCTGGACGGTGACCACGTTCTCGCGCGCTTTGAACCCCCGGTCCACGCTGAAGGGTTGCCATCCAATCTCCGCCGCGGCGTCCTCGTTTTCCGCCAGGACGACGTTGAAGCTCTGGGCGATGCTCCCCTTGTCCGTGGCGCCGGGCGGGATGCGCAGTCCGGCGACGTTCCGCATGTACAGCCTCAAGAAACGGCCGATGCTGGTGTTGGCCTGCCGGCCCACGCGCATCACGCCGGAGCCATAGTTGAAGTCCAGCTCCTTGATTATCGGTCCGTTCAGGATGATCAGCGGCTCCCACCCAGGAGTGCTGCCCCCGTCTTCAATCCGGAAATCAGGGTCGGCGATAGCCTCTACAACGGCCACCAGCACCGGCATGTACTCGGGGCGGCAACCGGCCATGACGCCGTTAACGGCGACGTTCCATATGGTGGCCTCGCGGTTCTCCGGCAACAGCACGCCCATGACCTCGTCGGGCGCCCGGTCCGTAAAGGCCAGGAACCTCTCGACCTCCTCTATGGTCGGCGGCGCAACGGGGAGGCCGTCCGACCACAGGTTCTGGTGAAAGAACTCCTGGACCTCCCTGAAGATCCCCTGGAATACGATGTCTCGCGGCTCGGGCTCGACGGGCTTCACAGAGGTTGCGCCCCGTGTGGCCAGTCCCTTGATGATGTTCTCCAGGATGGGCCCTCGGACCTTCCTGCCTAGCTCTTCCTTGCTGTCCACCATGGGATGGCCGGGATACTCGGCGACGGCGAGGTTCTCCACCCCCAGCCCCTTGGCTATGGCGTGAGCCTGTCTGATGAACCCCGACGCCACAATCGATACGGTGGGGACGCCGGCCCTCTCTACTGCGGCGCTGGCCCGCATGACCGCAGGCGTGCAGCTCCCTCAAGCGCCCACGCCGGAAATCACCGCATCGCACCCGTGCTGGCGCAGCAACTCGGGCAGATGGGCGATCACCTCTCGTTCTTTGGTGCCGTGAGTGTTGCCGAAGACAGTGTAGTCGACGAACCTTATGCCAGGGAATGACAGCGACTCCCTGAGCAGAGAGAAGATCTCTTCGCCCCGAAAGAGGAAGTCCCACACTTCACAGACGGTCTTCCCCTTCAAATCGCTAGCCCGCGCCGCGAGGGGGACCGTCTCGTATGCTGACTTTCCCAGCGGCCACACTACTGCGTACGACGGCTCTGACATACTCGCGTCTCCCTATCCCCTTTGATGAAAGTTCGCCAGGGCACTCCTACTTAGCCAACCACGTCTCAATGAACTTGAAACCGTTATAGAGGCTCAGCGGCGCTGTGAAATTCTTGACATGGGGCCAGTAGGCGATGTCGAAGCTGCTCCAATGGGTTACCACGTTGTAGGCCATCTCCAGTATTCGCTTGTCCGCCTGGTAGACGAGCTGCTTGCGCCTCGCCGGGTCAGTGGATCGAGACTGCTCATCAACGAGCTTGTCCAGCTCCGGATCGCTGACGTTGGAGAAGTTCCTCATGCCACCCGTCCGGTAATACTGGGGCAGCAGCGCGTCGGGGTCGCCGAACTCCAGCGGGCTCCTCGTCGCCAGCGAATGCCACTTCTTGCTGTAGTAGAGGTCGTAGTAGGCCGCATCCTCCATCGTGTAGATCTCAGCCCTGACGCCGATCTTGGCCAACTGGTCCCTCATGAAGGTGGCCAGCGTCTCATACTGCCGACCCATACGGTAAAGGATCCTGGTCTCAAAGCCGTTAGCCAGGCCAGCCTCAGCCAGGAGCTTCTTCCCTTCGGCGATGTCCGCGTCCTTGGGTTGCCGGTAGCCCGGCGTCTTCATCAATTCATCCGGTGGAACGCCTCCCAGCGCTGGGGGCGTCGCCGTCCAGACGTCTCCGATCCCGTCGTCAACCAACTTCAGCGCATTCTGATGGTCAACGGCCAGGGCCACGGCCCGGCGCACGCGAGCATCGCCCCAGGGCGCCTTGTCCACCGGCATGTAGAAGAGGAACCAGTAGCCGTACTTGACGAGCTCAACGCGGGCCTCCGGGGCGCCTTCCTTCAAGGCCTTCGCCTGGGCATGGCTCACTGCCAGCGGCCCCAACAGGTCGATCTGCCTGGTGCGCAGGCCGGCGAACCGGCTCGCCGCATCTCTTATCGGATAGACGGTCATGCCGTCGAGATAGGGCCTCCCCTTTGTAAAGTAGTCCGGGTTCTTCACCAGCTCGGTGGCGACGCCGGGGCTGAAGCTCTTGAACTTGTAGGCGCCGGTGCCCACCACGTCCCTCCGAAGGTCGCCCTTAGCCTCGATAACATGCTTGGGGCCCATCGCCGCCCACATGAGCGCCATGGCCGACATGAAGCCGCTGGTCGCATGGTCCAGGGTGACCTTGAGGGTGAACTCGTCGGGCGCTTCAAATCTCGCCGCCGCCGCTTCCAGGATGAAATTGACGTGCGATTGGATCTTCTTCAACCGCTCCATGCTATAGACGGCGTCCGCCGAGGTGAAAGGCTTACCATCGTGCCATTTCACACCCTTGCGCAGACGAAAGGTGTACACGGTCCCGTCGGCGCTTACCTCCCAGCTCTCCGCCAGGTCCGGAACAATCTTGTCCGGCGTGGCCTCGTCGCTGCGGAGAAGACCGCTATAGGCCGGCCCGATGGGATAGGCCGTCACATTGGAGGAGTCCCGCTGGATATCGAAGCTGGGCGGATCGCCCTGCGTGGCGAGACGCAGGGTGCCGCCGTATTTGGGCTGGTCGGCCGCGGGCTTGGGGCTGGGCGAGGGAGCAGCGGGGGCCGGGGCCGTCGCAGCCGCCTTCGGCGGCGCCGCGGCTGGAGTGGGTGCCGCCGCTGGCTTGGCGGTAGGCGCCGGTGGCGGGGCGGCGGCTGGGGCGCAGGCGGCGAGCAGAAGAGCGATGACAGTGGCGACCAGGAGAAACAAGCTTACCTTCCGCATTGTGGGTCCTCCATCTTCCTATGAACTGGACTGTTGACTTATAAGGAACAAGTCAGTGGAGATTGGGCACAGAGGCATGTGCAAAGGCGCAGCGCGTCGCGGCTTCCGGAGCCAAACCTAACCCCCGGCCCCCTCCCGAAACGGGAAGGGGAGAAGTCCCTCCCCGTGCCGGGGAGGGACTCAGGGAGAGGTTAAAAGAGAACCTATAGCCTGGAAACATCTCCGTCCCCCCATTCCCCGGGCATAGCGCGCTATGCCCCTACAGCTTTCGTGTCTTTCATATGATTCGTGGTTAGAATCGTCCAGCCGGCCCCTGACCCCTAACCCCCAACCCCTGCCCGCCGCTTCGCGGGCAACACGATCTTTCGACTTACGGGCGGACCCTGCTTCTGGTTCTCCATATAGCCTTTGCTCTGGTTCCGGCCCGGGTCGCCGCTGACGACGATCTCTATCCATTCCGGACGCAAGAAGATCGGGATCATCCGCTCGGGGTCCTCCGATTCACAGAAGGCCTTCGAAACATGGCCCTGCCGGTAGAGGTCGCAGAAGGTCTCCCTGCTGCCGTTGTCCTGGACCACCAGATATTCCATGTAACCGGCGCGCCCCCTCACATTATCGTACAGGTACTTTCTGATGTCGTCCTTCTGCCAGCCGTCCCTTGCGATCACGGCGGCGATACTCGGCCCGAGGCAGAAGAGGGGAAACATCTTGCGGCTCCTGGCGCAAATCCCCGTCCAGTAGCCCATGGCGCGGCGCCCGATGAGCTCGGCGACGGTCTCCATATGCTCCAGGGCCGTGCTGCCGCTGCTGTAGCAAGGCGGGCTGATGCTCACGCAGCTCTGCACGGTAACCACATTGTCGCCAGCGTTGAAACCGCGGTCGACGCTGAAGGGCTGCCAGCCGATCTCGCGGACCGCGTCTTCGTTCTCCGCCAGCACCACGTTGAAGCTCTGGGCGATGCTGCCTTTATCGGTGAGACCGGGCAGGATGCGCAACCCAGAAACGTTCCTCATGTACAACCTGAGGAAGCGGCCCACGCTGGTGTTGGCCTTACGGCCTACTCGCATGACCGAGGCGCCGCAATTGAAATCCAGCTCCTTGATTATCGGACCGTTCAGGATGATGAGCGGCTCCCAGCCGGGCGTGCTGCCCGCGTCCTCGATGCGCCACTCAGGATCGGAGATGCACTCCACTACGGCGATCAAGACCGGCATGTATTCGGGACGGCAGCCCGCCATGACGCCATTCACCGCCACGTTCCATACCGTAGCCTGACGGTTCTCCGGCAGGAGCACCTCGAGGACCTCGTCAGGGTCTCTATCGGTGAAGCGGAGAAACTTCTCCACGCGGTCGAGGGTGGGCGGGATGACGGGCAGGCCCTCCAACCACATCTTCCTGTAAAAGAACTCCTCGACCTCGTCAAGCGTGCCCTTGAAGACGATATCCTTCGCTTCCGGCTCCGGCACGGAGGCGCCGCCCTCGATGGGCGTGGTCAGACCCTTGATGATGCTGCCGGCGATCACCTCTTCCACCTTGCGCCTGAGATCCTCCGGGCTGTCGACCATGGGCAGGCCGGGGTACTCAGCGACGGGCAAGTTCTCCACCCCCATGGCCCTGGCTATGGCCGCCGCCTGTCTCACGAAGCCGGAGGCAACAATGGAGACGGCGCGCACGCCGGCCCTTTCCACCGCTGCGCTGGCCCGCACCACGGCGGGCGTACAGCTTCCTCAAGCGCCTACCCCGGAGATGACGGCGTCACAGCCGTACTCTTTCAGCATCTGCGGGAGCGCCCCGATGAGCTCCCTCTGCCCCGGCCCGTTGGTATTGCCAAACTTCTTATAGTCGACGAACTTGATGCCGGGATACTTCGTGGGCAGTATTTCCCGCAGCAGGGCGAAAACCTCGTCGCCGCGAAACACCTGGTCCCACAGCTCACAGACCGTCCTGCCGGCCAGGCCCTGCGTGCGGTCTGCCGGCGGCGCTGTCCTGGAGACGGACTTGCCCAACGGCCACAGGACTTCATAAGTTGGTTCGCCCATTCAGTTACCCTTTCCTGTCCACTATTCGAAAATGGTCACTCAAGCGCTCTCACTTCTTGTAGATATCGCCCCGTGGCCCGATAGCATGGACCACCATTACCGTGCGGCCGGAGTCCACTTCGTAGATGACGCGAAGGCTAAGCAACCCCTCCAGCTCGCGCCAAAGCCTCTTTCCCTCTCCGTGGATTGGCTCTAGCCTTTTCCAGCGCTTTGAGAATACGGGCTCTCATTGCGGGCGCAAGTCCTCCCTTCTCCGGGTCGCCCAGGATATCTGCCGTCGCCTCCCATTCCTCCCTCTCCCTGAGATAGGCGGCGAAATCGGCCAGAGCCCTCAGTCTGTCCTCCGAAAGCGCCTTCACCTCTTCCAGCAATCGGCTTCTGTAAGCGCTGGCTTTGGCCATTTCCAATCCCCTCGCAAGCCCATGCCCTACGGCGCAAGAATCGTCGTCTCCCATTCACCATTCCGCATCCATCATTCATCATTTCCGGTTAGCGGGCTCGGGCCATCATTTTTCGTGTTCTTAGTGGGTTTCGTGGCTAAAACCGTCCCGTCCCCCCGGCCCCTAACCCCGAATCCCTGGCCCCCAGCTCCTGGGTAGCACTATCCTCTTACTCACCGGCACACCCTGCTTCTGGTTCTGGGCGTACCCCTTGCTCTGGTTCCGGCCTGGGTCGCCGCTGACGACGATGCCCGTCCACTCCGGTTTGAGGAAAACGGGCACCAGCCTATTAGGGTCATCGGACTGCCAGAAGTCTCTAGATATCAGGCCTTCCTCGACATATTTCCGGAAGCTGAAGGTCGTTTTCCCCGTGTGCCAGGCCAGCTTTTCGAACAACCCGGCAGGAACCCTGACGTTGTCATAGAGCCATTGCCTCACATCGTTCTTCGTCCAGCCGCCTTTGGCTATCACGCCGGCCACGCTCGGGCTCATGGCGATCAGCGGGTAGGCCATGCTTTCCTTGGCCGCGGTGGGCATGCGATAGGCGATCGACCCCCGTCCGATTATCTCGCCGATGGCCTCCATATGGCTTTCCGGTGTATCGCCGCCGCTGTAGCAGGCCGGGCTTATGCTCACCGCGCTCTGTACAGTGACCACGTTCTCGCCGGCCGCAAAGCCTCGGTCCACGCTGAAGGGCTGCCAGCCCATCTCCGCCACAGCATCCTCATTCTCGGCAAGGACAGCGTTAAAGGTGTAGCCGAAGGTCGCCTTGTCCGTCGCCCCGGGCGGAATACGCAGACCGGCCACATTCCTCATGTACAACCTCAAGAAACGTCCCACGCTGCTGTTTGCTTGGCGGCCTATGCGCAACACGCCGGAGCCGCAGTTGAAATCGAGTTCCTTACTTATCGGGCCATTCAATACTATCAGCGGCTCCCATCCGGGGGTGCTGCCGGCGTGTTCAATCCCGAACTCAGGGTCCGCGATCGCCTCGACGATTGCTATCAGCACGGGCATATACTCCGGCCGGCAGCCCGCCATCACCCCGTTGACAGCAGTGTTCCATACGGTGGCCTGGCGATTCTCGGGCAGAAGGACTCCGATCACCTCGTCCGGTGAACGGTCGGTGAATCTAAGGAAACCGTGCACCTCTTCGAGGGTGGGAGGGATCACGGGCAGGCCATCGCTCCAAAGGTTGCGGTGGAAGAACTCCTGTACCTCCTTCAGCGACCCTTTGAACACGATGTCCCGGGATCCCGGCTCAGAAGGCTTCTCTGACTGCTGCGCTGGCGCCGCCAATCCGGCGATAACGTTGTCGACAAGAACTTCCGTCACCTTCCTGCGCAGCTCTTCCCTGCCATCCATCATGACCACACCGGGGTACTCAGCGACAGCGAGGTTAGCCATGCCCAGAGCTTTCGCTATCGCATGGGCCTGCTGCACAAAACCTGAGGTGGCTATCGATACGCTGCGGAAGCCAGCCTTCTCCGCGGCTGCGGCGGCCCGCACCACGGCGGGCGTGCAGCTCCCTCAGTTGCCCACTCCAGAGACAACCAGGTCGCACCCGTGCTCGCGGAGGCGCTCAGGAAGCTTGGCGATCCGTTCCCTCTCGTCGGGACCGTGAGTGTTGCCGAAGACTTCGTAGTCAACGAATTTGACGCCGGGGTAGCGCCTGGCAAGCATCTCGCGCATTGTCGGGAAGATCTCTTCGCCCCGGAAGACCCAGTCCCATAGCTCGCAAATGGTCTTCCCCCTCAGGTCCTGAGCGGCATGCGCCAGGGGCGTCGTCTCGTAGGTTAGTTTGCCCAGCGGCCACAGGACTTCATACGATGTCTCTGCCATTTGGTTGCCTTTCTGTTTTCTAGATTAGCGTGCAAAGTGGTGATGCCTTCGGAACTGGTTGCGGACGCCTGATGCTAGCATAAGTAAGCTCGGCTGTCAACAGAACGAACGCAAGAAAATCGAGTTTCTGCTCTTAGAGGAATGATTGCGATAGCCGTCCATAATCATCCCTGTTTTATGCGCTATTTGTCATCCATTCACCCGACTAATCGCGACTAATCGCGACTATTGACACCTTCCACGATGTATGCTAGAGTGACGCTCGCAGTTCCCCGGTCACCCTCGATGCTGTGACGCATTCTGATCACCGGAGGAAAGGATAAGATGAGCGGCGGAGCACTATCGGGCGTTCGCGTCGTGGATCTGACCAAATATCAGGCGGGTCCGTCCTGCACGCAACTCCTCGGGTGGTTGGGCGCTGAGGTCACAAAGATCGAGGAGCCGGGCAAAGGGGACGATACTCGATCCGTCTACAGGGATAGGGAGGGCCTGGACAGCCTGTTCTTTCTGGTGCTGAATGCCAATAAGAAAAGCCTCACCCTGAGCCTCCGTCACGAAAAGGGGAGGCAAATTTTCGTTGCCCTCCTCAAGACCGCTGATGTCCTCGTGGAGAATCTGGCGCCGGGGGCTGTGGACCGGCTTGGCTTCGGATGGGAACGCGTTCACGAGATCAACCCACGAGTGGTCTACGCTTCAATCAAAGGTTATGGCTCCCGCGGCCCTTACGCGGGCTACAAGTCGCTCGAGTGGCAGGCCCAGGCTATGGGAGGCGCGATGTCTGTCTGCGGCCCTGTGGATGGACCCCCTATGATCAACGGCGCCGCCATAGGCGATTCGGGGGCCGGTGTGAACGCTGTTATCGGGATATTAGCCGCGTTGCATCAGCGTCACACCACCGGTGAGGGTCAGTACGTCGACATCTCCATGCAAGATGCGGTGTGCAACCTGATACGGGTCAGATTCCGAGACCACCAACGACTGGGCAGGCCGCCGTTGCGAGAGGGGACGGGCAAGGTAGGATTTGTGGGCTTCGGCATGTTTGCCTGCGCGCCGGGAGGGCCAAACGATTACGTCTTCGTAAACACCCAGGCGCCTTCTTTGCCCAATCTGTGCATGGCGATCGGGAGGCCCGAGCTGTGGGAGGAGTTCCGCGCCCTGCCCCCGGAGAAATGGCCAGAGCACACTGGCAGAGTGAAGGCGATTGTGGCGGCATGGACAGGTCAAAGAGACAAGCACGAGGCCACACGTTTGCTTTGTGAGGCTGGCGTCCCGGCCGGGGCGGTGATGGACACGGAGGACATCCTGCACGACCCTCACCTTAGAGAACGAGAGATGATTGTGGAGGTCCCTACTCCAGGTAGAGGCAGATTCTTCACCGTGGGAAATCCCGTCAAGCTGTCCGCCTCTCAGGTCTCCATGGCTTCACCCCCGACGCTCGGCCAACACACGGCAGCGGTACTGAAGGAACTGCTCAGCATCTCAGATTCCGAGATAGAGTCCTTACGGCAGGCGGGGGTCATCTAAAGGCTTAGTCCGATCATCAACGGCTTAAGGGGTCATTGTATGCGAATCGCGTTAATCGGTCAGGCAGCCTTTGGCAAGAGCGTTCTTCAGGCTATCGTGGATAAGGGCCACGAGGTCATCGGCGTCTGGGCGCCACCGGATGCTGGCGGACTGGACGCCCTTAAAAGCCTAGCGTTGGAGAAAGGCATCCCGGTTTTCCAGCCGGCCCGGATGCGTGACCCAGGAGTCTACGAGGACTTCGCGCGGCCGCTCCCCGACCTTGGCGTCATGGCTTACGTGACCGATATTGTGCCGCCCAGGATCCTCGGTCGCCCTCTACTGGGCACGATTCAATATCATCCCTCCCTATTGCCCAGGCATCGCGGAGGAAGCGCCATTAACTGGGCCGTGATTAACGGCGAAACCAAGACCGGCATCACCATCTTCTGGCCGGACAAAGGGATTGACACCGGCCCGATCCTGCTGCAGAAAGCAGTGGAGATCTCCCCTGACGACACGGTCGGATCGCTGTACTTCGGCAAGCTTTTCCCCCTGGGGGTGGAGGCAATCGCAGAGGCTGTGGACTTAGTGGCCCGAGGAAAGGCGCCGCGCGTTGTCCAGAACGAATCCGAAGCCACATACGAAGGCCTGTGCTCGGAGAAGGACGTCGTGATCGATTGGTCCCGGCCTTCCCCGCAAGTCTACAATCTGATCCGCGGCGGCAATCCTCAGCCCGGTGCCACTACTTTCATCCGTGGCAGGAAACTTAAGGTGTTCGACTGCGAGCTGGCGCCGGCGGCATCCGGTACAGCGGGACAGGTTGCCGAGATCGGCGACAAAGGGTTTGTCGTAGCTTGCGCCGATGGGGGCATCCTCGTGAAACGCGTACAGCCTGGGGAATCTCCCAAGATACGCGCCACGGAGTATGCATCTTCACGGCCTCTGAGAACGGGAGACATCTTCGGCGACTGAAGTATGGAAGCGTCCGGTGGCGGTTCGGTGATCTTTTGCATTGGGTGCTGGGGGAACCATATCTATCGTCTCAGGAGGTAACTCAATGGCCAAAGTGGACATCCTTGACCCGACTGCCGGACAACAGGCGGGCTGACCAAAGATAAGACCGGCGCCTCGGGCCAGTGAACTCAAGGGAAGAGTGATCGGCCTGCTGGACAACCGCACCCCTCACAGTTACCAGTTTCTGCACCTCCTCGGAGAGCGCCTGGTGCAAGAATATGGCATCGCTGGCTTCATGGAAGCAACGAAGTGGAAGGCCAATGTTCCCTTCGATCAAGAGGTGTATGACAGTTTCGCCAATAAGTGCGATGCCATCGTGGAAGGTATATACGGCTGAGGGTCTTGCACGTCGCGGAGTATTCGCGACCTGGTCCTGCTCGAGCAGCGGGGCGTTCCGACGGTGGCCGTATGCACTGTAGGGTTCGTGGACCTTGGACGCAAGCTGGGTGAAGCCGAGGGACTGGCGGATCTGAAGATCGTCACGATGCCCGCCTGGTACAGCTCCAGCAGCGTGGCGGGCGATGAGGAGTTGGGAGGAGCGGTAGAAGCCGTCATCAAGGCTGTCGTTGAAGCGGTTACAGGACAGGGGGCCAAAGAATGGGCGCCGTCAACGTAAGGGAGCTGACGTCCAGCCGTATTTCGCTGGAGATGGAGCCCGGGGTCCATGGTGTTGTCCGTTCTCCTTTGGGACCTCATGGATGTGGGTTCCTACGGACGCGCCTATGCAGTCGCAATTGTCCTGACCGTCATAATCCTGGCAGTGGTCGCCGTCGCGAAGAGGATCTTCGGCGTGGAGCTTGTTCGCAAGAGACGCGAGGCCACCGGCTGACTTGAGGCTCAAGCGAAAGCCGCCGCCAACTCAGGATCGCCTGAGCTGGTGGAACCCTTCCAGGGGCAGGCAACGCGGATGCGCGCCAAAGGATGGGCGGCGGCGACGCCGAAGCTTTCAATTGAGTCTACCCCAACTGCATACCACTAGCCCCCCCGTCATAATGGCCCAACCGGCAAGCAGCAGGATCAGCATCGAAGCCTGATCGCCCGCTTTGGGCAACTGCTGTGGACCGCCCGCCGGTGACTCCACAAACGGCTCCGGTGTTCCCAGCCCCGGCGTAACCGCAGTTGGCGGCACAGTGGTGGGCACTGGTGGTCCCTTAGGGGTGGCAGGCGTGGCCGTGGGCGCTGGCCCTGACGGAGGCGGCGCAGGCGTCGGGGGCGCCTCCAGGCCAGGAACAGGGGCCATGGGCGTCGGTGTAGGCGCCGGCTCTCCCCCAGGTGCCGGCGGCACAGGCGTCGCCGCTGGCCCAGTGCCTGGCTGAGACGTGGGCGCTGGCATAGGCCCGGATCCGCCCCCGGTGGGAGGCGGCGTGGGCATCGGAGCGACGGGTGGCGCTGCCTCTCCCCCTCCTCCTATTATCACCGAGTTAGGAGTCGGCCCGGGAGTCAGGGCAGGCGGCGCGCTGGCGGGCGTGGGCCCTTCGATAGGCGTGGCAGTAGGCGTCAGGAGCGTCTCTAGCCCCGGAACTAAGGCCGTAGGCGTCCCGGTCGGCGGAGGGCTGGCAAGCGCGGGCGTGGGTGTGCCGGTGGCCGTGGCCGTCGGCGTGCGGCTAGCCGTGGCCACTGGCGTCCGGGTGTGCTCCTCTTCAGGCGTGCCCGCAGCCACTGGTGTTCTGGTATCCTCGTCTTCAGGCGTGCGGGTGGTCGTAGCCACCGGCGTCCTGGTGTCCTCATCGTCTGGCCCCGGTGTGCGCGTGGGGACAGGAGTTCTCGTGGGCGTGGGCGTACTGGTAGCGACGGGAGTCGGCGTGCTGGCAGGGCCAGGAGTTCTGGTGGCCGTCGGCGCAGTGGTAGGCTCGGGCGTGCGAGTGGCTGTCGGAGGGACAGGAGTGCGAGTCGCCGTCGGAGGCGTGGTAGGCACGGGAGTCCGCGTCGCTGTCGGAGGGACGGGAGTCCTCGTTGCCGTCGGAGGCGTGGTAGGCACGGGAGTCCGGGTCGCCGTCGGAGGGACGGGAGTCCTCGTCGCAGTGGGCGGCGTGATAGGCACTGAGGTTGTCCCGCCGGGAGCCATTGGCCTTGCAGCGTACTCGGATTGGGACGTCTCAGCGCCTTGCGCCCCCAGCGCCATGCCGGGCGGAAGAGTCAGGCTGGGTGCGATGAAGAGCAGCAACCCCAGCGCCACAAAGAAGTGTTTTCCACCTCTCATCTGCTTCCTCCCCCCAACGCCATCCTCACGGAGCGCCCCTTTAATACGAAACTAGCATTGACGCTATGGCCTGTCAAGGCGTTTTCACCTTCAAAAACCCAATTGTAAGAGAAGTGTTAGATTCGTCCACTTCTTTGCTATCAAGGGCGCCGGACGAATACACGCTCTTGACTCAGGAAGCCCCTTCTGATACGCTGACAGCCTGAGAATGAGTTTTCAGCATATTCGGCCTCAATCTCGCGCCGCAGACAGCAAAGGTGGCCGCGCCTTGCTTGCAATAGCCGTAGTGCTCGGCCTGGCCTTTGCCGTCCGGGTCTTTCGCCTGGATCACCAGAGCCTGTGGGGCGATGAAATTGCCAGCGTATTCATGGCCGGCCGCCCCCTGGAAGCCGTGGCGCAAGGGGCGACCATCGACATACACCCGCCCCTCTATTACTATCTTCTCCACTTCTGGATGCGGGTCGCCGGCAACTCCGAGTTCTCAGTCCGTTTCCTATCTCTAGTGCTGGGGGTGCTGACCGTAGCCGTGACCTTCGCCCTGGGCCGACGGATCCTCGGCGGAAAAGTGGGGTTGCTCGCCTCCCTCTTCCTGGCTATGGCCCCCCTTCAAGTTTACTACTCCCAGGAGACGCGCATGTACACTCTGGCCGCCCTGCTGGCAGTGTCCTCCTGTTACCTCTTCCTTCGGGTTCTACCTCACGCCCACGCCGAGAGGGGTGCGGGTCTTTGGCAACGCTCAGGGGCTTGCTGGGCAACCTACGTGGCGGCATCAACGGCGCTGCTTTACGCCCACTACGCTGGAGCCGCTGTCCTGGTGGCGCAGAGCCTCACCGTATTCGTGCTGCAGCGGCGACGCGCGCGCTACCTCTTGCAGTGGGTCGCCGCCCACATGGTGATTCTCCTGTTGTTTCTCCCCTGGCTCATGATCGCCCTGGGACAGCTTCGGAGCCACCCCGGCTACGATCCCCTTCCCCTTACCGGTTACATCGCCAGAACAGCCGCTGGTTTCACGTTGGGTCTGGCGGCGGCTCCTGAGCCCTGGTGGGCGGCAGTGGGCCTTGTCTGGCTGCTAGTCGCCATCGGAGCGGTGGCCTGCGGGCGCCAGACGAGAGACGCTCCATCTCGACTTCTCGCGCCGTGGCTCGTTGTCCCGCTGGCATCCGTCCTTCTCATCTCGTTGCTGGTCAAACCTTTCTTTGAACCGAGGTTCCTGATGCCAGCGACCCCGGCCTTCGCCTTGCTCCTGGCTGCGGGGATCATGGCTTCGTGGCGCGCGGCCTCGTCGGCGCGCCGCGGCCGTATGATGCTCCGGATCGCTCCTCTGGCGGCGGCGTTAACGGCCGTGCTTCTCGCCGGGCAGGGTTTGATGGGCTACTACTACGACAACCGCTACGCCCGGGACGACTGGCGCGGACTCGCCCGGCAAATCCAGATGGTGGCGCAGCCAACCGACGCTATCGTCCTCGATGATCCCGGCCTGACGGAGACCTTCTCGTATTACTATCGTGGGAAACACCCCTATTACGGATTGCCGCGGCCAGCCGCCTCGGCGGAGGAGACCGAAAGCGCTCTGCAAGACCTGATGGCGCGACATGACCGTGTCTGGCTCATACTCTGGGGAGAGGGCAGGCTCGACCCAACCCACGCGGTGGAAACCTGGCTCGACCAGAATAGCCATCGCGTCCAGGAGAAATGGGTAGGCAATCTGAGAGTCGCGGTTTACGCAAGGCCCCTCCCGACCCAGGAAAAGCCCTCCGGAGCCAGCTTCGATGCTGATCTGCAACTGGTAAGCTATGCTCTCGGCCCCGACGAACTGCCCGCTGACGGGGCGCTGCGCGTGACTCTGCGATGGCGAGCCTTGAAGGCGCTGGACGAAGGATACGTGATCTCGCTCAAGTTGGTCGGTCAGGACGGACATACCTGGGCAACTGCGGATAGCGAGCCAGCGGCCGACTCCGAGCCTACCGTAGGCTGGCCGGCGGGGAGGGAGGTGTTGGACCGTCGCGGCCTTTTGCCCTTCCCGGGCACACCTCCCGGTGAGTACAAGGTGCTGGCAACCGTCTACTCCCGACTCGGCCACGTATTTCAGCCTGAGGGGCCGCTGACGGATGGGAAGTCCGTCCCTCTGGGCACGGTCCGACTTACCGCACCCAGCCGGGAAGCGCCAGTAGAAGCGCTACCCATTGAGCATCGTCTGGACCTGAGCATAGGACCAGCAAAGCTCCTCGGCTACAACCTGGAGCCCGGTAAGGGTCCGTTGATGCCAGGGCAGCGGCTGACGATCACGCTGTTCTGGCAAGCCAGCGAGAGGCCCGGATTCGACGCCAAGGTCATGCTGGAATTAGCGGGTAAAGACGGCGGAACAATTGCCCGGCGGCAATCGCAGCCCATCGTGCCCATGCCGCTCTGGAGAGCCAAGCAGGCGCTCAGAGACCCGCATGACCTGACCATCGACCCCAGAGCTATGAGCGGGGATTATCGCCTGGAGCTGAGCTTCATAGACGGTCCGAAGGGTACAGGCCTCGGCATGGCCTCGACGCTCGGCGCCTATGGCGTGTACGCCCCTCGGCTATTCGATGCGCCTAAGATGGAGAGAACGCTATCTGCTAATTTCGGGGACAGGATTGAGCTGCTGGGCTACGACTTGTCGGCATATAGAGGCGAGCAGGCCATAGCGCACAAACCCCTGGTTCCCGGAGACGAGGTGCGTCTCACTCTGTACTGGCGAGCCAGGAAGTCCATGGACGAGAACTACACCGTTTTCTCCCATGCGCTGGCGGATGGGCGCATTATAGGGCAGAGCGATGGCTGGCCGGGCGGTCCTGAACGCCCGACGTCATCCTGGGTCCGAGGCGAGATCGTAACGGACAAACGGGTTTTCCACATCGGGGCGAACGCCTCCTCGGGAGAGGTGCAGATACAGGTTGGGCTTTACCTTCAGCCCCTCGGCGAGCGGCTCCCCCTGCTGGACAAGACCGGGCAACCCCTGGACACCCGCATCATACTGGATAGATTCCCAATGCGTTAGACCGCCCAAATCTGGCGCGAAATGTTATAAGTTTGTGATAATTCGCCCCAACTTTTAGACTACTATTCAACGCTTTCTGGCCTATTCTTCCCTTGGGCTCCCAACGCCGGCTACAGTCCGCATTCAGGAGATTCATGAATTCCGTCGACGAGCTCTGCATCAACACTCTTCGTTTTCTGGCCATCGATGCGGTGGAGAAGGCCCATTCCGGCCATCCCGGGGCGCCTATGGGCGCCGCGCCGATGGCCTATGTCCTTTGGGACCGCTTTCTTAAGCACAACCCCAGCGACCCCGAATGGCCGGACAGGGACCGGTTCATTCTCTCCGCAGGTCACGCCTCCATGCTGCTCTATGCCCTTCTACATCTGACCGGGCACGATATGCCCCTTGAACAGATCAAACAGTTCAGACAGTGGGGAAGCACCACACCCGGCCACCCGGAGTACCTCCTCGCCTCCGGCATCGAGGCGACCACCGGCCCTCTGGGACAGGGTTTCGCCAACGGGGTAGGCATGGCCATCGCGGAAAGACTGCTCGCCGGGCATTACAACCGCCCTGGATTCGAGATAATCAACCACCACACCTATTCCATTGTCTCCGACGGGGACATGGAAGAGGGAGTCTCCTCAGAAGCCGCCTCGATGGCTGGCACCCTGCGCCTGGGCAAGCTCATCTACCTCTACGACTGCAATGGCATATCCATCGAGGGCGACACCAGCATAACTTTCACGGAGGATGTAGGACAACGGTTTCAGGCGTATGGCTGGCACGTTGTCGGGGCGATAGACGGCATGGATACGGAGGCGGTGGATGCTGCGATCCGGGCGGCGCAAGAAGAAACGGAGCGTCCGAGCCTGATAATATGTCGCACCATCATCGGCTACGGCAGCCCTAACAAAGCGGGCAAGGGCGAGGTCCACGGCGAGCCGCTGGGGGCGGACGAAGTGCGCCTGACACGAGAGCGCCTGGGATGGCCCTACGAGCCCTTCTTCATCCCGCCAGAAGCCCTGGCGCATTTCCGCCAGGCCGTCGAGCGGGGTAGGCGACGGCAGAAGGAGTGGGAGGAAAAGCTGAAGGAATATCAGGAAGCCCATCCGGACCTGGCTCGCCGGCTGGAGGAAGACTTGAGCGGCCGATTGCCCGAGGACTGGGACGCGGATCTCGCGGACCTGTTCCAAGGCCAGGACAAGCCCATCGCCACCCGCGAGGCCTCCGGTCGTGTGATGAACGCCATCGGCAAAAGGGTGCATTCCTTCACTGGCGGGGCGGCTGACCTGGCGCCGTCAACCAAAACGCTCCTCAAGGACCGGGGGGATGTCAGCCTCGAAAATCGCTGCGGCCACAATTTGCATTTCGGGGTGCGCGAGCACGCCATGGGCGCCATCGCCAACGGCATGGCGCTCCACGGCGGCATCATTCCCTACACGGCAACCTTCCTCATTTTCTACGATTACATGCGCCCGCCGGTGCGGCTGGCCGCGCTGACGGGTCTTCGCGTTATTTTCATTTTCACCCACGATTCGGTAGGCCTGGGCGAGGACGGCCCCACACACCAGCCCATCGAGCATCTGCCCGGCCTGAGAGCCGTCCCTAACCTGGTCACCCTTCGCCCAGCCGATGCCACGGAGACAGTGGAGGCCTGGAAACTTGCCCTGGAACGCCGTGAGGGCCCCACAGCCCTCTTGCTCACCCGACAGAGCCTGCCCATCCTGGACCGATCCCGACCTGAGTCGGGACTGGCGCCCGCCTCCGGCGTGCGGCGCGGCGGATATCTCCTGTGGGAGGCAGAGTCGTCGCCGGAGATCATCCTCATCGCCACCGGCTCCGAGGTCCACATTGCTCTGCAGGCGGCGCGAATGCTCGAGGCCAGCAGCGTTGGCGCGCGCGTCGTCTCGCTGCCATCCTGGGAGCTGTTCGAGGCGCAGCCGGCCCAGTATCGCGCTAGTGTTCTGCCGCCTTCCCTGCGAAGGCGCATCTCCATCGAAGCGGCGTCGCCGCTAGGATGGGAACGATACATCGGCGAAAACGGGGTTGCCATCGGTCTGACCCGGTTCGGCGCCTCGGCGCCGGGCAATGTGGTCTACGAAAAGCTGGGCCTCACGGCCCAGCGTGTTTTCGATGAGGCGCTGCGGCTGCTTGGGATGAGCGGGGCGTCGTAGTCCGACCGGTCCGACCTGTCTGACCTGTCCGACTCTAGCCAAAAGGAGACCCAAATATGAATCCTATCCAACGGGCTCACCAGTTGGGCCAGGCCATCTGGCTGGATACCATTCGTCGCGCCATGCTCAAGTCGGGCGAGCTGAAGCAACTGGTGGACCTGGGCGTCAGCGGCCTGACGGCCAATCCCACCATCATGGAGAAAGCCATCATCGGCAGCATCGACTACGATGACGCCTTGTTGACCCTACTGCCGACGAACAAGTCCGCCAAGGAGATTTACGAAACCCTCGCTATCGAGGATATCCAGGCCGCCGCCGACCTCATGCGCCCCATCCACGCTAGCTCCAGGGGCGAGCACGGCTACCCCTGCCTGGAGATCAGCCCGCTGCTGGCCCACGACACAGAGGGCTCGGTTCGGGAGGCCAGGGGAATAGTGAGTGCTTTGGCCCGTCCGAACGTCATGCCCAAGGTCCCAGCGACGCCGGAGGGCATCCCGGCCATTCGCCGCCTCACTGCGGAAGGCATCAATGTCAATGTCACCTTGATCTTTTCGCTGGACATGTACCGCCAGGTGATGGAGGCCTACATCTCTGGTCTGGAGGAACTGGTGCGCAATGGCGGGGACATCGCCAGGGTGACCTCCGTGGCGTCCTTCTTCCTGAGCAGAATCGACACGTTAGTAGATCTCCAGCTTGAGGAGCGCATCCGGCAAGGACAAGGGGGAACGAAGGGCCTGCTAGGCAAGGCCGCCGTCGCCAGCGCCAAGCTCGCCTACCAGGCCTTCAAAGAGACTTTCTACGGCCAACGGTTCGCCGCATTGCGGACTCGGGGCGCCCGCGTGCAGCGCCCCCTCTGGGCCAGCACCGGAACCAAGAACCCAGCTTATAGCGATCTGATGTATGTGGAGCCGCTCATCGGGCCGGATACGGTCAATACCATGACCCTGGCAACCATCCACGCCTTCCTGGACCACGGCCGCGCCGCGCTCACACTGGAGGAGGGGGTCGAGGTGGCGAAACAAACGCTGGATGACCTCAAGTCGGCGGGCATCAACATGGCGGAGATCACTGCGAAGCTGCTGGAGGACGGCGTAAAATCCTTCTCCGATTCCTTTGAAAAGCTCATCAGCGGCATCGACGAGAAGAAGGCGAAGCTGCAAGCACAGGAGCGCCTGGCTCACGAGGCTCACCTTGGGAAGCACTCCGGAGCCGTGGAAGAGACGATGACCAGGCTCAAGCAAGAGGACACAGTGGGACGCATCTGGCGTCGAGACCACACGGTATGGAAACCGGACCCGACGGAGATTACTGACCGGTTAGGTTGGTTGACCGTCGGCGATATCATGTCCGAACAAGGCCCCGCCCTGACGTCCTTCGCCCAGGCGGTCCGCAAAGAGGGATCCCGCCATGTAGTCCTACTGGGCATGGGAGGGAGCAGCCTGGGAGCGGAGGTGTTGCGCCAGGTCTTCGGCAGCGCGCCCGGCTATCCAGACCTGATCGTGCTGGACTCCATTCTACCGGAAGCGGTGCGCGCCGTCAGCGAAACCATCGATCCCGGCAGCACGCTCTTCCTGGTCTCCTCCAAGTCCGGGACCACCACCGAGCCTCTGGTCCTTTATCAACACTTCAGAGCCGTTCTGGAGGCGACCGTGAGCCAGGAACGAACCGGAAATCACTTTGTCGCCATCACCGACCCGGGAACGCCCCTGGCGGCCCTCGCCGGGAAGGAGAAATTTCGTCACGTTTTCCTGAACCCGGCCGACATCGGCGGGCGGTACTCTGTCCTTTCCTATTTCGGCCTGGTTCCGGCGGCGCTCCTTGGCATAGACATCGCCGCGTTCCTCGACCGGGCAGATAGGATGAAGGAGGGGTGCGCCGCCTGCGTCCCGGCGCCTGACAATGGCGGGGCCTGGCTGGGAGCACACCTGGGCAGCCTGGCGCAACGGGGCAAGGATAAGCTCACCTTGTTCACCTCGCCAGGCGTCAGCAGCTTCGGACTCTGGTGCGAGCAGCTCATTGCCGAGAGCACGGGAAAGGAGGGCAAAGGTATCATCCCCGTGGCTGGCGAGCCTCTCGGGGAGGCGAGCGACTACGGCGACGACCGGATGTTCGTTTACCTGCGCCTCAAGGACGACGACAATGCCCAGGTCGACTCGCTGGTGGAGCGACTTAAGGCAGCCGGGCAACCTGTTGTGGTCCTCAAAATGAACGATAGATACGATCTCGGCGCGGAGTTCTACCGCTGGGAGTTCGCTACGGCAGTAGCCTCCGCTCTTCTCGGCGTTCATCCCTTCGACCAGCCAGACGTGCAGAGAACCAAAAGCGCCACTGAGCGGCTTCTCAGCGAATACGCGGCGTCAGGTCGCTTGCCCGAGGGACTTTCCACAACCTCGCTGGGCGACCTGTTGGGCCGGGCATCCCGGGGAGCCTACCTGGCCGTGATGGCTTACCTCCGGCAGACGACGGACACGGATGAGGCCCTCGCCGACCTGAGGAGAGAAGTGGTGAAACGGTATCACATCGCGACGACCCTCGGCTACGGGCCGCGCTTTCTCCACTCCACCGGGCAGTTGCACAAGGGCGGGCCAGACATCGGGTTGTTCCTGCAAATCACTTCGGACCACGACCCAGACCTGGCTATTCCGGGCAAGCCCTATACCTTCGGCCTGGCAGCGGACGCACAGGCTCGCGGCGACCTTGAAGCGCTCAAGGCGGCAGGAAGACCGGTGGCCCAGGTACGTTTGAGGAGAGGCGACTCCTTGCACAAGCTCGTCGCCGAGGTGGCGGCGTCTCGCTCGCCCAAGTGACCATGGTAGGCTGAAAGCAGGGGGTGATAGAGATGTTAGGCGTAGGCATGGTACGGGGGAAGCCCAGCGTGCATGGCTTCGACGTTCACAAGCCTGAGATTCAGGAGGCAGACGACGTCCTCGTCCGGGTGAAGGAGGTCGGCCTTGACGGCACAGACTTCAATATGCTGCGGTCCGGAGACCAGGACATCGCCCCCGGGCGTGACAAAATAGTCCTGGGCCACGAATTGCTGGGCGTGGTCGAGGTGGTGGGAAGCAAAGTCACGTCAGTCAGTCCTGGCGACCTCGTGACCATGACCGTCCGGCGCGGCTGCGGCGAATGCGAGCCCTGTATGCACAATCAGAGCGACATGTGCCTGACTGGCCGGTTCACCGAGCGGGGTATCCACAAAGTTGACGGCTTTCTGACCCCTTATGTGGTCGACAAAGAGCAGTACGTGATCAAGGTCCCAGGAGAGCTGCGTCAGACAGCCATCTTCACCGAGCCGTTGAGCATTGCCGAGAAGGGAATGGAACAGCTCAGGGTCATCCAGTCGCGCCTGAAGTGGTCCTGTCCCCATCCGAACCACGATTTCCTGGAAGAGGACTGGGGCGGCTGCAAGACAGCGCTGGTGGTCGGGGCCGGGCAACTGGGCCTGTTGGCGACCGCTTTGCTCAGGCTCGCTGGCGCTTATATCTACACAGCCGACGTTCTACCCGACGACACCCCCAAAGCTGCCCTGGTTAAGCGTATGGACGCCAATTATCTCGATGCGCGCGACAAGACTCCCGACGAGATCGTGGACCTGTGCTGCACCTTTACCGGGACGCTGGACATCATATTCGAAGCCTCCGGCGCCGCGGAGACCGCGGTCAGGCTGATTCCCCACATGTCGCGCGGCAGCATCTACGTGATGACGGGGATTCCCCGCGGTGACCTGAATATTGAGATAGACGCCGCTCAACTGGTGCGCCAGGTGGTGCGCTACAATCAGGTAATCGTGGGCAGCGTGAACTCCAACCGCAAGCACTTCGAGATGGCCTTGAAAGACATGCGCCGGATAGACTCCCAGTTTGGCGGCATCCTGCAAGACATGGCCACGCACCGTTTCCGTTTGGAGGACTACCAGAGGGCTTTCTCCCTCGCCGATCCCAACCACATCAAGACGGTCATCGAGGTGGAGCCGTGGTGACACAAGGCCCTCAGACCTGCGTGGTCTCAGAGACCGCGCAGGTCTCGCGTCTGTTACTCTCCCACGTAAGACCGATGTCGTCATCTCATTTTTTGTGGCCAGTCGCGTCGGGCAGTGTTAATCTTCTGCATTACGCTGAATCAACGCCAGCCGTGCGCCCATGATATAATACGAAGCGAAACTTATGCCTGGTGATCTTCTACCGAAGAACAGTCACACGAGGAGAACCACGATGGCACTACAGAAGAGAGCCCTACGGAAGCCTGAAGACACAGTAGCCCTGATGTTGCGGCTCCAAGCCTTGAACGACCCTTCGATCTCTGAGTACATCGCGAAAACGCGGTCGAAATATGGCAAACATGTGCGGCCGATTGAGGAGGTGCGAAGGATGGTGGACGAGGCAATGGGCGACAAGAAACTAACCGATGTCCTGTACGAGATGCGCGAATCTGGGTATTAATGCGTCATGCCAATCTTCGTTTCGGTCAGCTTTGCGCCATCGGCAGCGTGAAGGAAAAGGTTGAGCCTTTTCCCTCACCAGCACTTTCCGCCCAAATGCGGCCGCCGTGGGCTTCGACGAGGTATTTGGCGATGGTCAGCCCCAGGCCGCTGCCGCCCGAGGCGCGGGAGCGAGAACGGTCCGCCTTGAAAAACCGCTCGAAGACGTGGGGCAAGTGTTCGGGCGAGATACCGATCCCATTGTCAGCTATTGAGAGCTGAACCTCTTTCTCCTTTCTCACCGCTGCCACAGAGACCTCCCCGCCGACTGGCGTGTGCCGGAGGGCGTTCCCCAGGACGTTCATCAGTACCTGAATGATACGGTCTTCATCTGCCATGATGTGTGGCGTTCGGTCCGGGAGCACCACCTCCAGAATAACGCCCTTCTCGTCGTATTGGGGCTGCAAGCGGGCGACTGCGGCGCGAACCAGGCTTGACGTTTCTACCGGATGAGTGCGGAGGTCAAGCTGCTTTGCCTCCGCCCGCGACAGTTGCTGAAGGTCCTCGACAAGCCGAGTGAGGCGCTCCGCCTCACGCTGCACCAGGTGATAGGTCCCCGGCTCTTGGGGCAACACACCATCCTCCAGCCCTTCCATGTAGCTCCTGATGGTGGTCAAGGGGGTGCGCAACTCATGGGCTACGTCCCCGATGAGCTGCTGGCGCCTCTCTTCGGTCTCTTCCAGGGCTTCCGCCATGGCATTGAAGTTGCTGGCGAGATCGCCCAGTTCGTCCTCTCCCGAGACCTTCACCCTACGGCTGTACCTGCCCCGCGCCATGTCCCTGGTCACCGCGACCATCTCGGCTACGGGATCGACGATCTTTCGCGATACCAGATAGCTCACGACCACGGCGGCAACCACGGCCGCGCCGGAGGCAATGAGCACGGCCTCCGTCAGTGCACGCCGGAAGTCACCAAACATGAACTCTGTCATGCTGCCACCCATCATATTGCCACCCATCATCTCCCCCATAGGGACACTTCCTCCCATATGTCGGGCAAAGGCGGAGGGAGCTACCCCCTGAGCGGCCGCCAGCATCACAACAGCGCCGGTAACGATAACCGCCAGGTACGAGAGAAAGAACTTGAGGCCAAGGCGCTTATGAACGTACTCGAGAGGGTTCATACCGGTTCATCCTCAAACTTGTAGCCTACACCGCGAACGGTCTTGATGAGGCGAGGACTCGCGGAGTCATCCCCGAGCTTCTTACGCAGTATGCCTATATGGACATCTACCACCCGGTCGTCCCCATAGAAATCATATCCCCACACCCTCTCCAACAGACGCTCTCGGCTGAACACCATCCCGGGATAGGAGGCCAGAGCATTCAGCAGATCGAACTCCAGTTGTGTAAGGGACACAGTGGCGCCGTTCACCCACGCCTGCCGGCGGACCGGGTCGATGCGCACGTGCCTGAAGGACAGGGCTTGCTCCTTAGATTCCGCGCCGCGCCCTCTCCGCAGGATGGCCTTGACCCTCGCTACCAGCTCGCGCGGCGAGAAGGGCTTGGTGACATAGTCATCAGCGCCAACGGACAGGCCAACGATCTTGTCCACCTCCTCGGACCTCGCCGTCAGCATGAGAACATAGACCTGGGACTCCTGGCGAAGACGGCGCAGCACCTCCAGGCCATCCATCCCCGGCAACATTATATCCAGAATGATGAGGTCCGGCTGCAGCTTGCGCGCCTGGTCAAGGGCCGCCAGCCCATCCGCCGCCACGGCCACCTGAAAACCCTCTCGCTCGAGATAGCTCCTGACCACCTCGGCGATGGGTTCTTCGTCTTCAACCACGAGAATCTTACTCACCATAGCACCATCTTAAGCTTTGTCGCCGATCATGGCAATTGCACACAAGTCCCTGCGGGACGCCACCGACCATGAATATGGACTCGACGGCCCACCGATACTGTCATCCCTTCACTTCGTTCAGGCCAAGCTCTGAGCGAGCAGGGGGTAGGGCGAGGCGGGGCACGCCCGCGAAGGATCTTAGGCTTATTAACCACAGGCGCAAGATCCTTCGAGCGGCCATCTGGCCCCCCATCCCAACGCCGCTCTTTCAAAGACATCCACTCCTCCGGCGTACCGGGCAGCGGCCCGTTGCCTCCTGCGCTGGAATGGAAATTGAAGGGCCTCTCACAGCACCATTCTGGCGACGTTCCACATGCCGCTGACGCGGCGCCACCGAGCATGAAAATGCCGTAGGGCAGCGGGCTTGTCCCCTGCCGCCGTCGTGGGGTGTTGCCAATCATTTTCATAGTAGCTCCCCATGCCGTTGGCCCGGCGCCACCGAGCATGAAAATGCCGTAGGGCAGCGGGCTTGTCCCCTGCCGCCGTCGTCGGGGCGTTGGGAATCATTTTCATAGCAGCTTATGCGTCGAGAACGACAGAGGCGGAGGAAGCCTTCGTAGCTTCCCCGCCTCATACAGTGTTTCCCCGGGCATCGACCTCCTGGCCATCTTAGCCGGACATGGCCACGAAATCGCCATGCCAGGTGTGCGGGAAAACGAAGCCAGTGTAGCCGTTGACGCTCAGCATGCCCGAAGTCTTACCCTCTTTGAGGGTGTGAATGGTATAGTAGCCGTAGAAGCCATCGGCCTTGGATTCGGCCTGTATGCCCGGGAAATAGGCATCCAGATAGCGCTGCGCCGCTGTCACTGCATCCCCCGCGCTCACAGTCATTGGACCTGGGGTCTGCGACCACCAGCCACCCATCATGCCGCCCATCATACCGCCGAAGCCTGCCATGTGCCCATATTTGGTGTTCCACATCATGTTCGGCCCGAACTCAGGGAACACCTGTAGGGTCACCGGGTCCACCAGGAGCTCCAGGGCGCCTGTGCCCGTGCTCTTCTCTACCACCTCAGCATAGGCGTGGTTGCTGAACACCATCACCTCGGCTACTTTCAGATCGGCGTTTCCCAGGGCAGCGAGATACGCTTCGACCGCCGCCCGCGCTGCGTCTATAGTCAAGGGCTCAGTCGTGCCGTAGGACAAGCCGGCTCCCATCATGCCGCCATAGCCACCCATCATGCCGCCGCCGCTACCGTAGCCGGGTCCCATCATGCCGCCGAAGCCGCCCATCATGCCACCGCCGCCGCCAAAACCGGGCCCCATCATGCCACCACCGTTGCCAAAACCCGGTCCCATCATGCCACCGCCATAACCCGGCACAGGTGGATCTGCGAAGGCTGTCGTGCATCCCACAGCGACCAAGAGAACTGCCGCTATGACTGCTATTATCGCGAATCTGTTTCCGTATTTCATTGTGTCCTCCCCGTAGATTCTTTTGATGTTCTGTCGCCGAGCTATTCTCCCAGCAGCCTGCGGCCCTCCTGATACTCGTCGCGGGTGATCTCGCCCGCAGCGTAGCGCCGCTTCAACGTGTCGACAGCCGTGCTCCTGGTGCCTTGCGCGCCGGTGGAAACCCTGAACAAGCCGCCCACCAACCACACTCCCAGGCCGATGACCGCCGCCCAGAAGAGCAGCATCGCCACTGGCCCAAACCAGCCCAGCCATCCCATCGAGCCGATACCTGCGCCCCAACCCATCATCTGACTCACCTCCTCTCCCTTTAATTGTCCTTCACTTATCATGATAGTGGACGAGTTTGAAGCCTGAATGAAGCGAGTTTAAAGATTTGTTAAAGATCAGGGACTGGCTTTGGAGGGGAGAGGGGAGGGGGCGCCAGAATGGCGGAATAGGAGTAGGACGTGAGAGTCACGGGGTGTCGATTCAACCAGCCGTAATTTCCCCATCCAGCGCCTCGAGGACTTCGTTAGCCGCATAGGCCCTGTCGCGCTTGCGGCCGGTAATCTCGGTCAGAATGCCGGCTTCCACAAGCGCCCTTATCGCCTTCCGGGCGCCCGGGGGCGTTATCTTCAGATATTCCTGGGCGGTCCTAGCGCTTAGCACCGGTTTCATGACAACAAGCTCTACCAGTTGTACAGCCGTCGGCGCTAAGCGTTTCTCCCTGGCGAGCTGCACATAGCTATGTTGAAGCTCCTGCAAGCGCCGGGACCTTGAGACCGCGTCCGCCGACTGGTCGGTGACCGCGCTCAAGAAGAACTCTATCCACTCCCGCCATGCGCCGGTGCTGCTTACCTCCAGGAGAAGGTCGTAATACTCCTGGCGATGCTGTTCAAAAAAGGCGCTCAGGTAGAGCAGCGGCCTGCTGAGGATTCTTCTCTGGCACAAGAGCAGCGTAACCAGGAGCCGTCCGATACGCCCGTTGCCATCCAGGAAGGGATGGATTGCCTCGAACTGGTAGTGTACCAGGGCCGCCTCGATCAAAGGAGGCAGCTTCGTCTCAGCATGGAGGAACTTCTCCAACTGACTGAGACACTCCTGCATCTCCGGCACCGGCGGCGGTACAAATGTCGCGTTATTGAGGGTCGCACCGGGGCTGCCGATCCAGTTCTGCGACTGGCGAAACCCATCGGGAGCAGCATGCTGGCCACGCACCCCTTCCATCAGAACGTTGTGCAGTTCTCGAACGAACCGCAGACTTAAGGGAAGTTCATTCAGGCGCTTCAGTCCGTATTCCATAGCTCGCACATAGTTCTGGACTTCCCTGACGTCTCCCCGTTTTTCGATCTGCGTTGCCTCAAACAGCAGGAGATCGGAGAGCGAGGACCGGGTGCCCTCGATACGCGAGGACAGGACCGCCTCTCGCCGTATGAAAGGGTAGATGAGAAGGTGCGGATTGGGCAGCGTTTCGCCCAGGCCGGAAAGCGTCCCCAGGGCTATGTCAGCCCTCGACATGACCGACACCAGGGCATCGTCCCACTCGATCTTGGGAGGCAGTGGACCAGGGACAAAGGCCCAGTATCCACCAGCAGCCCGGACCAGCTTACCAGACGGGCTCTTTTTGAAGAGCGCGGTGTCCATTAAGAAACTCCCGTTTCTTAGCGCCTTTCGTTAGGAAACAAAACGGCAATTTTGTTTAATAATAACTCATCCGCCGCACGTTGACAAGCTTCCTGGCTGGCTCCTAAGGGGCAAGAACACGGTGAGATGATTCTATTACCTCATGGCTTCTCAATCGCGGACTTAGGCCAAGCCGCAGAGCGACTCTACCTCTGCTATGCTATAATTCCATCAAAGAGGCGTGCAGGAAGCCCAGGAGGATAATCATGGCACAGCAGAAGAGAGCGTCACGGAAGTCAGAAGACGCAGTCGCCTTATTATTGCGGCTACAGAGTCTGAATGATCCTGTCATTTCCAGCTATATTTCTAAGATGCGGGCTAAGTATAGCAAATACGCCCTGCCAGCCGAAGAGGCTCGGAGAATCGTTGATGAATCGATGGGCGAAAAGACGCTGACCGATATTCTAAATGAGATCCGCGACTGAGTATGGAGACGCATGATCTATTACTTGGAGACGTCCGCTCTGCTGAAGCGGTACAGGACTGAACAAGGCACAGAGATAATTAACAGCCTTTTCAAGAACCGACGCCCGACGGACGTCCTGCTCACATCGTACTTTACTGCTCTTGAGATCGAGGTGGTTGCCACTCGGGGGTTGAAGGGCCGTATTCTCACTCCTGAAGCCTACCGTGTGCTTCTGGCATACTTTACGGGAGACCTGAGCCAAAGTCTGATGCTGCAGCCAGTCTCTGACGTTACGCTTGCTGATTCGATCACTCTGGTGAAGCGATATGGCTTGCGCGCGGGCGACGCCATTCATTTGTCCGCTGCCTTACTCTCGGGTCAAGCTGCATCGGCGGGCATCATTTTTGTGACCAGTGATATCGAGCTCTCGCGGGCGGCGCAAGGCGAAGGATTCGACCTGTTTGACCCTCAACACCGCGATGCCGCCGAGCGTCTGATACTATTTCAGGAGGAAAGTTAGCACTCTGTCCACTGGTGCCGCTTACTGTTCGATCAGGGCAGTAAACTCGTGGCTTAAGAGCCCTCCTCATCCCCAATCCTTCGACCCCGGAGTTCTCATCTCAGCGCCAATGGCCCGCGCCTTCTGCGTCACGACGTTCATCGTCCCGTCCCGGCGGGATATGAAGCCTTCGATGAGCAGCAAGGGCTCCTTTATGGTGAGGCGGTACTGCTGATATTCCTTGGGCCAGACCACGATGGGCACATGGCCGAACTCGTCCTCCAGGGTGAGGAAGATGACGCCTTTGGCCGTCCCGGGCCGCTGCCGCCGGATGACCAGCCCGGCCACTTTGACCCGCTGCCCATCCCTCATGTGCTGTATCGCATAGCTGGGCGCTATCCCCTCTTTCAACTGCTTTCGCACATGGGCCATAAGATGGCCCTGGGGGTAGAGGGCCATGGTGCGATACTCACCCGCCATCTTCTCATAAGGCGTGAGGCCCGGCAGCGCTACCATGTCCTGCTCGACGGGCAGGCCCAGGGAAAGCTGCTGGTTGGGCGGCTTGTAGCGCAGCCCGATCTCCCAGCGCGCCGCCCTCCGGTCCGGGCAAAGGGCATCGAAGGTCCCGGCATCGGCCAAGTTCTCCAGAGCCTCCCTGAGCAGTCCCGCCCGCTCGATAACATCCGCCAGCAACCTGAAGGGGCCGCGAGCCTCCCGCTCGGCCACAATCCTCTTCGTCCCCACCTCGCCCACCGTCTGGACACTCAGGAAACCCAGCCGCAGACGTTCTTTATCGATAATGCATTTCTCCTGGCTCAGGTTGATGTCCGGATTGAGGATGGTAACCTTATGTCGTCTGGCGTCTTCCTTGAGCGTCTCCAGGTTATAGAAACCCATAGGCTGCTGGTTGAAGATGGCCACATAAAACTCCAGCGGATAGTGGCACTTGAGCCAGGCCGCCTGATAGGCGGTGACCCCGAAGGCATAGGCGTGGGACTCGGGAAACATATACTGGCCATTGAATTTGCCGAAGATCTTCCGGGCTATCTCCTCCGACACCACTTTGCTGGCCGCGCCCTCCTTGAACTTCTGCCAGTAGGCCTCGATGAGCTTCTTGTTGTTCCGGCGTCCGAAAGCGCGTCGCAACTGGTCGGCCTCGGCGCTGGAGAAGCCGGCCACATCGATGGCCAACTGGTTCACCTGGTCCTGATAGACGACGGCGCCCAGGGTGCGCTCCAGGGCCCTCTTCTCCAGCGGATGGTCGTAGGCCACCGGCTCCTGGCCCAGCTTGCGGCGCAGGTACATATGGGTGGAGTCCGTGGCGCCCACCCCCGGCCGCACCAGGGCCACCTCGATGGCCATATCCACCAGGTTCTGCGGCTTGAGCCGCGTGATGGTCTGCAACTGCGCCGCCGACTCCACCTGGAAGATGCCGATGTTATCGCCGCGACCCATCATCTTGTAGACCTCACGGTCCTCGAAATCGATGCGCGAGAGGTCGATGCGCCGGCCATGGCGCTCCTCGATAAGCTGCAAGCACTCCTGTATCTGCGAGAGCGCGCCCAGGGCCAGGAAATCTATCTTCACGAAGTGAGCGTCGTCGATGGAGTCCTTGTCCCACTGGCAGATGTAGCGTCCCTCCATCGCCGCAGGCAGCACCGGCACCAGGTCGATCAGCGGACGGGAGGAGATAATCATGCCGCCCGGATGCTGGGCGAGGTACTTCGGAAACCCATCCAGCTCCCGGGCCAGATCGACAACATGTTTCCATCCCGGGGCCTCGACCTTGTCCTTGAACTCCGGCAGGCTTCCCATCTCCTCCGCCAGGCCCGTGGCATGCCGGTGCTCCACCTTCTTGGCCAGGCGGTCCAGCTCGCTGGGCGAGATTCCCAGCGCCTTGCCCAGGTCGCGGATAGCCCCCTTTATCTGGTAGGTGTCGATCATGCCGGTGAGGGCGGCGTGCTGCCAGCCCCATTTCTCGTGCACCCGCTTGATGAGCCCCTCCCGAATATTGCGCGCGAAATCCAGGTCGACATCGGGCACAGTGGAGAGGTCCTCATGAAGGAAGCGCTCCAGGCTGAGGTTGTAGAGCAGAGGGTCGATATGGGAGAGGCCGATGAGGTAGCCAATGAGCAGCGCCACCGATGAACCGCGACTTCGGCCTGGAGGGTCTTCCTCCAAAGGACAGTCCGGCTTCGCCAGCCCAAGCTCCCCGGCCACTTCACGCCCCAGCTTCAAGATATCGTGGTAAATGAGAAAAAAACCCGAGAGCCTGTGCTTCCTCACCAAACGTAGCTCCTCCTCCAGCCGCTCCCTGACTCGTGGGGTAACTTCTCCGTAGCGCCGCGCCGCCGCCTCTAAGCAGAGCTTCTCCAGGTAGCTGTCCGTCGTATAGCCCTCTGGTACAGGGCAATCCGGGAAGCGGTAGTCCAGGTCCGTGACCAAGTCGAAGGCGCAGCGTTCCGCAATGAGCGCGGTGTTGACCACCGCCTCAGGAAGCTCCGCGAAGAGCGCCGACATCTCCTCCGTTGATTTCAAGAAGAACTCGGAGTTAGGCCGACGCTCGCGATGCGTCTCATCGAGGCTCTTGCAGTGCCGGATGGCCACCAGCGCATCCTGAAGCCGGTGGCGTTCCCGCTGGTGGTAATGGACGTTGTTGGTGGCCACCACGCCGATGCCCAGCCCCCGCGCCAGGGCCACGAGCCTCTTGTTTCGCTCCCTATCCCCATAACAGAGGTTATTCTGCAGCTCCAGATAGAAATTCTCCCTGCCGAACCAATCGAGGTATCGCTGCGCCGCAGCCCTGGCCTCCTCATAGCGGGACGCCGCCAGCAGAGAGGGAATCTCGCCCTTGGAGCAACCGGAGAGGCAGATGAGGCCCTTCGGGCAGGGGTTAGGGGTTAGGGATTGGGGATTAGGGCCCCACCCTCCATCCCCCGACACGTCAAAAGTGCCTGGTGACCGTAGGGCAGAGGTCCCGACGCATCGGGATCCCGAAGGAATCGGGACTTGTCCCCTGCCGCCACTCGCCACTGACAGGGGGCCGGGGGTTGGGGGC
>JACPQD010000087.1 GCA_016190665.1 Chloroflexota bacterium
AGCTTGCTATGCCTTGGGGCGGGGCAGCCGTAGGGCAGGAGCTTGTCCCCTGCCGCCGGACGGGGGCCAGGGGTTGGGGGTCAGGGGCTGGTGGATGGCGCCTGCGTAGGGGCATAGCTTGCTATGCCTTGGGGCGGGGCAGCCGTAGGGCAGGAGCTTGTCCCCTGCCGCCGGACGGGGGCCAGGGGTTGGGGGTCAGGAGCGTGGCTGCAGAGATTCGTCTGACCTGTCCGACCCGTCCGACGCGTCGGACAGTTGTAGTACAGCAGCTTGTCCCCTGCCGCCCGGGCTGCGGGGTGCTTCCCGCTCCGCGCTCCCCGCTCCGCGCTTCCCGCTTCCGGCGTAGTTCTTGCCCTATTCCCAAACTGAGGTGTATAATCCAAGAAATGCGCGAGATACAGGCGAAGGATGTAACGGCGACAGTCGCTCGATTGGCTAAGGAAGCCAACTACTACCTCGGAGAAGATGTCCTCGAAGCCCTGAAGCGCGCCCGGGATATAGAAGAATCCCCGGTGGGAAGACAGGTCCTGGACCAGATCCTGGAAAATGCGCGCATAGCTGCCGATGAGCAAGTCCCCCTTTGCCAGGACTGCGGCACTGCGCTGGTCTTCCTCGAAGTGGGCCAGGATGTCCACGTCGTCGGCGGCGACCTCAACGCCGCTGTGGCCGAAGGCATCAGCCAGGGCTACACCCAGGGCTATCTGCGCAAGTCCATGGTTCGCCAGCCTTTCTCTTCGCGGGTGAACACCCGGGACAACACTCCGCCGGTCATTCACACAGAGATTGTTTCCGGTGACCACCTCAAGATTAGTGTCGTCCCCAAGGGCGGCGGGGCGGAAAACATGAGCCGCCTCGCCATGCTGAAGCCGGCGCAGGGTCGGCAGGGAGTCGTGGATTTTGTGGTGCAAACGGTGGAGGAAGCGGGCAGCAATCCCTGTCCGCCCGTCATCCTGGGGGTCGGCATTGGCGGGACCATGGATGAGGTGACCTTGCTGGCCAAAAAAGCTCTTCTCCGCAGGGTGGGCGAGCCCAGTCCCGATCCGGAGGTCGCGCAGCTCGAAAAGGAGCTGCTGCAGAAGGTCAACGCCATCGGCATCGGGCCGGAGGGCTTTGGAGGGAGAACGACCGCCCTGGCGGTCCATGTGCAGACCTTCCCATCGCACATCGCCAGTCTGCCCGTGGCGGTCAATATCCAGTGCCACAGCGCCCGGCACAAGGAAGCGGTGCTGTAGAGGGTACGCCGCCGCCGGGTCTGACCGGTCGGACGCGTCAGACAGGTCAGACAGGTCAGACCCGGCCAGTGAGATAACCCAAAGCATCGGCGCAGGGGCGCATGGCCGTGCGCCCACGAAACCAGGTGGACGGGGCGGAGGGCCACGGTCCCTCGTGGCCGCTCGGCTGCGTGCCCGCGGGATGCAGGTGTTATAGGAGGAATCAGCTTATGATGTTCAAGGCCAGGTATAAGGATATCCACGCGGACTTGTGGCCCACCAACTACAGGATAGGTATGTGGGCGTGGCTCTTCCAGAAGGTCAGCGGCATCTACATCATCGTCTACGGCGTTATACACCTCTGGGAGACGTCCACTGCGCTGGCGGGGGTGAACGGCCAGGCCTTCGACTGGCTCTACAAAGAGGTGGGGCTGACTCAATTCATACAGGCCCTGGACCTGGTCACCTTCGTCTTCCTGCTCTATCACACCACCAACGGCCTGCGTATAATACTGCTGGACCTTGGCATCGGCGTCAGATCGCACCGGCTGGTCTTCTGGGTGCTCATGGCGGCCTGGGTCGTCCTCTTCGGTTTTGTCGCTAACGCCCTGTTGCCCCTCGTCATTGGGCGTCGATAGTATCTGGCTAGTCGGGAGGTTATGGCTAATGGCTTCGACGGAGAAGATGGTCAAGGAAACCTGGCTTGAGCAAGCGGGCCGGGGCATGGCGCCCGGCGACTGGGCCTGGCTCCTGCAGCGGGTCACCGCAGTGCTGATCGCTGGCATCCTGGTGGTGCATCTCTGGATACAACACTTCGCCACCGTTGGCGAACCAATCACCTTCAAAGAAGTCTCCGAACGGCTGCGCAATCCCCTCTTCCTGGGGCTCGACGTCGTCCTCCTCGGCGCCGGCCTTTTCCACGGCATAAATGGTGTTCGGGCCATCATCCTCGATTTTGGGATCGGCCCCAGAGGCGCCATGGCGCTGAACGTATCCCTCATCATCGTGGGCGTGATGATCTTCGGATTCGGCCTGATGTTCCTGGTCCCATTTCTCTTCGGCCGATGGCCGTTGTGGTAGGGAGGGAGCGATGATTCACCATCAGGTTCTGGTGGTTGGCGGCGGTCTGGCGGGGCTGAGGGCGGCGATCGAAGCCCACGACATGGGCGCCGACGTGGCTGTGGTGTCCATGGTCTATCCTATGCGGTCCCACTCCGGGGCGGCCCAGGGCGGCATCAATGCGCCCCTGGCCAATCACCCCAGCGGTCGCGACGACAACCCGGAGAAACACGGCTATGATACGGCCAAGGGCAGCGATTTCCTGGGCGACCAGGACGCCATCATGATAATGACCACTGAGGCGGCGGCCCGCATTTACGAGCTGGAGCACTGGGGTTGCCCCTTCAGCCGTTACGAGGACGGCCGGATCGCCCAGAGGCCTTTCGGTGGGGCGGATTTCCCCAGGACGTGCTATGCCGCGGACAGGACGGGCCATTACATCCTGCACACCCTCTACGAGCAGGCGGTGAAGCGCCGCATCGAGATGTACAACGAGCACATGGTGCAGTCCCTGGCCGTCAACGACGGCCGCTGCTACGGCTTCGTTGCCCTGAACATAGCCACTGGCGAGCTCGTCCCTTTCCAGGGGAGCGCGGTCATCTTCGGGACGGGCGGCGTCGGCCGCATCTACGGCCACTCCACCAACGCTATCATCAACAGCGGCACCGGCATTGGCATCTGCTATCAGGCGGGCGTCAACGTCGAGGACATGGAGTTCATCCAGTACCACCCCACGAGCCTCTGGGGCACCAACATTCTGATCACCGAGGGCGCCCGCGGCGAGGGCGGCTACCTGGTCAACAATAAGGGCGAGCGTTTCATGGAGAAATATGCGCCCAAGGCCATGGAGCTGGCCCCCCGCGACATCGTGGCCCGCGCCATTCAGACGGAGATCGACGAGGGGCGCGGCTTCGAGAACGAATACGTTAACCTCGAGCTCATGCACCTGGGCAAGGAGAAGGTCCTGGAGGCCCTCCCCGGCATTCACGATCTCGCCCTCAATTTCGCCGGTGTGGACGCCACGAAGGAGCCTATTCCCATCCAGCCCGGCCAGCACTACACCATGGGCGGTATCGAATCTAACGTGGATGGCGAGACCAGCATCGAGGGCGTCTACGCCGCTGGCGAGTGTGCCTGCGTCAGCGTCCACGGTGGCAACCGGCTGGGCGGCAACTCTCTGCTGGACACCATCGTCTTTGGCAAGCGGGCGGGCGAGAAGGCGGCCAAAGATGTCGCCGGGACCAGGGCATCCGAATCGGCTGCCGCGGCAGTTGAAAAGGCAATGACCTCAGTGCAGCGAAAACTGAAGGCTATCGAGGACAAGCGGGGCAAGGAAAAGCACGGCATCCTGCGCGAAGAGCTGCGGCAGAATATGTTCGATAGGGTGGGGATTTTCCGCGACAAGGCGCCCATGCAGGAGGGCCTGGCTAAGGTAAAGGAGCTTCAAGAGCGCTACCGGGATTGCGCGCTGAACAGCGATACCAAGCGCTTCAACATCGACCTTTACCGGTACCTGGAGCTGGGCGCCATGCTCGATCTGGCGGAGGTGATCGCTCTCGGCGCGCTGACTCGGGAGGAGAGCCGCGGCTCCCATTACCGTCGCGACTTCCCAGACCGTGACGACGCCAACTGGCTCAAACACACCATCGCCGCGTGGACGCCTCAAGGTCCCAAGCTCAGCTTCAAGTTGGTGAATGTCAGCAAGTGGCAACCCGTGGAGAGGAAGTACTAATGGCTGAGACAGCGACGCTGCACATCTTCAGATTCGACCCCGAAAAGGACAAGTCGCCTTATTTCAAGACCTACGACGTGGCCATAACGGCGAAGATGAACGTCCTTGAGGCCCTCCTCGACATCGTCGACAAGCAGGACGGGTCCCTGTCGTTGCGCTATGCGTGCCGCGGCGCCATCTGCGGCTCCTGCGCCATGTACATCAACGGCTCCTACCGGCTGGCCTGCCAGACCATGATCGCCAACCTGAACCCCAGCGACATAACCGTGGGGCCGCTGCCGCACCTGCCGAACATCAAGGACCTGGTGGTGGACATGACGCCCTTCTTCGAGAAGTACGAAAGGATCGTGCCTTATCTCATCAGGAACTCGGCCCCGCTGGAGAAGGAGATCCCGCAGAACCTGAAGCAGCGCAAGGCCATCGACGAGATGATAGACTGCATCCTCTGCGGTTGCTGCTACTCCTCTTGTCCTATGGTCTGGACGCACCGCAACTTCCTCGGCCCGGCGGCCCTCACCAAGGCCAATCGCTTCGTCCAGGACTCGCGGGACGAGGGCCTGGACCAGCGGCTGAGCATCGTCGCCGGCGAGGACGGCATCTGGCGTTGTCACACCATCTTCAACTGCGCCGACGCCTGTCCCAAGAAGATCAACACCACAGCATCCATTCAGGACCTCAAGCGCAAGACCATCGCCCGGCGGCTGCACCTGGCTTAAGGGCGCTTCGCGCCCGGGGGCCAGGGGTCGGGGGACGGGGGTTGGGGGGCAGTCGGACTGGTCGGACGCGTCGGACAGGTCAGACTGATCCGAGGCCGACGCCCCACAACCGCTGCCAGGAAACCTAGAAAGGAGCCCGCCATGCGCAAGATCACCTCGCCCCTGGATGAAAAGACCGTAGCGGAGCTCAAAGCGGGAGACCAGGTGCTGATATCGGGCGTCGTTTACGTGGCGCGAGACGCCGCCCACAAGCGCATGGTGGAGGCCCTTGACCGGGGCGAGCCGCTCCCCTTCGACGTCAATGGCCAGACCATCTACTACATGGGCCCCTCGCCGGCCAGGCCGGGCCAGGTCATCGGCTCCGCCGGCCCGACGACAGCCGGACGCATGGATTTCTACGCGCCGCGCCTCCTGGAGGAAGGGCTGCGCGCCATGATCGCCAAAGGCTCCCGCCTCCCCGCGGTCAAGGAGGCGATGAAGAAGCACAAAGCCGTCTATTTCGCCACCATCGGCGGGGCGGGCGCCCTGATCGCCAGGACCATCAAGAAGTCCGAGCTGGTGGCTTACGGGGACCTGGGGGCCGAGGCCGTCCTGCGCCTGGAGGTGGAGGACTTCCCCGCCGTGGTCATCAACGACATCTACGGCGCCGACCTCTACGAGCAGGGGAAGGCAAAGTATGAGGCGACAGCGGCGAAAGCGTAGCTGGTTTCCTTCTGATTCCGGCAAGGGGAAGGCAAGATTGCTTCCCCCTCTATTGGCAAGGGGTCTTGACTAGCAGAGGAATCACTGTTATTATCTTCTAAACGTAAGGCTTCCGGCCGGGAGAGACTTGGGTATTTTTCGCGTACTGTTACTACCGAGGGCGACGCACTCGTCGCCCGGCAGAGGACTTCTGGAAGGGAGCGATGCTCCCTTTTTTGTTGCCCGGCGCGGCAGGAAGCCACGGGCGAGGATGGGCGGCCGATAAGGCCGGGTCTTGGGCATCAGCGCTAACTTAAAACGTAGTGCAGGCGTCGGATTCCTCGCGGGAGAAAGTCTTTCCAGAGGGCAACGACATTCGACCACCCGCTCGGAATGACAGGTTGCAACGCTTATCTTAGCGCCTATGGGGTCCTGGGGAAGGGGGGTCTTTAGACGAGCAGGCATAAATCAAAGCCGATCAATCGTCGCCAGTTCTTGAAGCTGGCGGGCGCCACTACGGGACTTATCGTTGCCAATACCGCGGCGGGCGCCGCCTGGCAGGACGGGCGTTCCACTCCCGGGCTCGTCCCCGAAACAGGGCCCACGCCTGGCGAACAGACGCGCTCCGGCGTCTGGACCCAGGCTACTGCCGCCGATTTTAGCTCCGGACAGCTCTCCGCTGTCACCCTCAAGGAATCGCCTGATGGGCTGGTGCTGGACCTCGGGGCCCGCCTCGGCAGCTACCTCTCGGCGACGAAACGGGCGGATTTCCCCTTCAACGCTGTCGCGGCGACGTGGAAGGCAAATCTGCCGCTGGGCAGCAATCTGGCCCTGGAGGTCAGGACCAGCGTTGACGGCGCAACCTGGTCGGACTGGCTCCGCTTCAACGTTGTCGACCAGTACGCCGGGTATGATATGAACGTATCCGATCTCCTCCTCGTTCACGGCGCCCGTCTTCAATACCGGGCCACTATGCGTCGAAATGAGGCCGGGCTGTCTCCCGAGCTGAACGAAGTGACCCTCACCTACATCGATTCCTCAGCAGGCCCCACGCTCTTGCAGGCCAAGATGGCGATGGCTCTGGTAGACCGTGGCTACTCCTATGCCTCGGCGGAGCCCGCGCCGTCGGCCGGCTTCATCACCGCGGTTACCAGGCCCACAATCCTCTCTCGGGCGGCCTGGGGAGCGAATGAAAGCTACCGCTACTCCAGGGGCGCCGAGGTCTGGCCGCCGAACCGCGAGGCGTGGACTAAGATCGTGCTCCATCACACCGCCACCTCCAACGAGACCGATGCTCTCGTCTCCGTGCGCGCCATCTATTACTACCATGCCGCGGTCCTCCGCTGGGGCGACATCGGCTACAACTACGTCGTCGACCGCAACGGCAACATCTACGAAGGACGTTTTGGCGGGGAGAACGTGCAGGGAGGACACGTCTACGGCTACAACGAAGGGAGCGTCGGCATCGCGGTCCTCGGCACCTATATGACTGTGGACATCACGCCGCTCTCAGAGCGCTCGGTGAGTTCGCTTCTGGCGTGGCTATGTTCGCGCCGGGGGATAAACCCCCAGGGATCGGGCTTCTTTGTGGATAAGACGTTGCCCAACGTCATGGGGCATCGCGATGCCATCTACACGAGTTGCCCGGGCGACCGCTTCTACGCCGTCATACCCCGCCTGCGCTCCAGCACCCTGGCCCAGCTCTCCGGCTACGGGCAGACCTGGATCAGCCACAAGGTGCCCGCCTACATGACGCCCGCCAGCATCCTGAGGGTGAACGTGACGGTAAGAAACGCGGGCACGAACACGTGGGTAACCGGGCTGGCCAATCCGTACCGTCTCGCCTACCAGTGGTACGACGCCGCCGGCAACAAGTATACACGGGAGCCCTTGGAGCGCCACACGGACATCCCGCGAAATGTAGCTCTGGGGGAGGAGGCAACGGTCAACGCCCTCCTCTTCGTGCCCTCAAAGGAGGGCCGCTACACCCTCAAGTGGGACATGGTCCACGAAGGCAATACCTGGTTTGCGGAGCAGGGCAACGAGACTCTGGACGTGCCCGTTATGGCGACCCGGGTCGCCTATGGCGAGGTGTGGCGCGGCCACAACACGCCGTCCACCATGATCCCAGGCTATACTGCCAGCGTCACGGTAGACCTGGACAATGCTGGCGTGAAGACCTGGAACGCCAAAGGACCAAACCCCTTCCGTCTCGGCTATCACTGGTACGACGCCGACGGCAGCCCTTATTTCCAGGCGCCATCGGAGGACTACCGCGGCAGCTTGCCCTACGATGTGGCGCCCGGTCAGCGGGTAGCCGTTTCGTCGCTGGTGGCAGCTCCGCGCGCGCCCGGCAACTACACATTGAAGTGGGATATGGTGCAAGAAGGGGTAACCTGGTTCGCCGCCGAGCCAGCCAACGGCACCCTGGATGTCCCGGTGCGGGTGGTAGCCTTGCAATTGCCCGTTGATCCGGAGTCTCTGGAAGTTAACGTGCTGGACAAGAACCGCTTCACCTTTCGCTCCATCCTGGTCAATAGCCCGACGCAACAAGCCCTTTCGTGGAATGCCCGCGTCGTCTCGGGGGACTGGCTCAAGGTCCACAACGCCTGGGGCTCGGCGCCTGGCACCGTCATCCTTATCATCGATCCGTCCCAACTGCCCGATGGCGCCCATCTGGGAATGGTCAAATTGACGGGCCTGATGGGGGATACCCAGTTGTACGTCAGGAATGTCCCGGTTAGAATCACGGTGGGTGGCGCCGGTCAAGCGTACTCCGTCTTCCTGCCCGATATGGAGAAGGGCTAGATGGAGCGGAGGCCCATCGGGGTGGTGGATTCCGGGGTTGGCGGCATCGCTGTCATGAGGGAGATAAGACAGCTCCTGCCGCATGAGGACATCGTCTATTACGCCGATTCGGCCAACTTCCCCTTTGGGGGCAAGTCCGTTCCTCAGCTTCAGGTCGTCGCTTTGGAGGCGGCGCGGTTCCTCCTCAGTCGGCGAGCCAAGCTTATTGTGGTGGCCTGCAACACCCTGTCCAGCGCCGCCCTGCCCGCCTTGCGGCGGAACTTCGATGTCCCCTTCGTGGGCATGGTGCCGGCCATAAAGCCGGCCAGCGCCAGCACGCGTACCGGCAGGGTGGGCGTCATTGCCACTGAAGCCACGGTCCAGGCTCAGGTGTTCGCCGACCTCGTGGCGCAGTTCGCCGAAGGGATCGCCGTCTTCACCAGGGCGTGCCCGCACCTGGCGGAGACGGTGGAGCGGGGCGACACGGACTCACCGGAGGTCCGACGCTGGCTTCATGAGTACATCGACCCGATGCTGGCCCAGGGCATAGATACGCTGGTGCTGGGTTGCACGCACTACTCCTTCCTGAGACCTGCCATCGAAGAGATTGTCGGAGGTGAAGTGACGGTCATCGACCCCAGCCTCCCGGTGGCCCGGCAGGTGGAGAGGGTGCTGCGGGACGGAGGCCTGGCTGTCTCAGCGGCACAAGCGGGCAAGGTGGAATACTTCGCCAGCGCCGACAGGGACGGCCTTCTGACGAAGGCCGAGGCGCTCTGCGCGTCAGGCTCCTCTCTGGCAGCAACCGCCAGGACATGATTAGCTTTTACGACCGGCTTCGAGAAGCGGTCCGCGCCCATCGGAGCCTGGTCTGCGTTGGCCTGGATCCTGACCCCGCGCTCATGCCTGCGGTCGACGTCCTGGATTTCAACCGCGCCGTCGTCGACGCCACATGGGAACTGGTTGCCGCCTACAAGCTCAATCTTGCCTTCTACGAGGCTATGGGGCTGCCGGGGTTGGAGGCCATGCGGAAAACAGTAGGGCATATTTCGAAGCCGGTGATCGTCATCGGGGACGGTAAGCGCGGAGACATCGGGAACACATCGAGGGCCTATGCGCACGCTCTCTTCGATGTCTTCGGGTTCGACGCGGCGACGGTGAACCCGTACCTCGGCGGCGACGGGATCGCTCCCTTCGCCGACTACGCGGACAGGGGCGTCTTTCTTCTATGCCGGACGTCCAACGATGGAGCCAGGGACTTTCAGGACCTGACCGTGCTCCCCTCCGGCAGACGCCTTTACGAGGCTGTCGCGGAGATGTCCCAGCGCTGGAACCATAATAGCAATGTGGGGCTGGTAGTGGGAGCGACTTACCCGGAAGAGCTCCAGCGCATCCGGGAGCTTTGCCCGGAGATGCCCTTTCTCATACCTGGTGTGGGCGCGCAGGGCGGCGACCTGGAGGCCGCCGCCAGGTTCGGCGCGCAGGGCGGCGGAGCGCTTATCAACTCGTCTCGCGGCATAATTTACGCTTCGAAAGCGAAAGACTTCGCCGAGGCTGCGCGCAGGGCGGCCAGCAGCTTGCGCGACGATATTAACCGCTTCCTGTAACGGCGGTCCGTCTGACGCGTCCGACCTGTCGGACACGGTGGGGAACGGGGAGGCGGGACAGGCTGGAAAGCCTGTCCTACTGGAGAATCGTGGAGATACGCCTCGGTGATGTAGTACGCTTAAGAAAGGTCCATCCTTGCGGCAGCTACGAGTGGAGGGTCGTCCGCCTCGGGGCCGACATCGGCATCAAGTGTCAGAAGTGCCAGCACCGGGTGCTCCTGGAACGGGCCGTTTTCGTGCGGAGGGTCAAGGCCTTCATCTCGCGCGGTGAGGCGGCGCCCGCCTCCGGCGATCATCCTGCTAACGACTTCTTATGAAAGCCGACGCCAATGAGCAAAGTGGAAGACGGCCCCGCCGGAGTTCAGTCGGTGCTGCGCAACCGGCCTTTCCTCCGGCTCTGGCTGGCGCAAGCATTATCCCAGACGGCTCAAAACTCTATCTTCTACGCCCTGATGGTGTTCATAGAGAAGGAGACGGGCTCCAGCTTCCATATGAGCCTTCTCATTCTCACGGCCATTCTCCCCAGCGTGACTTTCGGGATGGCCGCTGGGGTCTTCGTAGACCGTTGGAGCAAGCGAACAGTCCTGGTAACCACCAATATCCTTCGCGGAGTGGCAGTCCTGGCCTTCCTCCTTTTCGAGCAGACGCTGGGCCTCATTTATCTCGTAAACCTCATCTTCTCGGTCATCGGGCAATTCTTCGCGCCGGCTGAGCTTTCGGCCATACCTTGCATCGTTCCCCGACGGCAGCTTATCACCGCCAACGGACTGTTCAACCTGACCTTCACCGGCTCGCAACTGGCGGGTTTTGTCATTGTGGCGCCGCTGCTCATCAAGTGGCTGGGCCCGGACACACCTTTCCTGGTCATAGCCTTCGTCTTCGGGTTGGCGGCGATTCTGGTGAGCTTCCTGCCGAGCATGGACCCGCCGAAGAGAAACGGCCTGGCCAACGCCACGCGCACTATCTTCTCCGGCACGTTGAGCGAGTTTCACGACGGATGGCGGCTGCTGCGGGGCGACCCGAAGATCTCCCTCTCCATGGTGCATTTGACACTCACGGGCACCCTGGTTTTCCTGATGGGCATGCTGGCCCCCGGCTTCTCTATGCGCATCATGGGCGTGGGGGCGGAGGATGCCGTCTACATCTTCGCCCCGGCGGGCATCGGAGTGGTCATCGGCATCATCGTGCTTCCCCGGCTGGCCACTCGCTGGCCCAAGGACAGGCTGGTGACCATCGGCCTGCTGGTGACGGCCGTTACCTTGTTCTCGCTCGGAGCCGGCGGGAGAATTAAAGAGTACCTGATTCTGCACGCGGGGTCGGAGGCAGCAGGGCTGGCGGAGGCGATTACGGTGGTGATGGCGGTGGCCTTCGTGCTGGGGCTGGGCTACGCGCTGGTGAATATCCCGGCCCAGACCATTGTTCAGGAAAAGGTGCCGGAGGACATGCGGGGCCGGATCTTCGCCACCCAGTTGGTCTTCGGCAGCGTGGCCTCCATATTACCTTTAGTCTTCCTCGGGGGGCTGGCCGACCGCATTGGTGTGGGCCTCGTCATACTCATCCTGGGGGGCGTAGTGCTCGGTGTGGGCGTCTTCAGCATTCAGCAAGCGCGCAAGGTCGCCCGGAGGGCCGTCGAGGAAGAGGCCGTCCGGTGACGTAGCAGCCGACGTCCCTGTCGGCCCCCTGCGGCTTCCTACTACGTATTCTACCCCTTGACCCAATCTTAATCCCCAACTATAATCAATCAAGAATTATAACAGAAACGTAACGTCGTTGCGCCGAACAAGGTGGGCTTCGTTCCTCCGCCGTTTTCCAGCAAAAGCCCGGGGGTCCAGGGAGGTGATCATGGCAACCAGCAGAGCGAACAAGCGCCAGACCGGCAACGCCACGAATCCAGCGAGGGCAAGGAAGGAGTCGGTCAAGCCAGAAAAAGACAGCCTCTTCTCCATCATTGGGATGGGCGCTTCTGCTGGCGGGCTGGAGGCCTTCGAGCAGTTCTTCACCAACATGGCGCCCGATCCCGGCATGGGCTTCGTGGTCATACCCCACCTGGACCCTACCCACGCCAGCATGATGGCCGACCTCTTGAAGCGGTACACCAGAATGAAGGTCCTCCAGGCCACTGATGGCATAGGAGTCGAGCCCAACTCAGTCTACGTCATCCCCCCCAACAAGAGCATGGTATTACGCGATGGCCGGCTGCAACTCCTCGTCCCCGCTGAGCTTCCCGCCGCTCGCCGCCCCATCGATGTCTTCTTGCGCTCCCTGGCCGCGGACCGGGGAAGCGCCGCCATCTGCATTATCCTCTCCGGCACAGGAAGCGACGGCACGTTAGGTCTCAAGGCGATCAAGGCGGAGCTGGGCATGGCCATGGTGCAGGACCTGGACTCCGCCAAGTACGACGGCATGCCCAGAAGCGCCATAGATACGGGGCTCGCGGACTACATACTGCCGCCGAGCAAGATGCCGGAGAGGTTGCTGGAGTATGTCAAGAACCTGCAGATGGGCGCCGCGAAGGTGCGCAAGCCCAGCTCCGCCCGCATTGCCGATGCCCTGGCTCGCGTCTTCCATCTCCTGCTGTCCCACACGGGCCATGATTTCTCCCAGTACAAGCGCCCCACCATCCTCCGCCGCATCGAAAGGAGGATGAGCGTGAACCAGATCAAGAACGTGACCAGCTACGCTCGTTTCCTCGATGACTCCCCGGAGGAGGCCAATGCCCTCTTCAAAGATATTCTTATCAGCGTTACCGGCTTCTTCAGAGACGGTGAGTCCTTCGTCGCCCTGAAGGACAGGATGAGGCCGCTCCTCGCTACCAGGCCCTCGGGCAGTACGGTACGCGCCTGGGTCCCGGGCTGCGCCACCGGCGAGGAGGCCTACTCCATCGCCATCATCATCCGAGAGCTCATGGATGAGATGAATAAGGAGTTCACCGTCCAGGTCTTCGGCACCGATATCGACGAGGACGCCATTGCCGCGGCGCGCACCGGGAATTACCCCTCCAGCGCCGCCATTGAAACGGGCGAGGCGGACCGTCTGAACCGCCTCTTCGTCAAGCAGGACGGCCCCTACCGGGTCAGGAAAGACATACGGGAGATGGTGGTCTTCGCTGTCCAGGACGTTCTGCGGGACCCACCCTTCTCCCGCCTGGACCTTATCTCCTGCCGTAACCTCCTCATCTACCTGGACCGCGAGCTGCATAGAAAGCTGCTCCCGCTCTTCCACTACGCCCTGAATGAGCGCGGCGTCCTCTTCCTGGGCCCTTCGGAGACCATCGGCGAGTTCGGCGATCTCTTCGAAGTGCTGGACAAGAAATGGAAGATCTTCGCGCGCAAGACGCCGGCCCAGATAGGCCACCCTGGGCTGCCACCGGCGATGGTCCTTGCCAGGCAGATGCCGCCTTCCGCCGCCAGGGAGCTTGAGGCGCCGCAGCGCTTCGACGTCACTGAGATCGCGGAGAAGGTGCTCCTGGAGAAGTACGCGCCCCCGTGCGTCGTTATTGACGGTGAATCCAACATCGTCTTCGTCCACGGGCGGACGGGCAAATACCTGGAGTTGGCCTCGGGGCAGGCCAAGCTGGACGCCCTGAGCATGGCGCGCGAAGGCATCAGGAACGAGTTGGCCTCTGCCATCCGCCGCGCCAGAAGCGAGAGGCAAGACATTACCTACGCAGGGTTGCAGGTGAAGTCCAACGGCGGTCTCCAGTCTTTGAACCTCACTGTCCGGCCCTTTGTGGGGGTGACGGGGGGGCGGGAGCTGTTCATGGTCGTCTTTCAGGACATGCCTTCCCCGGCGGAGACCTCCAAAGGCAAGCGGGTGACCTCGTCGGAGAAGGACAGGCACATCGCCGGGCAGGACAAGGAGATCAAGCTGCTCAAGGAGAACTACCAGCTGACCATCGAGGAGCTGGGGACCTCCAACGAGGAGTTGAAATCCGCCAATGAGGAGCTCCAATCCGCCCTGGAGGAACTGCAGAGCACCAACGAGGAACTGGAGACCTCACGGGAGGAGCTGCAATCCGTCAACGAGGAGCTGATGACGGTCAACACGGAACTTCAGGCCTCCAATGATGACCTGTCGCGGGCCAACGACGACATGACGAACCTGCTCAACACCACGGGCATCGCCACCATCTTCGTGGACAATGGCCTGAGCATCCGGCGCTTCACGCCGGCTGCCACCAGCCTTTTTAACCTGATCCCTACTGATGTGGGGCGCCCCCTTGGCCACATCACCTCCGCTCTGGACTACGGTATGCTGGAGAAAGACGCGGAGGCGGTCCTCGCCACGCTGACGCCGAAAGAGGCCGAGGCGCAAACTCGTGACGGCCGATGGTACCGGCTGCGCCTGATGCCTTACCGGACCAGAGAGAACACTATCGGCGGCCTGGTGATGACCTTCATCGATGAGCATGCGGAGAGGCAGAGGGCCCGTGAACTGAGCGACCTGGCGGCGGCCCTGGATTACGAGCGGAGCGTCGTGGATACCCTGCACGAGCCATTCCTGGTGCTGGACCAGGACCTGCGCGTCCTCTCCGCCAACCGCGCCTTTTATGAGAACTTCAAGACCAGCCCGGAGAGGACCGCTGGGCGGCTCGTTTTTGAACTGGGTGACGGCAGATGGAACATACCGGCTCTCAGGAAGCGGCTGGAGGAAATCCTTTCCCAGGATACCTCCTTCGAAGGTTTCGAAGTGGAGCAGGAGTTCCCCCCGCTGGGACGACGCAAAATGCTGCTCAACGCCCGCCGCATCCCCTTCGATGGCGGCCAGCAAAGGATACTTCTGGCCATGCGGGATGTGGGGGGATAGGGGCCGGGGGTCAGGG
>JACPQD010000084.1 GCA_016190665.1 Chloroflexota bacterium
GTCCCCTAACCCCCGCCCCTATTCCGACTAAAGTAGTATTAACAGCTTCCGAAACGGGCTATGCTTTGGTAAGTGTACGAGAGGTGAGGCAATTATGACGATGAGTAAGTCCTGCCCCGGTTCCCGCGCCGTACGCGAGCCAACCCCGGAATACATCAACTGCCCCAATTGCGGCGAAGAGGTAGAGATCTGGACCCACGAGTTGAGCCGGGCCTGCTCAAAGTGCGGCACGCGGGTCTTCCGAGAGCAGCGACCTTCCTGCATTGACTGGTGCCCTTACGCGGAGCAGTGCATCGGCCCTCAGGTGTACGCCAGCCTGAAGGCCCCCAAGGCTGCGTCCGAGGCCGGCGGCGCCCTGGCCCTCCTTCAGCAAGAGCATGAAGAGGCGACGGAGCAGCTCAACATGCTGCGGGCGGGCGCCCTTTGCCTCCGCATTGGCGCCAGCGCGGCGCAGGTCTCGCAGACCCTTGACCAGGGCCTGAGCAAACTGGCAAAGGCGCTGGAATTCTTCGATGGGGCCTTGAAGCTGCACTTCCAGCATGAGGAAGAGGATATCTTCCCTCTTCTGGACAAGCGCATCGGCACGCAAGGCAGTCCCACCCAGGTATTGCTGGCGGAGCACGCCGAGCTGTGGCAGTGGCACGGCCGGTTGAAGGAAAAGCTGGCGGCGCTCGAAGAGGCCAATAATGGCAATAAGGCCACCATCGCCAACGAGATTAATGATATCGTAGGCCACATTGAGAGCCTGCTGCGCGGCCACATCGAGAAAGAGGATACTTCCCTGCTTGCTCTGGCAGGGGGCCTGCTCCGTGAAGAGGAATTACAAGCGATAACGGAGAAGTGGCGTTCGGCGGGCCCTCAGGCCGCCTGAGGGCTAGGTTTCAGGGAATAGGTGGTAGGGCCTCCCCCCGCTCCCTAAAACCTACAACCCATAACCTGTAACCTATATTCACCAGGAGAGACAGATATGAACATCGCACACAGAAGCGTTGACCCGTCGGTGGCGGAGATGCTCCAGATAGCTGATGAGGAGGGGATTTCCACTCCTTTCAGTCGCGCGGAGATCACCAGGCCCTGTCCCATCGGTCGGCGGGGGAACTGCTGCAAAATGTGCTTTATGGGGCCATGCCGGCTGGAAGGCAAGACCACGGTGGGCCTCTGCGGCGCCACGCTGGAGACAGTGCAGGCCCGGAACCTGGCGCGCATGATCGCTGCCGGAGCCGCCGCCCATTCGGACCACGGGCGCTCCGTGGTGCAAACACTCATCGCCGTGGGAGAAGGCAAGGCGCCCGATTTCCAGATCAAGGACGAGACCAAACTCAGAAGGTTGGCCGCCTACCTCGAGGTGCCCATTGAGGGGCTGTCTATTCAGGAGATCGCCCTGAAAGTGGGCGAGAAGGCGCTGGCGGAATGGGGCAAGCAAAAGGGAGAGCTCTTCATGCTGCGCCGCGCACCCCAGAAGCGACAGGAGCTCTGGCGCAAGCTGGGCGTCGCCCCCAGGGGCATCGACCGTGAGATTGCGGAAACGCTCCACCGCACCAATATGGGGACTGACCAGGACGCTGAGCATCTGCTGACCCAGGCATTGCGGTGCTCCCTGGTGGATGGCTGGGGTGGTTCGATGCTGGCCACCGATGTCAGCGATATTCTCTTCGGGACGCCCGCTCCAATCGTGGCTCGCTCTAACTTCGGCGCGATCGAGGAGGACGCGGTCAACATAGTGATCCACGGCCACGACCCCACCCTGGCCGAGCTGCTGGTGGTCCTCAGCAACGACCCGGATCTGCTGGAGTACGCCAAATCGAAAGGGGCCAGCCGGATCAACCTGCTGGGCATGTGCTGCAGTGGCAACGAGCTGCTGATGCGGCATGGAGTCTCCATCGTCGGCAATTTCCTGCAGCAGGAGCTGGTCATCAGCACCGGGGCGGTGGACGCCTTCGTCGTGGACTACCAGTGCATCATGCAGGGCATCGTCGAGGCGGCAACGCACTCCCATACGAAGGTAATCACCACCTCACCGAAAGTGAAGATAACCGGCGCGACACACATCGAGTTCGACGAGCACCGGGGGATGGAGATTGCGCGCCTTATCATGCGCACCGCCATAGACAACTTCCCCAACCGCAAGCGCGTCCACATACCCGACGTGGCCGATGAGCTGGTCGCCGGCTTCTCCCATGAGTACCTCGCTTACATGCAGGGCGGCGTCTACCGCCAGTCCTTCCGGCCGCTCAACGATAACATAGTCAACGGCCGGATCAGGGGAGTGGCCGGGGTGGTTGGCTGCAACAACGTGCACACCTTCCATGACGGAAGCTTCATCAACATCATCAAGGAGCTGATCCACAACGATGTCATGGTGGCGGTGACCGGCTGCAGCACTATCGCTTGCGGCAAACACGGCCTGCTGACCCCCGAGGTAATGGGCTACGCGGGCCCCGGCCTGCGCGAGGTCTGCGAGGCCATCGGGATTCCGCCGGTCCTAGACATGGGGTCCTGCGTCGACAACTCGCGGATTCTCACCGTCCTCTCCCAGATGGCCACCGAAGGCGGCCTGGGCGAGGATATCAGCGACCTGCCCGCAGTCGGCCTGGCGCCGGAATGGATGTCCGAGAAGGCCCTGTCCATCGGGACCTACTTCGTGGCCTCCGGGGTCTACACCCTGTTCGGCGTCGGCTCCCCGGTGGAAGGCAGCCCCAAAGTCGCTGAGCTCATCAACAAGGGATGGGAGGAGATGACGGGCGGGAAGCTGGAGTTCGAGACGGACTGGACCGCGACGGTAAAGAAAAGCCTGGACCACATCGACGCCAAGCGAAAGGCCCTGGGCCTGGAGGAATACAATCCCAGGAGATACGAGAAACGCACGGGCTACTGCCCCGGCGATTGCGAGCCCGCCAGCCTTTTCGCCGAGGGACGTTACAGCCGGTCATGATTGGTCGTATGCTGAAAGAGCCACGGAGGTGACAAGATGAAGATCAGAGATATCCTGGCGCAGCAAGGAAAGAGCATATCCTTCGAGTTCTTCCCTCCCAAGACCCTGGAGGATGAAGACAAGCTGTTTCATACCGTCGTCGAGCTGGAGTCCTTCAGACCCAGCTTCGTCTCGGTGACCTATGGCGCCGGCGGCGGCACCAAGAACACCACCAGGCATATCATCGAGCGCATCAAGAGGGGGACTTCCCTGACGCCCATGCCCCACCTCACCTGCGTCGGTCAGAGCAACGAGGAGCTGGTGGAGATCCTCCGCGACTACCGGGACCTGGGAATAGAGAATATCCTGGCGCTGAGAGGCGATCTTCCCCCTGGGGTCACCTGCGATGTGGCCAAGAACGGCACGTGTCATGCCGTCGACGTAGTCCAGCTCGCCGCTTCCTTCGACGCCTTCTCGATAGGCGTAGCAGCCTACCCGGAGGGCCATATCGAAGCCCCGAATCTAGACGTGGATCTTCGATACTTCAAGCAGAGGATAGAAGCCGGCGCCGACTTCGCCATCACCCAGATGTTCTTCGACAATAGCCTTCTCTATCGCTTCATTGAGCAGGTCGAGAGGGCAGGCATCTCCGTGCCCGTCATCGCCGGAATTATGCCTATCACCGACATAGAGAAGATCAAGCGGTTCAGCAAGATGTGCGGCACCACCCTGCCCACCGATCTGGTGCGGCGCATGGAAGGGGCATCATCTCCGGCAGAAGCCAAGGCGATAGGGATCGACTTCGCCACCAGGCAGTGCGCCGATCTGTGGGAGCACGGCGTCCGCTACTTTCATTTCTATACGCTCAACCGGTCCGAGGCGGTGGCGGCGATACTCTGCAACCTCGCCTTCGGCGAGAGCAGGGAGTTCTACTACAGCGGCGAACTGGGCCTGCAGCAAAACCTTCAAGTGGCGTGTAGACGCTAGCGAAGCGCATCCGAGCAAAGAAGACTTTTCGCAAGAACAAAACCCTCAAAGGAGATTGTCGAAAATGCCAAAGGTAGACCTGATCACAGAGTTCCGAGGGGGATAAAGACAGTGACCACGCCGCAAGAAGAACTGAAAATGGGGGGCCTCAAGACTGCCCTGAGGAGGGAGGCCCGGACAGTAAGGCTCAACTTTGACGAGCTGAAGAGCGGGGGTTTCATCAAGCAGACCCAAAAGGACCTCTTCACGGTGAGATTGCGCTGCCCCGGCGGCAAGGTCACCGCCGACAAGCTCAAGGTGGCGGCGGACATCGCCGAGCGGTGGGGCCGCGGCGAGGTGCACATCTCGGTGCGCCAGTCCATCGAAGTGCCCTACGTAAGCTACGAGCATTTCGACGATGTCACCCAGCTCCTCAAGGAGGTCAACTGGTCGGTGGCCTCCTGCGGCGCACGCGTGCGTGTCCCCACTGCTTGCGCCGGCTGCGCCTACAACCCCAATGGGCTAATGGACACGCAATCGGTCTGCGCCGAGGTGGACCGACGCTACTTCGGCACCCCCACGGGGCACCACAAGTTCAAGATCGCCTTCTCCGGCTGTCCCATAGACTGCTTCCGGACAAGGGAGATGGACCTGGGTTTTCAGGGAGTTCTGGAGCCGGAGCTGCTGGAGAGTCTTTGCACGGGCTGCGAGCTCTGTGTAAAAAGCTGCGAAGAGAAGGCCCTGAGAATGGAGAACGGCCTCCCGGTTCGCGATATCGATAGGTGCAATGCCTGCGGCGACTGCGTCAAGGTGTGCCCTGTGGACGCCATGGTCTCGGCGCGCAGGGGCTGGCTGGTCCGCGTAGGAGGCAAGCACGGCAAGCACCCGATCTACGCCTATGAGGTGGCTAACTATGTGACCGGTGATCAAGTCTACTCTCTGATAGAGAAGACTCTGGAATGGTACCGGATCAACGGGGAGGGCCGGGAACGCATCGGCGCCACCATTGGCCGTATCGGGTTGGCCAAGTATATCGACGAAGTGATAAAGCCACTGGGCCTGGAGGCCATCGAGACGCCTGAGGCCAGAAGGAAATTCCGATCGGAAGGAAACTTTTATGACTGATTACACCTGCGACGAGAAACTGGACCTGCGGGGCGTCCTCTGCCCTCTGAACTTCGTCCACACCAAGCTGAAGCTGGAGGAGATGGAGGACGGACAGCTCCTTGAGGTCATCCTCGACGACGGAGAGCCGATGCGCAATGTGCCGCGAAGCGTGAAGCAGGAGGGGCACAAGATAGTCACGGTGGAAAGGCTCGATGACGGGGCTTACCGGCTCGTGATAAAGGCTAATGCTGAATGATGAGTGCGGAATGATGAATGAGCTGTCAGCCGTCAGCATTCAGCATTCAGCATTCAGCCGCTGGGAGCTCAATAATGAGTATTGAACGCAGAATAATGAAGGATGAAGGAGGCCGGTAAGGGGTGGCGCTGAAAGCTGAGAGCTGATTGCTGAAAGCTCAGTGGCGCTGATCGCCGAAAGCTTAATACATGATAGGAGAGGGAAATATGACAGCGACGACATCGGAGGCCCTGGAGACCCTGAGGGAAGCCCACAGGGGAGGGCTTGAAAGACTGCAAGTTCTATCCAATACTGTCGCCCGGCCGGATTTCGGGAACTCAGAGACCCTGAGGATACTGACCGAGCTGGTGGGTTTTTTCGATGGAGAGCTTCGGACCCACTTCCGCCATGAGGAGGAGGCCCTTTTCCCCGCCCTGGAGCAGGCGATTGGCCGAGATGGCCCAATAGCGGTCATGCTGGCTGAGCACCAGTCTTTCTGGGAGTCCATCGCCGCCCTGCATCGTAAGGTCGATGAGCTTGAGGGCGGGGCGGAAGATGGGGCCCGGACCACGCGACTTCTGGCCACCAGCGTGGCGGATTTTCTCAGAAACCACATCGCGAAGGAGGACATGATCCTCTTTCCCATCGCCGAGCAAGAGCTGACCCACCAGAAACTTGAGGATGTGGCCCGGGAGATGAGGGCCATCGAATAAGGTCCGCTGGGATAAGAGGCATCGTAGACGATCAAGATTAGGAGGCAAGAAATGCGCGAGAAAGTGGAAGCTGCCCTGAACAAGATCAGACCGGCCCTGGAGGCGGATGGCGGCGACGTAGAACTGGTGAATGTGGAAGACGGCGTGGTCACCGTGAGGTTAACCGGCGCCTGCGGCAGTTGCCCGATGTCAACTCTCACCCTTCGAAGGGGAGTCGAGAGGGTAATCAGGCAAGAGGTGCCCGAGATCAAAGAGTTGGTGGCGGTCTAAGATAGGCCCGAACGCTCACGCGAAGGCGCAAAAAAGCGGGAAGAAACACCAACCCCCCCTTGGCGGGGGGCCAACGGCTCTGGCAGCGCCGCCGGGTGTCAGCGCTTCACCAACAAGCTCATGATACAAAAAGTCTAAGGAGGAGGAAAAACATGCCTACAAGATTGGACCCCATTGTCGAATTCCGTGAGGACCATCGCAAAGTGCGGGATGGTCTGCTCGACCTGGCGGCCGCGGCTGAGGCAGGCGATCTAGTCAAAGCCCGAGATATCCTGGGGACGATAAACAACCTTGTCGGTCCCCACTTCCGCTACGAGGAGGAGGCGCTCTACCCGGCGCTCAAGGAATTCCTTGGCGATTATGTGGACAGTCTCATCCGCGAGCATGACGGCGCTATTGACACGGCTAAGACAGCCGCCAATCTGTTGGCCAAGCCCTCCGTGTCGCCCGAAGAAGGTAAGGCTGCCGCCAACGCGGCGAGGGCTCTCCTGGTGCACGTCAGCAACTGTGATGGCCTGAATATCCTGGCGGAGCGGTTCTCCAAGGATAAGCTGGATGACCTGGCCGAACACTACGCGGGATCTCGCGCCGCGGGAGTGCCTCTGCTCCAGTGGGCGGATACCATTCGGAAGGGACGGAGCTAGGCTTGACCGACGAAACACCTGGTCCTGAACGGGTGGCCATAATCCTGCATGGCGGCGCCTATGATCGAGTCTCGTATGCGCTGAGTCTGGCTCTGGTGGCTCTGGCGAGCGGCATGGAAGTGCATATGATGCTCACCTTTGAGGGCCTGCTCAGATTTGTTAAAGGTCGCCTGGACACTTTGGGCGAGGAGACTTCGTCAGAGGTAAGAGCCAGCATCGAGCGCGGCCTCGCGTCAGGAGGAATCCAATCCCTGGAGACCCGGCTAGTCGAGGCCAAAAAGCTGGGGCTGAAACTTCATGCCTGTCCCAACGCCATGGCCAGCCTCAACGTAGCCGTGAGTGAACTGAGAGATGAAGTGGATGACGTGATGGGGCTAGCCGCCTTTTTGGGGCTGGCACGTACCGCCAGGATCAACTGGTACATTTGAGTGCGTGACGCGCCACCGGCAGCCGGGAAGGAGACTCTATGTGCCACCTCTGTGAATGCAAACGTTACGTAGAGCAGGGTAAGGAAACGGTATTGAAGCGAGCGGTAGAGATAGTTGAAGAGCTGGGACTGGCCGCGCAGAATGTTGCTGACTATGAAGATACCGAGCTCATCTCCAGTCTGATCGCTCCCTTCGGTTCGAGGGAAGACGATATTTTTCAGACGGCGGCCTGGGTTTCCGATCTGCATCGGGGAGTACGTGGGGCAGACCGGGACGAAAAATATCTTGCCTATGTTCGGGCTTTTCGGGGCGTTTTCTCACGCCTGTCTAAGCGTGGAAAGCCCATGCATATCGCCACTACCTATCATCAACTGGAGCAGTTGAACAAGGAACTCGATGATGCCGACCTTGCCTCGCTGTCCCCTCCGACCAGGGAAGCTCTCCAGGCATTAAGACACGTCCACGACAAGCCTGAAGTGAGAGCGGCGCGGCTGAGACAGCGATACGGACTCTAGGTACGCCAGGCAAACCTCTATTCCACGAGACCGCACCTCAGTTGCATGAAAGAGCAGTGGCCTTACGGACATGACAACGCTGAAAGTTGGCATACCTCGAGCCTTGATTTACTACCATTACTATCCCATGTGGCGGACATTCTTCGAGCGTCTGGGAGCGGAGGTAGTGACCTCGCCTGCGACGACGGGGCGTGTCGTCCGGGCAGGTTCATCCTGCGTCGTGTCGCAGACATGCCTGTCTATGAAGGTCTATTGCGGGCATGTCATGTCTCTGGTGGGGCAATGCGACTGCATCTTTGTGCCCGCCATCCGCAGCGTTGAGCGCAACGTCTACAACTGCTCCAACTTCCTCGGTCTGCCGGACCTGGTGAAGGCAGTCGTGCCCGACTGCCCGCTGATACTCGACGTCGACATCGACGTTAACCGGAACAAACGGGCCCTTTATGAGTCGATCTACCGCCTGGGACGTCGCTTCACGTGGAATCCCTTCGCCATCAAGGATGCCGCTGAAGCTGCCTGGCGGGCACATCAAGACTATCAGATGCTAATGAGTGGCGAGTCCCTCTCCATTCCCCAGGCCATCGACCGGCTTTTTGGTGATGGTGGAGCGGACACCGACGCACGTCAGGGTACCGAGGATCTCACTGTCGCTGTCATTGGCCATCCCTACATGATCCACGACGACTACGCGAGCCAGCGCCTGGTTTTTCGTCTCCGAGGCCTGGGGGCGCGTGTGGTGACGGCGGAGATGGTCCCTGCAGCGGACCTTGACGAAGGCGTCAGAAAGCTGGCGGGCCGGCCATACTGGACCTACGAGGATGAGCTGGTCGGCGCTGCGGGACACTACCTTCACTCGGAGGTGGATGGCATTGTCGGCATCGTGCCTTTCGGCTGCGGCCCTGATTCTGTCATGGTGGACGTCGTCCAGCGCTACGTCAAGCGGAACCGGACTAAGCCGATAATGATCCTGACAATTGACGAGCATACGGGGGAGGCCGGGCTGGTTACCCGCCTCGAAGCATACCTCGACATGGTCCGCCGCCGGCGCCGGGGATGCGCATAGCTCGGCGTCACCTGGACAACATGCGCGTCCCCCTGAGGAGTGTTGCATCCCACCCTCTGAGGCGGATGGCTGTGGAGCGTTGTTTCCCAATACACGAGAGCAATATCGGGGGACCATGATTTGCTATGGATTATCTTCGCGCACATCATGGGGGATTATGTCCTACAGGGCCCGTGGATAGCTCGGAACAAGGCCCGGCTCTGGTATGTGATGCTGGCGCACGGGGCGATCTGGACGGGGTGCATATGCGTGACTTTGCAGTACCTGGGGATTCTTGCATGGTACAAGATACCTTTCCTGCTCTTTGGGCATGTGATCATGGACACGCTGAAGCACCAGAACGGCCGAGGGAACAGCGAGGTCTGGATTCGCCTTGACCGGACATGGCACCTGCTCCAGTGTCTTGCTGTTAGTTTGTTGTGAACAATGGCGATGCTACTCTACTTCCGAGCAATCCATGGGCCCGTCGGCTCGCCACAAAAGATGAAAATGCCGTAGTGCAGGGGCTTGTCCCCTGCTGGGCTGGTGGGTGCGCCCTGCTCAGGTTAGCCTTGCTCAGGTTAGCGCTTGTCCCCTGCTGGGGTGGTGGGTGCCAACCCCCAAATCATTTTCGTAAGAGACGGCGACGAAGCCAGCATTGCTCCCGCGGCAGCGAGGGAGCGCCCTGGCGGCGGTAGCAGGATCGAAAGGAGATCATACGTGGCGGAATCCAGCGGCGTAGACGCCATGGTGCTACTGAGGCAGGCACACGATGTCGGCCTTGGGCAACTGAACGAGTTGTCAGACTTGATAGGGACGCCCGGCTGGCAGACCACGTCGGAGGCGCTTCAAACGCTGGACGACATCTCTCGATTCCTGGAAGGAGAGCTTCGGCTTCATTTCCGCCACGAAGAGGAGGCCCTGTTCCCAGCTTTGGAGAAGGTCCTGGGCAGGCGCGGGATGATCATGATGATGCTGGCGGAGCACCGGTCTCTGTGGCGCGCCGCTGATGTGCTTCACGAGAAGTCTGTCGAACTCAAGACCGGACAGCATCGCGACAAAACGGACTGGAACACAGGGCTCGTAGCCGCCCGCATTGTCTGGCTTCTGAGAAGCCACATCGGCAAAGAGAACACCATGCTACTGCCGCTCGCTGAGCGAACGCTTAGCGCTCAGACGCTTCAAGAACTGGCAACACGAATGGCCAGCATTCATTGAAAATTGACAGTTTTCCCTGGGCAACGTCCTGCCCTGGCCGGCCGCAAACCCAGGTGCCGGGCGGGCGGCTTCTTTCCTGGCTCGTCGGCAAATCATCCCTCTGGGGTCTCCTGTGCCGGCCCAACGGTTCTGCACGACCCCTTGCGACATCTGACTACCTGGCTCCCCTTCCCGTTCGTACATAGGGCGCTCTTCTTCGCAACCGCAGTTGCCTGCCCCCCAATCTCGCGAAAGGTGATAATCGCGTAAAGTAATGCGCCTTTTCACGACAAAAGTAGTATAAGCAGCGCCGAAGAACTGCTAATTTTTAGAGTAGATTCAGGCCAGAGAGCCAAGGACCGATGGAAAGGCAGTAAGACAATGTCGGAAACTGCGCAAGCATCAGACGGTATGATAGCACTGAGAAAGGCCCATGACGTGGGCCTCGGCAAGCTTCAGCTTCTATCGGACGCCGTTGAGGCAACCGGATGGGAAGACAGGCCGGAGTCCGCAAATAGACTGGGTGAGGTTTTTCAGTTCTTCGAGGGGGAGCTTCGGCTTCACTTCCGTCAAGAGGAGGAGGCCCTTTTCCCGGCCCTGGAGAAAGTTGTCGGCAGACAGGGGGTAATCATGGCCATGCTGGCAGAGCACCAATCCCTCTGGCGAGCCGTGGACGCGCTCTACGAGAAGGTTGACGAGCTCAAAGCCGCGGACGACCGCCGAAAGGTAGCTCGCAACATAGGGCTCGTGGCCGAACACATCGTCTGGCTTCTGAGGAGCCACATCGACAAGGAGAACAGCATGCTGTTCCCCCTGGCCGAGCGTTCGCTCAGCGCCCGGGAGCTGGACCAGATTTCAGAGCAATTAAGCGCGATTGAACGCTGACCAGAATTCACCCAGGCGCCTTGTCATGTCAATCAAGGAACTCAGCAGAAGTGGGTGAGGACAAAAGATGAACGATAGTTTCAAGGACTCCCTTAAACAGGTCAGACCCATCAAACTCAGGGAACCCCTGGCAGACACCTTGGGGGCGCTCCAGGAAGACGGCGCTGTTCTTGAGTACAGCTTCATTGATACGGTGAAGATGGCGGGGCATGCCTGTCCTACGGTGGCGGGGGCATACCTATGCTGCCAGGAAGCTCTCGACAAGCTTTATACTGGTGAGACGCCGGTGAGGGGGGAAATTTCTGTCACCGTTTATGGGGAGCCCGATGAAGGCGTCTATGGAGTGATGGGACAGGTGTTCAGTTTTCTCACCGGCGCTGCCCCTGCCTCTGGCTTCAGAGGGCTGGGCCCTAAGTTCAAGAGAAAGGACTTGCTCAGATTCGTCTCCCCGAAAATCGATCCGGAGGCCATGTGTTTCAAATTCAGGAGAGTGGATAACGGCGCGACAGCAGTGGTCAGGTTCTATCCCGAGCGGATCCCTTTCTCGCAGGAGAAGGCGAAAAGGCTGGGAGAGCTCATGACCGACGTTATCTGGGAAGCAGCCAAGGAGGAGGAACGGAAAGAGTTCCAGCGGCTCTGGATGGGCAAAGTTGAAAGTATGCTTTTGGAAAGAAAAGACATCGATGGATGGCTCAAACTTGAAGTGCAGGAGGGCGTAAAATGAACGCAACCAAAACAATCGACGTTAAGGGACTGGGCCACGGCGAGAAAGAGGGGCTGATCTTCCCGGGCATTGAAAGCCTGGCCGCTGGCGACCAGCTCAGGATCGTCGTCGAGTTTAACCCGATACCGCTGGTCTACATGTTGAAGGCGCAGGGTGACTTCGACATAAGCTATGAGAAGGAAGGTCCCGATGAATGGATCCTGAACGTGAAGAGGACCCCCACCGAGGAGGATAAGAAGGAGCAGTTTCGGGATCTCCTGAAGGAACTGGGGAAGGACGAAATCTCGGCGGAATCCAAGGCGAAAGCCAGGAAGCTTCTCGAATCAGTTGATGCGACAACCCTGGGAATCCTGGAGCAGGAACTGATCAGAGAGGGCGTTTCTCATGATGACATCCGAAAAAGCCTGTGTGATGTCCACCTTGAAGTGCTGCGAGACAGCCTCGTCGCGCAGAGGATTGAAGTGCAAGCGCCGCACCCGGTCAATACCCTCATGGCCGAGCATGTGATCATCCTGGACGCTCTCAAAAAGCTCAGCGGCGTGGTCGAGAGGCTGGAAGGCAAGAACAGTCTGGAAGAGCTGGGGGATGACATCGAGGTGTTGAAGGATGTCTCGCACCACCTGGTAGAGGCGGAGCTTCATCATCAGAGGGAAGAAGAGGCCCTGTTCCCACGATTGGAGAAACACGACGTGGTGGAACCGCCTTCCATCATGAAGATGGACCATGTGGAATTCCGCAAGAGGAAGAAGGAACTGTATCAGGTGACTCACAACCCCGGCGACTATGCTTTTGACGAGTTCAAGAGCAAGGTCATTGACCTGGGGAAATACTTGAGCAAGGAGCTTGAAAGCCACATCTTCAAGGAGGACAATATCCTCTATCAGATCGGCTTGCAGGTGCTGACGCCGGAGGAGTGGGAGGAAGTCAAGAGGGAGTGCGACAAGATCGGCTACTGCTGCTTTACACCGGCGGACCAACCGAAGGAGGGAAAAGTGGTTGATCTGGACCTCAGGACAATGCCCCCGTTCGAGAGACACGAGAGGATTTTCGAAACGTGGGACGCTCTGAAATCGGGCGAGACGTTGAGAATCATCAACGACCACGACCCCAAGCCTTTGCATTACCAGTATGAGGCGGAGTATAAGGGCCAGTATGAGTGGGAATATGAGCAAAGCGGGCCAAAGGACTGGATCGTGAAAATCAAGAAAGTCTGATGGCAAATTCCCTGGGCGCCGCGGCGAGATCTCTCGCCGCGCGCCCATGCCAGCGGCATCTTCCAGGGGACACGCATGCCTGAGGTATTCAGCAAACTTGACGCAAAGAAAGAGAAGGACCTTCTGGTCCTGAAAGACTTCATCTCCATCTACTGCCGGGAGAAGCACAGAGCCCAGGACAAGAGCCCCTTTCAAATCAAGGACGACCGGCTGCGAGGGACGCTCGGTGCTGGCGACCTGCTTCTCTGCGCCGACTGCACCAGGCTCTTGAGCCATGGCATCGCTAAGCGCCTCATGTGCCCCTATGACCCCAAGCCAATGTGCAAAAAGTGCCGCACCCATTGCTACGCGCCCGGCTATCGGGACCGCGTGCGCGAGGTCATGAAGTTCTCTGGCCTCTACCTGGTAAAGCGTGGGCGCATTGACCTGCTACTTCATTACTTGCTGTGAGCCAGGCGGCCGGGCGCAGGGGCGGCGCTGGGGCTGAAGCTTCACTTGGGCCGGTGTCAACGGGTAGGCACCGGATAAACGGATATGCGATACTGTTATCATCCGTTTATCCGTTCCAGAATCCGGTGACGCCGTTGCCGCGCCCCATCGCTGCGGGCTGTCCAACTCCACACACTAAGGTTACAAAGCGCTCCGTGGCTGCCCAATGAACTCCCACGGTATGGAGAAGGAAGAAACCCATGGACAAAGTGAAAGATGCGCTTATGCAGGCCATGGAAGCCTCTTTCGGCGACGATGAACGAAGAATCAATCACGCTCGCCGAGTGACGGAATACGCCGAAGAGATATCCAAACGCGAGGGAGGGGACTACCCGATCATTGTGGCGGCCGGCGTCCTTCACGATATTGGTATCCATGAGGCGGAAAGGAAACATGGCAGTACCAGCGGCAAGTACCAGGAGATAGAGGGCCCGCCCATCGCCCGCGAAATCCTGGCCCGCCTCAGTTTCGAACCAGGCCAAGTGGACGAGATATGCGATATCATCGCCCATCACCATAGCCCGGGCAAGGTCACCACGAAGAACTTCAGCATACTCTACGACGCCGACTGGCTGGTGAACCTGAGAGATGACTACGATATCAAAGACACGGCCAAGCTGGCCAGCGTAGTCGACAAGGTGTTCCTCACGGCGACGGGCAAAGCTATGGCAAAGGCAATCTACCTTGACCAATAACCAATAAACAAATCCCAAACAAGGACCAATAACCAAGAAACAAGCACCAAACGGCTCAATAACTCGCGTTTTCCTTGGTCATTGTATCTTGTATCTCGTATCTCGGTTATTGTATGTTGTCTTCCATACCAGTTCCCCATGCCGTTGGCCCGGCGCCACCGAGCATGAAAATGCCGTAGGGCAGCGGGCTTGTCCCCTGCCGCCGTCGTCGGGGCGTTGGGGATCATTTTCATAGTAGTAGTAGCCATGACACAGGACAACGATACAGGAAAGCGCTGGCGGCGCACCGCCCGCGCGCGGCAGAGATTCGAGCTAGCTGGCCTCGCTTTCGCGAAGAAGCATGGCGCCTCGCCAGAGGACTACGCCCGGCACCTCTGGTCCACGGGCGCGGCAAGATGGATGGGCAAGACCAGCCCCACCGCCAGGGACTATCTCCTCAAGGAAGCCGAAGCCTTCCGCACGCTGTATCCTGAGGTTGGTTTCCACCTGCGCGAGATGGATGATGCGGCGGCGGAGCTGACCTTCACCAGCGGATGTCTGGGCGGGTGGGGCCAAGACCGGTGGGCCATGGCCGAGAGCCTCGGCCTGAACAAAGAAGATGTGTGCCGCTACTGCCGAGAGTCCTTCAAGGTGTGGAGCAAGCAGTTGGGCCTTGATGCGTCCCTTGAGCCCCAGGTCGATGGCACATGCGTACTCAAAGCTAAGAAACCCCCTTTGGAGAGTTCAGACGGGCCTGGCTGATCGAAATCAGCCAGGCTGCCTCGTTGTCGCGGAACTGGAGCGCCACAGCGCAAGGCCCTCGCGGGATCGTGATCCCGCGAGGGCCTTATTTATTGTTTGTGACGTGCGCTCTGGAAGAGCGCCGTCAACATCCCGTAATCCCGTAACCCTACGCAACTGTCACCGTCACCGTGGCCGTCGCGGTCCCGCCGTTGCCATCCGAGATAGTGTAGGTAAAGGTAGCAGCGCCGGTGACCCCGACCGCCGGTGTGAACGTTACCGAGGTGGCGTTGAAGGTCGCCGCACCGGCCGTCCCCGGCGTGACGGCGCCCACCGCCGTCACCGTCAGCGTGTGGCCGTCAGCATCGTTGTCGTTGGCCAGCACCGAGACAGTCACCGGGGTACCTGCGTTGGTAGTTGCGGTGTCATCCACCGCCACAGGAGCCCGGTTGGCGTTGACCGTCACGGTCACTGTCGCCGTGGCTATGCCTCCCTTGCCATCGGAGATGGTGTAGGGGAAGGCGACAGCGCCGCTGAAGCCTGGCGTTGGCGTGAAGGTCACCGAGGTGGCGGTGAGGGTTGCGGCGCCGCTGCCTGCCGGCGCGGGGGCCCCCACCGCCGTCACCGTCAGCGTGTTGCCGTCAGCATCGGTATCATTGGTGAGCACCGAGATGGTCGCGGGCGTGCCGGCGTTGGTGGTCCCGGTGTCATTCACTGCCACCGGAGGCGCGTTGACCGTCACGGCCACTGTGCCTGTGGCCGTCAGCAGGCCATCGGAAACAGTGTAAGTGAAAGTGTCGACGCCCCGGAAGCCAGCGTTCGGCGTGTAGGTTACTGAGGTGCCATTGTTCAGCACGATGCCATTGGCGCCGTGGGTAGTCGCTGACACCGTGAGGAGACTGTGGTCCGCATCCGTGTCGTTGGCCAGCACCGGGATGGTCACGGCAACGCCCACGTTAGTGGTCGCGGTGTCATTCACCGCCACCGGCGCATCATTCACCGGCGACACCGTCACCGTCACTGTGGCGGAGGCGGCAGCGCCCTCCGGATCGGCCACGGTGTAAGTGAAGCTGGCGACGCCGCTGAAGTTCAAGGCCGGCGTGTAGCGGACGGTGTTGTTCACGCCGGTGCTATTGATGGCGACCGCGCCACTGGTGGAAGCATTGACCGCGATCACCGTCAGATTGCCCTGGTGGGCCGGGTCGGCATCGGTATCGTTGAGGAGGACAGCGATGTCCACCGGCGTGTCCTCGGTCGTGGTCGCCGCGTCATTGACCGCCACCGGGGCCCTATTGCCCACGGCGACAGTTACGGCGGTGGTGGACGTCCCGCCGCGACCATCGGTAACCGTATACAGGAAAGAATCCGTACCGGAAAAGGCGGGGTTCGGCGTGTAGGTCACCGAAGTGCGGCTATTCAGCACGGTGCCATTGGCCGCCGGACCCGCCGAAATCACCGTCAGGGCGTTGCCGTCAGGGTCGGTGTCGTTGACCAGGACCGGGATGACCACGGCGCTATTCGCGCGCGTGGTCGCTGCATCGGGCAGCGCGGACGGCGCCCGGTTGACGGGCGGCCCGATCACGGGCACGGTCGCCGAGATGGGAATGAAGGCCGGGTCCACCGGCGGCCAGGCCAGGACGGTGTTATTGCCATTGAACTTGCCCAGGGCCGCATCCACGAAGGAGAGGATGCGGTTGCGCGCGGTGCTGAGAGGGCTCGCGGTGAAGTTTGGGTCGTTATAGGCGCCCGCCGGAACGGAGGCCTGGATGCGCGGGTCCAGCACCTCGAAGGGGAAGGGGTCTAGCGGCTGTGGGGTGGCTTCGCAGTCCACGGCGCCGTCGCCGTTGGTGTCGATGCAGCCGCCGGGGCTCAGGCGCCGGTCCAAGTTCCACGGGATGCCGGAGAAGAAGTAGGGCATCATCACTGCGTTCAGGTTGAACTCCACGGGCTCCACAGGGGAGAGACCGCCCAGGCCGATGCCGAAGGGGAACAGGTACTGGCCGTTGGTCGCCTCGTTTCCGTTCACGTCAATAGTGGTGAGGGGCGTGCCCCCTGGCTGCAGGCTGGCGAACTTGCGCCCCGTCCTCGCCTGGATCTCGTGCGGGATGGGGCTGAGGATGCCCAACATGTCCGAGGTATTGAGCTCGGCGGCCCCGCCGTTGGGACAGAACCCCGTGCCCATGCGGGGATCGGCTATCAGCTGGGCGCAGGGATTCAGTTTGGGCTTGGCGCCGACCAAGAAGTCGATGTCATGGCGGATCCTGAAGATGTCGCCGCTATTGACGGTGAAGGCCAGGCGGCCGCACGTCCCCACGCCGGCCGCATTATCGCAGCCCTGAACGCTGGCCAGCGGCATCTCGTGCACCACGTTGTTCTGGTCGAACTGACGCGACCAGATGAGCACGTCGGCGGGAGCGAAGGTGGAGTAGCCGATGATGAGGGTGCGGACGCGCTCGTTCTGGAATCCGGGCAGGTCGATTCCCACTTCATCGAGGAAAAAGTAGTCCGGCTGCCCCGGGAGCTGGCTCGTCGTCAGTCCATTCATTATCTGAGTAGTGTGGGCCGACAGGAATTTCACCCCGTTCACCACCTCGAAGTTGCCTTCGGCGTTGACGGGATCGCCCACCTTGAGGGGCGCGAAGCGCCTCGAATCGGGCGCCGGCCCGTTGGCCGGACGGTTGGCCTGGGGGCAGAGGACATCGCCGCTGCCGTCAGGCAGCGCCTGGGCCGTCGTCGCGCCGAGGCCGAGGATGTCCGTGAAGGTTCGGGGCACCGTGGACGGGATGCAATAAGGATAGCCCGTGGTGAAGGCATTCACGTAGTTGTCCGGATCGAGAGTGAACCGGGGGTCGGCGCTGCAATTCGGGCCGCCGTTACAGCCGAGGCCCTGCTGGACGGTGTGGCGGCCATCGGGGTCGTTGAGCCGCACCATGACGCCGGTGGCAGGATCGTTGGGGATGCCGTTCAACCGGTAATAGCCGTCGGTGTAGCTGACATAGGTGACTGTGCCGATCACCGCCTCGATACCCTTCTGGATGAAGACATCGCCGGCGATAACATTGCCGGCCTGGGTCCGGTTGGCGTGGATCAGAGCGAATCCCCCCGTGCCGGGCACGCCGTTGGTGGTGTTGCAGAAGTCGCCCTTGGCGAGGCCGGTCTCGCCGGAGAGCAAACAGGCCAGCGGCGCCTGGTCATAGATCTCCGCCAGGGTCAGCCGGTTCGCGGGCAGGTCCATCAGCAGGTTGCGGGGGATAATGACGTTTTGCCCGCCGACCTGAATGACCCCGCCGGACCAGTGGTCGCCGCGATTGTTGATGCTAATCCGTTCAATCTCCCCGCTGATGATCACGCCCGTGGCCGGGAACGGGGGCCCGACCTGCGCGGCGGCATCCGGCGCTGAGGGCCAGCCCGCCACCTGCAAGGCTATGGCCGCAACGCTGGCAATGGCCAGAGCCGACTTCAAGAACCTGATAAGACAATAACTGCTCATCTGTTTTATCCTTCCTGCGCTTTCCGATTCCGATTAAGACTTGTTTCCATCGGCCTCTCCTTGCTCGGGTTCGTCCTCCTCCATCCGCGGTGTGGCGCTTCTCACGCCACCCCTGGCGCCTGACGGATTGCCAGGGCGTCTCACTTACATCCTAGACTGGCAAGCGTTGAATAGTCATGTTTCGCAGCGGACAAACTGTATCGAAACTGCAACATTCATGCCCCATATTGCTGGGACGCTAATTACCCAGATGTTGGAGGATAAGTTACCTAAGTCCTTGACATTGTCCACACTATCGCATACGTTTATATATAGTAGTATGTGAACAGAGTCACAGGAGGCAGCAGGGATGGATGAACATCACAGCAGGATCTTCGAACTCCAGGCGGAGATCTGCAAGACCCTTTCGGACCGCACCCGGCTCATGATCTTGCACGAACTCCGCGAGGGAGAGGTTTCCGTCGGCCAGCTCGCCGCGAGATTGGGCCTGCCCCAGGCCAATGTGAGCCGTCACCTGGCAATTTTGCGGGAGCGCGAGATCGTGGCCACTCGCCGCGAGGGGACCACCATCTTCTATACCCTGGCTGACCCCAGGATAGCCCTGGCCTGTGACCTGGTGCGCCAGGTATTGGAGAGCCGTCTCAGCCGCAGCCAGGCGCTGGCTAGCTCTCTGGCGTCTCTGGGCAAAGCTCCCTGACAAAGCTGTTAGTGCGTTTCGGGCTCTCCGATTGTCGGACGTGTCCGACCTGTCTGACAGGTCCGACGTAATAGAGCGCAATGGGCAAAGTATTGGTCAGAAAGGCATGGTTGAAATGGGCAACATGGACGGAAAACAGCAAGCGTATCTGGAGAAACAGTTCCGCCGCCGCGTCACCTTTAACAGGACGGAGCTCAGGCTCTACGGCCACGATATCGCGGCCATGCCCGGGCTGGTGGCTCCCCTCGTTGGCGACACCACGCCGGAGGCCGTGGTGCAACCTCAGACTGAGGAAGAGCTGATAGAGCTGGCGCTCTGGGCAAACGAACACGGCGTCGCCCTCACGCCGCGCGGCAAGGCCTCCTCCGGCTACGGCGGCGTCCTGCCTGTCAAAGGCGGAGTAGTCGTCGATTTCTACCGCATGAACCGTATGATCGGAATAGACCGCGAAGGCCAAACGGCCACGGTGGAAGCCGGCGTCGTCTGGGAGAGACTGGACCGGGACCTGGCCAGGCAAGGGCTCACCCTGCGCCTGTATCCCACCAGCTACCGCTCCTCCACCGTCGGCGGGTGGCTGGCCCAGGGCGGCGCCGGAATCGGTTCCTACGAGATGGGCTGGTTCCGCGACAGCGTGGTCAGCGCCCGCGTCGTCTTGCCTGATGGCAACGTCAGGGAGCTCAAGGGCGACGACCTCGACTTCATCGCCGACGCGGAGGGCATCACTGGCTTTATCAGCCAAGTGACGCTGCGCGTGCAGCCCCAGGAAGACCTGAAAGTCATAGCGGTGGCTAGTCCTGGCGCCTACAGCTTGCAGCGGCTACTCCAGTCCTTCATCGATGAGAAGCTGCCCCTCTGGTCAGTGCTCTTCGTCAACCCGCGCATGGCGGAACTGAAGAACAAAGTCCCCCTGATGGAGCGCCACGGCCAGGCTGAGGACCGGGTGCTTCTGCCGGAGGCGTACATCCTGAGCATCGCTTTCCGGGCCAAAGACCGCCAGGCCATCATGGACAGGCTCCCTCGACTTCTCAGGGCTTGTGATTCAGAGCTATTGGGCGATGAAGTCGCGCAACACGAGTGGGAGAACCGCTTCCGCCCCCTGGACGTCAAGCGCCTCGGCCCCAGTCTGGTCCCCTCCGAGGTGGTGGTCCCCCTGTACCGCCTGGCCGATGCCGTGGTGGAGATGGAAAGCCGGGTCCGCCATCCCCTGGTCAAGGAGGCCATCGTTATCCGGGAGAGCGCCAGCGGCCGGCCGGAGGTGGTGATCCTGGGCTTCATTCCCGCCGACCAGCGCCGGTTTGACTACAACTTCATCTTCGGCCTCTCCCTGAGCGTCCTCAAGGTCGCCGAGAAGTATGGCGGCCGCCCTTACTCCACGGGGCTTTACTGGGCGCGCGAGGCCAGGCGGGTGCTGGGCGCTGAGCGCGTCGCCGCCCTCAAGGACTTCAAGGCGCGGGTAGACCCGCGCAACATCATGAACCCGGGCAAGGTCACCGCCGGCGGCCGAATCGGCGCCTTCATCGGCCTGGCGCGGGCCTTCGAGCCGGTTATCAGGATGATGGGCAACCGGGCTACTCTGAGCATCGGCGAAAGGCCAGACAAGCCAGTCCGCGGCATACCAGCGGACGTCGCCTGGTACGCCTACGGCTGCTCGCAATGCGGCTCCTGCATCGAGGAATGCGACCAGTTCTACGGCCGCGGCTGGGAGAGCCAGTCGCCGCGCGGCAAATGGTACTGGCTGCGCCAGTACATGGAGGGCCGCGAGGAGTGGGACCAGTCCATGGTGGACACCATTCTCTCCTGCACGACCTGCGAGCTCTGCAACCTGCGCTGCTCGGCGGGCCTGCCCATCGAGTCGTCCTGGCTGAAGCTGCGCGGCCAACTGATACGCGAGCAGAACAAGATGACCTTCCCGCCCTTCGAGATGATGGCGCAAGCGCTGGAGAGCGAGGGCAACATATGGGCCGGCTACCGCAAGGACCGCGATCAATGGTTCCCTGAGGAACTCATGGAGAGGCACGGCCCGAGAATCAGGGGTCAGGTGTCAGGGGACGGGGGTCAGGGGACGGGCCCCCAACCCCCAACCCCCAACCCATACACATATACA
>JACPQD010000080.1 GCA_016190665.1 Chloroflexota bacterium
ATCTGGCAGTCGCTGGCCGGAAGGGGAAAATTGGGGTCCCCGGGCTCTGGCCCCAAGCTGGCGACGGGAGCATTTGACCCATCTTGGCTTACTTTGTCCACACCTTCTCAGGCGCGATTCAATTTTAATAAGACAACATTGGACGGCCATCCGCCCGCACGAAGACCTTATGCCGCGTACTTCGCGCAGGTGGATGGAACATCGGGCCAACACGCCGGGGATGGCCGCCCAACGTGCGGCGTTGAACCACAGTTCATCCTGAAGTGGATTCAGGATTCATCGAAAGGGGTCGCCGCCACCCTTTCCTGTCAGAAAGACCAACTTACCTTGGTTCTTCCGAACTCTTCTGGATTGGGCGCCGACACGTCAAGGAGAGGCCTATCTGTGCGATATCTTCAGGCTGAGGGTCGCTTCCTTGCTGGAGAGTACTGAGAAGGCGTTGCCCAGCACCAACTGATACTCCCCGCTTATCCGCGCGGTGAAGGAGAAGGTCTTCTGCCCGGAAATCCTTCCCAGGTCCTGAACAGTGTTGCCCAGGGGGTCGCGTATCCACACGTCGACGTCGTTGCCGCTTCCGCCTTTGATAGAGATGGCGCCTTCCACCTTGTTGCCGGAGATGGCCGGGACGGACCAGCGCTCGATGGTGCCTGGCTTCACGTTGAAGGTCTGTCGGACCTCGCGAGGCGGCGGCAGGGGCGTATTCGTGGGGGTCGGGCTCGGCCCAAAGGTGGGCGTAGGCGTCGGCGTCTCGGTGGGCGTGGGTGTCGGGGGAACCGCCGGTGTGGGCATGGGGGTGACACTCGGCAAAGGAGTCGCCGTGGCCGTCGGGACGGGAGTGAAAGTACGTATGGGAGTCCTGGTGGGCGGGGGCGTCGACGTTGGCGCGGGAAGAAGATTGGCGCAGCCGGCCAGGATGGATGTAGCCAATGATAACAGAAGAATTGAACGCCTCATAAACATGCCTTAGCCTCCGTCGGTTTTGACGAAGATTCGCCTCCTTCCGAGATTACTCGTCTTTCCTGGTGCGTTGGGCGGCCCTCAGCGCGTCCAACAGGTCGCTCACGGGGACGTACTGCTGCGTCCCTCGCGCCATATCGCGTAGCACCACGGTACCCTGTCTCACCTCTTCGTCGCCAATTATGATCGCCTGACCGACTCCCCGGGCGTTGGCCTGGCGCAACTGCGCCTTGAGGCTTCTGGAGCCCGGTCCCAGGGTTGCCCCCACTCCGGCGGCCCGGAGTTGAGAGGCCAGACTGACGGCCTCGTTTCTCGCCCCCGGGCCCAGATTGGCGATGAAGACCTGGGGTCCGGGGAGGGGCGGCACCGCTACGCCTTGCCGTTTGAGGTTCAGCACAATGCGTTCGATGCCCGTGGCGAAGCCGACGCCAGGGGTAGGCCTGCCTCCCAGTTCCTCAACGAGGCCATCATAGCGCCCGCCGCCGCCCACGGTGCTCTGCGCCCCCTCCTCTGCGGGTTGTATCTCGAAGACCGTTCTGGTGTAGTAGTCCAGGCCCCGGACCAGGCGGTGGTTCAGAGTAAAGGGGAGCCCCATGAGTCTCAAGTAGCTTTGCAGCGACTCGAAATGGGCCTTGCATTCCACGCAGAGGTGGTCGACGCTCCGTGGGGCGCTTTCGCCCATCCTCAAGCAGCCTTCCGTCTTGCAATCGAGCAAACGGAGCGCGTTCCGCTCCAGGCGCGCCGTGCAATCGCGGCACAGTCGAGCCGTGTGGCCGCCGTAGTATTCTTTGAGTCTCGACAGATAGGCGGGCCGGCACGCAAGACAGCCGATGCTATTCAGTTGCAGGCTGAGGTCCTTGAGGCCAAGCTCTTGATAGAGGCGCCAGGCCATCTCGATCACCTCGGCATCTACAGCCGGGTCGGCGTCTCCCAGGGCCTCGTAGCCGAACTGGTGATGCTCCCGGTAACGGCCTGCCTGGGGGCGCTCGTAGCGAAAGAGCGGGGCGAAGTAGTAGAGGCGGACGGGTTGAGGAAGGTTGTGCATGCCGTGCTCCAGGTAGGCGCGGCATACCGGAGCAGTGCCTTCGGGGCGGAGGGTGACAGTGTTGCCGCCCCTGTCCTCGAAGGAGTACATCTCCTTCTCCACAATGTCTGTCCCGGCCCCCACGCTCCTTATGAAGAGGCCAGCATCCTCGAAGGTTGGGGTGTCCAGGCGCTGGTATCCGAAGAGGCAGGAAACCCGTTCGGCGCACTGTTGGGTGTATATCCAGTAGGGCTGGTCCTCGGGCAATATGTCCGCGGCGCCGCGGGGGGCCTTATACAAAGGAAGGGAACCTCCTGATTTTTTGAGCTGTCAGCTGACGCAACTGGGAAGAGGGCCAGCCACAGTTAGAATAACGTATCCTCGGGCGTCTTGTAAACCTCGCCTCGGCTTGTAAGGTGCGAAAGGGCACCGGTAGACCGACTCGGTCTCATGGTCTTTAACAAATACTCTGATGATATGGCCGTGCTGATGAAAGAGCAACTGGGCCGGATTGGGATTGAACTGGAGATAGTAGTTCAGGAGAGCGCCGTCTTCCTCGAGCAGATAAATAAGCTGGGGTTCCCTATGGTGGGCCAGCCCATCGGCGTGAGAATGACCGACCCCGACGAGTTCAGTCGCTATTTCGTGAGCGGCGGCGGGTCGAACTGGGTCGGCCTTAAGAACAGCGAAGTAGATGCCCTCTTCGAGAGGCAGGGGCGGGCCCTGGATGTGGCCGAGCGCAAGAAGATCGTTCGCGAACTGGACATGAAGCTTCTGGAGCTCAGCCCCTCCGTGCCTCTCTACTGGCAGCGAGGGAACATCGGCTACTGGCCGGAGGTCAAGAACTACTACCGGGGCAATCCCTACAACAATAACAAGTTCCAGGAGGTGTGGCTCGCCAAATAGGGGTCGGGGGTCAGGG
>JACPQD010000083.1 GCA_016190665.1 Chloroflexota bacterium
GCCGAACGCCGGTTCTTTAGCTTTCCTCTCCCTCGACGGGAGAGGGTAGGGTGAGGGTGAAACCGGAAAGCCCCCTCACCTTAGTCCTCTCCCGCGGAGGGGAGAGGAAACTTGCGCTCTTCTGCGCAACTAGACACTAGCGGAGGGAGGTGATGCCTATCGTGTTCTCCGGAAGACCCACGCACGAACTTGTATCTGAAGGAGGTGGACAAGTTTGAAAAAATGGGTCGTCGTCAATTCTTGACATCGCGGGAAAGGAGGTGAGAAAGATTTGAGAAAATGGATCGTCATTTCGCTCGGCGTCGCTCTGGCCGCAGTGGCCGGCTTGGCCCTGTGGTCCAATCCGACACCAGTGGAGGCGCAAAGTCCCGTCATTGCTGGCTCGGGCAAGTGCGAGCAATGCCACAAGTCTGCCTATGACAACTGGAGGCAGACACTGCACTCGCGCATGATTGGCAAGGCGCCGGACGCCATCATCCCGGCCTGGGACGCGTCCAAGACCTGGGTGCCCAAGGAGGACATCCTGTTCACCATCGGCTCCAAGTACCGGCAGGGCTACGTAACCAAGAAGTTTGAAGTGCTGAACATCTATTGGGACACGGTGAAGAACGAGTGGTTCGGCAGCCCGGGCGGCGTCCTGCGCGATTGGAAGAGCGGCTGCGCCGACTGCCACACCACGGGTTACAATCCTGCCAGCAGGACCTTCGCCGAGATCGGGATCACCTGCGAGAGCTGTCACGGCAGCGGCCTGGATCACGTGACCAGGGGCGCCCGGATGGACAAGACGCTGGCCGTGGACTCAGCGACCTGCAACCGCTGCCACGTCCGCAAAGTGGCGGGCAGAGAGCCTCCCTTGACGGACATGGCCGAGTGGTGGCCGGATGGACATGCCAAAGACCACCGCATGCAGGGCAACGAGTGGAAGATGAGCCCCCACGCGCGATCCAAGCAGGGCATGCGGGAAGACTACTGCATGACCTGCAAGGCCCCCGCTGACGTCCGCTTCCCGCCGACCTACGGGCCCAAGGCCACCTTCGAGACGACCAGGTTCAGCATCGAGTGCGCGGTCTGCCACACACCGCACAACACTGGCGTTCCGCGCACATCGCAGTTGAGGATCGCGGGCTCGGAGCTCTGTTCCCAGTGCCACAATACGGGCAGCGGCCCTCCCAGGCAGGCCGGCGCAGCACCTAAGCGGGCTGACAAAGAGATCTTCGAGGGCGTCGGCGGCTTTGGCGTGACGGCCCCGATGCCTTCGCCGATGAACATGGTGGCCTGCTACGAGTGCCATATGGTGCAGACGGGAAGCAGCGGCGGGAGGTGGCGGAACATCGCCAGCCACAACCTGAACGTCATTGAGCCGGCCAAGGCGGCCAGGGGCCAGCCGGATTCGTGCACCACCTGCCATGCCAATCAGGGGGAGGCGATGCAGCGGGTCATCGAGTCCCGCCAGGGCGACGTGAAGGCACTCCTGACGTCGCTCAAGGCCAGGATGGAGGTAGTCAAGCCGACCCTCGGCAGATGGGATCCGGGCAAGGGGACTACGGCGGCCCAGAAGGCCTTCGACGAGGCGTTTACCAACGTCGGCATTGTCGCGTCGGACGGTAGCAAGGGGTTCCACAACTTCCCCTTCGCCATGGCCCTGCTCAAGGCGGCTGACCAGCGTTTGGGCCCCACTCCGCCAGCGGCCGCAGGGCCCGCGGCGCCCGCGGCGGGCGCACCCGCCGGGCTTCCACGCACCGGGGACCCGATGCTGCCCGCGGCCATCGGACTATCCGCAATCACGGCAATTAGCGCAATTGGCGCAGGATTGGCCCTGAGAAGAAGAAAGCGGGCTAAGGACTAGATTGGGCATCCGGGGAGACCCCTGGCCAGAGCCAGGGGTCTCCCCGGATGCATTTTTCAAACGCGCTGTTCTCCCGCGAGGCGGCGCGGCCCGTTGGTTCGCATGGGTGGTTAGTTTCAGGGGGGCGACGCCGAGTACTACTGGATGGGCACGTCTGTTGCCTACGAACGTCGCTCGACCGCATTGAAATGGGGTACGTGGCACTGCTACAAAGTATGTTGAGGTCAAGAGCTGTCTACAAGAAGGGAGTGTGCCACTCGTAGCGGGAATAGTGCGTATCTTGCAGATGTCCCGTAGTCCACCGACAACGCTTGTGAAGAGGGAGGTCCAGGAAAGATGGAGGGCAAGTCGCGTCTCACGTTGGCCGCTGTGGGGGCGGCATTTGTCGTCATGTTGACTGTTCTAGTGCTTGGCGCTTGCACGGCGCAGCCTGCTGCCTCACCGGCAGCGAAGCAAGCCGAGAAGCAGGCGCCCGCGCAGGTCGCCGCCCCTAAGTTCGTCGGTTCGGAGACCTGTAGGGCCTGCCACGCGAAGCAGTACGATTCATGGCGCAACACAATTCACACCAGCATGGTGCGCCCCATCGCCAAGGGCGACCTCAAGAACGCCAAGGCCGATCTCACCTTACCAGGCGCCCCGAAGGCGGACCAGTACGACTGGGTCTACGCCATCGGCGGTTGGTACAAGGAAGAGCGCTACGCCTACAGGAACGCCAAAGGCGACGTCGTGACCGGCGAGTTCGAGTACAACAAGCCCAGGAAGCAGTTCGTGCTCCGCAAGGACAAGGAGGGCAACCCCGAGGCGTTGGATTGGATCAATAGTTGCGGCGGCTGCCATAGCACCGGCCTCAACGTGGAGACCCGCAAGTTCAACGAGTTGAACATCGGCTGCGAAGCCTGCCATGGGCCGGGCAGTGAGCACGCCAAGGACAGCTCCAAAACCAAGATCGTGGTCGACAAGAGCAGCGAGGCCTGCGGGCAGTGCCACATCCGCGGCTCGGATACGAGCGGGAAGTATGGCTTCCCCGTCACCTACCAGCTTGGAAAGCCCGACACACTGCTCAAGGACTTCAAACCCATCCCGATGACGGATGCCGCGTCGGTCTTCCCCGATCAGAAGAACTCGAACCGGCACCGCCAGCAATTCCTTGATTGGGGCAGGAGCGGCCACGCGAAGGCCAACGTGACCTGTGTGGCCTGTCACGATCCACACCAGGGCGCGCTCAACGAGCGCAAGGCTGATCTGCGGGCGAAGGGCAATGATCTTTGCGCCAAGTGTCACGAGAAACAGTCAAGAGACCAGGCGGCGCATGCCGGCCACGCGCTGGACAAGGCTACATGCGCGTCTTGTCACCTGCCGAAACTGATCGGATCAGGCTCTGTTTCCACGCACACCTTTGAAGCCATTGCCCCGGCCAAGACGCTGCAGTACGGGGAGAAGATGGCCAACTCCTGCAATACCTGCCACAAGGACAAGAATGCAGAGTGGGCTGACCAGCAGTACAAGCGGATTTTCAAGAAGTAGTCCCCGACGGCAAGGGCGCCTTCCCGATCTGACGTTTGACAGCCTCCCTTGACACGGATTGCGGCGCGACGCAAAAGTGAATAGGCGCGTCGCGCCGCGATCCATTCGGCGGTAACGGTTTCGCAATTTGCGTAACCTGCGATCTGACCTTCGGCCCTTCGTTGGCGTGGATAGGCGCCCTGTCCACGAGACATTGACTTGTGAAAAGCGGTGATAAGGGGTAAAATAAAGATACTGTCGCCTGGGTCTGCGTGATCTGCATCGAGAGAACTGGGCGACAGCTTCTTGATATATTGAGGCGGCAAAAAAGGGGATACTTCCCAACCTGGTGCGCCTGAAGGGGCAAGGCCGCCGGGACGGGGAGCCCAAATAGGGTGAGACCGGAACTACTTAAACTATAGGAGGGAAACAAGGAAAAGAGCGTGAAAGCGAAATGGTATTTCATCGGAGCATTGGCGCTTGGCCTGCTCCTGGTGGTTGCCGTAGCGGCCTGCGCCGGACCGGCCCCAACGCCGACAGCGAAGCCAGCCCCTACCGTTGCGAAGCCAGCCGCCGAGCCCACCAAGCCGGCAGCCGCCCCAACGAAGCCAGCCGAGCCGGCCAAGCCAGCGGCCGCCCCAACGAAGCCAGCGGAGCCGGCCAAGCCGGCCGCCCCAGCGGCTACGCCAACCACTCCGCCCGCCCCGGCCAAGCCGACGCCGGCCCCGCCCAAGCCGGCGGAGCCGACCAAGCCGGCAGCCGCACCGACCACAGCCCCTGCGAAGCCAGCCGCGGGCACCCCACCCAAGGTGCCCCATGACATCGCGGGACGCGAGCAGTGTCTGGTATGCCATCAGACGGGCGTCGCTGGCGCCCCGAAGGTGCCGGACAACCATGCTGGCAGGACCAATGAGATCTGCCAGGGCTGCCATCAGCGGGCCTAGGCAAAAGGTATCGTATCCAGTTTACCTGTTCTGGCGCCCCGCCCGGCGGGGCGCCAGGCAGGCGCAATCAAAAGGTTGAGCGGTGGGGTGGAGGAGAGCAATGCCGAAGAAAAAGAAATTCCTCATAGGCGGGGCGTTCATACTGCTCGCTGTGGCCTACCTGATGTACACCGGCTTTCAAAGCTCAGCCGTGTACTACCTGACGGTGAGCGAAGTCAAGGCGCAAGGCCTTGCCGAGTCCAATACTGATTTGCGCGTCACTGGAACCGTAGTGGACGGGTCCATTCACCGGGTCCCCGGCAGCCTACAGGTACAGTTCACCATCGCCGATGCAGGGGGTACATTGCCTGTGGCCTACAGAGGTATCGTGCCTGACACTTTCAAGGAAGGCAGCGATGTTGTGGTAGAAGGGAAGTGCGATCCTCAAGGTGTCTTTCAGGCGAGGGTTCTCCTGGCCAAGTGCCCCTCTCGTTATGAGCCCCAGGCGTGACGGGCAGGTTTCCATCACCAGTGTCCGTCCGAAGTTCTCTAGAACCAGTCCCTCCTCGCTACGAGCGAGACTGAGGACACTGAGGGGTTTCCTTCACCGGTCTCCATGCGAAGTTCTGTAGAAGGACTCCGTTTCGTCAAGAGCCAACCACGACGGGCATTCAGAGGTTAAGACGTGGCCGAAATCGGATATGTAGCTATCCTCCTTTCCCTGGTGACATCCGTCTACATTGTCTTCGCGGCAGCCTTCGGAGCGAAAAGAGAGTACCCCGAGCTGGTCGCCAGCGCCAGGAACGGTATGCTGGCCTCCTTCGCCCTGCTTACCATCGCTAGCCTGGCGCTAGTGTACTCCTTCGTCTCCCACGACTTCGGCGTGAAATACGTCGCCCAATACAGCAGCAGCGATATGCCGCTGGCCTACGTTCTCGCAGCATTCTATGCCGGCCAAGCCGGCTCTCTTCTCTTCTGGGGTTGGCTCCTCTCCTTGTTTGGGGCAGTCGTAGTCCTTCAGGAGCACAAGAGCGACAAGCCCCTCATACCCTATGTCTTCGTGGTGATGGCGATCACTCAGGCCTTCTTCTCTCTCCTGATGATGGCGGTGAGCAACCCCTTCGAAAGGCTTACCGTTGCGCCGCCGGACGGAGGCGGGCTGAATCCGCTCCTGGAAAACATCGGAATGATCGTTCATCCGCCCCTCATCCTCGCTGGCTACGTGGCCTACACCGTGCCCTTCGCCTTCGCCGTTGCTGCGCTGGTGACGCGGCGGCTGGGCGACGAGTGGATAGGGCGGGTGCGGCGCTGGTCGCTCCTAGCCTGGTTCCTGCTGGGCGCCGGCAATCTCCTTGGAGCTCAATGGGCCTACGTGGAGCTGGGCTGGGGAGGCTACTGGGCGTGGGACCCGGTGGAGAACGCCGGGCTGCTGCCCTGGCTTCTGGGCACGGCCTTCCTGCACTCCGCCATGATCCAGAGAAGGCGGGGCATGTTCCGGGTGTGGAACATGGTTCTGGTCATCCTCACCTTCAACCTGTGCATCTTCGGCACCTTCCTGACCAGGAGTGGCATTCTCACTTCGGTGCATACCTTCGGCGATACCGGCCTTGGCCCCTTCTTTGTCGCCTTCCTCGGGATGGGCATCCTCATACCCTTCGGTTTTCTGGTGGACCGTCTTGAGGACCTGAAGAGCGACGAGGAGTTGGACTCTTTCATCGCTCGGGAGACCACCTTCGTCGTCAACAACCTTATCCTGGTGGGCTCCGCCTTTGCCGTGTTCTGGGGCACCATGTTGCCTTTCTTCTCTGAGACACTCCGCGGCGTGAAGATAACCGTCGGACCGGACTTCTTCAATCGGGTGAACGGGCCGATACTCCTCTTGCTTATCCTGCTCATGGGCGTCTGCCCGCTTATCGGCTGGCGCAAGGCATCGCTGAACAATGTCCTCCATCATTTCCTTGCCCCCTTCGTCGTCGCGGTTGTCCTGGCTGTGGCGCTCATCATCATCGGGGTCAGGGAAGTCTTTGCCGTAGCGGCTTTGTCTCTCTGTGGCTTTGTCGCCTTCACCATCCTCCTGGAGTGGGGACGGGGGGTCCGAGCACGGCATCGAAGCAAAGGTGAGAACTTTGTGACTGCCTTCGCCAGCCTGGTCTGGGGCAACCGTCCCAGATACGGGGGGTATGTCGTTCATCTGTCCATCGTTCTCATGGTGGTGGGGATTGTTGGTTCCTCCTTCTTCAAGCTGGAGCAGGAATCTACGCTCGCCCCCGGGCAGAGCATGAGCATCGGCAATTACACTTTGAAATTCGAGGGCCTGTCTGAACAGCCAGCGCCGAGCCGCGAGGTCGTCGCAGCCAGTCTGTCTGCCTACAGCGGAACTCGGTATCTGGGACAGCTAAACACGGAGAAACAGTTTCACCGGAGTTTCCAGCAGCCAGTCACCGAGGTAGGAATCTACACCACGCCCTTGGAGGACCTGTACATCATTTTGGGCGGTTGGACCCAGGACGGAAAGGCTACCTTCAAGGCCTTTGTGAATCCCCTGGTCGTCTGGATATGGATTGGAGGGATTCTGCTCCTCATTGGCAGCGCGGTGGCCTTCTGGCCGGAGAAGGAGAGAGAAATGGCCCCGGCGGTTGCGCCTGAAGTGACCACGGCGAGACGGAAAGCGGTCGGCAAAGGATTGGCGCGGTAGAGATATGCTGACAGTGATCGTTGCCCTGGCGCTGGCCGCAGCTACCTTCGCTTTTGTCGTCTACCCGCTATTTCGGGAAGAGCGAGAGGAGAAGCCCCGGCGCCTCGGGGCCGACGAGAGGCGGTTAGTAGATTTGGGCGCCAAAGAGCGGGCCGCACGCGCAGCTCTTGAGGAACTGGAATACGATTTCGCATCGGGGCAGCTCGCCGAGGGGGACTACCTGGCGCTGAAAGAGGAATATGAGGAGAGGGCCAGCGGGCTGGCCCCACAACCGGAGGAAACGGGGAAGCCACAAGAGGAGGACCTGGAGGCGGAGATATTGCGCCGTCGCCAGTCGCGTAGGGAAGCCCGGGCAGCGGAAGGGGTTGTGTGTCCCAGATGCGGCAACCGGGCGCGGGAAGGCGATAGAGTGTGTTCTCGCTGTGGGGCGCAGCTCCCGCTGCGCTGCCCGAAGTGCGGCGCGTCCTATCGGAGGGGCGACCGGTTCTGCGCCCGCTGCGCCGCCAGCCTACCCGCTGCAAGGTCGTTGCGATGAAGCGACTGGTGCTGTTGGCGCCTTTGATGATTCTGCTGTCTGTATTACCTTCGCCCCTGGCGTTCGCGCAGGCGGGGCCGGGGCAAATGACCGGGCGGTTGCTGAACAAGTCCCGGGAAGGCGGAAACGTGGCGGGCATCCCCGTGAAGTTGAACAGCTACTCGAAGACGACGCTTCAAGGCTCGCTGGACGACAAGACGGACGGGGAAGGAAAATTCACTTTCTCCGGGCTGGTGACCGAGAAGACCTATAGCTATCAGGTCACCCTAACCTATCAGGGTGCTGATTACTACAGCGACGTGGTATGGTTCGAGGAGGGCCAGTCCAGCAAATCGCTGGAAATAGCGGTCTACAATCCGACTGGCAGCGACGAGACTATCAAGGTGGCCGCCTCCCACACCATCATCTATGTGAGCAAAGAGGGACTCCTTGTGAAGGAGTTCTACCTTTTCCGCAATGAAGGAGATAAGGCCTTTGTGGGCAAGGAGATCGGCGGAAAGAAGGAGACGCTCAGATTCTCGGTACCCCCAGGGGCGACTGGCCTGCAATTAGGACAGGGACTCTCTGAGGGGCGGATAGCTAAGACGGACTACGGCTTCGTCAGCAACGCCACGGTCGTTCCCGGCGATACGCTGGTTGGCTATAGCTACACCCTGAGAGGCTCGGGCGACTACCGGTTGGCGCGGTCGATAGCCTACCCCGTGGATAACGTTAACGTCCTGATCGAAGACAAAGGCGTGGTGGCAAGCTCCCCTCAGCTCGGCTTGCAGGATCCGATCGTGATGAAAGAGGGGCGCTTCCTTTTGCTCGCCGGCAAGGACTTCGCCCGCGCCGCTGCCCATGAGATCAGCCTTCGCGTCAATCCGGAGGCAGGCCAGTCCAGTACGCCAGGCGCCCTTCCTGTCGCGGCAGCCGGTGTGGCAGCCATATTGAGCGTCGGGGCGATCTACCTCCTGGTCCGGCGGAAGGAGCCCCGACTGGCGGCGGGGCCGGCCGCCCCGGTGGAGACACCGGCGAGCGAGCGTGAGCGGCTCCTTGAGGAGGTCGCCAGACTTGATGATGAGTTCGAAGCTGGCGCTCTTTCCGAGGAAGATTACCGGCGAGTCCGCGCGCAGAAGAAGGCCGAACTGCTTCGGCTGACGGGCAGGTCCCTTAGCCTCGAATCCCTGAATCAAGTTCAGGGCCAGGGTCAGGGCGGGCCCGATGGCGTCGGGGGGAGTGACTAGCCAGTGATTACCCCAACTGAGCCAGAGAGTTTGGCCGTCCAGGTTGGGGGCCTCACTAAGTCTTTCGGCGCGCACCCCGTTCTCAGAGGCGTCGACCTCGAGATCAGGAAGGGCGAGTTCCTGGCGATTTTCGGACCTAACGGCGCCGGGAAGACCACGCTCCTCAAGGTTGTCTCCACAGTGATGACCCCCACTGGCGGCAGCGTGCACGTTGACGGCGTTGACCTGGCGGTCAACCCCTCCGCGGCCCGGCGCCGCATCGGCGTGATGAGCCATCAGACCCTTCTTTATGATGACCTCACTGTTCTGGAGAATCTGAGTTTCTATGGCCGGATGTACGATGTGCACCCCCTCAGAGAGCGCATAGACGATCTGGTGGGCCAGGTGGGGATGAGGTCTCGCCTCCACGATAGGGTCCGTACTCTGTCAAGGGGGATGCAGCAGCGGGTCGCGCTGGCGCGGGCCCTTCTTCACGACCCCTCTATTCTCCTCCTGGACGAGCCCGAGACAGGGCTCGACCAGGAAGCGCTGGCGCTCCTGGACAAGATGGTTCGCGCTCGAGCGGGACGGACGGTGCTGATGACCACTCACAACCTGGACCGGGGGTTGCAGATGGGCTCGCGCGCAGTGATAATGGTGCAGGGCAAGATCGTGCACCAGGAAGCCAAGCCTACCCTCGATGTAGCCTCCTTCTGCGAGACCTACCGCACGTGCGCCGGGGGCGGGTCCTGATGGACTTCCTGGGGAAAGCGCTGGTCATCGCCGGCAAAGACCTGCTCACCGAGCTGCGCACCAAAGACATCGTGACCTCGGTGCTCATCTTCGCCCTGCTGGCGATCATTATCTTCAGCTTTTCCTTCGAGACCAGCGCGGAAACTACCCCGTTGGTCGCCCCGGGCGTCCTGTGGGTAGCCTTTACCTTCGCCGGGGTGGTGGGGCTGAACCGCTCCTTCACGCTGGAAAAGGACAAAGGCTGTCTGGAGGGACTTATGCTGTGCCCGGTAGACAGGGGAGCCATCTATGTGGGCAAGCTGCTGGGCGCGCTCACCTTCATGCTGGTTGTGGAAGGGATCTCTCTGCCCGTCTTCTCCGTGCTGTACAATCTTCCCATCTTCATGCCGGGGCTCCTTCTGGTGGCTGTGATGACCTCGCTGGGTTTCGCCGCCATCGGCACGCTGTTCTCAGCGGTTGCCTCCAGCACGCGGGCCCGAGATGTCATGCTGCCCATACTGTTCTTGCCCATGGTGGTGCCAATACTCATAGCGGCCGTTAAGGCTACTGGGACGCTGATGGCCTCGGAGCCGTTGCAGAACACGTCCACCTGGCTCCAGTTGATCGCAGCCTTCGATATCATCTTTCTGGTTATCTCCACCTTAGTCTTCGAGTTCGCCATCACAGAATAGCAAGGAGGCAGGGAACATGACGAGGAACTCTACCCTTTGGGCCATGCTGGGCTTTGTGCTGATGGCCATCTCTCTTTTCATGGTCTTCGTCTACGCGCCCATGGAAAGAGAGATGGGAGTCATCCAGCGCATCTTTTATTTCCACGTCCCCCTGGCATGGGTCAGCTTCCTGGCCTTCTTCATCGTCTTCGTGGGAAGCATCCTCTACCTCTGGAAGAAGGAAACGCGGTGGGACATCCTGGCCCATTCCGCAGCGGAGATAGGGGTGGTCTTCACCACACTGGTGCTGATCACGGGGCCGCTATGGGCCAGGCCGATCTGGGGCGCCTGGTGGGTCTGGGACGCCCGTCTGACAACTGAGCTCGTTCTGTGGTTCATCTACGTCGGTTATCTTATGGTGCGCTCCTTCGCCTCCCACCCGGCTCAGGCGGCGCGGCTAGCCGCCGTGGTCGGCATCGTCGGCTTTGTCGACGTACCCATCATAGCGCTGGCCATCGTGCTCTGGAGAACACAGCATCCGGGGCCGCTGGTGTGGAGCGGAGGCTTGGCGCCGCCCATGTTTCTCACCCTCATGGTCTCTCTGGTAACCGTAACCTACCTGTTCTTTCTCATGATGGCGCAAAGAGTGGCTGTCAGCTCCATGGAGGAAGATATCGAGAAGTTGAAAGAGTCGATAAGGGGGTACTCCTGATGGATAACCTGGTTTATGTGTTCGTAGCCTACACCGTCATTTGGGCGGCGGTGTTTGCCTACCTCATCACTATTGGCAGGGCCCAGGCCGATCTACGCCGTCAGATAGACTCGCTGAAAGAAGCGCTCAAAGAGAAGGGCGGGGGATAGGGCGGTGGGACGACCCCCCTGAATCCCCCCGTCCACGGGGGGACTTCGGCTCTCCCAGCGCTTCCTTCCTGCGCAACATAGCGACCCCCCGTCCACGGGGGGACTTCGGCTCCCTCCCCGTGGACGGGGAGGGCCGGGGTGGGGCCCGACCACGGCGGCTTCGGTCAGGATCGTATGCGCTGCACGCTGACAACCGCTAACATCTTCTGGCGCCACCGCGGTTGACCGCCTTGCGGGCGGGATGTTAGAATGAGGCCAAGGCAATCTTTCGAGGAACAGCCATGTCCGGCCATTCGAAATGGGCCCAGATTAAGCGGCAAAAGGGCGTCGCCGATACACGCCGCGGTCAGCTCTTCACCAAGCTGGGACGCGAGATCAGCGTGGCCGCCCGCCAGGGCGGCGGCGACCCGGAGGCCAACTTTCGCCTGCGCCTGGCCATACAGAAGGCCCGCGACAACAATATGCCCATGGAGAACATCGAGCGGGCCGTTAAGAGGGGTGCGGGTGGCGCCGAGGCGGCGGCGCTCATCGAAGCCACCTACGAGGGCTACGGCCCGGGGGGCATAGCGGTTCTGGTCCACGCCCTGACCGATAATCGCAACCGCACGGTGGCTGACGTCCGCAACCTCTTCACTCGAGGCGGGGGCAACATGGCCGAGGCCGGCTCTGTATCGTGGCTTTTTGATGCTAAGGGCGTCATCGCCGTCGAGGGCGAAGGAGCGGACACTGAAGAGTTGGCCCTATACGCCATCGATGCTGGGGCTGAGGACGTTAAGATGGAAGACTCCACGCTGGAGATTTACACCCGGCCGGAGGAGTTGGAAGTGGTGCGACGGGCCCTTGATTGGAAAAAGGCGAAGGTCGTCTCCGCAGAGGTGTCCATGGTCCCCAAGACCCTGCTAACTGTGTCCGACGAGAAGACAGCTACCCAGGCCCTCAGGTTCCTGGACAAGCTGGAAGAGCTCGACGACGTGCAGCGCGTCTATACCAATGCCGATTTCCCTGCCGAGATGCTCGAGAAACTGCAGGGTGCTGCGTAGTCCGCAGTCTCAGCATCTCATCTCTTTGTTCCACACCGCCGCTAGCCGGACTCATTGCTCGCCTTGATCGTAACATCCGCAGCGTCTCGACGAGGAGCGGTCAGTTGCAATTTATGGAGCGGTCCGAGACGGATAGCACGCCTCTACATGAGGTCATCAGACGGGCCGGAAGGCCAGGAGGAACCCTGTGGGAGGTCGTGCTTACTCGCTTCATGTTGAAATCGAGCCTCTGGAGGAAGGCGGCTTCCTGGCTGTATGCCCGGATCTCCCCGGGTGCCATGCCCAGGGACATACTTTGGCAGAGGCGCTGGAGAACCTGGAAGACGTGGCCCGGAACTTGCTCGAGCTCCGACTGGAAGACGGCCTGCCTATTCCAGAGGGGGTTCCCCCTGGCTCAGCCCGGCAAAGTGTTGCGTGGTGAGATGCTCGTGCCAGTCATGGGCAAATGAAATACGGTGAGTTGGTGAGGAAGCTGAGGCGGTTGGGCTACGAATTCCGCAGGCAGGCCAGGGGAAGCCACGAAATCTGGTGGCATCCAGAGACAAAGAGATACACCGTGGTTCCGCACCACGAAGCGGGGGAGATACCTCAGCGCACCTTGGAGGGGGAAACGTGACGTACAAATTCATTGCAGTGATTAAGAGGGAAGGAAAGTTCTTCGTCGCCGACTGTCCGGAACTGGGTGTCACCAGTCAGGGGCTGAGCCTGGATGAGGCTCTCGATAACCTCAAGGAAGCTGTTCATCTGTATCTGAAGGATGAAGAACCATCTGACTTGCCTCTTGGGGCCCCTGCTCCCTTGGTGACCACCATCGAGGTTGCCGTCTAGTGCGGAGGCTGCCCGTGGTATCGGGCAGGCGGGTTATCGCTGCTCTCCGGACGGACGGCTTCTACGTTGCGGATCAGGAGGGCAGCCATATCAAGATGAGAAAGCTGTTGGCGGGCCGCGTCCTGACTGTTATCGTGCCTGCTCACCGAGAATTGGCGCGAGATACGTTGAGCAGTATTCTTAAGCCGGCGCACCTCACGCCCGCCGACTTCATGTCTCTCCTTTAGCAGTTGCTTCATGCCCGATTTTAAGCTCATCTCCGATTTTCAACCCACCGGCGATCAGCCTCAAGCTGTAGAGCGCCTCTCCGAAGGTCTGCTGCAGGGACACCGCCACCAGACCCTCCTGGGCGTGACCGGCAGCGGCAAGACCTTCACCATGGCCAACGTCGTGGAGCGCTTCCAGCGGCCCACCCTGGTCATCGCCCACAATAAGACCTTGGCCGCCCAGCTCTGCGCCGAATTCAGGGATTTCTTCCCGGAGAACTCCGTCGAATACTTCGTTTCCTACTATGACTACTATCAGCCCGAGGCCTACGTTCCCCGCCATGACCTCTACATCGAGAAAGAGGCGGACATCAATGATGAAATAGATAAGCTCCGCCACTCCGCAACCCGATCGCTCTTCGAGAGACGGGACGTGCTGATTGTGGCGTCGGTCTCCTGCATCTTCGGGTTGGGTTCCCCGGAGGAGTACTACAATTTCGTCATCTCCCTGCGGAAGGGCGAACAGCGCAACCGTGACAAGATCCTCCGTCAGCTGGTAGACATGCAGTATCAGCGCAATGAGTTTGAGCTCACCCGGGGACGTTTTCGGGTACGCGGTGATACGCTGGAAATCCTGCCTGCCTACGAAGAGCTGGCAGTGCGCGTCGAGTTCTGGGGGGACCAGGTTGAGCGCATCGTGCAACTGGACCCCCTCACCGGGGAGATACTATCTCAACCAGACAGGATTGATATTTATCCCGCCAAGCATTTCGTCACCTCGCGGGAGAAGCTGCACGCCGCCATCGAGGATATCGAGATGGAGCTGGAGCAGCGGCTGGCGGAGCTGAAGGCGCAGGGCAAGCTGCTGGAGGCCCAGCGCCTGGAAATGCGCACCAAGTATGACCTGGAGATGCTCCGCGAGGCGGGCTACTGCAACGGCGTGGAGAACTACTCTCGACATCTGGCGCGGCGCCCCCCAGGCAGCGCGCCTTCGACCTTGCTGGACTATTTCCCCGATGATTTCCTTCTGCTCATCGATGAGTCACATATCACCCTCCCCCAGATCCGCGGGATGTATCACGGCGACCGGTCGCGCAAGGAGACGCTGGTAGAGTACGGCTTCCGGTTGCCCTCCGCCCTGGACAATCGCCCTCTGAGCTTCGAGGAGTTTGAAAAGAACGTAAACCAGGCAATCTATGTCTCGGCCACCCCTGGCCCCTACGAATACAAACACAGCCAGCAGGTGGTGGAGCAGATCATACGCCCCACGGGCTTGCTCGACCCATCGGTTGAGGTGAAGCCTACCAGGGGACAGATCGATGACCTGCTGGAGCAGATAAGGGTGCGCGTGGAGAAAGAGGAGCGCTGCCTGGTGACTACCCTCACCAAGCGCATGGCCGAGGAGCTGGCGGACTACTTGAAGGAGATGGGCGTCAGGACTCACTATCTTCATTCTGAGATAGAGACACTGGAGAGGGTGGACATCCTGCGCGACCTGCGCCTCGGCGTCTACGATGTGGTGGTGGGCATCAACCTGCTCCGCGAGGGCCTGGACCTGCCGGAAGTGAGCCTGGTCGCTATCCTGGACGCCGATAAGGAGGGCTACCTCCGGTCAGCCGGCTCCCTCGTCCAGACCATCGGACGAGCGGCCCGGCATGTGGAGGGACACGTCATCATGTACGCCGATACGCTGACCGAGTCCATGCGCACGGCCATCGACGAGACGTATCGGCGGCGCAAGATTCAGACGGCCTACAATCGAGAGCACGGCATTACGCCTCAAGGCATCAAGAAGGCGATCCGCGACATCACGGAGCGGGTGCGCGCCGTAGCCGAGGAGCGTGCCCCTTACGTGACGGCGCCAGCAGCCATGTCCAAGGAGGAGATCGGCCGGCTCATCAAGGACCTGGAGGCGCAGATGCGCGCCGAAGCGAGGAACCTGGAGTTCGAAAAGGCGGCCCTTCTGCGAGACCGGATTATCGACCTCAGGAAAGCGCTGAGGCTGGATGAGGAGTGGGCCGGCATAAAGGCTGCCGAGGCGGTCACCCAGCGCCCGCGACTTCACCGCCGTTGAGGACTGCTGCTATGCGGTGGTAACCCGGAACAGGCCGGTCAGCCAGCGCCCGCCGCCTCGCCGCCGTTGAGGACTATAGTTTGCCCGCTGACGTAGCTGGAGGCGTCGGAGGCCAGATAGAGCGCGGCGCCGGCAATCTCCTCGGGTTGCCCGATCCTCCCCAGCGCGGAGCTCTCCACGGTCCGCCGCAGGATTTCCGGATTTCCCCAGAGCGCCTCCGAGAAGCGAGTCTGTATTACTCCGGGCGCGAGAGCGTTCACTCTGATGTTGTATTTCCCCAGTTCCCCCGCCAGCGCTCTCGTCAGCATGATCACCCCTGCCTTGCTGACGGAGTAAATGCCTAGCCCGATCAGCGGCCTGAGGCCCCCCACTGAAGCTACATTGATTATTGAGCCCTTTTTCTGGGTTATCATGGTCCTGGCGACCGCCTGGCTCACCAGGAAGTACCCCTTGAGGTTCACGTTCATTATGTGGTCCCAGGCCCGCTCCTCCGACTTCAACAGCGGTTCGAAAACGGGATTGGTGCCCGCATTGTTTACCAGGATATCGATCCGTCCGAACTCCTGGCGCACTGTCGAAACCAGGTTTTCGATGTCCTCGCTCCTGCCCATATGGGCGGCGATGGCGAGCGAGCGTCTGCCGAGCGCCGTGATCTCTCCGGCCACGCTTTCGAGGTCGGGCAATTTACGGCTGGCCACTACCACGTCGGCTCCAGCCTCCGCCAGCGCGAGGGCAATGGCTCTCCCGATCCCACGGCTTCCCCCGGTGACAATGGCTACCCTGCCTGCCAGAGAAAACAGGTCCATCTTCTCCTCCTGTCCTTACGAGAAAAGTAGTGCAGGGGTTCAGTCCGCTGTATGCCGAAACCCCTGCGCAACTAGCTAGGCGCTAGGGCAGCAGCCCTTCGATGACCTGTACCGTGATCCGACGGCGCTCCAGGTCCACCTCTTTGACTACGTCCTCAATGGCAGGGATAAGAATCTCACCGCGCGGCGCGTCGACCACGTAGACGTCGTTACTCCCGGTCTCCATTACCTCGCGCACCTCACCCAGAAACTCGCCCTCATCGGTCCACACCCCCAGCCCCACCAACTGGAAGTGATAATACTGCCCAGGCGCCAGAGGCTTCACCTCCGAAGCTTTCACTTCCAGAAGACGCCCTCGGAAGCTCTCGCTCTCCTCGACAGTGTCGACACCCACCAGCTTCAAGACGACATATCGGCCCAGGCGGTGGCTCTTCTCGACAGTGACCGCCCTCCCCTGGGAATAGAGGCCCTGCCCGGGGGCGAAGCGTTCCGGGAAGTCGGTCATGGGCTCGATCTTCATCTGGCCTCTTATGCCCCAGGGCGCCAGCACCCGGCCAACAGCGATATACTCTGTCTCTTGCATAATTACCGCGAAAATAGACCGCTTAGATACCGCACACTAAAGTACGCGGTATTGGCACAGAATCGGTTCTCAATGCCTCGTACTTCGCCCTCAACGCTGATTCAGGACTCAATGCGAGGTGGAGAAAGACGATTCTGAAGCCTTGGTGGTGCCCCGATGCAATCAAGCATGATGGATTCCAAACAAAAACAGAGGGGCGCCCACCCCGATGCCCTCGGAGGCGCCCCTGTGGAACGGCCCAAAGTTATTCTATTCTATCTCCAGGGTAGCCCGGGCGCCCTCTTTCATCGCCGCCACTTTGAGCAGGCTGCGTATCGCCTGGGCGATCCTGCCCTGCCGGCCGATCACCTTGCCCATGTCCTCCTGCGCGACCTGCAAGCGTATCACGACACGCTCTCCCCGCTTCAGCTCGCTGACCACGACGCTCTCGGGGTTGTCCACCACAGCCCTGGCGATGTACTCCACAAGGTCCTTCATAGCGGCGTCCTTCTGCCCACGCTCTTACTTAGCTCTCGGGAGCCTGCGCCGCTTTCTTGCCCGGCGCCTGGACTTCTTCCGCGCCCCGCGTCACCGTCGGGGCTTTGAAACCTTCGATCAGACCAAGTTTGGCGAGTATCCTGGCCGCGCTATCGGTGGGCTGGGCGCCACTAGTCAGCCACTTCTGCGCCTTGTCCTGGTCAACGGTGATGGTTGGGGGATCGGTGATGGGATCGTAATGGCCTATTACCTCCACGAAGGTGCCATCCCGGGGCACCCGGGAATCCACCACCACCACACGGTACGCGGGCCTCTTCCTGGCTCCCACGCGCCGCAGCCTTATCTTCAACACTAGACGGTTCCTCCTGAAGTATTTACCTTAGTACTATAGTGCATAAGGCTTAGGGGTGTCAAACCTGGGGGCACGCATGAATAATCTTGCACGGCCAACAGCGCTCAGCCCGCTTCGTCCAGCGCCTTGTTGGCCAGGGCATCGGCGGCGCGGTTTTGCTCGCGGGGAACGTGGACGACCTTCGCTGAGGAGAAATGGCGCAGCAGCCGCATCACTTCTCGATAGAGGGGGACCAGCCCTGCGCTCTTGACCCTGTAACGTCCGCAGAGCTGTCGGACCAGAAGCTCCGAGTCCAGCCTCACCTCCAATTCGGAGGCTTCGACCTTGGCCGCGAGTTCGAGGCCGGCGATGAGGGCCCAGTACTCCGCCTGGTTGTTGGTGGCGATACCGATGCGCCGGGAAAGGGTGTCCAAGGTCTTGCCCTGGCCGTCCGCCAGGACTACGCCGATGGCCGCCGGGCCCGGATTGCCCCGACAGGCCCCATCGGCGTAGATTATCACACGTCTTGCGTCGTCTGCTTTGTCGCCTCCAGATTCAGCGCTGCCTTGGGCGTTAGTCAGTGACGAACCCCCTTGACCCCCCCTTCTGAAGGGGGAAAGAAACCTCTTCCTTTGGCAACAGTGAGACTGAGAGCCAGAAGCGAGAAGCGGGGGGACTTCATGCTCCGTGCTTCCCGCTTCATGCTTCCGCCGGCTAGACCTTCAGCTTCACTTCGGTCCGATCGTCCCAGGCAGTGACGCGAGCCACGACTTCCTGAAGGAGCGCCTTGCGAGCGGAAGCGGCTATCTGTTCCCCTTCGTCGCTCAGCCTGCGAAGGGCGCTCGCCAGCCGTTCCACCCGGGAGGACTTTGCCGACTGCGATGCGTCGCTCTCCTCGAGAGCCGCCAGCCTCTCCTGGACTTCTTGCCTGGTCTGGTCGATCTTGCGGCTGGCCGTCCGGAACTGTTGCCGGCTCATGGTCCTGCTGGAGGCCTGGCCCAGATAACGGTCCAGGCGGCGATCCAGCGCTCTGAGCCGCGCCGTCAGCTTTTTCGCTTCAGCGGCGGAATCGTCCACCGCGCTGGCGTCCCCTCGGTCCAGCAACTCACTGAGCTTATTTCCCTCGAGGTAACCTCCCAGCTCAGCCAAAACTTGTCCCTCAAGAACCCGGGCTCGCTTGGTGTGATAGTCGCAAACGCTCTGGTTGGTCCTCGACGAGCACTGATAGTAGCGATACTCGCCGCTGGCTTTGGTGCCATCGCTGCGCCGCGTCCACGACTGATGGCGGGTGACCCCTATCATGCGGTTGCCGCAGTATCCGCAATACAGGAGGCCGGAGAGAAGGAAGTGAGGTGCGGCGCCCCCCGAAGGCCGTCGGCGATTGCCCAGACGCTGCTGCGCCCGGCGAAAAAGCTCCTCCCTCACGATGGGGGGATGGTTCCCAGGCACACGAACGCCAAAGCGCGAGTAGGTCCCCAGGTAGCTCCGGTTCCGGAGGATATCCCGGACGCTGACCACGCTCCAGCGGCGGCCGCTGCGCGTCCTGATGCCGCGCTCGTTCAAGTGCCGCGCCACGAGGCGAATGCCCAGTTTCCCTTCGACGTATAGCTTGTAAAGCAAGCCCACAACGGCGGCTTCTTCGGGAACGATCTCAAAACGGTGGTTAAGTCCGATACGATAGCCGAAGGGCGGCTTGCCCAGGCCAAGGCCCCTTATGGCCTTGCTCCGCATGCCCATCTTCACCAGCTCTCCCGCCGTGTCCTTACGTTTCTCCTCGGACCACTTCTCCAGAGCCTTCGCCAGGGGCTCGCCAGCGCTGTCCTCAAGAACCATTACCCGCGTTCCCAGCTCTTCGAGCTCCACAATGCGCTGGACTATGTCTTTGGGGCGATCCCCCAGGTCCCGGAGCCGCTGAGCCACGACCACGGTGAACTCCTTCCCTGGCTGCTTGAGATAGGACAGCAGCTCCTGGTACTGAGGACGTTTCCCCTCCGGGGAAGTGGTAGGATCAGTGAAAGAGGCCGCCGGTTCGAACCCCTGAAGCTCGCAAAAGGAGAGAAAAGCCCTCTCTGCATCCGTTGGGTGCGGTATGGGGCCCCCCTCGGGTGGAGCGTCCAGGAGAAAATAGCCGACAGCTTTCATCGTATGAGGCTTAGACCTCTCCCTGAATCCCTCTCCTGAAAAGGGAGGGACCTTCCTTTCTGTTCCGTCCTCCCCCCTTCCCTTCGAGGGAAGGGGGCCGGGGGGTTAGGTCCTTCTCCCCTAACTGACATACAATATCCGCCCACAGCTCCCGCAGTGTACCAACTCCTGAGGCGACTTCGCTTTGCGCAGCTCGTTCATCGACAGAGAGATCCGGCAGCCCTGGCACATACCTCGCTCAGCCTTAGCCACGGCCGCGCCCTGCTTGGTAAGCCGGAGCGATTCATAGAGAGCAAGGCTCTCCGCATCGATGGCGGCTGCCCGCGCCGCCCGGGTCTCTTCGAGGGTCGAAAGCTCGGCCCTTATTCGGTCCCGCTCCCTGAAGAGGCGCTCCTGTTCCTGATACCAGTCCGCCTCCATCCGTCTCAGCCCGTCGAGATCGCCTTCGATCTCTCTCTGGAGGTCTTCCGCTTGAGACATAAGCTCCAGGATCACATCCTCATGCTTCCTCTGCTGGGCCTTCAGTTGGTTCAGCTCGTCCTGCATGTCGGAGAGCTCGCGCGGGTTCCTCACCGTGCCGCCGTACAGCTTCTTCTCCACCGGCCCGGCTTTGCTCTGGATAGCCTGCGCCTCCCACTCCTCGTCGCGCTGCAGGGCTCCCAGTTGCTTCAGGCGCGCCCTCTTGTCCTCGATGCGTCGCTGCGCCTCGAGGACGCCTTCGCTTTCGCCCAGTTGGCTCTCGATGGAAGAGAGGGTCGCTTTTCTGCTGTCTATGTCCAGGTCAATTTCCTGGAGCTGGTAAAGCTGCTTCGCTGTGGCCATCTGTCCGGCTGGCGCTCCTGGACGCTCTGATTCTTTTGCAGTGGAAGGTTAGGGGGGCGTTCGCCTTGCAGTGCTCATTGTCTATCATAGGAGGCCCGCTGTCAAGGTGGGAGTTGAGGGTTAAGGGCTGGAGCTGTCTGACAGGTCGGACGCGTCGGACTGGTCTGACGCTCCTCGGCCCCCGCCCCCTGACCCCCGCCATTGACACCTTCCCAAGCGGTATGTTAGCTTTAGGCGAGACGCACCGGTTTCACCTACCTTACGACAGGTCTGACCGGTCGGACTGGTCCAGGAGGTCGTGACGCTTGCCCGAAGTCAAGGTGATGTTCACCCGGGAGGAGGTGGGGCGAGCGGTCGAAAGGCTGGCCACAGATATCAGGCGAGACTACCGCGGTAAGAACCCGCTGCTGGTCGGCATCCTCAAAGGCTCCTTCGTCCTCCTCGCCGACCTGGTGCGCTCCTTGAACATCCCTCTGGAGTTGGACTTCGCGAAGCTTTCCAGCTACGGCTGCGCCACGGAGACCTCGGGCAAGGTGAGGGTGCTCTACCGGCTGACGACGCCGGTGAAGGGGCGCCACGTCATCGTGATCGAGGACATCATCGATACTGGTCTCACCGTGAGCTGTTTTCTTGAAGCCCTGCGTCGCCGCAAACCCGCCTCGCTGAAACTCTGCGCCCTCCTCGAAAAGCCCGCCCGGCGAAGAACGCCCATCACCATCGACTACCTGGGTTTCAGCGTGCCCGACAAGTTCATCGTCGGCTACGGCCTGGACTGCGACGAGAAGTACCGCTACCTGCCCGATGTCTGCTACCTGGAGGAGGTCTGCGGTGCGCCGTGAAAGGCTGATAGCCGTCGCCAGGGGGGACGCTCCGGCTGACCTGCTGCTGGCCAATGCTCGGGTGGTCAACGTCTTCACGGCGGAGGTCCTTCCTGGCAATGTCGCTATCTCCGGAGAGAGGATTGCAGGGATTGGAGACTACCGGGACGCCGCCGAGGTGGTAGACCTGAAGGGCAGGTTCCTGGCCCCTGGCCTCATCGATGGCCACACCCACGTCGAAAGCTCCCTTCTTCACCCGGCGGAGTACGCCCGGGCCGTGGTCCCGCGTGGCACTTGCGGGGTGGTTACTGACCTCCACGAGATCGCTAACGTCGCCGGCCTGAAGGGGGTCCGTTACATGATGGACGCCTTCCGCCGGTTGCCCCTGGACTTCTACCTGATGGTCCCCTCGTGCGTCCCTTCCAGCCGCCTTGAAACCTCGGGCGCCACCCTGGACGCCGACGATGTCAAGAGAGCATTGCGCTGGCAGGAGGTCATCGGCCTGGGGGAGATGATGGACTTCCCCGGCGTTATCCATGGCGACCCGGAAGTCCTCAAAAAGCTGGAGGCCACTCGCCGGCGGGTCATCGATGGCCATGCGCCAGGATTGAAGGGCAAGGAGTTGAACGCCTATCTGGCGGCGGGCATATCCTCGGACCATGAGTCCATTGCCCTGGAGGAGGCGCGGGAGAAGCTGCGGGGCGGCATGCGCATCATGATCCGCGAGGGCTCTTCGGAGAAGAACCTGAAGGCGCTTCTGCCGCTGGTCACGGACCAGACCTGCCGGCGCTGTCTCTTCGTGGTGGACGACCGCACCTGCGCCGACCTCTTGCGGGACGGCGATATCGACGCCGTGCTCCGGAAGGCCATCGGTCTGGGACTGGACCCGGTACGGGCCGTCCAGCTCGCCACCATCAACACGGCGGAATATTTCAAGCTGGACGGAGTCGGCGCCATCGCTCCCGGCTATCTCGCGAACATGGTGGTCATCGACGATCTCAGGTCTTTTCACGTATCTGCGGTCTTCCATCGCGGGCGCAAGGTCGCCGAGGATGGTAGGGCCCTCTTTCAGGCGAGTCGACCGATCGATAAGCGCCTGGCCGACACCATGCACATCAAGCCCTTCCGCATGGAGGCGCTGGCCCTTCCGGCCACGGGCGAGACCATGCCGGTCATCGAGGTCGTGCTCGGCCAGATAGTCACGCGGCGCTTCGACGCACGGCCAAGAATCGAAAACGGGCTGGTAGTGCCCGATATCGAGCGAGACCTGTTGAAACTGGTGGTGGTGGAGAGGCATAAAGCCACCGGCAACATCGGACGGGGGCTGGTCAAGGGATTCGGCCTGAAAGCGGGGGCCCTGGCCACTTCCATAGCCCACGACTCCCATAATATCGTAGCCGCGGGGACCACCGATCGGGATATCTACTCTGCGGTGAAGCAAGTTGAGAGGATGGGCGGCGGCCTGGTGGTGACGCGGGGAGGCAAAGTACTGGATTCTCTGGCGCTGCCCATCGCCGGGCTGCTCTCCGACCAACCCCTGGAGCTGGTGGTGAGCAAGCTGGAGAGGCTGGAGCACCTGGCGCGGGCGCTGGGCGGCGCCCTCCCCTCCCCTTTCGCGGCACTGTCCTTTCTGGCGCTGCCGGTGATACCCGAGCTGAGGCTCACGGACAAGGGGATGGTGGATGTGACTGAGTTCAAGTTGATCGAGTAGGCAGAACCAAAGAGACCGCGGTGGTTTCCAAAACCTCCTTCATTGGTATGAAAATAGCAATTCGCACACACACCGCGCAGTAAAGTACGCGGCATACCCCGCACTTCAGTGCGGGGTATAGAAACGCTATTTTCATACCTGGTCGTGCCGGTGTCAACCGGCATGGACGATTCATCATTCAAACCTGAACCCCTTCTCCCTGAAGAGCGTCAGACAGGCCTCGACCACGTCAGGGTCGTAGAGGACGCCAGCGCCTTTGGAGACTTCTTCCAGCGCCCTGAGCTCGCCGAGGGCGGCGCGGGCTTTCGCTTTAATCGGGCCGAATGCTCGCCCGAGTGGCCGTCAGACAAGCGCTGTTGCACCTTATGTATCCTTTAGGATACGATAGTTTGGTGATGGAGGTTCGCCAAACTGAGGTCTATGCCCGCTGGTTCGATCACCTGCGGGACCGTTGGGCACGAGCGCGGATCGACGCCCGTATCCGGCGACTCTCCTTAGGGAACCCTGGGGATGTCAGGCTTGTAAGAGAAGGCGTCTCGGAGCTGCGCATCGACTATGGGCCAGGGTATCGAGTGTATTTCCTGCAACGTGGGCAGACGTTGGTGGTCTTGCTGGCCGGTGGCGAAGGATACCCAGGACCGGGATATCAGGACTGCGATCGGGCTGGCGCGCGAGCTGTAGGAGGGAACCATGGCAAAGACACCCACTCGGGCATGGGACGTGGCGGAACATCTCGAAACCGCGGAGGACATGGCCGCCTATCTGGAGGCGGCCCTCGAAGACGGCGACCCCCGATTGGTTGCCGCCGCCTTGCGGGACATCGCGCGGGCCAAGGGGATGGCGCAAGTCGCCCGTGAAGCGGGTCTTGGGGGGGAGAGCCTCTATGAGGCGCTATCGTCAGAAGACAATCCGGAGCTTAGCGCCGTGCTCAAGATGGTACGGGCGCTTGGTCTCCGACTCCATGCTGTTCCCGCACCGGGTGCGGCGAAGGAGTAAGGTTGGACTTCGCAATGATCGTGTTGGCATCGTGACGGTCAGTTCTCGAATCGGCGACACCCCAGGAAAGAGACCTCCGAGGTCTAAGACTTCGGAGGTCTGGGGGACTCTATTCATCATTCAAGACCCCTTACTCCTCACTCGAACTGGAACCCCTTCTCCGTGAAGAGCGTCAGACAGGCCGCGACCACCTTGGCGTCGTAGAGGACGCCAGCGCCCTTGGAGACTTCTTCCAGCGCTCGGAGCTCGCCGAGGGCGGGACGGTAGGGGCGGTGCGAAATCATAGCTTCAACGACGTCGGCCACCGCCAGTATTCGAGCTTCGACGAGGATATTCCCGGCCGTGAGGCCGGAAGGGTAGCCGGAGCCATCCATGCGCTCATGGTGCTGGAGGACGATCTGGGCCAATGGCCAGGGGAATTCTATGGCTTTCAGTATGTCGTAGCCTGCCTGCGCATGGCTCCTGATGAAGTCGAATTCCACGCTGGATAGAGGGCGAGGGATGCTCAGGATCTCAAGGGGTACGGCCACCTTCCCGATGTCGTGGACAAGCGCGGCGCTCCGGATGCCCTCAATCTGTTCGTCGGAAAGGCCCATCTGCCCGGCAATAGCGCAGGCCAGCTCAGCAACTCGCCGCTGGTGACCGGCCGTGTAGGGATCCCTCATGTCGACGACGGATGACAGCGCTCTGATGGTGCCGTCGAGGGTCTCCTCGAGCCGCTGGACGGCTCTCTTCAGCGACTCCTCAGCCTGTTTGCGCTCCGTGATGTCCTCGCTCACAGCGATCAGATACTCTGGTTCGCCCTCGGGTCCGCGGGCCAGCGAGGAAGTGAGGTTTACCCAGATTGCGGAGCCGTCTTTGCGGATGTAGCGTTTCTCCTTTGAGGTTGTCCTGACTTGGCCGGCGATCAGGTTTTTTACGTCGTCGCGACCTCGAGCGATGTCGTCGGGATGGGTTATGTCCGTGAAGCTCCGGTGGAGCAGTTCCTCCCGTGTGTAGCCCACGAGGTCGCAGAAGGTCTGGTTCACGCGCAGCCACTTTCCCTCGAGGTCTACATGGGTCACGCCCACCGCCGACTGCTCGAAGGTGGCGCGGAACCGCTCCTCGCTTTCCCGCAACGCTTCTTCCGCCCGCTTGCGCTCCGTGATATCGGTGTGGATAGCCACCACACCAAGGAAACGGCGTGCGTCGTCAAAAAAGGGACTTACGGAGGACAGGGTCGCGACCACGCCCCCGTCCTTGCGCAAGAGGCGGTTCTCGTAGGTCCCCGTATGTCCCTGCAAGCGCTCCGTGCGGTACTCCAGTATGCGCTTCCGCATTTCCGGGTGGATGAAAAGGAGGTTAGACTCGCCCACCATCTCTTCCGGGGAGTAGCCTAGCAGCTCCGTCATTTTCGGGTTAACGTAAGATATCCGGTAATCGGTGTCCAGCATCCAGATCGCTTCGTTGGCCGTTTCCACGATGGTGCGGTACCTCTGTTCGAGGGAGCGTAGCCCCTCTTCCGCCTTCTTACGCTGTGTGATATCAGTCAACACGCCGGTTAGGCCAGCCGGCTGGCCGCCTTCGAATATCAGACGGCTGAATACGCGGACGAACTGGACTTCACCATTCTTGCTCAACAGGCGAAACTCGTGAGGCTCTGACTTACCACCTAACACCTCATCTAACCCCGACAGGACGGCGGGCAAATCATCGGGGTGAACCAAGCGAGCAATCTGTCGCCCCACTAACTCCTGCGGCTTGTACCCGGTTACGGCTTCCACGACCGGGCTGACGTAGGTGAAACGCCCCTGGCTATCGAGAGCGTAGATGACGTCGTTGACATTTTCGACCAGGACGCGGTACCTCGTCTCAGAAGCCCGCAGCGCCTCTTCCGCCCACTTGCGCTCCGTGATATCGGTCGTGACGTGAACGGCGCGGGTAACCTCTCCGCATTCGTCCAACAAGGGATGGCAAACGATGTGAAGCCAGCGCCCCCCGATCTGCAACTCGAGAGTTTCTCGCTGGCGGCTGCCGCACATGCGGACCAGGGGACACTCGGCGATGGGTTCGGATAGGCCGTGGACCACCGAGCAGCAGCGCTGGCCGATAATCTCGCTGAGGGGTCTTCCCAAGAACGTGACGACTGCTTTGTTGCACCGCTGGATCGTGCCATCAGCGTCGGCGAGCCAGACAGGGTCGGCGATGGCGTCGAAGGTGGCATGCCAGTCACGAACAGAGGCGCCGAGCGCCTCCGCCGCCTTTTTGCGCTCCACGGAATAGCATATCACGCGCCCCAGAGACCGGCTGGAAATGGGGCCCTTTACCAGGTACTCCTGCGCTCCCCTCTGAACGGCCTCGAGGCCGAGCCGTTCATCGTCCAGCCCGGTCAGCACCACCACCGGCGCGGCGGGCGCCTGATCAAGGACCCTATCCAGCGTTTGCAGCCCCTGGCTGTCGGGCAGCTCCAGGTCCAGAAGCACCGCGTCGAAACGGTCCCTCCTGAGACGATCAAGCCCATCTCTCAGGCGCGCAACCACGTCCAAGGCCACCGCCGGCCCCAGCGCTTCCGCCAATTGGGTCTGGACCAGGCGAGCATCGCCGGGGTTGTCCTCAATCAGGAGTATCCTGAGGCTCATAGGCTCTTCCACTCTACCGAATCTCCCATGTTATCGGTCTGCCGTTCTCACTTTGCCTTCATCTGCAGTGGCGACATGCGTCTACGTTTGTCGACCCACAAACCATATTATATGACTGTGTGTCAAGGGTTGTCTTTTGGTTTGCATCCGATGGGGGGCGAAGGGTCTTTTGAAGACGGACAGGCTCGGAGTGACAGGAACAGATGCGCCGCCATCCGCGCCTGCCGGGCCCCCTGATTCATCCACAGGGGCGAAATAGGCGGCACAGGGTTTGCGTAGGGGCGCACGGCCGTGCAATGTTGTCTTATTAAGATTGAACTGCGCACGACCACATGTTTCCTCTGCCCTCCGCGGGAGAGTCCCATTTCATGCGGGATCCGGACGGAGTCGGGAGACTAAGGTGAGGGGGCTTTCCCGTTTCACCCTGACCCTACCCTCTCCCGTCGAGGGAGAGGAAAATCCAACAGGCGTCACGCAGTTGACAGAAAAGTTTAATCGGACAGTATTGCGCGGCCCCTTCATCATTGGTATGAAAATAGGAATTCGCACATACACCGCGCACTAAAGTACGCGGTATACCCCGTACTTCAGTGCGGGGTATAGAACCGCGGTTTTCATCCTTGGTGGCGCCGGTATCAACCGGCATGAACGATTCATCATTCATCACTCATCACTCATCATTCGAACTTGAACCCCCTCTCGATGAAGAGCGCAAGACAGGCATCGACGACGGGCGCGTCATAAAAGACGCCCTTCTTCTCGTAGATTTCCTCTAGCGCCTTCGCCACGCCGAGGGCGGGACGATAGGGGCGATGAGAGCTCATCGCCTCAACCACGTCGGCGACGGCGATGATGCGCGCCTCGGGCAGGATGTCCTCGCCGGCCAGGCCGGCAGGGTATCCGGAGCCGTCCATCCGCTCGTGGTGCTGCAAGACGATTTGAGCGACCGGCCAGGGGAATTCTATGGTCTTCAGTATGTCGTAGCCCGCTTGCGAGTGGATCCTAATCAAATCGAATTCGTTGCCCGATAGCTGCCGGGGGGTGCTGAGGATCTCGCTGGGAATGGCTATCTTGCCGATGTCGTGAATGACCCCGGCGATGTCGATGCCGTCGATCTGCTTCCGGGTGAGCCCCATCTCCTCAGCGATGGCGCAAGCCAGAAGAGACACGCGCTGCTGGTGGCCGGCAGTATAGGGGTCTCGCTTTTCCACGATGGTCGATATGGCCTCCACCGTTCCACCCAGGACTCTCTGTAACGTGCCGACTGTCCTCTCCAGCTCCTCCGTTCGCTCCTGGACCCGCTCCTCCAACGTTTCGTTCAGCGTGCGCAACGATTGGTTAGCTTCCTTGAATCCCCGGATGGTCATCTCGAAGGGGGCCAGGCTCTCGCAGAGGAAGTCGCTGCTCATGCTGGCGAGACGCTGTACGTTCCCGTTCAAGAGCGGGCCCAGCACGGAGGTCAAAAGGACGCGGTGGTGAATCGACAGCATGTCCAGAACGCCCAGTCCCTTCTCCAGGGCCAGGCGCGCACAGTCCTGGCCGGCCAGCAAGGCGGCTTCACCACCCTTTTCCGTTACGTACCCTTTCATGGCGGTGCGGTACTTGGCGGTCAGTCCGAAGGGGTACTTCCTCACAATAACTTCCCCGCGTATCTCACGACCAGCGCCAGGGCGTCATCCGTACCCTTGCAGAAGCGGGCCACAAGGTCGTCGGCGATCTTCTGCGGGGCGTCGCCCAACTTCAGGCCACGGTTATAGTCGCTCTGGATGCCGTCGGTGACGAAGACCAGGGTATCTCCCTCGGCCAGCGGCGTCACCGCCGGGCGCAGCGGCGGCAGGCGATAGCCCACCGTCCCGCCGCGCACGCGCGCCGTCTCGCGTCTCGGCAACTCATTGTCTCCACCAAGGAGCAGGCCTTCCACATTGCCTACCCCCAGCCAGGTCAGGCTCCCGGGCGCCAGCGAGGCGAGGGTGATAACCACGCCACGCGTCCCCAAGAGGGCAGCGTGGCAGAGTTGGAACAACGTCGTGACCGTTTCGCCGGCGTGTCCGCGCAGGACGCCTGCGGCTACGCGCGTGACCTCCGCCGCCTCCGAGCCGTGGCCGAGCCCATCAATAACACCTATCAGGATGCCCCCCGGAAAGGCCTCCACCACGTACCCGTCCCCGGACTCCACCTGCCCAGGCAGGCTGCGTTGTGCCACGCCCCATTCGATCAGCGGCGACGGGCGGCTAGACATCCCCCGGCGCCCATTTCTTGACGGTGATGGTAGTGCCTTTGCCGACCTGGGAGACGATATCGAAATCATCCATCATGCGCCTCGTGCCGGGCAGTCCCAGGCCCAGGCTGTTGGAGGTAGAATAGCCGTCCTGCATGGCGACCGAGACATCGGCCATTCCCGGTCCTGAGTCGCGGGCCACCACCATCATCCCCCGCCGGCGGCCGTCGCCGATTTCGCCGATTTCGATCTCCCCCCGCTTGGCATACTCTACGATGTTGCGGGCCAGCTCCGAGATGGCGGTGGCAATGACCGTCTGGTCGACAAGGGAGAAGCCCAGCTCCCTGGCCAGGCTGCGCCCCTGCTGGCGCGCAGACACGATATCCGCATCCGAGTTTATGGGCACACGAACATTAGCCGCCACGCTTGCTCTTCTCCTTCGCACCTGCTTCCAAAAGGGCAAGCCCATCATCGAGGTCAAGGGCGGTGTCCACATCCGCCAGGCTCAAGCCCAACTGCACCATGGCGAAGGCCACCTCCGGCTGGATGCCGACGATCACCGTTTTGGCGCCTCGCAAGCTGATGATGTGGGCGATAGAGCGCAGGGTGCGCGTGGCAAAGGAGTCCATGACGTCCATCACAGACACGTCGATGACCACGCCCTGGCAGCGAAACTTCCCCACGCGGTCCGCCAGATTATCCCGCAGTTGCAGGAGGCCTGCATCAGACAACGCCGCTTGAATGGAGGCGATGAGATAGGGGCCCTGTTTGAGGATCGGGACTTCCATGGCTCCTACTCCCCCTGCGGCACGCCGACAGCATCCTTAATTGCCAGGACGCGGTACCCCAGGAGACGGTCCGCCTCCTGAATGCCGCCCTGCAGGTCGCCCAGGGTGTTCAAGCGGCTCAGCTCCACACCTATGGTCACCAGCGTCTGGGCGATATCCGGGGCGATGCCGGTGACGATGACGCGGGCGCCCATGAGGCGGGAGGCCTCCACCGTCTGCACCAGATGGTTGGCCACCTTAGAGTCCACCGCGGGCACACCGGTGATGTCCATCACGATAACCTTGGCCCGGTTGGCGCGAATGGCCTTGAGCAATTGCTCGGTCAACTGGCGGGCGCGGAAGGAATCGATGCTGCCGATGATGGGCAGCAGGAGCAAGCCCTCGCGGATCTGCAGAACGGGCGTGGAAAGCTCCAGTATGGCCTTCTGCTGCTCGCGCACGATCCTCTCCCGCTCCTGGACAAAGGCCATGGCCACGATGGTGAGGATCTTGTTGGCCACCGGCTCGTAAATATCCAGCGCTGCTGCTAGCCGCTTCATGTCGCTCTGATAACGCTGCGAGAGGGTACGCCCATAGACATCCCGAAGGGTGAGCATGCCGCCGAGGATCTGCTCTGGGGTCATCCCGGAAAGGACGCCGCGCGTCGCCATCCGGGCCGCGTAGCTCTCCGCATCGGCGTACTTGCCGCTTTCCAGGCAGTTGATGCAGGTGTCATAAATGGTCTGGGACTCGGCGTCTGTCTCCTCTGCGGTTAGCCCGGTGAGCAGACCCTTGGCCGTCATCATCTCCACCCACTGGCGGCGTAGCGGATCACGGTTCTTGCGGAAATGGTCCACCAGCTCGGGGAGCAACGTCGGGGTGCCGCCGGGAGATGTTTTGGCCGCTGCTTCGGCGACTTTACGTCTGTTGGGCAAGATCTACCTCCTTTTCAAAATACGGGGCTTCCCCGTCTGTGTCGGGTCGCTGAAAACGCCGTGCTCTCCGGGCCGACGTCAGGACAGCATCGTTGAGATCCGCTTCGGCGGCCCGGCCATCATAGCTTCCCGAGCTTTAGACCCGAGGTTTTGCGTCCCCGCCTTTTGGCGGGAGCGCCTTTGTCGTCGAAACAGTACTCAATTTTCAATCAATGTGCGCCCGGAGTGGGATTAGTGGGGGAACCTCGAATCTGATACTACTGTATACCGGGCTTTGCAGATTTGTCAAGCCCGCTATTTTTACCCCCCCCCCGATATTTATCCCACACTGTATAGCTGAAACACACGCGGCAACACACAAAAGCCGGAGGCGCAAACGTAGAGGAGGGTGTCGAACCCATGTTTCGACACCCTCCTCTGCTCGAATCCCCGTGTCGCCTGTCACACCCTGGCCGCCACCCTATGCCTCTCCAGCACCCGCTTCAGGTACTGGCCGGTGTAGGAGTGCTCCACTTCGGCCACCTCCTCGGGCGTGCCGGTGGCGATGACGTAGCCGCCCTTGTCGCCCGCCCCCGGCCCCAGGTCGATGATGTGATCGGCGTTCTTGATGAGGTCGAGCTGGTGCTCGATGAGGACGACGGTATTGCCGGCGCTCACCAGGCGTTGCAGCACGGCCAGCAGGGCGGCGGCGTCGGAGAAGGAGAGGCCGGTGGTAGGCTCATCGAGGATGTAGAGGGTGCGGCCCGTGGCGCGGCGCGACAGCTCGGTGGAGCGCTTCACCCGCTGCGCCTCGCCGCCGGAGAGGGTCGTCGCCGGTTGGCCCAGCCGTATGTAGCCCAGGCCGACGTCGTGGAGGGTAGCCAGCTTGCTCTTGATCTTGGGGAAGGCATCGAAGAAGGTGGTGGCCTCCTCGACGGTCATCTGAAGCACCTCCGCGATGCTCCTGCCCTTGAAATGTATCTCCAGGGTCTCGCGATTGTAGCGCTCGCCCTTGCAGATCTCGCAGGGGACGGTGACATCGGGGAGGAACTGCATCTCTACCACGGTGAAACCCTCGCCGCGACAGGCCTCGCAGCGTCCGCCCTTGACGTTGAAGGAGAAGCGTCCCGGGTGATAGCCGCGCATGCGGGCCTCCGGCACGGAGGCGAAAAGCTCGCGCACCGGCGTGAAGAGGCCCGTGTAGGTGGCCGGGTTGCTGCGCGGCGTGCGCCCGATGGGGGATTGGTCGATGTTGACCACCTTGTCGATGTGCCCGATGCCCAGGATGGCGTCGCAGGCGCCCGGCCGGTCCTTGGCGTTGTAGAAGACCTGGGCCAGCTTCTTGTAGAGGATCTCGGCCACCAGGGTGCTCTTGCCGCTGCCCGAGACGCCGGTGATGCAGACGAACTTGCCCAGGGGGATGCGGACGTCGATGTTCTTCAGATTGTTCTCGCGAGCGCCTTTGATGACCAGCTCCTCGCCGGAGCCGGGCCGGCGCTTCGAGGGCAGCGGTATCTCTTTGGCCCCGCTGAGGTACTGGCCGGTGAGGGAGGCCGGGTTCGCCATGATCTCGTCCACGTCGCCCGTGGCGACAACGTAGCCTCCCCGCTCGCCCGCGCCCGGGCCCATATCGATAATGTGGTCTGCGGCGCGCATGATGGCCTCGTCGTGCTCCACCACGAGGATGGTGTTGCCCAGGTCACGCAGCTTCTTCAAGGTGTCGATGAGCCGGGCGTCGTCCACGGGGTGCAGGCCGATGGAGGGCTCGTCGCAGATGTACAGCACGCCCATGAGGCCGCTGCCGATCTGGGTTGCCAGCCGGATGCGCTGCGCCTCGCCGCCCGACAGCGTGCCGGAGGAGCGATCCAGACTGAGATATTCCAGTCCGACGTCGAGGAGGAAGCCCAGCCGCGTCCCGATCTCCTTGAGGATCTGACGGGCGATAGCCTGCTCCCGGGGGGAGAGGACTGGAGAGGGGGCCCCGTAGTCGCCGAGGCGCCTCACCCATTCCTGCGCCTCCGTCACCGACAGCGCCGCCACCTGCATGATATGCTTGCCGTCCACGGTCACCGCCAGCGCCTCGGGCTTCAGGCGCAGCCCCTGGCACACGGGGCAGGGGCTGGAGCGCATGTAGCGCTCGATCTCGGACCGGATGTAATCGGACTCCGTCTCCTTGTAGCGCCGCTCCAGGTTAGGGATGACGCCCTCGAAGGCGCTGTACCAGTTCCAGTGGTCGCCGTTGCGCGTCTCGTGGTGCATGGAGAGGTGCTCGCCCCGGTTGCCGTAGAGCACCAGGTGCAGTTGCTCCTGGGTGAGGTTCCTGACCGGCACGCGGGTGGGGATGTCGTAGCGCTGGGCCAGGGCTGAGATCTGATCGCCGTACCAGGGGCTCATGGCGCCCGCGCGCGCCCAAGCCTGGACGGCGCCCTCGGAGAGGGACAGGTTCTTATTGGGGATGACCAGGTCGGGGTCGATCTCCAGCTTGACGCCCAGGCCGGTGCAGGCCGGGCAGGCGCCGTGGGGGCTGTTGAAGCTGAAGGTGCGCGGCGACATCTCGCCCAGGCTGATGCCGTCGTAGGGACAGGCGAAATGCTCCGAGAAGAGAAGCTCCTTGCCCTCCAGGACGGAGACCAGCACCACGCCCGCGCCCAGCTTCAGGGCCGTCTCCACGGAGTCGGTGAGCCGCAGCCGCTGCTCCTCGCCCTCGCCGATGACCAGCCGGTCGACGACCACCTCGATGGTGTGGCGCTTGTTCTTGTCCAGGGCGAACTCCTCGGAGAGGTCGTGCATCTGGCCGTCCACTCGCACGCGGACGAAGCCGGCTTTGCGCGCGTCTTGGAAGACCGCCAGGTGCTCACCCTTCTTGTCCTTGATGAGCGGGGCGATGACCATAAAGCGGCTGCCCTGGGGCAACTCCTGAATGGAGTCCACGATCTGCTGCGGCGTCTGCTGCGAAATCTCGCGGCCGCACTTGGGGCAGTGTGGGTGGCCCGCCCGGGCGAAGAGCAGGCGCAGATAGTCGTAGATTTCCGTGACGGTGCCCACGATGGAGCGCGGGTTGTGCCTGACGCCCTTCTGGTCGATGGAGATAGCCGGGCTGAGGCCCTCGATAAGATCGACATCCGGCTTCTCCATCTGGCCCAGGAATTGGCGCGCATAGGCGGACAGCGACTCCACATAGCGGCGCTGGCCCTCGGCGTAGATGGTATCGAAAGCCAGCGAGCTCTTCCCGCTGCCGGACACGCCGGTGACGACCACCAGCTTGTCTCGGGGTATGGTGACATCTATGTTCTTCAGGTTATGCTCGCGGGCGCCCCTGACGACGATGGAATCCAACGGCATCGATGTGTTCTCCTTGAAGATGGGGGAGAGGGCTGAGGACTTACGAGGCCTTCAGGACTTTCCGACGTTTATATTGTAGCTGAGGAAGGGGAAGGGGACAAGCGAGATGCAGCAGGCAGCGAAGAGGAGGTTGACAGTAAGACGCCGGGGGCTGGATAATGGCGGGGATGCAGACCCATCGAAGGAATTCGCTCTCGTTCAGAGGGGCTGGCAATGAAAGGCGGACCGGATGGCAAACCTGAGCACATTCAGCACAATACATGAGAGTGTGATTAAGTACAAGAGCGATTACGCGACGGAGAACCTCAGTGCTGCTTTCGCCTGGCTGGCCCTGGAGACTATCCTACACCTCAATGAGGACGAGATCGAAGATGCGATTACGGACGGACCAATGGATGGCGGCATCGACGCGATCCACATTGACGGGCGCGAGGTCCACGTCTTCAATTTCAAGTATGCCGAGAAGTTTGAAGCTTCGATGCGCGCTTTCCCAGATACCGAAGTCGACAAACTGCTTACGACAATGGCGAGGATCTACGGAAAGAGCTTGTCTAAGACGGACGTTAACGAGATCTTGTGGGACAAGGTCCGCACGATTTGGGAGTTGTTCGAAGCTGGTAGTCTCAACTTCAATTATTACTTGTGTTCGAACAGAGAGAAGCCCGTTGAACACACCAGAAGAAAGTTAGAGAACGAACTAAGCAAGTATGTACACGTCAAATGTCATTATTATGATCAAGAGGACATCGTATCGAAGATTTTAGAGAAGAGATTCAGACGCGTTGACGGCTCTCTCACGTTTATTGATAAACAGTACTTTGAGAGAGGAGATGGGCCGCTGAAGGGAATCGTAGCCACAATCGCTGCCAGCGACCTGATCAATCTTGTGAAAGATCCTGACAGACCAGAGGCAATGATCGAAGACGTGTTCAACGAGAACGTGCGCGTGTTCTTGAAACTGAGCAACCGCATCAATCGAAATATCTTCGAGACGGCGCTCTCAGACGACAATTTCGAGTTCTGGTATCTCAACAACGGGGTAACTATCGTGTGCGACGAATGCGTCTACACGCCGAATTCGCGGTCGCCTCGGGCACGACTGAGCAATTTGCAAATAGTCAACGGCGGCCAAACGACTCATGCGCTCTTCCAGGCCTATATGAAGGACGCCAACAAGTTGGATGCGGTCCTTCTGCTGGTGCGAATTTGCGAGACCAAGAAAGACTACCACATTGGCGAGAAGATTCGGGAGACGACCAACAGTCAGACACCGGTGAGCACTAGGGACTTGCATGCGAACGATCGGATTCAGCGCAAGCTGGAGGAGCAATTCTTGGACTTGGGCTTCTACTATGAACGCAAGGCGAACCAGCATCAGGATCAACCCAAGGCTAGGCGTCTCAATAACGAATTGCTCGGTCAGATATACCTCGCCTACTACCTTGACATGCCTTCGGAAGCAAAAAACTCCAAAGTGTTAGTCTTCGGCGGAAAGTATGATGACATATTCGATGAGGATGTAGTCACTACGGAGAGGATGCTGGCCGCGTACCAAATCTATCGACCTCTTGAGGGGATGAAGAAGGAAATCCAGAGTAAGAAACGTAGAGGAGAGGCGATTGTCGAAAGGGAGGCCTTCCTCTCAAGAGCAACCTTTCACCTCTTGAACGCGGTCAAGATCGTCAGTCAGAAAGAAGCGCTGGACTTGCGCTCCGAGAATAGTCTCACCCGGGCAATAGAGAAAGCCGTAGTATATGTGGGCGAAGTTGTGGCCCTCGAGGCGACAAGGCGGGGAGAACTTTACACCCATGACAAGTTCTTCAAGGAGATTGCCACAAACAAGACCATCAGCGAATACGTGTTGGGGAAGTACGCATCTGACGGTTCTACGAAGCCATGTGAGGCGCCTTAGCATCCAGAACTGCCTCGGTATCCTTGACCTCTTCCGCCGTTCCCTGCTTGGCTAGGAAGACCGAATCACTGCTTGTGGCATACGACGGAGAAAGGAACGCCGCACAACCTCGCACCATCAACGGAAAGCCGGACGTGGAATTCCCCTTCAGCGTCCAACTGCAAAGTGATCGGAAGAGCGAGAGGCATCCTCTGCTCGGCTCCTTTGGTGGCGTCCGGCGGTCTTCCCACTTCAAACTGCCCACCCCCGAGTTCGTTCATCGTCTTCCCGGTTGCGCCAGCCAAGTCAAGTCTGAACACGTGCTTCTCATTGGTCTCGTCCCAGGGGACCGAGAGGACGACGGCCAGGCTCGCAGGGTGTCGAGCGGGCAGGGCTTCAGGGTGAATGCTATCCCAGCCTCCACCAAGTATGTAGAGTTTGCCGTCCGCTACTTGCGCCCCGTCTGCCAGTATGAAGAAGACGCATTGCATTTTCTCAACCTCTGTAATACAATGTAGTGGTTGTATGACAATGCTAACACCTTGGTTGGGCCGTGTCAATACGCGTTGAAGATCTGGAGTTCGACGATGCCAACGTCGAGCATTTGTGGAATCACGGCATCTCGGATGCCGATGTTATAGCACTCCTGGACGGCAAGTTTGTCGTGTTGCGCAACAAGCGCGGACACTCTGGGGCCTACAAGATCATCGGTAGGGACAAAAACCGTCACCTGATCACGGTCGTCATCGTGGAATCGGACGTGAAGGGGCGCTGGCGCCCTGTCACCGGATGGCTCAGCACCAGAGGTGAGGAGACTCTGTGGAGGAGGTATCAGGGATGAGCCCACGCAAGAACAAGGTTGAACGAGAGCGGGAACTGGCCGCCCACTTTGAGGCCCACAAGGAAGATGCAGAGGAGTGGGAGGAGAAACCCGTCAGGGTGCTAAAGCCCTCGAAAGTGGGCGCCGTGTACTCCATACGCCTCACTGCCGAGGAAGTGGAGGGCTTGCGCGCCATAGCTGACCTGGAGAGGCTGCGCATAAGCGACCTCATTCATGAGGCCATCAGGAAGTACCTTGCCACTGGAAGAACCGCCGATCATTGCCTGGTCACGGATTTCGCCAGGCAGCGCACCTTCTACTACTCGCCGGGGAGCGAGATTCCCACCAGAGCGGTAAGGTCGGCGAAAGTCACTTACAGCCCCAAGCAACCAGGCCCTACGGAAACGCAGGCGTAGAGGCCGTCCCTACATCTCCTCACGGAGGGTCACGGCGCCTCGTGGGCTCGGAGCGGACGAGACGGAGCGCGTCCTTCCGCCTGCCGACCTGTCCTTTCCGCCGAGTGCGGCTCGGACAACCCGGGCTACACCTCATCCAGATCGTCCCTGGTCAACCCGAGATCATGCAGTGTAGCCCGAGAGTACCCTTGGGAATATCGCGTTCATTCCTGGGATAGTGGTGAAACGCCTGTTCCTGGGGTTCCACCAGATTTCGTGTGACCCGGGAGCCTGTCGGACAAACTCGCAGCCCACCTTACCCAGTCTTCTGGCCAACAGCCGATAGGTCATAAAGGCAGGAGGACTTCAACGTGAAACGGCGCCTCCACGGTCTGCAACGCCTCGGCGGGCGCGACCCCCTTGTCTCGCATGGCCTCAACCAGGGCCTGAGCAACGCCGGGCGCCAACTGCAACACCTTCTCCACCGTTTCCGCCTGGACCAGGAAGCCTTGAAGGACGGGGCTGGTGGCAAGATAGCCCCCCTCTTCGAGAGGGCGAATTTGTAAAACATATTTTGCCATTCTTTTCGAAGCATAGCCCAATGCCAACTTCAGGTCAAACAAGGACCGTTCGAGGTATCGCTGTCGCTGGAAAGCCCAAGCGAGCTCCACATCCGCATTCCGGAAAGGGAAGCGGTCACGTCGAGGCTGGGGCGCTGGGCTTTGGCAAGCCATCATAGTATAATGTTGGAAGACAGGAGGACTTCGATGGTCATTTCCGAGAAGGCACGCCGCTTGATGCGCAGTCTAGGGACGGCTGAAGAGGTCCGCAAGCTCATGGACCAGTCCCGCAAGGACCGTGAGGCTTTCTTCGCGTTGAAGCCGAAGCTGGTCAAGGAGCATCCGGACCAATGGGCAGCCTTCTTTCAAGGGGAGGTGGTCGGCTTCGCGGCGAGCCTCGATGAGTTGCTGACCTTGATCGACGCCAGGGGGCTGCCGCGTGCCTGGGTGTTCACGCATTTTCTGAACAAGAAGAAGGTTACGCTGGTTCTCTAGATTGACGGTCAAAGGCTGGTTCGACCCTGAAGAGCGACCCTACATTCAGTGCTTCCTTCTTGTTCCCCGGTTCAAGAAGGAGGCCCAAGTTGATTTCCTCTTCGACACCGGCTCCGACGTCACCACCCTGAGCCCGCGTGACGGCAGAAAGCTGGGCCTCGACTACGCCAGGCTTCGATTCAATGAGCCCGTCAGTGGGTGCGGTTCAAACCAACTGGATGCTGTCCTTGAAGCGGTGATCGGCCTACCGGATGAGAACGGCAATACGCCGGCTTTTCGCCTGAGACTGCACGTGGCGCCTTACGCGGCAGGGCAAGAGGAGCTGCCCTCGATTATGGGCCGGGATATCATCCGCCGTTTCGAGGTGGTCATGAACCTTCGTCGCCGTCAGTTGACGTGCGACGTTCTCACGTCTGACGGCGACTGGAGCCCGGTTCTCGGCCAGTAGGACTCCGCCACCCTGCAGAGGGCCACGGTCCCTCGTGGCCGACGACCGGACGCGACGCCGGACGCGACGGAGCGCGTCCCTCCGCTATTTGAGCGCCTGGTAGAGCTGCAGGGCGCTGCCCAACACGGTTACCCTCGCGGACCTCGAGCCGGCGAGGCTCGGATTCGCCTCCGTCGTCTCAGCGCCCTTCGCCTTCAGCGTCGCTACCTCGGCCGCCGCGTCGTCGACCTCGTAGGCGATATGGTCGAGGTGCATCCCGGGATCGGCGCTGGTCTCCAGGAACTCCACCTGAGTGTCAGCCAGGCTCACGAAGGCCAATGGCTTTCCGTAGCTCGTCGTCGCGCGAGTCAGGATCCTGGAGCCGAAGAGCCTCTCAAACTCGGCGATCGCTTCCTCGACGTTGTGCACGCTGTACCCGATGTGGTGGACTCGTTTCAGCATTGTCCTCTCCTTCTTTCGAAAGCTGAGCAAAGAAAATGACTCACCCTTGTCTTGTTTACGCTACCCGCTTGCTTTCAACCAACTCGGCAATTCGAGTCACCAGATCGTCAAGTTTGCGCTCCACGCGCTTGAGAGCGTCGAACCGGCCCACCTCTTTGGCAAGCGCCGTGGCGACGAGTTGATTCAGGCTCAGCCCCTCTGAGTCGGCCATGACGGTCAAGGCTCGGTGCAGCGAGCGCGACACCCTCAGTAGTATCTTGCCGCTATGTTTCTCGCGTTCCGCCGGAAGCGGCACGGGCTCCCCTTGCTCCAGGGCATCCGCTATCCATGCCTCCTTTGCCTCATCGATATTCGCAACCGCTTGCTGCACTGTTGCACCGTGCGACCGGCAGCCCGGGAGTTCCGGGATTTCAGCCATCCAGTACTTCTGGCCGCCGTCCTCGACCTGATGCAGGACAACTGAATATGGCATCTGCCTGTAGTATGCGATTCCCTGCTCCGTCATCGTCTCTTCCACTGGTTCGCCTCCCCCCGGCTACTGGCCGAATTCATCGATCGCCTCGACGACGGTCTGAACATACCACTTCTTCACCTTGTCACCCTCCCGCGGTATCGTATTCTTTGTGCCATCGGGCAACCTCTGGACATAATGGCTGCCCTTCCCCGGCCTCACTGGCAGTCCGTAGGCGGCCGCCAAGGACTCCAGTTCTCCAAATGATATGTTTTGCGGGCTGTTCCTGGCTTTCGCCAGCAACCTCTCCCTGGCGACCATCCCCGACTCCCCAAACATATGCTATCACATATGATATCATGCTCCCAATGCGATTGACAAGGCCAAATGCCCGGGTCGCCCTTTCCCCCTTTCCTGCTAAGATAGTGACCCGCCCCCGTGATATAATGAACTGCGGAGGGGAGACAATGGCAAAGACAGCCACCATCTACGATCTCGAAGTCGTTCTTGAAGCTGAGGAGGGAGGCGGGTATCACGTCTATGCCCCATCCCTGAAGGGCTGCCATTCTTACAGGGAGACCAGGGAAGAAGCCTTGAAGAATATCGCTGAGGCCATCGAGCTCTGGCTGGAAAGCGCAAGAGAGCTGAGCATCGGTTGAAACACACGGTGGTCATCCGGAAAGCGCCCGACAGATTTCATGTAGCCAGTCTTATCCCTGAGGCCCTGCCTCCCCCCAATGGGCACGTGCATTGCAATACTGTCCGATTAGCACTCAATGACGTCAGTCTGCACATCCCCTCTTCCTTGATGGTAGAGGAGACTCTTCGCATCGACGCGCATTGAGGCAACGAGGCAGTGGACGTGTCACGAAGCCAGCCCTCGAAGGAATTGGCCAGCAGACTGATGGAAATCTACGGCCGCCTGGCGGCGGAGTATGGCCCGCAGCACTGGTGGCCCGCTGACGACCCCTTCGAGGTCATGGTGGGCGCCATCCTCACGCAGTCCACGGCCTGGACCAACGTGGAGAAGGCCATCGCCAACCTCAAGCGGGCGGATGCCCTGTCCGCCGACGCCCTGTATCGCCTGCCTCTCTCGGAGCTGGCCATCCTTATACGGCCCTCGGGCTACTACAATGCCAAGGCGCGAAAGCTGAAGGCCTTCGTCACCGAGTTTGTCGAGAATTACGAGGCGAATCTGGAACGCCTTTTCGCTCCGGACGCGGAGACTCTGCGGGAGCGGCTGCTGGCCATCTACGGCGTAGGCGAGGAAACGGCGGACTCGATCATCCTTTATGCGGCGAAAAAGCCCATATTTGTCGTAGATGCGTACACGAAGCGGGTCGTGGCCAGGCTTGGGTTCACACCGGTGGGGTACGCGGACATCCAAGCGATCTTCATGGACAACCTGCCGCTGGACGAGCGCCTCTTCAACGAGTTCCACGCCCTCTTCGTCAGCCATGGCAAGGACCGCTGCCGCAAGAGGCCCCTTTGCCCCTGCTGCCTCTCGGCCCTCTGCCGAAGCTGCGCCGAGGCTTGAGCCCCAATCAGTGAGTGAAATTGATGTTGGAAGGTAGAACGAGCGTAATTCAGGCCGAAATAGTGTAGAATGTTCACACCCGGGAGGTGGTAATCCAACTGTGTTGAGGGAGTGGACAGAGAACGATGGCCATTGGAAACA
>JACPQD010000086.1 GCA_016190665.1 Chloroflexota bacterium
CTCGATGGGAGAGGGTAGGGTGAGGGTGAAACCGGAGAGCCCCCTCACCTTAGTCCTCTCCCGCGGAGGGGAGAGGAAACATCCAGTCAGGCGCGATTCAATTTTAATAAGACAACATTGCGGTGCACCGCGCCCCTACCCTAGAAGACGCTCCGCTTCTTCTTCAGTATCCCTATCAGATCGTCGAGCGGTATCGCTGGCAGGGTCATGGTCTGCATGGTGCCCCGGCCGCTCAGATGAATGGCGAATTTGGCCACATCGGCGTCCCCAGGCGCCTCGATGATGTTAACGAAATCGTATTGGCCCAGGAGAGCATATTGGGAGAGGATCTTCGCCCCCATGTACTCTACTTCCTTGTTGATATCCTTGAGCCTGTCGGGGTCCTCTTCGATCGCCTTCCTTCCCTCGTCGGTTAGCGTCGTCAGCATGAGATAAAGAGCCATAGACGATCCCCTCCTTCGTTGCGGCCAATGCCCATATAGTAGCCACTACCCTGGCTGTTGTCAATGACGAAAAATGACCAGCCGGGGCGGTTCACGGCCCGTCCAGACTCGCTTATACCCCAGGGCGCCTGGCAGGCGCCCACCCCCATGAGTTGGGCATAGCCCGCTATGCCCCTACCGGGCCAGCCACACATCCTGGAACTTGTGGCCGCCTTTCACCGTCCTCTGGGGGTACCAGTCCTTCATCTCCTCCCACCAGATCCCCCAGTACTTCGCCCAGGTGACGATGATCTTGGGCGCCTCACGATGGATGATACGCTGCATCTCCCAGATAAGCTCTTTGCGCTTAGCCGGGTCGAGCGCCTGACTCTGGGCCAGGTACAGCTCGTCCACCTTAGCGTTACTCCAGGCGCCGTAGTTCTTCGGGCTCCCCGTAATGAAATACTCCCCCAAGAGCACGTCGGGGTCGTAGTGCGGGCTGCCGTCCGCGGTGACCGTTACCTGAAAAGCCCCCCGGTACAGCCGCTCTTTGTTCACGGCCACTTCCAGCACCTGCACTTCTGCGTTGATCCCGAGCCTGGCCAGTTGGTCCTTGGTGAACTCGGCGGCTTCCTTGGCCTGGATGGTTGTGCTGGTGATAAGCGCCGTCTTGAAACCCTGCGCGTGCCCGGCCTCCGCAAGGAGTCTCTTCGCTTCGACGACATCCTGGTCCTTGGGCTTCCTGAAGCCTGTCAGGGACATCATTTCCTGCTCGGGCAGCGCCCAGGGTGACCCGGGGAGCGTGTAGCCGTAGCCGGGGCTGTAGCTGCCCGCTCGCACCACCTTAGCCGCCGCCTCCCGGTCAATCAGCAGGTTGACGGCCTGCCTCACCCGCATATCGTTCCACGGCTCGATCTGGGCATTGAAGGTGAGCGCCGTGGTGTTAGGCATCATTCTCGCTTGCGACACCAGTCTCGGCTCTCTCTTCATGAGCTCTTCCGCCTGCGCCGCAGTGGGGCCGGCCGTAAGGGGCATCATGTGGATTTGATGGGTGCGCAGGGCAGCGAAACGCGCCGTCTCGTCAACGATGATAAAGGTAGTTATCCCGTCAAGATAGGGCCGGCCCTTGACGAAATAGTCCTGGTTTTTGACTACCTTGAGGGAGACCCCCGGAACATAGGCCTGGAGCTTGAAAGGGCCGGTGCCCATGACATCCCTCTTCATATCGCCTTTCTGCTTCACTATGTCCGGGTCGAAGATGAAGTTCTCCTCCAGGGCCAGGAGCTGAAGGAAGGATGCCTGCTGGTTCTTCAACGTTACTCTGAGGGTCAAGGGGTCCGGGGCCTCCAGCTTAGTGACCGCCTGATAGAGCTCTTTGCGCGGCGATAGCACGCCTTTGGGGGGAAAGATTATCCTGTCGAGATTGAACTTGACGTCCTCAGCGGTGAGGGGCCGGCCGTTGTGAAACCTGACCCCCTCGTTGAGGCGGAAGGTATAAACCAGGCCGTCGGAGCCGATATCCCAGCTCTTGGCCAGGTCGCCGATTATCTTGTCCTCGTTCTCGGGCTGGTTCTGGACGAGGATGCTGTAGACGGAGGAGAAGGGGAACTGGATGCCCGCGGTGGTCTCCTGATGGGCGTCGAAATGAGGGATAGGATGCCGGGCGCCCCGGTTCACTATGCCTCCGTATTTCGGCTGTCCGGCGGCGGGCTTCGCCGTGGGCGCCGGCGGCGACGCAGCCGGTGATGGGGCAGGGGCCGCCGCCGGAGGCTGAACGGCCGGCTTTGAAGATGGCCCCGATGGCGTCGAGGACCCTGGAGCGCAGCTCGCCACCAGGCCCAGGACGATTAAACAGCCGATGACTGGAGATAACGTCCTTTTGTGCATTGCCCAACCTCCCCTTGAAGCGGCGTCGCGTTGCAGAGCCCTTTATTCACCTGGATGGGCAGGATTCACAGGATAGGGCTTTTATCATTTCAATCCTGTTCACCCTGGACTCCGATCCAGGGTTCACGCTGGATAGCCATGTCCTGCTCGTTTCTCAGCCGATGAAACGTGTGGGGTATCCGAATCGTGACGGCATCTTAACATTGGCACGGCATGTTGTCAAGGAGCCCGGTCTGGTAACACTTTCTATTGACGCAGTACGGTAGGGAGGCCGGAACGAAGCCGGATGCGACGGAGCGAGCGATCGAAGACCGCAGCGGTCTCTACCGAACGAGAAGCCTGGTTAACTGGGAGACGTCGTCGACCCTTTCGAGGCGCCACACCAGGCTCATTATGTCCTCCAGCCGGTCCCGCCAGCTAGTGGAGGCGATGTTCCCCCACTTGGCGAAGTCTCTGAACTTCGCCTTGAGGTCGTCGTCGTTCAGGAAGGTATCCGGCGTCCATGGGTCGCCCTTGGCGTACTCGCCGCACGCCTCGAAGGTCTTGCCCTTGGCGGTCACGGTGACCGCGGTGGGGATCTTGAGCAGCCAGTCCTCGCTGGACCAAAGCTCGCTGCCGGGGAAATCGGTCCTCAGCTCTACGTCCACCTTATGGCGGAAGCTGACAATGCGCGGGTCTTCCATTGTCTCCGGGGCGTACCAGAGGGGACCCCTCTCGATCCCGAAGGCGCCCATGGCCATGGCATGGGGCTGATTGAACTCACAGCTAACCTCGCCGACGGGGTCTTTGCTGGCGAAGCGCGGACCGGCGCCTCGCTTCTCAATGCGGATGAGCACCCGGTCTATGTCCTCGGCCTTGATTTCGTTCTCCCTGATGAGCTTCAGAAACACCGTCAGCGGATGGTGCGTGTAGCGGCAACTGGGCCAGGGCTTGTAGCTATTGCCCGGTAAGTACCACTTCTTGCCCAGATCCCTGGTCATCAGATCGAAGTCGCAGTGCCCCGTGCCCCGAATAGCCCACAGGCCGCGCTCGCCGTCCAGAATCTCCGGGTGGGCGGTGAGTCCTATTTCGGCCAGCAGTGCGCCGTTGACGCCGTTTACCGCCTCCCAGCCGGTGTCCGCATACTTGAGCGTGGGGAGCGGGAAATACTCGCCAAAGCGCCCGGCGCGCATGGCGGCGTTGCTTCCCGTGATGCCAAAGGCATTGGCTACTTGCTCCTCGTCCAGGTTCAAGCCTTTCGCCGCTGCCGCGGCGGCGGCGAACTCCATTATGCCCAGCCGCTGATGGCGGTCTGCCCCCCGGGGAGCGGAAGCGGGAAGCAGGGTCGTGGCGAGGGCGATTCGGGCGCCCACTTCGAATCCCACCACTACGGAGGTCAGGAGGTCCCTGCCGGAGCGCTTCTGACCTTCACAGATGGCCAGGGCGGAGGCGACCAGCGGGCAGCCGATGTGGCCCGAGTTCATGAAGAAATCGGTGGCGTCCAGGGCGTCGCCAACGCGTGTGTTGGCGTAAGCGGCGAGCAGGGGAGAGGTCCTGTCCTGGTACCCGATGAGGGTGCATTCCGGCTTGCCGCCCAGGCGCCGCACGTAGGCCAGGGAAATCTCGGCGATGTCAGTGGTGCAGCCGCCCAGCGCCTCGCCGATAAAGTCCATTATGGCCCGCTTTGCCTCGTGGACCACTGGCGCCGGAAGCTGGTCGAATTCAGTTTTCACCACCATACGGGCGAGGGATCGAGTAGGGCTCTTCAGCGCCCTTTCGGTGTCCAAAGCCATTGGTTTGCCTCCTCTCAGGATCTCTTCTGTCCGACGCCAGACCGAGTTCCCCCCCTTAGTCCCCCCGTCCACGGGGGGATCAAGGGGGGGAACTCGGTCTCCTTCTTACTCCTCATCCGGCGGTGGGTCTTCCACCTTCACCGGTTCCTTGGCGTGTCCATCCGGGGAGGGAGTGGGCATTTTCTCCTCTTCCTTGAGGAAGTCCCGGAGCACCCTGGCGTTCTCCAGCAGGCACAGGTCGACGCGCCCGTTCAGGCTATCCTCTTCGTAAGCGCCATCCTCGCGCCTCTCGCCGGCTCCGACGCCGGTGAGGATCTCTATGCCCTCGTCGATCGTCTTCACCGGATAGACGTGGAACTTGCCCTCCCGGACAGCCGCCACCACCTCTTCCTTGAGCATCAGATTGCGCGCGTTTGCCGCGGGGATAACAACGCCCTGGTCGCCGGTGAGGCCGCGAGCTTTGCAGACGCTGAAGAAACCCTCGATTTTCTCGTTGACGCCCCCGATGGCCTGGACCTCGCCCCTCTGGTTGACGGAGCCCGTCACGGCGAGGCCCTGCCTTACCGGGTAGCCGGATAGGGCGGACAGTATGGCATACAGCTCCGTGCTGGAGGCGCTGTCCCCTTCCACCTCGGAGTAGCTCTGCTCAAAGACCAGGCGCGCCGATAGGGTGAGGGGCTTGTTTCGGGCGTACTTGTCCGCCAGGTAGCCGCTGAGTATCATCACGCCTTTGCTGTGGATCGGGCCTCCTAGCTTCACCTCCCGCTCGATATCGATGATCCCCTCGCGGCCCAGGCCGACGCTCACGGTCACTCGACTGGGTATGCCGAAGGTGAAGTCCCCGGAGCCGGTGACCGACAGCCCGTTGACCTGTCCCACCTCCGCCCCCGTGGTGTCGATCAAGATCGTTCCATTGTCGATCATTTCCTCTATCCGTTCTTGGATGAGGTTGGAACGATAGACCTTCTCCTCGATGGCCTTTTGAACGTGGCTGGAGGTAACGATATCGGCGTTGCCCACGGAGGCGTGATAGCTGGCCTCCCTCATGAGGGTGGCGATTTCGGAGAACTTGGTGGACAGCTTCTCCTGGTCCTCGGCGAGGCGTGAGCTGTATTCGATGATCTTGGCCGTGGCGTGCACGTCGAAGTGCTTGAGTCCCTCCTTACCGCAGATGAGGCACAGAGAGCCCAGATAGGACTTCATGCCGTCCGGGCTCCAGTCCATCCGTGTATCGAAGTCGGCCTTGACCTTGAAGAGCTCTCTGAAGTCTTCGTCGTAGGCATAGAGCATGCTGTACAGGTAGGGGTTGCCCACCACAACGACTTTGGCGTCCAGAGGGATGGGGTCCGGCATGAGGCTCTTAGTCACGATGAATCCAAGGCGTTCGCCCGCCTCCTCGATCACAATCTTGCGATCACCCAGAGCCCGCTTCAACCCGTCCCAGGAGAACAGGTTGGTCAGCAAGTCATCAGCGTGCATAACCAGGTAGCCGCCGTTGGCCGAATGGATGGCTCCGCCTCGGATGAGGGTGAAGTCGGTGAAGAAAGCGCCGAGCTGGGACTCCTTCTCGATTCTGCCGAAGAGGTTGTTGTAAGTGGGGTTGAATTCAATGACAACGGGCGCGCCCTTAAGCTCCGAATTATCGACGATAACATTGACCTGATATTTCCTGAAGGCCAGTTCCTTGAGCCAGGGGATAGGTATGGGCGTTGCCTGGGCTTCCGCCTCCGGCCGGAACTGGGCGATGTTGTCCACCATATCGTTCTGCACTTCGGTGAGATAGGCGACGACCTCTGGATGGTCCTTGTACTTCTCTATCAGGTCCCCGGTTGGGGGTCCCACGGAAGCGAGGGCCACCTCCCGGTCCAGGTTCTTGAGCCGCTCGTTCACTTCGTGTTCCATCTGCCTGATCTGCTTCGACAAGGCCCTCAAATCGATCTCAAGCCTCTCCCGCTTGCCTATCAGTTCCTGGCGCGCTTCCGGGCTCAGGACCCTGAATTCTTGATCGCTCAGCGGCGTGCCATCCGGCTTGATAGCGATTATTATCAGACCCATGGGAGTGGCCTGAACGGCAAAGCCCTCCGTGTGCACCTTCTCCCCAAGCTCGCTGAACATTCGTTCGCGCTTCTTATTGAACTCGTCCCCGATCTCTTCCCGCTTCGCTGTGTACTGCTCACTTTCGAAGGCCCTGGGTATGGACTCCCGCGCCTCCTCCACCAGGTTCTTCACGTCGGACTGGAGCTCCTTACCCCTGCCCGCCGGCAATCTCAGAGCCTTAGGGCGGTAGCTGTCGCGAAAATTGTTGACGTAGCACCAGTCGGGGGGCACCTTTTTGTCCTTGGCGGTCTCCTCGAGAAAGGACCTGACCGCTGTGGTCCTACCTGTCCCGGGGATGCCCGCCACGTAAATGTTGAAGCCGCTTTCCTTCATGCCCAGTCCGAACTGGAGAGCCTTGAGGGCGCGGGCCTGTCCGATGATGGCCGGCACGGGCTTGAGCTCCGAGGTTGTGATGAATCCCAGGCTGCTGGGGTCGCAGATCCTTCTCAGCTTCTCGGGTGGCAACTCGGAGAACACAGCGCTTCTCGTACTCACAAACTCATCTCCAAGGGAAGGGAATCGGCATCTGGGGCGCAGGGGAAAGGGGAGGCCCTCCCCTATAGCCCAATAGTAATTCAGCCTTTCCTCGCTGTCAACCACCCACCTCCACGCTGGAGCCTTTTCGCGAAGCGCGCTCTGTTGTAACATGTAGGGGTATCGGGAGAGGGAGTCCCCGCGCGGCGCTCCAGGGGCGCGAGGCATCGCGCCCTCGCCCGGAGGTAATTCGATTGACTAGACGTATCGGCGTAGTCCTGATCCTTTCCCTCCTGGCGTCCGTTCCGCCCACACAGGCCGAGGCGGGCGCCTTCACCGTGTCCCGCTTCTTCCCGCAAACGGGCTTCTTCCTGCGCAATCAGGACGGCGTCAACTTCCTGGCCGAGTTCAACCGGCTGGGAAAGGTGGAGGCCCTCGGCTACCCGACGTCGCGTCCCTTCGAGAAGGGCGGCTTCGCGCACCAGGCCCTGCAGAGGGCCATCTTACAGTGGCGGCCTGAGCTGGGCCGGGCCGTGCTCGCCAACGTCATGGATGAGCTTTACTACCTGGGCAAGGACGACTGGCTCCTCGATAGGGGCGTGCCGCGACACTTCACCGGCGACGATGGCTCAAGAGGGGATTTCGAAAGCGCCAAGGCCATGCGGCTCTCGTGGTTGACCGATCCGGCGATCAGCCAGGCCTATTACGATAATCCCGACCCACTGAATTTCTATGGCCTTCCGTCGTCGCGGCCCGAGTCCTTCGGCCCCTTCATCACCCAGCGTTTCCAGCGCGGCGTCCTGCAGTTGTGGGTGGAGGCTGTCCTCGGCATGCCGCGCCCCGGCGCCGTCGTGGGCGCGCTGGCGGGCGAGCTGGCCAAGGAGGCGGGGCTGGTCCCGGAGCTAGCGACGCAGCAGGAAACCGTTCTCGGAGGCGCCTCCGCCGAAGTGCTCCTGCCCGTCCCCGCCTTCATGCAGCAACGCGCCCTGTCCTGCGAGTCATCGGCGGCGGCCATGATCGCTGCTTACTTCCGCGTGCCGCTGACCGAGAGGCAGATCATCGCTGAGCTCCCCTGGGACCCCAATCCCCACAAGGGTTTTCGCGGCAACATCGACGGCTGGTTCGGCGGCATCAACGACTACGGCGTCTACGCCGAGCCCATCGCCGACGTCCTTACCAACCACGGCCTGAAAGCCGACGTCTACTACGACTTTTCCCTGGACATGCTGAAGTCGGCCCTGAGCGAGGGCAAGCTGGTCATCTCCTGGATCACCGCCGGGACCGCCTGGTCGACGCCGGTGACGGTGCAGATTGGCGGCGAACCCGTGGTCCTTGTCCCCTACGAGCACGCTGTGGCGGTCAAGGGCTACGACGCTGTCGGGGTCAGCGTGAATGACCCCGGCACCGGCGGCAGTGCCCGCTACTCCAACGAGGCCTTCCTCCGCGCCTCGGGCTACTTCGGGGGGATGGCGGTGGTGGTTTCGGCGGGATGAACGCAACGGTAGGTGACTACGAAATACACGAAAGACACGAAAAAGCAATAATGAATGATGAGTGATGAATGGGGGGCGTGGCCGGTGTCAACGGATTGGAAACGGATAAACGGATGGCCCCCAAATGATGAACGATGAATCTTGAGCCGTAGGGCAGGGGCTTGTCCCCTGCCGGGGGTGGCGGGATGGAGCCGGAGTAAGACCGTGGACGGATGCACGCGAATTGACGGCCGGAAGCTATTTGACGAAGACAGGACGCGCATGCTGGCCGACCACACTCTGCGCCGCATCTACGAGGAGGAGGCCGCCAAAAAGGGCCTCTGGCTGCAACTCGTGGAGGCGCGCCAGGCCGCCGGGCTGACCCAGGCCGAGGTGGCCAGGCGCCTCGGCGTCTCCCAGGCGCAGGTCTCGCGCATCGAGAAGTCGAAGACTCCGAAGAGCCAGGGATCCCGAAGAGCACACACGAATCGGGCGTGAGCGAATCGGAGCGCGGCTACGTCGCCTACACGCTGAACACCCTGCGCCGCTACCTCCAGGCGCTGGGCGGCGGCTTCAGGCTCAGGGTGTCTGTTGAGGCTGACGACCGATGAGCGGAGGTTGTGTGTCAGTTCTTGGGCCGGGTCTGTGCGCAGAGCGGTTCAGTCAGGAAGCGCGACGCGAGAGAGATAACTGTGTAGCCTGTGTGTGAAATGTTGCAGATAGGGTGGCGGCAGAAAGCCTCTGCGAGCCAGCTCGTCCGTCGAAGTCAAGGAATAAACGAATTCCGTCGGCAGGGAGAACACGGATTTGAAGTCCGCCACTAGTTCTGGAAGGAAATCACCGGCGTCGCCTACCGCCGCTCCGTCGAATCGATGATAGCGTTCATCTTGATTCTGCTTCACACGGTCAAACAGGCCCGACGTCAAGCTGCCGCGTTGGCGAACTTCGGCGGGCGGGAAGAGGTCACAAAAGAGCACGTGCCGCAGTAGCTTGTGTTCTGGCGCCGAGCCCTCCCGCGCTCCGTAGTCCCACTCCAGATCACAATCTTGGGAGATTACAATGACGTATGGATGTCGGATCCTCTCAAATTGCGCGGTCACCCGAGGCTCGTCCGCCTCCAGCCGTCTATGATCCGACGCTACTGGGCCGAGTTCGACCAGGTCTTCGATAATCTCGCCTTGCCTCAACCGTGCCGAATCAGAGGCTACGTAGCGTAGCGGCACAACCACGTCTCCAGCTGGGCTTACTCAGCGATCACAAGATCAGGACGCTTCCTCTCCCCCACTACGACACCCTGGACTCTTTCTGGCTGGGGCTGCTTCAAGAGCAAAGGCGCCTCGCTGTAGAACTCAAGCATGGCGTACAGCGATGTTAGCGCCTCTTGCAGACCTGCATCCGGCATTCGCTGGATCATGAGACAGCCAAGAAACCGCTCCAGAGCCGTGTCCCCATCCATTCCGAAGATAACGGTGGTCTCATAAGTGGTCGGTGCCTCGCCAGGGTCGTAAAGGTCAAATGGGCCTGGGATCCATGGCTCTGTGAAGCCTATCCGCAATTGCCCACCTGAAGAGGTTGCCCGCAAGCCGATTGAACTTATCAAGGACCTCAAATGGTTCACCTAAGCCCTCCTTGCCCTCCAGATAGAAGTCGGCATCAATTACGTAACATTGCTCGTCCGTACTCGACGGCCTGTGAAGTCCGTGGATCAGGGTGACTCGTCCTCCGGGTGCTTCCATCGTCCTGATTGATGACCGTGTCTGCGTAGCGACAATAGCATCGGCAATATTCGGATCGCCGAGTTCTGCAACAACGTGGGGCTTGAGCAAGTCCTGCCACCGCTTGCCCGCCAGCCCAAGGGAATTACGTGATATTATGTTCCTGTACCGCAAACCGATGCGAGTGTAAAAAGATGGTTTGTATGTTTCCTCCAAAGCCATCTTGGCCCTCTGCACTTCGGCTCGGAATGTCTCCCATCTTTCGTACCGGGAGTCGGCCACAGCCACGAAGTCCGAGGAAATAGCAACAAACCGGTTAGAGTCCGATGTCGAGAACTTGTGACCGGTGCGGAAATGTGGCTTCGGTATCACCTTTTCCACAATGCTGGATAGCTCCTTGGGAAGCTGGGGCAACTCGATCGAGGGCTCCTGAAGCTCATAAAGAGGGTACTCCGTCCGAATCCGTTCTTGAAAATCGGCAGGTACGGCCTCTTCGATCTTCAAAATGGTCGGAAAGCGCAGCTGGCAGATAACTTCCGCCAGAGGGTTTTTCCCGTAGATTACACGGTCTGACTTTGGAAACGGCATAAGCTTCGCTCCCTGGGTGAGCAAATCGTACCCCACAACCCCCCTGGATGCAAGTTTAGTCCTCCCCTCGCCGCATGTCAATCCCAAATCGGCATACGGTTACAGGGAGTCAAGGAAGTCCGTCCTCCGGCCCGAGTATCTGCAGCCCCGCTACATTTCGGAAATGTTGAACGTTATTGGTGGCCAGGGCGCACCCGTGATGGAGGGCGCAGGCGGCAATCCACAGGTCAGCGTGGTCCAGGGGACAGCCGTTGGTTTCACACTCGGCCTTCAACTGCCCCCAACGAAGGCAGAGGCCCTCGTCGTAGGGAAGAATCACGTACTCCCCAATTCGTGTCTCGAGGTGCTCGACACGTGACGCGCCCCAGCGGGCGTGAAAGGCGCCATAGTACAGCTCGGCGACACTCATGAAAGAGAGCGCGGCCACCCGACTGCCGAAATAGGAGCGAAACAGGTCGGCTTCAGGGCTGCCGCGAAAGAAGTAAGAGAAGACGTTGGTGTCAACCAGGATGAGCTCAGGGAGGCCCTTTGGGTTAATCTCCGCTCCGGGCACGTCTGATGGCCTCCATGAACTCTTCGAAATCGGCCCCTTCCGGCCAGCCGCCGGTCAGATCCTCCCATTTCTGGGGTGCAAGGATGCCCTGCTCTTTCGCCAACTCCTCGAAGGTTTTGGGATGCCAGAAGGAGTCGTCGTGTTCCCAGCCCGGCTTCGGCCCCGGAATGTCCAAGCATTTGTCCTCTCGACGGACGGGCGCCTTCTCGACGAGGCCGGTCTCCCGAACGGCCAGAGGACGGGTCCTCTTGGCGGTCGTTGAATAGGTCAGGCTTCTCCGGGGCACATTCCAATAAGGGCTCTTGCACTTCGGGCAAACCCTTGGTTCCGCGCCTTTGCCGCGTGGCGTCCAGACGTGGCCGCACCGCTCACATTTGAAGGCTTCTACCTCTATCTTTGCCATAGTGCCTCTATTCTAACCCTACTGGTATATCCTGTCAAGTAATATACTAGTCGCTGGAAATCAAACAGGGATAAACAGGATATTCAGGATTTTAAATCAATCAGGTCTCATCCTGTCTATCCTGTCTATCCTGTACATCCATGTGAATGAGGGAGCTACCCAACCGGGAAGAAACATGGATAAACAGGATGAACCCTGGATCGGAGTCCAGGGTGAACAGGATAGAAATCATCAAATCTTATCTGTCTATCCTGTGCATCCATGTGAATAGAGGAGCCGATGGGCGGAATGGAGGATGCAGAGGTGGTCGGCGTGGCTCCAGTGGGGAAGGCCACAGGTCTCGTGGAGGCGTCGTTGTTCTGACATGCTTTGTAACGTAGTACGTTCTTGGGGGGAGGGGCAAGAGGGGGAAAGAAAATCGACTATCCGCCGCTCGTCAACTGAGAGACTGATCGACATCCGCCGCATTAGCGCAGCCCAACCGGGCCATTTCATCGCATATCTGGCGTAGCTCCTGGCGAGGGACCATCGAGTTAGCCAGCTTCCTCACCATCTGCTCAACCGCCGGGCATCCCCAAAACGGCTGCCTTGCCAATGGAAGAAGGTGCCGCAGGAGCCGGGTCAGTGCCGCTGGGTATTTTACAGCGTAATCCTTCTTGTCGAGTTGCCTAAACAGGCGGTGAGAACTCTCCCTCAGGATAGGAGCGGGGCTGCGGCAGATACGTTCGACAACCTCCGCGAATACCGGTTCCAAATTGACCGACCATTCGATCATCTCTTCTGCTTCATCTGGCGCCAACGGCAGGGGGACCCCCGTGATTCGCTGGTTCCAGTATTTAGCCAGCCATCGATTCCAGAGATGTTGCGCCGAGCCGTCATCCAGCGAACGTAACGCAAATCCAAGCTGAGAAGCCCAGCGTATGCGGTCTTCTGGCTCAACTTCCAGCAAGAAGCTCTTGAGCCAATCCTCGTGAAGAGGATGGCTAGAACCGAACACCGCTATGTTCGCGAGGTGCTCGCTTAACCGGTGGCGCATATCGCCAAGATCCGCCACATGGGCGAAGGTTTTCCGGTAGAGGGGTATTAGGTCCGGCAGCAGATCCTCACTCCATTGTCCCCAGGTAAGAAAACCGTTCCAGCACTGTGCCGCGCGTCCGGGGTACACGGACCAATCCAGCAACGGCAGGACGCTGCTCCTTACCCAACTGGCATCGAGAGTATACAGAAAGTGCACTTGGCTGGCCAAGATGACTCTTCCAAGTTCCGCGGCCTGAGATGGTCCCTGTATGACCTTCTCGAACCGGTCCTTGTATGCCTCAGGGATCCCATTCCAGTCGATTGCGGCCTCCGCTCTGACCCTTGATAGCGCGTGGAGCCAGAATTCGACCAGTATCCCGCTGGGGTTATTGATCGCAATCTGCAACCAATCCTCGCCCGTGACCTCTTCGTTACTCGCCTCGGCAACTTCCTGCCACAATTGCTCGGAAACGGTTTCCGCGAGTGGAATAAGCTGAGAGGGGATCGCGCACTCGCGTTTGCTGATCCCGTCCTTCAGCAGGTCGCACATTGGACCAACGAAGCAGCGCAATTCACGGCCGATCGGAAACGGGGGCAGAACCTCCGGGACTTCTGCAATTCTCTTGTCTGGACCGTCAGGCAGAGTAGAAAACTGAAGCAGAGTGAGGATCTCTGACCATTGTTCGCCAGCCAGACAACCTTCCCCCCAGCCCCTCAGGATCGCAGCCCACAGATCCGTTGCCCAGGCTTTCGCTTTCTGCAAGGTTAACGCCAACTCCCAACCCCACTCACATTTCGTTGAGACTGCCTTTGTTACAGTTACGAGAAGTCCCTCGCGGTCGGGCCCCATGAATGTCTCCCCTTGGTAGGTAAGGAGCCAATCCACCTTCTCGGCAAGATCGCACGCCAGAAGCTCGTCGACAGACACCGGGCTTCGTACACCCCAGAAGAATTGCATCTTAGCATCGAGGTCTGGGCTCTCCCGCGGAGCGAACTCCGGATGAGCGTCTTGCATGGCGCCAAACCGTGTACTCGCGAGGGGGCAGTCAGGCGCCGCCCGATGAATCCAAAAGAGCAGATTGTAGACCACATATTGACGCCTACCCTCGTCAGGCCCATCTGCGGCAGGTCGCGCAGGTCCCGATTCCACTTCCGCCAGAAATGTGGAACGGGAATGCTCAGAGGCGTTGGGGTAGGCGACCTTCACCAGTCGGAAAACCTCGTGCTTCAAGCCAGTGGCATACAACCATCCTCGCCGCACCACCCACGCGATTTTTTCGTCTGGAGTCAGATTTGCGTCTTCAGTGATTCCATGAACGGCGAGCCGCCTCAACAGTGGTGCCTCAGCATCGCCCCACGCTTCGATCACTGCTCGGCCGCGGTCGGGCCTCTGCGTCACGAACCATTCGAGGACATCGCGGGCTGCGTCTACAAGCACGTCAATTGGGGTTCGGTGCTGGTCTTGCTCGTGTAGCTCGATGGCAGACCGCCACATGCTGGTCGGATCAGCGAGGCCATTGGCTCTGCCCACAGACCGCAGCAACATGTGGGCTTGCTGAAGATGACACCTGACCACCGCCTCTAGACGCTCTGCAAAGGCTGCTAGGTTGGGACGAAAGACTTCGTCCCATGACTTCGTTAACCAGTAGGGGTCTCCTTCAAGCGCAAGTTCAGCATCGATGCTCTCTCCTGTGACAGCGCCTTCTCGTGAGAAGCGCGGCCCTACCTTCAAATCCAGATGTGGTCTCGTCAGATGCTCAAAGAGTAGCAGCGCTATGACGCCGTTTTGCGCAGGATTACAATCTCCCAGTGCCCACTCCAGCCAGTCTTGTCGAAACCTAGGTTTTGGCGACACCACCAAGACCGCAAACCATCTGGCGAGGACTTCTGGCGCTGGCTCAGGCTGCGTGGATGAATGGCTGGCGAGCCTGCGGGCGATGGCCGTCCACAAAGCAGGATTTAGTTGTTGCGGGTGGCGGCAAACCAGCGCCAAAGCTTGATCCGGGTACTCGAAGACGTAGCAGTCGACAAACCACTGGGAGATCACCTGTGCAATTTCGTCAGGCCGGTCACTCGGCTGGAAGAGTGCATCAAACGCATGTCTTGTCTCCGCCCATTGGAGCCACTCAGGCCCCCTAGCATATCTAGTAAAGAAAGTGGCGCTTGGCAGGTCTTTCAGCGCCCTCTCCAAGTAATCAGCAGACTCGTCATCCAGAGGTGGAGGCTTGGTCACCAAGCTGTGAATACAATGCTCATGGTCCAGCGTCCCCCTCTTGCGAAGCTCCACCCAGGCGCCGATCGACTCGTCCAGCCGCGCATGCTTCTTCCGGCCTTTCTTGAGTTGATATGTGATCGGCGTTATGCCGAGAAACTCCCAGGGCTTATGGGTTCCCTCAGGCGTGAACGCAAACCGCGGCTTCTGCGAACCCGGCGTCAAGCCTCTCGCCAGGTAGTGCATGACTGGGTCGCCGTGGCTGTAGCCGACAAAGAGGACCGTGTATCTCGCGAATACGCCTTGTAAGAAACGCGTAGCCCAGCCTTCCGTTAGGTAGGCCCGTCCGAAGTCCTCGTCTGTCAGCACGAGACTCCTGCAGTTGTCAACTGCCCCGTGTAAATGAACGATGCCGGCAAACTCGTGGCCTAGTGGGAGTGCCGGCGCACAGAAAAGCTGACACGGTTCCCCAAACAGCTGAGCCGCGGCCGCGGCAAAGTGTTTGTCAAAGTTCGTCGTTATCACGCGAACCGTTTCAGCGCTGGGGAAAAGTGACAAGAGACTAACGTGGAGTGAATTGTGTTTCGAGCCGCGAGCACTCAGGATCTCTGCGCATCGAAGGTGGACTCTCACTCCGTGCTTGTGCAAGCGCCCCAAAAAGCGGTCGATCGGTTCGCCCCTTGTCCGTGTTAACGTGCCAGCGGCTATCTCCTTGGCGAGTCTGGTGAAGTCTGGTAGACTACTGGGTGGTGCCGCTGACACCCCTGCGCCAGCAAAAACGGCCAGGCTCCCGTCTCTCCCGGCCGCGAGCAGAGATTCGGGCAAATCGACTCCCTTAATACGCATCTTCGGTCATTGCGCTTTCTAAAAGCTTCGCGAGCCCCGGGTAGGCCCACGCCGCACACCCTATTTGGCCCGCATTATATCAGCAACTACGCTGCAAAACAACACGCGAGTTGCCCGACAATTGGGTTGGAGTCGGCCTTCCTTCCCCCCTCCCCCACGTACAATTACCTGAAACGCTCCTCTGAAGAAGACGCTCATGCCCCCGGACACCGCCGCCTTCCAGCACACAATCTGCGACTATTACCACCAGAACGGCCGCGTGTTCCCCTGGCGAGAGGCCCGCGGCCCCTACGCCCATCCTGGTATCGGAGCTCATACTGCAGCACACGGCCCGTTCATCGCGGCTTCGCGTGACACGGCCCCGATGGGGACCGGGGGGGACATCAACCGCAAAAGACACGAAACCGGCGGCTCCGCATAGACACGGGCGTAAGAAAACCCTTTGCGTCTCGCGGCTTCGCGTGAGGATGGCCCCGATGGGGACGGAGGGGATATCAACCACGAAATGTCTCGGGACTAGACCCATCGGAGCCTCACGCGGCAGAATGAAGGTAGACAACCTTGACTTCCAGGCGGAAGCTGTCCCCCAGGGCCTTAACGTATTTGCGCAGTGAATTGAGCGTGTAGGCGTCATACCCCCGCTTCTCGATGCGGGAAACCTGGGACTGGCTGATGCTGAGCCTCTTGGCCACTTCAGCCTGGGTCAATCCTGCTGCCTGCCTGGCCTCCACCAGTTGGAGCCAGAGCTCCTTCTTGGCTGCTTCCTCCTCGTAGAGTTCCTGGTATCCGGGCGAGGCCGCTAACTCGTTACGCCATCGTTGATAGCTTTCTTGTCCTTCGTTGGTTGCATTGCGGTTCGTCTCAATCATGTTATTCACCCCCTTCGCGGGCGAGGAAATCAGCGAGCATTATGCGGATTTTAGCATATCAAAAAAGAGGCATCAAGGTACGCAGGGGGCCGGGCCAATCCCTTGCGCCTCCCCTCTCCCCACCCGTACAATTACCTGAAACGCTTTCGATGAACCGGGAGGTGCCGGCCAAGCTGTGTCGGATTCCTCGCGCGAGAAAGTTTGTCCCTATTGGCACTATTTCAACCGCGCGCTCGGAAAGACAGGGATGGGGGCTCCTGCTGCCTTCCAGCGCTTTCAGTCAAGCCCGGTTCATTGCTGAACATTGGGTCGGGCCCCGCCCGGCCTAGAGACCTCGGAAAGAGCCACTCACGCCCCCGGGCATCGCCGCCTTCCAGCGCACAATCTGCGACTATTACCACCAGAACGGCCGGGTCTTCCCCTGGAGGCAGACCCGCGATCCGTACTGCATCCTGGTCTCGGAGCTCATGCTGCGGCAGATGGGGACGGCGCTGGGGGGGAGGTACGGCCCGTTCGTCGCGGTTTTCCCGGATTTCGCGTCGCTGGCCGGGGCGCAGCTACGGGATGTTTTGCAGGCGTGGCAGGGACTCGGCTACTTCTTCGCCAAGCGCGAGAGCGGCAGGAGGAGGAGGATGGCACCTACCAGGCCAACGACGCCCCAGCCAACCACCCAGGCGAGCGCAGGATTTGACTTCGACATCGGCGTCCCCACGGCAACGCCGGCCGGACCGGCGATAGGCCACGCGATGAGGTTGGCCACTATCCACCATCCCGCGCCTTTCCATTTGGTTAACCCCAGGTACTGCAACATGCCCACCGCAGCGCCTGAGACGATCCACCCCCACGCACCACCACCCACTGTATATAGCATCCAGCCAATCATGCTGGCAAAGACAAACCACGTCCCCACCGTCCGGTAGCCGCGAAGGGCAAACCATTGAAGGATGCCTACGGCGACACCGAAGCCGCCCCAGTTGCCGATTCCCGCTGCACCCATGCCCGCCACGCCCATGAAGACGCTGGCGAGCCCTCCCAGTGCGCCGCCAACGAAGCCAGCGATGCACCACTTGAGCCAGGGCAGTGAATCCTCCGCCTCGGCCTCCGGCCAGAACTGCTTCAGCGCAGCAGGCACGATGAAACCGATGCCGGCGCTAATGAGTGCCTGGATGATTTGCTCAGAAGTCATGGCCTCCTCCTTCCAGCGATGGCCTCCCTGTGGTCCAACACAACGTATGCCAGCGCCGGCGCTGCAATGCTGCCACTTCTGCCGGCCCATGTCAAGCCCCTTGGAGAGACGGTTACTGGCCCCCGCCCCCCATTTGCCCCTGCCCTCTCCCGCATGGTAGAATCTCCAGTGAAAACAGTGAGTAGAGAGATGGAACGGTAAGGCTGCATGGATGTCCACAAGGTCAAGATGCAGGCGCGCAAGGTCGACCTTTATTACGGCGACCATCAGGTGCTGAAAGCCATCGACCTGGATATCCTCCAGAACTGTATCACCGCCCTCATCGGCCCTTCCGGCTGCGGCAAGTCCACCTTCCTGCGCACCCTCAACCGGATGAACGACCTCATCCCTGCCTGTCGCTGCCAGGGCCAGGTGCTGCTGGACGGCGAGGATGTCTGTTCTCCTCGAATCGATGTCGCCGAGCTGCGCCGCCGCGTGGGCATGGTCTTCCAACGACCTAATCCCTTCCCCCAGTCCATCTTCGATAACATCGCCTTCGGCCCGAGGGTGCTCGGCCTGGAAACACGTCGCAAGGAGATGGAGGATCTCGTGGAGAGCAGCCTGCGCGGGGCGGGCTTGTGGGAGGAGGTCAAGGACAAGCTCCACCACTCGGCCACAGAGCTGGTGTTGGACCAGCAGCAGCGCCTGTGCATCGCCCGCGCCCTGGCCACCAGGCCGGAGGTAATCCTCATGGACGAGCCCTGCTCGGCGCTGGACCCCATAGCCACTGCCCGCATCGAGGACCTGATGCAGGAGTTGAAGGTGAATTACACCATCGTCATCGTCACCCACAACATGCAGCAGGCGGCCCGCGCCTCCGACTACGCGGGCATGATGCTGCTGGGGGAGATCGTGGAATTCGGCCCCACGACGCAAATGTTCAGCAACCCCCACGATAAGAGGACCGAGGACTACGTGACGGGGAGATACGGGTAGACGCGAAGCATGAAGCACGGAGCGGGGAGCAGGAAGTACGGAGCGGGAAGCTGACGGGTCCGACGCGTCTGAAGAGTCCGAGAAGTCCGAAGGGTCAATGGGAGATACGGTGAATTTGGAGCGCGAAGCGGGAGGGACCCGTAGGGGCACGGTGCACCGTGCCCCTACGGTAGGGTCTCGGGCGCCGGGCAAAGTGGTGCTTACGCTGGCGGCGCTCCTGCTGCTGGTCGGCCCATCCTGCGCCTCCTCGAAGAGCGCTGAGATGACCGTGGCCGGCTCGAACTCGATGCACACCTTCGTTGAGCTTCTCGCCGAGGACTATATGGCGCTCCACCCGGAGGCCAAGATCAACGTCCAGGCCGGCGGCTCCAGCGCCGGCATCCAGGCCGCTATAGCCGGGGCGGCCGCCATCGGCATGTCCTCTCGCGCCCTTAAGGGCGAGGAGAAGCAGCTCTACGCTATCCCCATCGCTCTCGATGCCCTGGCAATCATCGTCCATCCGAATAACCCCACTGAGAACCTCAGCCTGGACCAGGTGCGGGGGATCTTTTCGGGCCGGGTCAAGGACTGGTCGGAGATCGGCCCGTACAAAGGGGCCATCCACATCGTGACGCGGGAGGAGGGCTCCGGCACGCGGGGCGCTTTCGAGGAGTTGGTGATGAAGAAGGACTTTATCAGCCCCAAAGCCCTGGTGCAGGACGCCAGCGGCGCCGTCCGGCAACTGGTCGCCCAGGACGCGCGCAGCGTCGGCTATATCTCCTTGGGCCTCATCGACAAAACCGTAAAGGCCGTTGGCATCGACGGGGTGGTGGCCGGCGAGGAGAGCGTGGCCGCCGGCAGCTACGCCCTGCTGAGACCCTTCCTTTTCGTCACCAGGAAGGAGCCGGAAGGGGAGGTCAAGGACTTCATCGACTTCGTTGTCGGGCCGCAGGGGCAGTCGATTCTGGCGTCTGAGGGGCTTCTGCCCCAGAAGGCGGCAAAGGGCGGTTAGGTGCTGGCACTTAAGGAAAGACTGATAAGGCTGGGCCTCCTCATCGTAGCCCTGTTCTCCATTTCCGCGCTTGCTTTGATTACCCTTTTCATCGTCGCCGAGGGTCTGCCCATCATATCCAGGGTGGGCTTTGTAGACTTCGTCTTTGGGCTGGAATGGGCGCCCACCCGCGGCCACTTCGGCATCCTGCCCATGATAGCGGGGTCGGTGGGTGTTACCCTGGGGGCCCTTTTTCTGGGCGGCCCCCTGGCGATTTGCTGCACCATATTCCTGGTGGAGTTCGCCCCGGAGAAATTCAGCGCCATCGTCCGGCCGGCCATCCAGGTGCTGGCCGGCATTCCCTCCGTGGTCTACGGCTTCTGGGGCCTCGTGGTCATTGTTCCCCTTATCAGGAACTACCTCGGCGGGCCGGGACTCAGCATCCTGGCGGGCTCCATAATACTGGCCATTATGATCCTGCCCACTGTCGTTAGCATCTCGGAGGACTCCCTTCGTGCCCTGCCCGGGACCTATAAGGAGGGCGCCCTGGCCCTGGGAGCTAACCACTGGCAGACCATCTGGCGCGTGCTCCTGCCTGCGGCGCGCTCTGGCATCGTCGCCAGCATCATCCTGGGTATGGGGCGCGCCCTGGGCGAGACTATGGCGGTCATCATGATCCTGGGCAACTCGGTTGATATCCCCACCTCGATTCTGGACCCGGCGCGGACGCTGACCACCAACATCGGCATCGAGATGGGCTACGCCGCCGGCGAGCATCGGCAGGCCCTCTTCGCCACGGGCGTCGTCCTCTTCGCCCTGATCATGGCGCTCACATCCATGGCTCGCATGGTTTCGCAAAGGAGATAGGGATGCGTCTGGGTCGCGACGCAATTCAGCGGATGGCGCAGGCTGTCATATGGATGGCGGCCGTATCCACCATCCTCATCCTCATGCTCATCCTCTTTCATATCCTGAAGGAGGGGCTTCCCATCATCAGCCTGGAGTTCCTGTCCGGCGCGCCGCACAACATGGGCCGGTCTGGCGGCATCTTCCCGACGATAGTCGGGACTATCGCCCTCACGATTGTGGCCATCGTGGTGGCGACGCCCCTGGGAGTGGGCGCGGCCATCTATCTGGTGGAATACACGAAGGAGGGCAGGATAACCAGGATAATCCGGTTCGGCGCTGAATGCCTCGCGGGCATTCCCTCGATCATTTACGGCCTCTTCGGCTTCGTCTTCTTTGTCCTCTACCTCGGGCTGGGCTGGTCGATCCTGTCCGGCGGCCTGACCCTGGCAGTGATGATTCTGCCCACCATAATCCGCACCACGGAGGAAGCGCTGCGCGCCGTGCCCCTGGCCTACCGCGAGGTAAGCTACACGCTGGGCGGGACGCAGTGGCAGACGATAACGCGCGTCGTGCTCCCCGCCGCGCTGCCGGGGATCGCAACTGGGGTTATCCTGGGAATAGGTCGGAGTGTTGGGGAGACGGCGGCGGTGATTCTTACCGCCGGGTCATCCCTGCGCATACCTACAACCATCTTCTCGCCCGCGAGAACGATGGCGGTGCATTTCTACGTCCTGGCGCGGGAGGCTATCTCCGTGGAGAACGCCTACGGCACCGCAGCGGTGCTTATCATCGCTGTCCTGGCCATCAACGTGGCGGCCAACTGGCTGGTGCGGCGGATGGCGGCGGGGAAATAGCGACTAGAAGCAAGAGGCGAGAAGCGGGAAGTCGAAGACCCCGAAGAGCGCAAGCGAATCGGGGCGCAAGCGAATCGGAGCGAGAAGCAGGAACGGGAAATAGAGACAACATGCCTAAGATCGCTATCTCTGAGTTGTCGATATCCTACGGAAGCGTCCAGGCGCTCAAAAAGGTATCGCTGGCCATCGAGGAGAACGAGATCTACGCCCTCCTGGGGCCGGCGCGCAGCGGCAAGACCACGCTCCTGCGCGCCCTCAACCGGTTGGGCGACCTCGTGACCGGGACGAGAGTATCCGGTCAGGTGCTTCTGGATGGGGCCGATATCTACTCCGACAGGGTTGACGTGGAGGACCTTAGAAGGCGCGTGGGCATGGTCTTCGACCTGCCTGTCGCGCTGCCCATGTCCATCTTCGATAACGTAGCCTATGGCCCGCGCCTCCGCCCCAAGGGCGGCAAGCTGGACGAGACGGTGGAGCGGGCGCTTCGGGGCGCGGCCCTCTGGGAGGAGGTCAAGGACAGGTTGCGCGCCCCGGCTCGAGGGCTTTCCGGTGGCCAGCAACAGCGGCTGTGCATTGCCCGGATGCTGGCCCTGGAGCCGGAGGTGCTTCTGCTTGACCAGCCTTGTTCGGGCCTGGACCCGATCTCCACCTTGAAGATCGAACAATCGCTGAAGGAGTTGAAAGACTCTTACACAATTGTTATAGTTCCCCATAACGTTCAGCAGGCGGCCAGGATAGCTGATCACGTGGGGTTTCTCCTGATGGGCGAAATGGTGGAGCAGGGCACGGCCACAGATATCTTCGCCAGCCCTCGGGACCAGAGGACGTCTGACTACATAACGGGCAGATTCGGGTAGGGGCGTAGGGGCATAGCCTGCTGTGCCCTCGAACCAGGAAGGTAGGCAGTAAAATGCGGGGCGCCTTAGATAATTACCTTAGAGAACTGCAAGAGAACGTCATGGATCTTGGCGGCACGGTGCAACAGACCATCACCGGTTCGGTCGACGCCCTGAGGACGAGGAATATCGAAGCATCGAAGCAGATCGTCAAGGATGACGCGAAGGTAGACGCGAAGCGCTTCGAAATCGAGGAGAAGTGCCTCAGCATCATCGTCACGCAGCAGCCGGTGGCCAGCGACCTGAGGATCGTCATCGCCGTCCTGAATATCATCACCGAGCTGGAGCGTATGGCTGACCACGCCGAGGGGATTGGCCGCATCAACTTGATGATGGGCGAACAGCCGCTTCTTAAGCCGCTGATCGATATCCCGCGCATGTCTCAGAAGGCCACTGACATGCTCGCCCGCAGCCTGGACGCTTTCATCACCCGGGACGCCGAGGCAGCCCGTCTGATCTGCGCCGAAGACGACGAGATCGACCACCTCTGGGACCAGGTGTACCAGGAGCTCCTGGCCTTCATGATCCAGGACCCAAAGACCATCGAGCGGGCCACCTACCTCATCTGGGTGGGACACAATCTGGAGCGCATCGCCGACCGAGTGACCAATATCTGCGAGCGTGTAGTTTACGCCGTCACCGGCAAGATGGAGGAGATAGGGGCGTCGAAATACTAGCCATCAGCAATCAGCTCACAGCGATCAGCTTGCTGAACGCGGGCCGCTAGCGCCAGCGGACAACGGGTGCTGGGGGTGGTCTAATTGCTGAAAGCTGAAGGCTGATAGCTTCGTCGGCGTGTTGCCCGCTCCTTGCCATTATGATATACTTATTTTTTGGTACATCCGGCATAGGCCGGTTTAATTTTTGCTCTGTGCCCACGACCGTTTCTTCGCGCCGATAACCAGTCGACAAAACGTCGGCTGTCTTTGAATCCACGGGCCTCCACGGAGGCCCAAAAAACGAGGAGAGAAATTTGACAACTGTGGTCTCCATGAAGCTCCTGCTGGAGGCGGGCGTGCATTTCGGCCATCAGACCCGCCGGTGGCACCCGAAGATGAAGAGCTACATCTTCACGGAACGGAATGGCATTCATATCATCGATCTCCAGCAGACGGTGGTCAAGCTGCGAGAAGCCCTCGACTTCATCCGTGAGTCGGTGGCCGAAGGATCGGAGATTCTTCTCGTGGGCACCAAGAAACAGGCCCAGGAGGCGGTGGAGCAGGAGGCAAAGCGCTGCCACATGCCCTATGTTAATCAGCGCTGGCTGGGCGGCACCCTCACAAATTTCACCACCATTCAGGCGCGCATCGACTACCTGGTGCGCATGGAGGACCGGAAGGCCAAGGGTGAGTTCCAGGTCCTTCAGAAGAAGGAAGTCCTCAAAATCGAGGAAGAGCTTGCCCGCATGAACCGGCTCATGGGCGGCATCAAGGAGATGACCAAGCTGCCCGGCGCCCTCTTCATCGTCGACCCAACCAAAGAGAGCATCGCCCTATCTGAAGCGCAACGCCTCGCCATCCCTGTGGTGGCGATAGTTGATACCAACTGCGACCCCACGGGGATCGATTACCCGATTCCAGCCAACGACGACGCCATTCGGGCCATCCGGCTCCTGTGCGCCAAAGTGGCCGACACTGTGCTGGAGGGCCTCGCGGAAAGGGAGACGAGGCTGGCCGAGGCGGAGGCGGGCGAGGGCGAAGCCGTCTACCCTCAGGGCGTCTACGGCGGTGAGGAAGTCATGGAAGGGTCCGAGGCCAGGGTCGCAGTAGACGAAGTCTCCGAAGACGAAAAGCAGGAGGTAGGCTAGCTTGCCAGTCACCGCAGCCGATGTCAAGGGCCTCCGGGAGAAGACCGGGGCCGGCGTTATGGAATGCAAGGGCGCCCTAGAGGAAGCCCAGGGGAACGTTGATAAAGCAATAGAGATTCTTAAGCAGCGCGGCCTCGCCCGGGCTGAGAAGAAAGCCGGCCGCGTCGCCAGCCAGGGTCTCGTGGAGTGTTACATCCACGCCGGGGGACGCATAGGCGCCCTGGTGGAGGTCAACTGCGAGACTGACTTCGTGGCTCGCACCGACCAGTTCAAAGAGCTCGCTCACAGCTTGGCCATGCAAGTGGCGGCTACCGCTCCCTGCTGCGTCTCTGCCGATGAAATGCCGGCGGAGGGCGACCCCGCTGAAATGTGCCTGTTGGCGCAGCCCTTCATCAAGGACCCCAGTATGACCGTGCAGGACCTCATAAAATCGGCCATAGCCTCCACAGGCGAGAACATCAAAGTCAGGAGGTTCGCCAGATTCGAGTTGGGCAACTGAGGGGCCGGAGGAGTGTCAAAATATCGATGCGTTTTGCTTAAGCTCAGTGGTGAGGCCTTTATTGGCGAAAGCAGACGCGTCGTTGACCCCGTTAAGCTAGCGAACGTGGCCCAGCAAGTGAAGCGGGTGTCCGAAGAGGGGATTCGCGTGGCTATCGTGGTGGGCGGCGGCAACATCTGGCGGGGGTCCATGGCCAAGGGAATGGACCGGGTGACCGCCGACTACGCGGGCATGCTGGCCACCATCATCAACGCCCTCGCCCTCCAGGATGCCCTGGAAAACCTGGGAGTGATAACCAGGACGCAAAGCGCTGTCACCATTCAGGCCGTAGCCGAACCCTTTATCCGCCGCCGCGCCATCCGGCATCTGGAGAAAGGCCGCGTGGTTATCTTCGCCGGAGGCACCGGCAACCCCTATATGACTACCGATACCGCCGCCGCTCTCCGCGCCATAGAGGTCGACGCCGAAGTCCTCCTCATGGCGAAGAACAATGTCGATGGCGTCTACGACTCCGATCCCCGCAAGAACCCCCAGGCTGTCAAGTTCGATCGCCTGACGTACCTGAAAGCCATCTCCCTTCGTCTCAAGGTCATGGACAGCACCGCCCTCTCCCTCTGCATGGACCACAAGCTTCCCATAGTGGTTTTCGACCTCAACATGCCCCACAGCATCGAGCGGGCGGCCGCTGGCGAGACCATCGGCACCCTCGTCGCCAGCGACTAGGCGCCCGTATCAGACTGCAGTGACCGCAAGAATGCCTCAACGCTTGTTGCGTTATTTCGCCAGCCAGACATCCTGGAACTTATTGTTGTTAAAGGCGTTGCCCCGGAAGCAGTTCTTCACCTCGGGCCAGTGGGCTATGTTTCCGCGCCGCCACAGCAGCGCAACGGACGGGGTGATGTCCAGCAACCTCAATTCTAGCTCTCGGACAATCTTCTTGCGCTCGGCTACATCCAGCGCTCGGCTTTGCGTCTCAAAGAGAGCATCCTCCCCTGGGTCACTCAGCCCTGTCCAACTCGAGCCCCCTTCAGTCACAAAGTAGCGGCTCAACTGGTCGGGGTCGAACATCCTGAGGCCGACGGGCTGAGCGACCATAGGATTTCTAAGCTTATCTATTTGTTCCAGGAATGTCGCGCTTTCCTGGACGTCGAGCTCCAGATCGATGCCTGTTTTTGCGAGTTGCTCCTTCGCCAGCACCGCCAGATCATCGGTGTACTATGCTGCACCAAACCGGCCAGGAATCAACTCACCGCGTAACTGATGGGGCTAACGAGCATCGCGGCAAGATGGGACTCGCCACCCCCATGATCGCCCTTGACGTTCTTTCCCATAGCTCAGTTGCCAGCTACTGACGGCTCATTGGGGTACTGAATGCTGGAAGCTGATGGCTGAAAGCCTCATTGTTTCGTTTGACAATCGCTGTTCTTTGGGATAATATGTCGCACATCGGGCCTTCTCCATTCTGGAAATGACGCCGAGACCTGCGAGTACATGGAGTCTCCCTTATGCGCGGGGAGCCTTCGGAATCCTGGGAGCACGGGGCGCTGTGCCCAGAGGCTCTCTGGCCTGCGGACCGACGGGACTCCTATTCTTTGTGACCAGGGAGGAGCGAAATGATAAATGACGTTCTTGCCGAGGCCGAAGGCAAGATGCACAAGGCCGTTGAGGCCCTCAGGCGGGAACTGGCGAGCATCCGCACCGGACGAGCTCAGCCTGGACTTGTTGAACATCTCAGGCTGGACTACTACGGCGTTCCCACGCCCTTGAATCAGGTGGCCACGGTTACCGTGCCCGAGGCCAGGCTTCTGGTCATACAACCTTACGAAAAGAACATGATAGGCGTCATCGAGAAGGCCATCCTCAAGTCTGACCTCGGCCTCACACCGGCCAGCGACGGGCGGGTCATCCGGCTTCCCATCCCACAGCTTACCGAGGACCGACGCAAGGAGCTGATCAGGATGACGAGAAAGAAGGTGGAGGAGGGCCGCGTTATCCTGCGCAATCTGCGGCGTGACGCGGCAGAGGCGCTTAAGGATACGGAGAAGAAAAAAGATATCTCTGAGGACGATCTTAAGCGCGCTCTGGAGCAGCTCCAGAAGCTCACCGACGTGATAATCACGGATGCGGACAAGGTGGGGCAGGAAAAAGAAGCGGAGCTGATGGAAATCTAGCCGGTTAGCGGTCAGCTTTCAGCTATCGCCGTCAGCGGCCAGTAGCGGTAGGGCGGGTGAAGCGAAGCGTAACCTGGTAGTAGCTGTCAGCTCTCAGTCTGCCGAAAGCTGAGCGCTGAAGGCTGCCTGCTGAAGGCTTCATTGACAGATGACAGGAAGTATTGAGCCTATCCCCAATCATGTGGCCATCGTCATGGATGGCAACGGTCGCTGGGCCAAACAACGAGGGCTTCCCCGGCTGGCGGGCCACCGCGCGGGCACGGAGAATGTGCGCCGTATTATCGAGACCTTCGATAGGTACGGCGTCAAGTATCTGACGTTGTATGCCTTCTCCACGGAGAACTGGGGGCGGCCCCGCGAAGAGGTCATGGGGCTCATGGGAATATTGGAGCGCGTCATCGGGAAGGAGACGCGTGACCTCCACCGGAAAGGAGTCAGGATCCGCCATCTGGGCAGGCTTGATGGACTTTCCAGGACCTTGCAGGAATCGGTGCGGAAGGCCGTGGAGCTGACCCGTGACAACACGAGGATGACTCTGAGCGTGGCCTTTAACTACGGCGGCCGCGCCGAAATTGTGGATGGCGTGCGCCGGATCGTCGCCGAAGGGATACCGCCGGAGAAGGTGGATGAGGCGCTGGTGTCGGACCACCTCTACACCGCCGGCTTGCCAGATCCCGACCTTATCATCCGCACGGCCGGCGAGATGCGCCTGAGCAATTTCCTTATCTGGCAGGCCGCGTACAGCGAGTACTACTCCACTCCTACCCTGTGGCCGGACTTCAACGACAAAGAGGTGGAGACAGCCCTCCTCGCCTATAGTCAACGGCAGAGGAGGTTCGGCGGGCTGTAGCCCGTCGAATCGGATAGTTGGTTCGAAGGATAGTCAGCGCCGCAGCAGGGGCGCCCATCGTCTTCGCGGCCATCTCGTTCGGTGAGCCCTGGTACTTCCTCCTCCTGGCTGCCGTCGCCGTCGTTGCGGCGCTGGAATTCTTCCGCATGGCCCCTGCTCGTATCGGCCGGTTCCTCACCTTCTTCGGGGTGGCCTGGGTAGGCCTTTTCATCCTCAGCGCGCGCTACCCTGTCCCTGGGGGTACGCCGCTGTTGATAACATCTTCGGTGCTCATACCCCTCTTCTGGCTGGTGCTGGGTGGGGGTCAGGGGTCAGGGGTCAGGGGGCGGTTCCAACCTCCGGCCCCCAACCCCCAACCCCTGGCCCCCGCCCTTCGCTGGGCCTGGACTCTGGCCGGCATCTTCTATGTGGGTTGGCTTCTGGGCCACTTCGTTTGGCTGAGAGACATGAGCAACGGGCGAGAATGGGTCATCCTGGCCGTCTTCTCCACCTTCGCCGCGGATACCACGGCTTTCTTCGTCGGGCGAGCCTGGGGGAGGTGCCCTCTCGCGCCCGCCATTAGCCCGGGGAAGACCTGGGAAGGAGCGGTATCCGGTTTCATGGCGGCGACTCTCGCCGCTCTTGCTCTGTCCGTCGCTCTCGGGCTACAGGCAGGCTATGGTCACGTGCTGGTGGTCGGCGGCCTGATCGGGGTGTTCGGTCAGTTGGGCGACCTGGCGGAGTCTCTGCTCAAGCGCAGCGCCGGAGTCAAGGACGCCGGTGCGGTGGTCCCCGGCCACGGCGGCATACTCGATCGCCTTGATAGCGTACTCTTCGGTGTGGTGGTGGTATACTATTATTTGACATGGACAGTGGTCTGAAGCGAATTGCCGTCCTGGGCTCCACCGGGTCCATAGGCCAACAAACTCTGGAAGTGGCGCGTGATTTCCCCGACCGGCTGAAGATTGTCGGTCTGGCCGCTGGCGGCAATCTCGGCCTTCTGGCTCAGCAGGTCAGGGAATTCGGCCCATCACTGGTCTCCTTCGGAGGGGAGGGGTTGGACTTGCGGCGCGTTCCGATGGAGGAGATGGCCTCGCATCCGGACGTGGATGTGGTGGTGGTGGCCACCTCCGGCAAGGCCGGCCTGGCGCCCACGCTGGCCGCGATCCGCGCCAAGAAGGGCGTGGCCCTGGCGAACAAAGAAGTGCTGGTTATGGCGGGAGAGGTGGTGATGGCGGAGGCGCGGCGCCAGGGCGTTGAAATAATGCCCATCGACAGCGAGCACAGCGCCCTGTGGCAGTGCCTGCGCGGTGAGGAAAACAGGGAGGTTGCCCGGCTCCTCCTCACTGCATCGGGCGGAGCCTTCAGAGACTGGCCTCTGGGCAAGCTGGAGAGCGTGACGCCGGAAGAGGCGCTCAGGCATCCTACTTGGCGCATGGGCCGCAAGGTGACTATCGATTCGGCGACACTGATGAACAAGGGAATGGAGGTCATCGAGGCCCGCTGGCTCTTTGGCGTTCCCTTTAATCAGATCCAGGTGGTCATGCACCGTGAGAGCATCGTACATTCCCTGGTGGAGTTCGTCGACGGCTCGGTGAAGGCCCAGATGGGACCCCCAGATATGCGCCTGCCCATTCAGCTATCTCTCTCCTATCCTGAGCGCTGGGGCAACCCAACGCTGCCCAGACTGAATCTGAAGGAAGTCGGTGCCCTGTCCTTTGGTGAGGTGGACCTGGAGCGCTATCCTTGCCTCCGGCTGGCCCTTGAGGCGGGGAGGAGGGGTGGAACCTATCCCGCAGTTCTGAGCGCCGCCGATGATGTAGCGGTGGCGCTTTTCCTCCAGGGGCGGATCGGTTTCCAGGACATCGCCCGGGTGGTGGAGGAGACGGTGGCAAAACACGTGACCGTGGACCGTCCGAACTTGGACAACATATTGGCTGCTGATTCCTGGGCCAGGGCAGCAGCTTCGGAATGGAGTAAGCAACCTGGTTAACTGTCTCTCTAAACCCGCACTGCAGTACGGGGCTTCGTACTCTCGTTTCTGAAGCCGCCTATACTGCGTACTTTGGTGCGCGGTATTCGGGAAACCTATCTTCCTAGGAATGGAGCAAACAACCTTGTTAACGACAATACTGGCTTTCGCCGTCCTCATTGGGTTTCTGGTGATAGCCCATGAGTTGGGGCACTTCGTCACCGCCCGCCTCTTTGGCGTCAAGATTCTGGAGTTTGGCCTGGGGTTTCCGCCCCGGCTCTTCGCCATTAAGCGTGGCGAAACCGACTACTCTGTCAATGCCCTGCCCCTTGGCGGTTTTGTGAAGATGGAGGGTGAGGAAAACCCCGAGGGCCCCGGGAGCCTGGCAGGGAAGAGCGTTGGCGTCAGATTCACCGTACTGACTGCCGGCTCCCTGATGAACGCGCTCCTACCCATAGTCCTCTTCTCCGTGGGTCTGATGATCCCGCGCGAAGTTGTAGTGGGACAGGTCCAGGTGCGAGAGGTGGCTGCCAATTCGCCGGCGGAGAGGGCCGGCCTTCGGGCTGGCGATCTCATCCTGCGCGTCAACGATCGGCCCGTCGAGAGTACGCCTGACTTGCTGTATGGCCTCCAATTGAACACCGGCTCAGAAGTGACTCTCACCATCAAGCGGGACGGTTTCGGTCAGACGCCAGTGAGAGTGGTCCCGCGGTGGAATCCTCCACCCGGGCAAGGAGCCGTCGGTATCGCTATATACATGCCCACGCCTATCAAGCAGACGCGCGCCTATCCCGTCTGGGAAGCCGTTCCACTGGGCGTGAGGAAAAGCCTGGACATGCTGACCCTCGCCAAAAACGAAATCACGGGCTGGGTAATCCGCGGCGTGGCGCCCGCCGTGGCCGGACCTGTGGGCATTGCCCAAATGACGGGAGAGGTAGTCAGAGTTGGCTTGCCGCCGCTTTTGGATTGGACGGCCTTGATCAGCATGAACTTCGCCATCGTGAATATGTTGCCGTTGCCTGCCCTGGATGGCGGAAGGATCGCCTTCCTGTTTGTCGAAGTCCTTCGCCGGGGAAGGCGCGTTCCGCCCGAGAAAGAGGGTCTGGTGCACCTTATCGGATTCGGACTGCTGATAGCCCTCAGCCTCCTGATCACTTATCAGGACATCCTGCGCATCCTCCGGGGAGAGAGCCTGTTCTCATGAATCCTGAAGCGCAGTTCAGGACAAGACGGCGCTCCTCCAGGCCCATTCACATCGGTGCGGTCGCCGTGGGCGGCGACGCCCCCATCGTCGTGCAGTCCATGACCAACTCGGATACGCGGGACGCGGCGGCGACGGTGGGGCAGATACTGGAGTTGGAAGAGGCTGGTTGCGAGCTCGTCCGGGTGGCCGTGCCCGACTTCGCCGCGGCCGAGGCCATAGCCGCCATAAAAAACGGCATTCATATCCCCCTCATCGCGGACATCCACTTCGACTATCGGCTCGCCCTCGCCGCGCTCAAGACGGGAGCCGATGCGCTCCGCCTGAATCCCGGCAATATCAGGGACCCGGACAGAGTGAGGGCGGTGGTGCGGGCGGCAAGCGAGAGGTCGGCGCCTATCCGGATCGGCGTCAATGCGGGCAGCCTGCCAAGGGAGAAGCGCGAAGCGGGAAGCGGGAAGCGAGAAGGGGGCCGGGGACCGGGGGCCAGGGACCGGGAGTCGACAGTCAGTGATCGGCAATCGGTAATCACAAATCAACAATCAGAAATCAAAAATCAAAAATCAGAAGTGGCGGAGCGCATGGTGGAGGCCGCTCTGGGCCACATCGCCATCCTGGAGGGCCTGGACTTCGATCTCATCAAAGTGTCCCTGAAAGCCTTCGACGTGCCCACCACCGTCGAGGCTTACCGGCTCATCGCCGACCGTGTCCCCTATCCGCTGCATCTGGGGATCACGGAGGCGGGCACGTCCCGCGCCGGCGTTATCCGCAGCGCGGTGGGCCTGGGCATTCTGCTCCACGAGGGTCTCGGCGATACCATCCGCGTATCCCTCACCGCCCACCCCAGGGAGGAGGTCTTCGCCGCCTACGAGATCCTGAAGTCTTTGAATCTGCGTCAGCGCGGCCCGACGCTGGTGAGCTGTCCTTCTTGCGGGCGCGCCGAGATCGACCTGATCTCGCTGGCCAACGCTGTAGAGGAACGCCTGGCCGGGATGACCAGGCCCATCAAGGTGGCGGTCATGGGCTGCGTAGTCAATGGCCCTGGTGAGGCGCGCGAGGCTGACGTGGGCATCGCTGGCGGTAAAGGGCGCGGCGTCCTCTTTCGCAAGGGAGAGATCCTGCGCGTCGTCGAAGAGGCCGATTGCCTGGAAGCACTGTTGGCGGAGATAGAGCGCCTGTAGGCGCCGCGTGTTGATGCCATGCTCTCGGACCAGCGGCCAGACGGATGATGGCTGATGAGAACTTTTGTCGCCCCGTGGAAATAGGCGTCGCTAATTTGGAGTCCAGGCATATTTTGCGGAGCGGCGCATAGGTCACAGTGCTATTTGACGCTGTTCTATCAGAGCCTGCGCAGCAGTTCCGCGATAGTTTGTCACCTCAAGACCAAGTAGCCTTCAACGAGGCTCTTTCTGTCTTGCTTTCACCCTTATCCAGATGGTAAGACCAAAGTTCGTTTGTCTTTCCCGTACAAAGCTGACACGTTTGGCTTTCAACATGGTGACTTCCGGATTGCCTATACGTTGCCAAACAGTCATGTGTTGCCCATCGTTGCAGCCTACTGGAATCCCCAGTCTCCACGATCTCCTCTTTCGCCTGTAGCGCCTTGATATCGTCATCCCCCTTTCTGGCATGCTTTACAGCACGCCTCAGCGCTCAAGCAAAGCGAGGGAACCGCGGAACCGCGACATCAATTGACAAGTAAGCCTCAGTAGTGTATCCTGTCTCCCCACATAAGCCGACCAGTTTCGCAGAATACAGACAGGAGGCTGACGATGTTCGATTTGAGGCAGTTGCGCACGGGCGCGAGCAGGCTACCAACCCTGGGGGCCCGGCTGCGTCTCTGGGTGGCATTAGCTTTGACTGCCAATGTCCTGGCGACCGGGCTTCTCTTGAGCAGTACTCACGCTACTCCAGCGCCAATTGCCCCTGTGGTTGCCTGCCCCGTTGTAAGCACTTTTCCCGCCGGCCCTCTCCCCTCGGCTTCAGCGCCCGTGGCGCTGGCTGTTGACTCCGTTCGTGGCCGTGTCTACGTGGCCCACAACCAGGAGTTCGTCATCAACCAGTTACCGACCAATCGGGTCAGCGTTGTTGACCAGGCCACGGGAAGTATCGTCACCACCATAGCGGTCGGCAACACCCCAAAAGGGATTGCCGTGGACGCCACCCGCAACCTCGTTTACGTGACCAATTTCAATGATAACACCGTTTCAATCATCAGCGGCGCCTCGAACACTGTCGTCAGCACAACTGCCGTGGGTGGGAATCCGCAAGGCGTCGCCGTAGATCCCTCGGCGGGGCTGGTGTACATCGCGAATACCACCGGCAACAGCGTGACCGTGCTCGACGCCGCCACGGGCGCCGTCAACAGGACCATTCCCCTCGGGGGAGGGGCCTACTCGGTAGCAGTGGACACCACTACCCACCTGGCCTACGTCGCCGTACACGCCGGAACATGGAGCGTCGTTCCCGTCCGGGGACAGACCGGAACCGTCCAGGCTGCGATTCCGCTGTCCCTCCTCTTCAGCATCAAAGGAATCGCCGTAAACCCTGGGCGTCTGGTCTACGTATCGGACCACGACACCGGAAGGGTGGCCATCATCGATATAAGTGTCACCCCGCCCCGGGAGACGGACTTCAGCCGCTTCTTCGGGGGGACTTACCCGGACGCCCTCGCCTTGGACTCCGTGACCGGCACGCTGTTCGTGCCCGATAACGGAAGCAACCAGGTGAGGGTATTCGACAGCATGGGGACTCAAAGAGCCGCGATCATTACGCTCCGCCTCCCCAGCGCCGTCGCCGTTGACGAGACAAGTCGCCGGACCTACGTCGCAAATCAGGGGAGTGACAGTCTGACCGTCATCAACACCGACACGCGGGCCTTCGTAAAAACCATCGTCCTTGGCACTTTCGATCCCGGGCTGGCCCTCGACGCGACGAATGGCCGCCTCTACGCGGCGAACTTCCCCGCGGATGCCGTCTCCGTGATCGCTCTTGCCGGGCGCACCGTGGAGACAAGCTGGCTATCCGGCCCCGGACCCTGGGCGGTGGCGGTGGACCCGGCAGTGAAACAGCTCTACAGCCTCAACTACGAAGAAGGCACTATGAGCATTCTGGACACCACGACGGGCCAGGTGAAAGGCAAGGTAAACGTAGGGCCGCTTCCCCTGGCGGTGACAGTGAATCCCGCTACGCGCATGGTCTATGTCACATCTACCAGCAATAACACGCTCACGGTTCTGAACGGGGCCACAAATTCGGTGGCGGCAACCCTCACTCTGGGCAGCAAACCCGTGGGCATCGCCATCGATCAGACGGCGGGCCGCATATACGTCGCCAACCAGCTAGCCGGCACCATTAGCGTCATCGACGCCGCTGCCAACGTGGTGATCGCAACGTGGACACTGCCCACGGGATTCAACAACGTTTGGGGACTGGCGGTAGACCCCACCTTGCGCCGGCTTTACGCCACGCTGCCCCCCAACCTCATCGGCGATTTCACCGGTCTGGCAGTTCTGAACGCAGACACGGGAGCATTGATCACGCAAATACCCACGCCGGGGCGCGCTGCGCTCGTTGCCGTCAACCCGGTGACGCATCAGGTCTTCATGACTGACTCCAGCAACAATACGGTGAGCATAATCGACGGCGCCAGCAATACCACCGTGGCCACGGTTACCGTCGGCAATTCCCCGAACAGCGTAGTCGTCGACCAGAACACGGGGCTGGCCTATGTCGGCAACGCGGCGGACGGGACTGTCTCGGTGATAGAGCCGTGCCCTCCCGCAACGGCCACACCCACACCCACTCCTACAAGCACGCCGACGCCAACTCCCGTGGCTCCAGCCACCGCCACGCCAACAGCAACGACTTTTCCTGCGGCCACTCCAACGAATACGGTCACTCCAGTATCAACCCCTACAGTGGGAGGCCCCGCCGTCAGTCCAACGGTGACGCCTACGCCCTCGCCAGGGGTGACCGCGGCGCCCACCGCCACGCCGATGCCCACCACTCCAACTCCAGGGATCGGAAACGGCGGTTTCGAGAATGAGGGCGGTTGGACGCTGATCTCCATCGGGCGGACTGACACTACCGCCCGCACTGGCATCTGGTCTCTCGTCTCCACCCCCGGCGCCAGTGGCCGCTTCTACCAGGTGGTTACCATTCCTGGCAACGCATTGTCCGCTACCCTGACCTTCTACTGGAAAGTCATGAATCCGGACTTCACTGGCGATACCTGCAACGACTACCTTCAGGTTAAGGTGATGGATGCCTCCCTGAGCCGGCTGATCGGTTATGGTCGAAGCGTGTATTGCACGTCTTTGGACTGGAGACTCGCGACAATCGATTTCAGCGAGATTATCAGCAGCATCAGTGGCCAGGCCATCAGCATCGTTTTCGAGATTCAGCAAGACACGCTGCCGCCGAACGCCGTGTTCTATGTGGATGATGTTGCCTTCGTCGTTGACGTCGGCGGTGTTTCTTCCAACCAGGTCCAACTGTCGGGGGGCTGGAACCTCATCTCGATGCCTGGCGCGCTCACGGATCCGTCCGTAGCCGCCGTGTTCGCTCAGGCTCCCTCTGTTACGAGAGTCTACTATTCGGACCGAGGCAACTGGGTTTACGCTTTTCGCGCCGGCGACGGCTGGACCGGACCCCTGACCCAGATACTTGATGGCAGGGGGTACTGGGTCTATGTCGTCGCACCCAGCGTATTGACACTGAACCTCGCTCCGCCGGTCTCAAACCCTGCTTACATTTTGTCAGAGGGGTGGAACATGATCGGCTTTACCACTACGCGCGCCAACACTCCCGTGGGACAGTACATCGCTGCGCTGGCCGGCAAGTGGATCAGGCTCTATCGGTACGACCAGGTATTTGGATGGGAATTGGCCGCGCCCGGCGGCGTGGGCTTCAGCCAGATGGAATGGGGCAGAGGCTACTGGATATTCCTCAACGAAGCCGGGACACTGGCGCCGTAGATCAGTCGTAAAGATTACGCCGCCAGCAATCTCAAGTAGCGCCCCTGCGAACCATATCCTCTGCGCGCCCGGCAAAGCCGCACCGAATTTATTACAAAACTGTTACATGCCAATTCCTTGCGGCCCTCATTTTGTGATTCTTTTGTTACAAAATTGTGTACCATAAAGCTTGCCAATCTGGTACTATGATGATATTATTGCAAGATTGTCCTGTTCATAGGCTTGCCAACGAAACTTCGTTGGCTGTCGCTTATTACGGACTTATTAAGGGATCCTCGGTTGATGGGATGCTGGGTGAGGGCCACACTTCTGCCTCGATCTTTCCCACCAGGGTGTAAGCCAGGCGGCTTTCGCAAGATCGCCGCATGAGAAAAGCCCTGGCGCCGGCTCTTGCCCTGCTTCTGGCCCTCGGCTTCTGGCTGCCTCTGAACCTTACTGCCTCGGTGCGGGCTGACTGGACGGCGGGGAAGCCGCTGAAGCAGGCAGACCCGAGGCGGGGCGACTTCGTCCCGGGGCAGTTGATCGTCAAGTTCAAGGCCTCTGCCTCTCCTTCGGCCATATCTGCCCTGGCTATGAGCCACGGCCTCGTCGAAAGGGACTGGATCGACGCGCTTAATGCTCGCGTCGTCGCCGTCCCTGAGGGGCGGGAGGCAGAGCTGCTCAGCAAGCTTTCCGCCGACGCCCGGGTGGAATATGCTGAGCCGAACTACCTGCTCCGCTCACTCTTTGTTCCCAATGACCCTTCCTATGCTTCGCAACAATGGAATCTCCCGAAGATAAATATGCCCGCGGCCTGGGACATCTCTCAGGGCGTGTCTTCGATCAAAGTGGCCGTTATCGACACCGGGATGGATATGGCCCACCCCGACAAGCCCGTCAATCTCGTGGTCGGCTACAACTACGCTACGAATAGCGCCACCGATGTTAACGACACCTTCGGCCACGGGACCTTCGTTTCCGGGATAATCGCGGCTGCCACCGGAAACAGCGCTGGCATCGCCAGCATGGCCTCCGGTGTGACATTGGGCGCTTACAAGGAGGCCAGCTCCTCCAGCGGAAGCTTCACCACTTCCGCCTTGAGCAGCGCCATCACGAGGGCTACCGACGATGGCGCCAGGGTTATCAACCTCAGCCTCGGCGGCCCCAACCCCTCCGCTACGATGCAGTCGGCTACAGACTATGCGTGGAGCAGGGGGGTGCTGGTCGTAGCCGCGGCGGGCAACTGCGGCGCGGCCAGTCCCAGCGCCGTTTGCATCTCGGTTAATGAGGTCGAATATCCTGCGGCCAACCCGAACGTGTTGGCTGTCGGCGCCACCGACTCCAACGACAATGTGGCGCCTTTTTCGACTCAGAATAGCACTGTGGATATCACCGCTCCCGGACAGTCCATTTACAGTACGCGCCCCACAAGCCTGGGCACCTACGCCACGGGCAGCGGCACATCCTTCTCTACGCCTCACGTGGCCGCCTTGGCCGCCCTCATCTGGTCGATCAACCCCAGCCTCACGAATCAGCAGGTGGCTGACATCGTAACATCCAGGGCAACGGACCTCGGCGCTGCCGGAAAGGATATCGCCTACGGTTGGGGTCGTATCGACGCCGTGGCCGCGCTGACCGCCGCCCAGTCCACTCTGCCGCCCACGCCTACTTCCACCGCCGCGCCGACGGCCACGGCCACGCCGCTTGCCAGTGCGACGCCGACCGCCACCGCCACTGTCGGGGGCACACCCGCGCCGACGGCCACGTCTACACCCACGCCGCTTGCCAGTGCGACGCCGACCGCCACCGCCGCGGGCACACCTGCGCCGACAGCTACATACACGCCAACCCAAACGGCGAGTCCCGTCCCCACGGCGACACAGCCTCCGCCGCCAGCTCCCGGAGGGGGTGGTGGAGGTGGCGGCGGAATAGCCTTGCCACCCACCGCCACGCCAACGAAAACCCGGACCCCAACGCCGACGCCAACCCGGACTCCGACGCCGTTGCCTACGGCGACTCCTACGGCGACGGCTACCCCAACGCCGGTGCGACGGGCGATCCTTTCGCTTCGGCCAGGCTGGAACCTGGTTTCAATCCCGGCCAACTTGGCCGACTCTTCGTTGATGGCCGTCTTCGGTGGCATCGCCGACAGGGTCTTCCACTACAACGCCAACACCGGAGGATGGGACTACGCCGTCCTCGAGGGTGCTCGGTGGACGGGGAACCTGGAGCGCGTGGAGGAGGGCCAGGGCTACTGGGTCAACTCGCTCGTCGAAGGCAGTCTGGTGTTGGAAATCCTCTCTGAGCGCGCGGCAGCGCCGCGGGCTGGTTATTCCCTCCCCGAAGGGTGGAATATGATCGGATACATTTCTCACGACCTGGCGCCGTCCGCCAGTGTGAACGTCTATCTTGCCAGTCTAAGCGGAGCCTGGACGTCTCTCTACCGGTACACTCCGAGCGTCGGATACGAGCTTCGTAAGCCCGGCTCCGGTTTCCCCACAGTTGAGATAGGCAGGGGCTATCTGCTATACTTGAATTCGGCAAGCACACTGGTGCCGTAGCCCCGACGCGTCGGGGCAGGCGCCACCCGGAAAAGGTAGCTCCATGAGAAAAGCCCTTCCCTTAACTGCATTCCTCCTGTTTGTGCCCATCTTCTGGCTGCCCTTGGACCCCTCCCAGGCGGGCTACCGGGCGGCAGACAAGCCTGAGATAAGGCAGGCGGCCCCCAGCCCAGGGCGGTTCGTTCCTGGCCAGTTGATCGTCAAGTTCAAGAGTTCCGCCTCCCCAGGGGCCATATCTGCCTTGAAGGCTGACCTTGGCCTGTCGGAAGAGGCGCGAATTGAAGAGATCGAAGCTCGTCTCGTGAGCGTAACCGCGGGGCGCGAGACAGAGGTCATCAGCAGGCTTTCCGCCGACGCCCGCGTCGCGTACGCTGAGCCCAATTATCTCTACCGGCCTCTTTTCGCTCCCAGCGACACCTACTACGTGGCCGGCAACCAGTGGAGTCTCCAGAAGATAGGTATGCCCTCGGCCTGGGATATGTCCCAGGGGATCGCGGCAGTGAAAGTCGCCGTCATAGACACCGGAATCGACGCCTCCCATCCTGATAAGCCAGTCAATTTGCAGATCGGCTTTAACTACGTCACCAACAGCTATGAGGCAAGCGACATTGTTGGGCATGGGACCTTCGTCTCAGGGTTGATCGCCGCCGCCACCAACAATGGCGCGGGCATGGCCGGCATGGCGCCCGGGGTGACGGTGAGGATGTACAAAGAGTTGAACCCCGCCACCGACACTTTCGACAGCTTCAAGCTGAGCAGCGCTATCAAGGATGCTGTGAACCAGGAAGCTAAGGTCATCAATTTGAGCCTGGGCGGGCCCGATTATTCGGTGACATTGCGGTCGGCCACGGACTACGCCTGGAGCAAGGGCGCCCTGGTAGTCGCGGCAGTTGGCAACTGCGGCCCTGACAGCCCGGGCTTTGACTGCGCGGTATACAATCAGATCGAGTATCCGGCGGCCAATCCCAATGTTATGGCGGTCGGGGCCACTAACTCTTCCGACGTTGTGGCGCCCTTTTCGACTCAGAACAGCTTAGTGGCGGTCTCCGCGCCGGGACAGACGATACTGAGCATTAGCCCCGCGAGTCAGGGCTCGCCCTATAAATATGGGAGCGGCACGTCTTTCTCTGCCCCCCACGTCGCCGCCCTGGCGGCCCTCATCTGGTCGGTTAACCCCGCCCTTTCCAACAAGCAAGTGGGGAACATCATCATGGGCACAGCTAAGGACCTGGGTACCCCGGGGAAAGACAACGCCTATGGCTGGGGCAGAATTGATGCCAACGCGGCGCTGCTGACAGCGCGCTCCTACCTGACGCCGACCCCGACAGGCGCGGCGACGCCAACTCCTACGCCCACGCCCGCCCTGACCGGCACGGCAACGGCGATGCCCGGGCCGACAGGGACGTCGACCCCTACGGCCACAGCGACGCCCACGCCTGGGCCGACAGGGACGTCGGCCCCTACGGCCACAACGACACCTACACCTGGGCCGACAGGGACGGCAGCTCCTACGTCCACGTCCACACCCGTCGCCGGTACTCCGCGGGCCACTGCTACCCCAACGGCTACCCCGCTTGTCGGCCAGGTATTGGCAGGCTGGAATCTGATATCCTTTCCCAGCCCCCTCCAGGATTCGTCGATTAGCGCTGTCTTCGCTCAGACACCTTCCATTATTCGGGTCTACACATCGGTGGACGGCGCCTGGGCCTACGCTTTTCGCGTTGGGGACGCCTGGAACGGTACGCTGGCCCAGATCGTCGACGGTCGCGGCTACTGGGTCTACGCGACCACGCCCACCAGCTTCTTCGTGTCCCCCAAACCGCCGGATTCCCTGGCGCCGAGGCCGAGCTATGCGTTGCCAGCGGACTGGAGCACCATAGGCGTCACCTCTTCTCAAGCCGCCATCGCGGTTGATGCATATCTGGCCAGTCTTGAGGGTAAGTGGACATCGATGTATAATTACGATCCGGGGCTGGGCTACAATCTCGCCAAGCCCGGCTTCGGCTTCACCAGCGTAGAGCGCTTTCGCGGCTACTGGATCTTTCTCTCTGCGCCGGGCGCGCTGGTGCCTTAGGCTTGGCGCGGTCTGGGAGCGTTCCGCGAAATCCGGCACACGTGCCGGAGTGCTCAAAGCCAGGCGGGTTGTCCCGTAGGGGTAATGGGACAGGCATTCCTGCCTGCCCCGGACAGACTGGAAAGTCTGTCCTCCTTTCTCGCGGTCCCTTTATGGGGCGCCCTTTGTTATTTTGGCGCATTGATGTTAAAATACGTTTTCGCCGCGTTTAGGAAGATTTCGCCGGCATTTGACACGCTCGTGTCGGTTAACATAGTGGAACATCCGTCGAGGGTAGGGATGGATTAGCCCCGACACGTCGGGGCGCAAGGAGGAGGTAGAAACTATGGCATTCATCAACAAGGCAGGCGGTACAAGAAAGGCGTTCGTCCTGGCGGGCGTCCTGCTGGCCAGTCTTTTGTTCTGGCTTCCCGCTTCGGGCGCTGGCACGTGGATGGCGGGGGGCGAAGCGGTCTCCCTTCAAGGCCCGCCCGCCATGCCCGCGGAGTACGGAGGGTTTGTGAGGGTGAGGGGTGTTCTGGCCGCCGATGACATCCTGGTCACCGCGAAGGTGGAAGGCAACGCGTCCTACACCGCCGGCCCTGTGAAGACAAAGGCGGGCAAGTACAGCTTGCTCGTAGTGCAGCCGGGCGCCGCTTACCTGGGCAAGACCGTCACCTTCTACGTCGGCGGCGAGCTGGCCAACGAGACGGACACCTACGTTGAAGGCGCCATCAAGACCAGCTTCGATCTGACCGTGGGGGTCGGCCCGGGGACGCCAACTCGAACGCCCACGCCCATCGCCACCCCGACTCCCAGCCCAACCCCGACCCCATCGCCAACTCCCACGCCGGAGCTGGCGTCCAATGAGATCAAGCTGCTGAAGGGCTGGAACCTGATCTCGGTTCGCACGCCCCTTCAAGACCCATCGGTGGGGGCGGTTTTCGCCGCGCTTCCCGTCGAAACCAAGGTCTTTCAGAAGCAAGGCGAAGGCTGGCTCATCGCCAAACGCCTGGAGGATGGCTGGGGCGGCACGCTGACGCAGATCGTGGACGGCGTCGGATATTGGGTGGAGGCTGTGGCGGCGGCAACGATAACCATAACGCCCTCCGCCGGCCCCCCGCCTCTGCCGCCTTCGTATTCCCTCCCAGTGGGCGACAGCTTGATCGGCTTCACTTCCAAATACGCTGCCAGGCCGGTAGAAGACTATTTGAAGAGTGTATCCGGCAAATGGGATAAAATGTATCGGTTCAACGCTGCCCTACAAGCTTTCGAGCCGGTGTATCCTGGAGGCGCCGGCCTTTTCACCCACATGCACGCGGGCCTCGGATACTCGCTTCACATGATCGCAGAGGGGACGTTGTCGCCATAACGGCGGTTCGCGATGCTCTTGAACCGGAGGAGGGCAGGTCTTGCCCTCCTCCGGTTCTCCGAGTCGGATATTTCTGACCCCCCGCCTCCTGGCCGCTTCTCGCTTCTCCCTCCTCGACAAGACCAGACTTCGCAAGTCCGGCACGTTTTCGTAACGTTTTTACATTCCCTTTTATGACTTCTTGACCTCGCTCTTGCCACAATGGATACATGGCTGGTCGCCCTTAGCCGCCGACTAGCCTGGGACGACCCTTGATCACTATAGCTGGCTCAGCAGCCGTGTTGAGGCGCTGGCCACAGTTTCGGGGAGGTAGTAGAAGTGGCGAGACCGTGGCAACCCGGCCGTCGAATGCGGAGAATCCTGCGCATACTGGGTATGCTGCCCTTTGTTTCGGGGATAGTGGCAATCCTGCGCCGATTCGGTCTCGTGCCCGTTGCGGGCACAATGGGAATCGTAAGCGTGGCGGTTATCCTGGCCACGCTGCTCTCTTCGGGCGCCCTGGAGATAGGGGGATACAGGCTGACGCTGGGGACCACTGACGCCACGCCTGCGCCGACGGCGGCGCCGCCGCCCACACCTGCACCGCCCACGCCTGTGCCGCCCACACCTACGCCGGTTCCTCCGACGGCCACGCGCGTCCCACCCACCGCAACGCCCGTACCGCCGACGTCCGCGCCGGCCCCTACTGCCACACCCGTTCCCCCGACAGCCACGCCAGCACCGCCAACGGCCACGTCAGTGGCGCCGACGGCGACACCCGCGCCGCCGACCGCAACCTCGGTTCCTACGTCCGTACCCACTCTCGTGCCGCCCACGGCGACATCTGTGCCTCCTACGCCTGCACCGCCCACGGCGACGCCGGTCCCGCCCGCGGTAATGCCCGTTCCACCTACGTCCACCCCTGCGCCGACGGTGATGCCGACCGCAACCTCGGCCCCTACGTCCGTGCCTGCGCCGACCGTGATACCCACGACGACGCCGGCCCCCGAGCCCACGCTTGCGCCGACGGTGATGCCGACCGCAACCTCGGCCCCTACGTCCGTGCCTGTGCCGACGGTGATGCCCACGACGACGCCGGCCCCCGGGCCCACGCTTGCGCCGACCTCGATGCCCACGGCCACGCCTGTACCGCCTACGGCCACGCCGGTCGCAACGGCGGCGATGCCGGCACCGTCGACGCCCACGCCAGCGCCTACGGTGATGCCGACCGCAACCCCGGTGCCTACATCCACGCCGACGCTTGTGTCCGCACCGGCGCCCACCGTGACGCCGACGGCAACGTCGGTGCCAGAGGTGGCTGAGATACCCACGGCAACGCCGGCCGCTACGTCCACGCCCGCACCAACGGCCACGGCCACTGCTGTCGCTGTTGCGACGTCGACGCCGCTACCAACGGCCACGGCCACTGCTGTCGCTGTTGCGACGTCGACGCCGCTACCAACGGCCACGGACACTGCTGTCGCTGTTGCGACGTCGACGCCGATACCAACGGCCACGGCCACTTCTGTCGCCGTTGCGACGTCGACCCCGCTACCCACGGCCACGGCCACTTCTGTCGCCACCGCGACGTGGACGCCGATACCAACGGCCACCCCCACTTCCGCCGCCACTGCGACCTCGACGCTGGTGCCCACGCCATCGCCAACGTCAGTGCCCTGGTGGTGGGTAGAGCCCACACCAACACCGATAGGAGGGGTGATTCCGACGGCAACGCCCTGGTGGGTGGTAGTGCCCACGCCCACGCCCTGGTGGTTGGCGACGTCCACGCCGACGCCCTGGTCGCTAACACCCACACCAACCTCAACAAGCTGGTGGCTAACGCCTACGGCAACGTCAACAAGCTGGTGGCTAACGCCCACGGCAACGTCAACAGCATGGTGGTTGACACCGACGGCTACGCCCACGGGGTCCCCGGCGCTAACTCCAACCCCGACAGCGACGGCGTGGTCATGGCTGACACCGACGCGGACGGCCACGCCCATGCCTGATATCACGCCGACGCCACTGGTGAGCATCACGTTGAAACAAGGCTGGAACCTCATCTCCACGCCTGGGCAACTAGTGGACCCCTCCCTCAGGGCCGTGCTTGATGGAATGGCCGACAAGGTGTACCACATCAGAGCCAGTGGCGTGTGGGACTACGCCGTATACCTCGGTGGGGACTGGGTGGGCGACCTGAAGAAAATCGAGCCGGGCAAGTCCTACTGGGTTCGCTCCGCCACCGGAGGCAGGCTGGTCTTCAACCTTTCCCCGAAAAATCAGGGCCCGTCTGCCCCGTCGTACGAGCTGGGCGAGGGATGGAACATGATCGGGTACGTCTCAGACACGGCATCAATGCCAGTGGACACTTACCTGGCCAGCCTGCTGGGCAAATGGATAACCTTGTATCGAAATTATGGGGCAGCGGGTTGGGAGGTCGCCACACCCGGCGGCTTTGGGTTCAAGGACGTGGAGCTTGGACAGGGCTACTTGATATATCTGCTTTCAGAGGGGACTCTGACACCTCCCCTCACGCCGTCAGTCCCAAGAGCTGCCGCATCATCTACCGGAGGCGAAGCAGGATAGGCAACGCCAGTCGGTTTCTGTGGAGGTCCGGGAACCCGGAGTGTTCCCGGTTGAAAGTCCGAAGGGGTTTCCTCTTCGGACTTCTTTGTGGGACGCCTGCGCTGCTGGCGGATCGCTTGACAACCCCCTGGGCGGATGTTAGCATACCGGCGTCACACGAAAAGCGTCGGTCATTCGATCTGAATGGAGTGTATGTAGGAACGAGGAGACGACTTCAGGCAGTCCTCGCCGGTACTGGCGTTGTAAAGGGCGGAGGTCATTAATGCAGGCCGAACTGTTTTCCAAAATCGAGCAGTTCGGCTTGGGTCTTTTCAGGCGGAGAGTGCCTTCAATGAACCGGGAGATGCCGGCCAAGCAGGTCGGATTTCCCGACGCATCGGGATCCCGAAGAAGTCGGGACCTCGCGCGAGAAAGTTTGTCCTTATTGGCACTTCAACCGCGCGCTCGGAAAGACAGGGATGAGGGCCAGGCCAGGCGGCTGCTCGCTGAGGCTGGCTTCCCCAATGGCTTCACCGCGCCGGTGCACATCCGCAACTGGACGGACTACGTGAGGATAGCTGAGTTCATGAAGGACCAACTCGCCAAGGTGGGCATCGAGCTGACCATCGGCGCTCAGGAACTGGCCGTATCCACTGCCCGGCGCCGCAAACTCGACTGGGACTCGCTGACTGCGACGGCAGCCGTAGACAACGTCGACCCCGCGGGCGCCAACAAATACTTCCTCAAGGGGAACGACTTCAACTTCTACGACAAAGAGGTCGATGATCTCTGGCGTAAGCAGGATACCATCATGGACCCCGAGGAGCGCAAGAAGGCGGTCCTCCAAGCCCAGCGACGGTTTCTGGAGGTGTCCGGCTGGGTGGTTCTGGTATGGACCAAGAACATAACGGGGATGTGGCCCCAGGTGAGGAATCTCAAGCCCGCCATGGGCCAGTACTCCAACCTGAAGCACGAGAACACCTGGCTAGCAAGGCGTGCCTTGCCCTCACGTCTCCCCGGCGCGCCGTGGCGTGGGGGCGGGCCTCTGGCTCCTAGGCATAGCAGGTTATGCGACTACAGCGTGGTGAAGGGGCTTGTCCCAGTTCGGAGGAGGCGGCGGGAGACGAGCCGCCCGGCCAACGGCTCTTGCATCAGTGATCACTATTTCAGCCCTCTTGCGGGACGGGGGAGGTAACGGCCAGCGGAAATTGACGGGCGACGTGTGGGCAGGCGGGCAAACAGGCTTAGCGGGCGCACAGGCCCGCCCTTACTCGCGCGCCTTCCTGGCCAGCCACATCATCAGCCCTCCCCATGCCGTCAGCCAGAAGCCGAGCAGGCGGATCATCGCATCGGACTGACAGAAGAAGTCGTGCATCAAGCGGTCCGCCGGCCCGGGATAGAAGAAGCGGAGCCGGCTTTCCCAGACGCGGAACAGCAGTCGCGGCTGAATAAGCAGCATCAGACCTCTCAGCGCGAGCAGGAATCCCAGGACGTAGCCGATCCGTCTTGCCACCATCGATTCTACTTCCCAGCGGAAACCCCGGTTTGGCCTCAGTAGCCCTTATTTTCTTTGTACACCCTATCGGCGCGGCGGGCATCCGCCGGTCTGCCTATTTCTGCTGACAAAGGCGAGCTGTGCCGGAAGATCGGGACTCTAACGACCGTTGCCCCCAAACCGACGCCGAAAGCCCGACCAACGCCCAACCCCCAGCCGTCTCACAGCTGAGCTGGGTGTGGACACCCCCAAGGTGCACTGCCGACCGTGCGGGCGAGCCGATCCAATGGAGCCCCGGCTGGATGCGGAAGCTGGCCTACTGTGTGATCCGGTTAGGACTTCGACCACTTGGCCGCCTGCTTCGCCAACTCAAAGTCGAGATGGATCGACCGGCTGTTCAGGACGTCCATCGCTGCTTTGGCAATCTTACCCTGATACTGTTCTGGGCCGAAAATGTAGCTCTTGAACCTGAATTCCTCGTATCCAGACATCCAGCCGGCTACGGGGTACAACGCATCCAATTCAACGAGTGGAACGCCGGGAGCCAGCCTAATCATACTGCGCCTAGCAGTCTTATCGATGCTGGGTGCGGGCGGGAAGTCGATGCAGACGCAGGCCTGGTCCTCCTCGATCCCTGCCTGGCGTTCGATGGCCGTCTCGACCTCTTGAGTGGCTATTGCGTCGGCCCCGAGCTTGACCCACTCGGTCTTCGAGATAGCGTCCGTTAGGGTTGCGCCACTTACCACCAAGACCCTCTTGGGCAGCCGCCGATTACATATGCAGTCGGCTATATCCCGCAACTCTTGCTGTCGCATAGACTGGCTCAGTGTAGTGCTGTCGTCAAGCCGCAGAAACCCGACTGCTGACTTCAGGTCTGCGTCACCGAGCCGGATGGATCTGTCGCGGGCCAGTCTAAAGAGGCGAACGAGTTGGCGAAAGGAGGATCTGACCTTGTGATGGTGATACATGGACGAGAAAAGCACCATCTTGTCGAAGAGTAGCTGCTCCAGCACTGTGGCGCCAGCGATATCCATGCAAAGCTTCGGCTCTTCCCCTGCCTCCTCGTACACGTCTAGGGATACGGCGACTCGATCGATATCGACAGAGGTCTTGAGACCAGAGAAATACCCATCACGTATGATATAGTCGAACTTGTCTGCGTCGAACGGGCCATTTACAAACCCCGCTACGTACTTCGGATATTCGCTGGCCAGCCCCAAGATCATCAACCCCACTCGCTCAAGGTTGATCTTTCCAAGGTCACACAGGAGACCTTCCTGGCTTGCACTGTACAAAGTTCGGATATCGTCCCAAAGCTGCTTGAATCGAGGTGAGGTCACGATGAAATACGATAGCATCTCGTGGCCCGCCGCGTCATGAAAAGTCTCTTGGTCCTCCATCCTGACATCCTGGAGTTCGGGGGAAAGCTTGTCATAGACCCACTCGGAGGCATGGCTGAAGGGACCGTGGCCGCAGTCGTGAAGCAGGCAGGCAAGTCTGACCTCAGCGATCTGGGAGTTTTCGATGAACACCGTTGGCTTCTTCTCGTTTATCGCCCGCATCATCCGGTCTGCGACGATGGTGCATCCCAGACTGTGCTCGAAGCGGGTGTGTGTGGCGGAGGGATAAGTGAGGAGAGTGAGAGCAGTTTGGTGGACACCTCGGAGACGTTGCAGAAGAGGACTATCGATTACGTTTACTTCGTGCTTGTAGAATCGGTGAAAACCAAATGGCGCATCACGTACTATCTTGTTGTCCCGGATGTATCGAGGTTCGTAAGAGGCCAGAATTTCCGTTAGCCAGTTGTTAACCTCTTCCCTTAGTTTGTTCGTCTGCTCCTTCAGCGGATGCCCGGATGAGCTTTGCAAAGTCATTCGACAGCTTCTCCAGATCCCTCAGTTCGTCAGCACTGAGACGGGATTTCATCCCCTCCTTGATTTGGCGGCTGGTGTCCGGTTCAATTCGAAGGAAACGGTAGTCATGGTTCTCGACCGTGACCAGCTGAAAAGCCCCCAGGGCGAAAAGAACCTCTTCAATCCCTTTCGAAACGCAGGATTTTCCCGCTCTTTCGAAGTACAGGCTTCCCAACCAATCCGGGTATGTTACCGAAAGCTTGCAGAACGCGTCGAAGACCTTGTCTCTCGGCATCCGCGTGGGCAATGAGTGTAGGCTGAATGAAGCCAGAACGGCCTCGGTGACGCGTGCGCGCCATTGCGAAGGCGTTAGGCCCTTGGCGGGCCCACTCTCTGCTGCCAGCCGGCCATTTGCCATGTGTTCGCTCCTCCTTCGTTTTCACGCGTTATACACCAATGTCGCGGAAATGTCAACCCCGCCAAGTCACAGGGTGAAGCTTCCGTCTTAGCAGAACACCAGACCTTACACTTCAGGGATTTCATCTGTTCGCCCGCCGTGGATATCTCATAGTAGCTAAGATTGCGTCAAGAAGTCATAAAACTGGAGCGCCCGAAATTACACATTGGTAACGTCTTTCCGGGGCCAAGATATGCTTGGATCGTGGGATCACGCGAACACGAAACACAGAGTGGTCCACATGAGGCTCGCCGCCGCTGGGACAGGCATAGTAGGACGCGGCGCGGCTGTTCCGCTGAGGCAGCGTGGCCCCCGCCGGCAGCCCGTCATGCGGCCCCTATATCCTCGTCGTCTCCTGGTACTCCCCGAAGACCTCGCGGAGGACTTGGCAGATCTCTCCCAGCGTGGCGTAGGACTTGACCGCCTCCAGGAAGGCCGGCATCAGGCTGGCGCCCTCATCTTTGGCCGCGGCGCGCACCCTTTCCAGCCTCGCGGTCACGGCCGCGTTGTCCCGTTTACGACGCAACTCCGCCACCCGGGCGCGCTGGACCTCGCCCACCTTCGGATCGACTCGTTGGAACTCTATCCCGGCCTTCTCCTCGATGGCAAAGCTGTTGACGCCCACCACGATCTTCTTGCCTTCCTCGACCTCCTGCTGGTGGCGGTAGGCGGCGTTCTGAATCTCCTGCTGCAAGTACCCGGACTCGATGGCCTTCACCGGCCCGCCCATAGCCTCGATCTTGGCAATGTAACCGTCAGCCTCTTTCTCGATGCGGTCGGTCAAGGCCTCCACATAGTAGGAGCCTCCCAGTGGGTCTACCGTATCGGCGATGCCGCTCTCGAAGGCGATGACCTGCTGCGTGCGCAGCGCCAACCGGGATGACTGCTCGGTGGGCAGCCCCAGCGCCTCATCGCGGCAGGAGAGCGCCATCGACTGGATGCCGCCGAGCACGGCGGCCATCGCCTGGATGGTCGTCCTCACGATATTATTGTCGGGCTGCTGCGCCGTCAGGGTGGAGCCGCCGGTCTGCGTGTGCGTCCGGAACATCCACGAGCGCGGGTCCTCAGCCCCGAAGCGTTCTTTCATGATGCGCGCCCACATGCGCCGCAGGGCGCGGAACTTGGCGACCTCCTCAAAGAAGTTCATGTGGGTATTGAAGATCCAGGAGATGCGCGGCGCGAAATCGTCCACATTCAGGCCCGTCCTGACCACCGCCTCTACGTAGGCGATGGCGTTGGCCAGCGTGAAGGCGACCTCCTGCACCGCCGTCGAGCCCGCCTCGCGGATATGGTAGCCGCTGATGCTGATGCTGTTCCAGCGGGGCGCGTTGCGACCGCAGTAGGCCATGGTATCGGCCACCATTCTCAGAGAGGGCAAAGGCGGAAAGATATACGTCCCGCGCGCCAGGTATTCCTTCAGCACATCGTTCTGCACGGTACCCTCCAGCTTGCTCGCTGGCACGCCCTGCTTCTCGGCGACGGCTACGTACATGGCGAGGAGGATGCCGGCGGGGGCGTTGATGGTCATCGAGGTGCTCACCTTGTCCAGCGGTATGCCGTTGAACAGGACCTCCATATCTGCCAGGGAGTCGATGGCCACGCCCACCTTCCCCACCTCGCCCTCGGCGCGGGGATGGTCCGAGTCGTACCCTATCTGGGTGGGAAGGTCGAAGGCCACGCTCAGGCCCGTCTGTCCCTGCTCCAGCAGGTACTTGTAGCGCCGGTTGGATTCCTCGGCCGTGCCGAAGCCGGCGTACTGGCGGAAGCTCCACGTCCGCCCGCGATACATGTTGGGCTGAATGCCCCTGGTGAAGGGGTACACGCCGGGAAAGCCAAGGTCTCGCGAATATTCGACGTTCGCTATGTCCAGGGGGGTGTAGAGCGCCTTCACCACCTCTCCGGAGCTGGTAGCGAACGCCGGCTGGCGCTCCGGGAAGCGCGCCACCGTCTTCTTCAGCGTCTCCTCCTCCCACTTCCGCGCCTCTTCTCGGATATCTTTCATAGCATCGCGATCACACATATTCAGCCTCCGTCACATGTCGTTGCAGCCGTTGTCTTTGGTCGATGATATGCTCAATCATCAGATCATGTCAAGCCTGCCTGGGATGCGTCACTCTTCCAGGACGGCGCGCCTTGGGCCGGGTCGACTTCCAGGCCGGCGGCTATTGCTCAGCCCTTCCCCCTAGCGTAGAATTCCTGCAAGGGGTGCAAGATAGAAGTTCGCTTTGCCTCCAGGAAGCTGGAACTATGCTGCCGCTCGCACGACCGGGCCGCGCGTGACTTGGGTTCCACCGTCGGCCGCAAGTACATCCAGCGCATCAAGATCCTGCACGCTGCAAGAGCTCTTCAAGATCTGCACTTGGTCAAATCCCTGGGTCTCTTCGAAGGTGGCCAGTGGCCCCGGTTTGACCGCTCCAACGCCCGCTGCGTGAAATCTAAGGTGGCCTTCACGAGACATCTGGCGGTTGGTTGACCCACTCTCATCCGAGGTGCGGTCGTCGTGTGATTGGTGTTCAGTCATAGGAGGTGGGTAAGATGCCGCATCCTTTCTGGTCCCCAAACCAGGTCCTGCCGCGCCTGTTCGCGGCGCTGATCGCCGCCGGTGTTATCCTCGCCGGTTGCCAGCCCGCCGCCGCTCCAGCCCCGACGGCAGCCCCAACGGCGCCTGCGAAGGCGGCCCCAGCGACGACCCCGAAGCCCGCGGGAGTCCAGCCCCGCTATGGCGGCGCCCTGCCCATGGCCCACAACTCCGACCCGGCGAGTTTCGATGTCCATCAAGAGTCCTCTATCTCGGTGCTGAACCCTCTGGGGCCGGCCTATAACATGGTGGTGCAGTTCGATGCTATCGAGTACACGAAGATCGTCGGCGACCTGGCCAAGACCTGGAGCGTCAGCGCCGATGGCCGTGACTATGCCTTCGAGCTGAACGAGAATGTGAAATGGCACGATGGCAAGCCGCTCGCGGCGGAAGACGTCAAGTTCAGCCTTGACCGTCAGCGCGATCCTCCGAGAGGGGTGCGGAGCCCCAGGATGGACTACCTGGAGGCCATAAGCAAGGTGGAAGCTCCCGACAATAGACGCGTGATCATCACCCTCAAGCGCCCCAGCGCCTCCTTCATTTCGACGCTCGCTGACGGCTTTATCGTCATCATGCCAAAACACGTTATCGAAGCCAAAGGGGACGTGAAAAAGGATGTCGTGGGCACCGGCCCGTTCATGTTCCAGGACTACACTCGCGGCGTGTCGATGAAGTATAAGAAGAACCCGAACTACTTCGTAGCCGGGCGTCCCTATCTCGATGCGCTGGAGTTCTACATCATCCGCGATGCGGAGACGCGGTTGTCCGCCTTCTTGACGGGGCGCGTCCTCATGACGGCGAGGGGCACGCAGGGGTTCATCAGCTCGGAGCAAAGACAGAGGGCCGAAAGGGATCTCAAGGAGAAGATCGTCACCTGGGCTTACTGGAACTTCGGGACCGCCACGCTGTACATGAGCAACATCCGCGCGCCCTGGAGCGACGCCCGGGTCAGACGGGCGGCGGATATGGTCATCGACCGCCAGGATGCCATAAAGGCCCTGGGCCAGGGCACGGGCGTGCTTGGCTATATCTACCCCGCTGGCTCGCCTTGGGCTTTGCCCGAGGCGGAGACCGCCAAGTGGCCTTACGCCAGGCGCATCACCGCACAGGACATCGCCGAGGCCAGGAAGCTGCTGGCCGAGGCCGGTCATCCCAATGGCTTCAAGACCACCCTCCTCAACCGCGCCGGCGGTGGATATGCCCCCCGAGGCGTCTTTGCGAAAGACCAGTTGGCGAAGATCGGCATCGACGTTACGCTAGATACCCGCGAGGAAGGAGCTTACTTCGCCGATTTCAGGGAAGGCAAGTTCGACATCGCCATCGGCGGCTCCGTGCCCTTCGGCGACGACCCCGATTACAAGCTCCTGGCCTTCTTCAAGACGGGGGCGGTGGAGAATGCCGCTCAGTTCAGCGACCGGGAGGTTGATCGGCTGCTGGAGGAGCAGGCGGTCACCCTGGACCTCGAGAAACGAAAACAACTGGTCTGGGACCTGCAGCGGCGCATCCAGGCTCAGGCGCCGGTGGCCCTTTTCTACCACCTCATGGCGCAACTGGGGGCGTGGAAGACGGTCCACAACGCCCACCCTGGCCTCGGCATTCATAGCAACCAGAAACTGCAAGAGACCTGGCTGGAGAAGTAGGAAGTCAAAATGATGAATGATGAATGCGGAATGATGAACGAGAAGCTTGTGTTTGTGAGACCGTGATCCATTCATCACTTAAAATTCATCATTTGTCATTGAACCCGGGTTCACTGGACTCGTATGACTAGCTATGTAGCGCGAAGACTCCTGCTGAGCGTCCCCGTCTTCATTGTCGTCTCTCTCCTCATTTTCATGCTGATGAGGATTATCCCTGGAGATGTGGCGCTCGTGATGCTCACCGGGGGAGAGGGGTTGAGAGGAGCCACCGAAGAGCGGCTCGCCAGCCTCCGGCGCGACCTTGGCCTGGACCGGCCCTTGCAGGAGCAATATCTGGCCTGGATGGCCGGCCTGGCGCGGTTGGACCTGGGCAAGTCTTTTAAGTCGGACGAGCCGGTGCTGAGCGAGATAGGCAGAGCGCTCCCGGTGACCGCGGAGCTGGCGATTCTGGCCACCCTCATCTCTCTGATTATCGCCATCCCCGTCGGCGTCATCTCGGCGGTGCACCAGGACAGGGTGCTGGACTACGTCTTCCGCGTGGTCACGGTGGGCGGCATCGCCATGCCCGTGTTCTGGACCGGGACCCTTACTATCCTCTTTCTGGTAGCTCTCTTCCGATGGATCCCGCCCCTGGGTTTCTCTGGCCTCACCAGCGACCCTGTCAAGAACCTGCAACAGATGGTCTGGCCCGCCCTGGCCCTGGGCTACAATCACTCCGCAATGCTCGGCCGGATGACGCGCTCGTGCATGCTCGAGGTCCTTCGCCAGGACTACGTGAGAACGGCCCGTTCCAAGGGGCTGACGGAGCGGGCCGTCATATATTACCATGCCTTCAAGAATGCCTTGCTTCCCGTGGTCACGGTGGCAGGCTTCCAGTTCGGCTACATGCTGGGCGGGACAATGCTCATGGAGATAGTTTTCATGCTGCCCGGCCTGGGCACGACCCTCGTCGAATCTATCTTGGGCCGCGACTATCCCATGGTGCAGAATATCGTGCTCCTCATCGCCATGATGCAGATCGCCGTCAACCTGGGAGTGGACCTCACTTACGGCTGGTTGGACCCGAGGATTAGATACCGATGACCACTCAAGCCACGAGTTCCGGCGCATCCCGACCTCAGTGGGGACGGAGTCGAGACCTGGCCGCCGGGCCGGCCTTTCTCAAGAGGCGTTCGGCGCTGGCCTCCCTGAGGAGGTTCTGCGCCCGCAAACCACTGGGCGCCGTCGGCGGATTCGTCGTCTTTGTCATGATCCTGGCCGCCGTGATGGCGCCCTTCGTCTCTCCTCACGGCCCTTACGAGACCAACTACGCCAATATCCGCATGGCCCCCAGCGCGAAATTCCTCCTTGGGTCCGATGAGTTTGGGCGTGACGTGTTGTCGCGCCTTCTGTACGGCGCCAAGACCTCCCTTTATGTCGGCCTTCTCGCCGTGGGCCTGGGGACGACTCTCGGCGCGCTCATCGGCCTCGTTGGCGCTTTCTGGGGCGGCCATACGGACCTCGCCAGTCAGAGGCTCATCGAGGTGCTTATGGCCTTCCCTATGCTTGTAATGGCCCTGACCATTGTTGCCGCCCTGGGTTCCTCGGTTAACAACGTGGTCATCGCTTTGGCCGCCGTTCTGATACCCCAGGGCGCCCGAGTGATCCGGGCCAATGCCCTGGCCGTCAAAGAGTCTCAGTACGTCGAGGCGGCGCGCGCCATAGGGGGCGACAACCTGCACATTATCTCGCAGCACGTTCTTCCCAACTGCGTGGCACCTTACATTATCGTGGCTACCGCAGGCCTGGGCTGGACAATACTGGTGGAATCGTCTCTCAGTTTCCTGGGCCTGGGAGTGCCGGAGCCTTCCTGGGGCGGCATGCTCTCGGGCGCGGGCCGGCAGTTCGTCACCACAGCCCCCTGGCTGGCCATCTTCCCAGGCGTGGCTCTGAGCCTCGCTGTCTTCGGTTTCAACCTCCTCGGCGACGCCCTGCGCGACGTGCTGGACCCGCGATTGAGAGGAACCTGAACGCCGCAATGATGTCCCGACGCCGCATAGCAGGAAAGCTCGCCAGACCGGGCCCGACCGGTCTGACTCCTCCGACCCGTCCGACTGACCGCTGACTGCTGACCGCTGAAAGCTCCTAAGGGCTGGCTCTCAGCCGGTAGCCGACTCCAGGCTCGCTCTGTATGTAGCGAGGCCGGGCCACGTCCTCCTCTATCTTCCGCCGTAGATTGCTGATGTTTACGCGCAGCAGGTGCTTTTCCTGCTCGTAGCCTTCGCCCCATACCTCGCTCAGCAAATGCTTGTGCGTGAGGACCTTGCCCGCATGATTCACCAGGGCCTTCAAAAGGTCATACTCCGTGGGCGTGAGCTGCACTTCGCGGTCCCCGACAGTGACCAACCGCCGCGCGAGGTCCACTTTCAAGCCCTCGGCGCAGAAAACCGGCTCCGTCGCCAAGCCGGCGGCGTGGCGGGCGGCCACGCGCAGCCGCGCCAGCAGCTCGCCCATGCCGAAGGGCTTGGTCACATAGTCGTCCGCTCCGGAGTCAAGAGCAGCTATCTTTTCCTCCTCACGGTCGCGCACGGAGAGGACCACAATGGGGACCTGGGTCCATTTCCGCAGCAGCCGGGTGACCTCCACGCCGTCCATGTCCGGCAGGCCGAGGTCCAGGATAACCACGTCCGGTCGATGGGCGATGACGCCGCTTAAAGCCCCTTGCCCCGTGTCCGCCTCGAAGACAACGTACCCGTGGGCGCTGAGCGATGCCCTCAAGAAGCGTCGTATGGGCGCTTCGTCATCGACAATGAGTACGCGCGCGCCGTTCGGCCTCACTCCGCCTCCTCCTCGGCCTGGGGGCCGAGCGGCAAGGCCACGGTGAAGACTGTGCCCCCGCCTTCCCGGTTCTCTGCCCAGATTCGTCCACCATGGGTTTCCACGATTCCCTTGCAGATGGAAAGACCCAAACCGGTGCCGCTCACTCTGCCCGGGTGCCGCACCCTGTAGAATTTGTCGAATACACGATCGAGGTCAGAGGCGGGGATGCCTATTCCCCGGTCTGCAACCTCGAGGCGAACCTCGGACCCGACCACGCTGGCCCGGAGTTCGATCGGGGTGTCCTTGGCCGAGTACTTGAGGGCGTTGTCCAGCAGGTTGACCAGCACCTGGCTCATTAGAGCGGGGTCCACCGTTACCGGCGGCAACTCCGCAGGCACGTTCAGTGTCACCTCTCTGCCCCGGAGGCGGCGTGAGAGCCGTTCCAGAGCCGAACCCACCAGGTCCTGCACGTCTGAGGGCTCTTTGGACATTTTCAGCGCACCCGCTTCCACGCGGGTCATGTCCAGCAAGTTGCCCATTAGCCGGTTGAGCCGCTCCGCTTCCTCCTGGGCCGTCTGGACGAGATCTCGCTGAGTGTCTTCATCCAACCGGGCGTCGTCGCTCAGCGTGCTGAGGATGCCGATGATTGCGGCGAGCGGCGTGCGCAGGTCGTGAGATATGGAGCTGAGCAGCGCCGTCTGCAGCTTTTCGGCGGCCTGAAGCAGTTTCGCTTGCCGGGCAGATTCGACTAGTTGGGCGCGCTCGATGGCAAGGGCCGCCTGACTGGCGAAGGTATCCAACTGCAGCCGCTCATCCGGCGTTAGCAACCTGCTGCCCTTGGGCGGCTTGATCCCCAGCACCCCCACTACGCCGTGAGGCGCTTTGAGCGGCAAGTAACGCCGATCGACCCCCGGCAGGGTGTCGGTGCCTCTTCCCGCGGGCCGTCCCTGGCGGAAAGCCCACACAGCCACCGCCAGCTCGTTTTGATCGAGCTCCCGGGCGGAGACAGTCCCGACTGAGGTCGGGACCAGTTTGCCGTCTTCCGGCAGGAGGACGACGGCGTCCCGTCTGAAGCCCCCAGCCAGGTGAGTGTGCAGTTCGCGGACGATATCGCCCACGGTGTCCGCCCGGGCCAGCCCCTGGCTGAACTCGCACAGTTCCTCTGTTTGTCTCTGGCGCCGCCGCGCCAGCTCCGCGTGCTGCAGCGCGCGAGCTGCTAGCTCACTGATGGCGAGCCCGGCGAGAAAGAGGCCCAGGAAGGTCAGGAGGAACTCCGTTTCGGCGACAACCAACGTGTAGAAAGGGGGGACAAAGAAGAAGTCGAAAGCCAGCACACTCAAAGTAGCGGCGAAGATTGCCGGGCCGCGACCCAGATAAACAGCGGCGGCCGCGACAGCGAGCAAATAGAGCATGACCATGTTGGTCGGGGAGATAAAGGGCTGGAGGGGGAAACCGGCGATGGTGGCGGCGCCCACCAGACCTGCGCTGAGCAGATAGGGCCACAGGCGCCCCGATATCGTAGGGGCCCCAGCCGCAGGGCCCGCTTCCTTCGGAGCGCCAGCGCCGCTGATGACGTAAACGTCGATGTTCCCGCTCCCCCGGATAATCTGGTCGACTACCATATCGCGCCAGAAACGCGCCCAGCCGGGGCGCGGAGGCTGGCCGACAATTATCTTGGTGACGTTGTGCATCCGGGCGAATCCCAGCACGGTATCGGCCACTGTCTGGCCAGGAAGGGTGACAGCCCTGGCGCCCAACTCCTCCGCGAGCTGCAAGGTGCGGGCCACCTGTTCCTGCTGCGCAACGGAGAGGTGGGCGGCCTCGGCGGTCTCCACATATACGGCGAACCATTCGGCCTTAAGCTCGTCGGCCAGCCTACGGCCGGCGCGCACCAGATGCTCCCCAAAGGGACTGGGACTCACGCACACCAGCAGTCGTTCGCCGGCCGGCCACGGTCCCAGGATGGCCCGCGTCTCCATGTAGGCCCGCATCTGGTCATCCACCCGCTCGGCGGTGCGGCGCAGTGCCATCTCGCGCAACGCCGTGAGGTTTCCCAGCCGGAAGAACTGGCGGACGGCGTGGGCCGCCTGTTCCGGGACGTACACTTTGCCCTCCTGCAGCCTCTGGAGGAGCTCCTCCGGCGGCAGGTCCACCACCTCCACCTTGTCCGCCGCGTCGATGATCCGGTCCGGGACCGTTTCCCGGACGGTGACGCCCGTGATCTGGGCCACGACATCGTTCATGCTCTCAACGTGCTGGATATTGAGGGTGGTATAGACATCGATCCCCTCGGCCAGAAGCTCTTCCACATCCTGGTACCGCTTGGGATGGCGCGACCCGGCGATGTTGGTGTGCGCCAGCTCATCCACCAGCGCCAACTGCGGGCGCCGCGCCAGCACGGCGTCCACGTCCATCTCCTCGAGCGTCGTCTCGCGATATTCCACCTGTTTCCGAGGGATGACCTCAAGACCGGAAAGCAGGGCCTCAGTCTCTGGCCTCCCGTGGGTTTCCACCAGGGCGGCCACCACGTCCACCCCTTCGGAGCGCCTCTCTCGCGCGGCCTCCAGCATGGCATAGGTCTTGCCCACCCCGGCGGCGTAGCCGAGGAATATTTTCAGCTTTCCCCGCTGGCGCTGCTCCTCCTCCGCCTGTACGCGGGCCAGCAGCTCATCGGGGTTGGGGCGTATTCGTTCCGCGGACATAGTCATTACGTCCCTCGTGGCGCTTCTGTATCTCCATTCTACACCATTTAACTGCGGGCCTGGTGAGTGACACGCATGCAGTCAGACAGGTCCAACGAGTCGGACCGGGGGTGATGCGGACGGGCGGCAGGGCAGACCACTCATGGGCGCTTTCATGGCCTGAGCGGCCGGAACGGAGAAGGACCAAACCCGCGCGAGGGCAGACGAAGCGGCGGGCTCACCGCCGGCAGCTCCAGCGGCCCGTCCAGCGCCAGGTTCAGCCTGAGGACGTTCACTCGTCGCTGGCCCAGCCAGCCGAACTGCAAGTCCTCTGTCGCTCTTTCGATCAGCGACGCTACGTCGTCCGGGCTCCTGCCGCGCTCTCGGGCCACCCGGGGCGCCTGATAGAGGGCCGCCGCCACGCTGATATGGGGGTCCAATCCACTGGCCGAAGCCGTCACTAAATCGACCGGAATGAGCGCCTGATTGTCGGGATCGGCCCTACGCAAGGCCTCGACTCGCGCCCTGGCCGCCTTCACCAGCGCCTCGTTCGACGGCCCCAGGTTCGAGCCTGAAGAGGCGGCTGCGTTGTAGGGGAACTGGGGCGTGGTGGACAGGCGCCCCCAGAAATACTTCGGCGCATCGAAGGGCTGCCCGATGAGCCTGGAGCCAAGCACTCTTCCGCCCGCCCGCATCAAACTCCCGTTAGCCTGCTCGGGCATCAGCGCTTGTGCCACCGCGGTGACCGCTAGGGGGTAGACCAGGCCCAGCAGGAAGGTGAAGGATGCCAGCAGGATGATGGCCGGTCTCAGTTGGGCAAGCATGGGTGCTCCTTCATGACAGACGCAGCCCCGCCAGCAGCAGGTCTATAATCTTGATACCTATGAAGGGGGTGACCAGGCCGCCCACCCCGTAAATCAGGAGATTGTCCCGCAGAAGCTGGGCCGCGCCAAGCGGACGGTAAGGCACACCGCGCAGGGCGAGGGGGATGAGCATCACGATTATCAAGGCGTTGAAGATCACCGCCGAGAGTATGGCGCTCTCCGGCGTGGCCAGGCGCATGAAATTCAAGGCCCCCAGGGCGGGGTAGGTTGAGGCGAAGGCCGCGGGAATGATGGCGAAGTATTTAGCGACGTCGTTGGAGATGCTGAAGGTGGTGAGGGCGCCCCGGGTCATCAGCAGTTGCTTGCCGATCTCCACTATCTCGATCAGCTTGGTGGGGCTGCTGTCAAGATCGACCATGTTGGCGGCTTCACGAGCCGGCTGCGTGCCGCTGTTCATCGCCACGGCCACGTCCGCCTGGGCGAGAGCCGGCGCGTCATTGGTGCCGTCGCCAGTCATGGCCACAAGCCTGCCTCCAGCCTGGTACTCCCGGATCAGCTTGAGTTTAGCTTCCGGTGTGGCCTGGGCCAGGAAATCATCTACTCCCGCCTCGGCGGCGATAGCGGCGGCGGTGAGGGCATTATCGCCCGTGATCATCACCGTCTTGATGCCCATGCGGCGCAATTGCGCGAAGCGCTCCCTCGTGCCGCCTTTGAGGACATCCTTGAGATGGATCACGCCCACCGCCTCGCCGTTGCGGGCCACGGCCAGCGGCGTGCCCCCGGCCCGGGCGATGGCCTCCACAGCGGACTGCATCTCTCTGGGTACGGAGCGTCCCTGCCGCCGGATATAGTCGGCGATGGCATCTGGAGCGCCCTTGCGTATGCTCACGCCATCGATGTCCACCCCGCTCATGCGCGTTTGGGCCGTGAAGGGCACGAAGGTGGTCCCCGCCCGTCCCGACACATCCCGACTGAAGTCGGGAGGGAGTCGGGACTCCTCTCTCCTCCATTCCCGCAGGCCGAATCTGTCCTTGGCCAGGACGACGATGCTCCGGCCCTCTGGCGTGTCATCGGAGAGGGACGCCAATTGCGACCACTCGGCTAGCGCAGCTACCTGGACGCCCGGCGCCGGAATGAACTCGACGGCCTGGCGGTTGCCAATGGTGATGGTGCCCGTCTTGTCCAGGAGCAGCACATCCACATCCCCTGCCGCCTCCACGGCGCGGCCCGACAAGGCGATAACGTTGCGACGGATCAGTCGGTCCATGCCCGCGATGCCGATGGCGGGCAGCAGTCCGCCGATGGTCGTTGGAATGAGGCAGACGAGAAGAGCTACCAGGGCCACGATGGTCACCGGGCTGCCCACTCCCGCAGCTTCAACGCTGAAGAGGGAGAATGCCAGCAGCGTGCTGCAAACCAGCAGGAAGATGACGGTGAAGCCGGCCAGAAGGATGCCGAGGGCGATTTCGTTGGGCGTCTTCTGCCGCTTGGCGCCCTCCACCAGCCTAATCATTTGATCGAGAAACCCCTCGCCGGGGTTGGCGGTGATGCGCACTATGAGCCAGTCGGAGAGAACCCGGGTTCCCCCGGTCACGGCGCTGCGGTCCCCACCGGACTCCCGTATGACCGGGGCGCTTTCGCCGGTGACGGCGCTTTCATCCACTGAGGCTACCCCCTCCACCACTTCGCCATCGGCAGGTATCATATCGCCGGCTTCCACCAGGACGTGGTCGCCCTGGCGCAGGTCCGCCGAGGAGACGGTCTGAGGCGCCGAGTCGCGCTTGGGATGACCCAGCCTCTTCGCCTGGGTCTCGTGGCTAGCGCGCCGCAGCGCTTCCGCCTGGGCCTTGCCCCGGCCTTCCGCCAGCGCCTCCGAGTAGTTGGCGAAGAGCACCGTGAACCAGAGCCAGAGGGTGACCGCCCCGATGAAGGCAGCCGAAGCCTCGCCTTGCCCCCTCAACGCTTGCACCCACAGCGCCGAGCCCAGCGCGCTGACTACTTCCACGACGAACATCACCGGATTGCGCGCCATCCGGCGAGGCTCCAGCTTGGCGAAGGCGTCCACTGCGGCGCGCGTGTAGAGCCGTCTCTGTTGATTGCCCGCCGGTCCTGACTTCATATCTCACCTCGGCGCGGGCCGAAACCAGACCCCGAGCACAAGGCATAACTCCAATCCCCATTCATCATTCATCATTGCCCCAGCATCAAGTGCTCCACTACGGGGCCCAACGCCAGCGCCGGCAGGAAGCTCAGCGCCCCAACCATAAGCACGACGGCGATTAGCCAGCCAATGAACAGGAGAGAATCGGTGGGCAGCGTGCCCGTACCGGCCGGAGTCTTCCCTTTCTGCACCATCGACCCGGCGATGGCCAGGACGGGAATGACCACCCAGTAGCGGCCGGCCAGCATGGCCAGACCCAGGGAGATATTATAGAAGGGGTTATCGGCGCCCAGGCCGGCGAAGGCGCTCCCGTTGTTGTTGCCCGCCGAGGAGAAGGCATATAGCACCTCGCTGAAGCCGTGGGGACCGGGGTTGGCGATAGCGTCCTTGCCCGCTGGCGTCGCCACAGCGACCGCCGTGCCCACCAGCACCAGCATTATGGGGATGAGTATGACCAGCGCGGACATCTTCATCTCAAAGGTCTCTATCTTCTTGCCCAGGTATTCCGGGGTCCTCCCCACCATCAGCCCGGCGACGAAGACAGCGATGATGGCGAAGACCAGCATTCCGTACAGCCCGGACCCCACGCCGCCATAGACCACCTCTCCCAATTGGATCAGCCACATGGGTATCATACCGCCCAGGGGCATGTAAGAGTCGTGCATGGAGTTGACGGAGCCGTTGGAGGCGGCCGTGGTCGCCGTGGCCCAGAGGGCGGAGCTGGCGATGCCGAAGCGCACCTCCTTGCCCTCCATATTGCCCCCCGCCTGGAGGTCGCTGGCGGCGCTGTCCACGCCCAGGGCCGCCAGGGAGGGATTGCCGCTCTGTTCACTCCACAGTGGCACTGTCAGGACCGCCACGAAGATGATGGTCATGGCTGCCAGGAGCGCCCATCCCTGCCGGGTATCGCCCACCATCTTGCCGAAGGTGTAGCACAGCGCCGCGGGAATGAGCAGGATAGCCAGCATCTCCAGGAAATTAGAGAGAGGTGTTGGGTTCTCGAAGGGATGGGAGGAGTTCACGCCGAAGAAGCCGCCCCCGTTGGTGCCAAGCTGTTTGATGGCGACCTGCGACGCCGCCGGTCCCAGGGCCAGGGTTTGTTCAGCCACATCCTTCCCGTCCGCGTCGCGCGTTGGCTGGAGAAGAGGCGCCGTTGGGTAGGCGCTGAAGGTCTGCACCACGCCCTGGGAGGCCACTACGACTGCCAGTATCAGCGCCAGAGGAAGCAAGACATAGAGGGTGCCCCGGGTCATGTCTACCCAGAAGTTGCCGATAGTCCGACGGGAGCTGCGCGCCAACCCTCTCGCTAGCGCGGCCAGGATAGCCATGCCGGTGGCCGCCGAAAGGAAATTCTGCACCGTCATGGCCAGCATCTGGGCCAGGTAGCTCATGGCGCTTTCGCCGCCATAGCTCTGCCAGTTAGTGTTGGTCCCAAAGCTGACCGCGGTGTTGAAGGCCAGATCCGGAGATACCGGGCCCAGATGCTGGGGGTTCACGGGGCTCTGCAAGCGCTGGATGGCGTACACAGTGAGAATCCCGAAAGCGTTGAAAAGCAGGAGAGCGAGCGCGTGGGTCTTCCAGCCCATCTCTTCAGCCGGGCGAACGCCGCCGATGCGGTAGAGGAGACTTTCCAGGGGCTTGAGAAGCGGATCGAGGAAGGTAGGCTCGCCCTGGTAGACCCGGGCTATGAAGCCTCCCAGCGGCCTCACCAGCGCCAGCATCACCCCGAAGTAGAGGAGAACCTGGAACAGGTCCGAAAGCGTCATCCGAACCACTCCGGCTTCACTTCATTCATCATTCGCATTTCTCAGAGCATTCAGCTATCAGCTCTCGGCTTTCAGCATTCATCATTTACCCGAACCACTCCGGCTTCACGAGCGCGGCGAAGAGGTAAACGAGCAAGACGAGGACTATCATGCCCACCACCAGGTATTCCGCGTTCATCCTTCGCAGCTTTCAGCTATCAGCTTTCCGGCGTCAGGGTATGGGGGCTGGAGACCGACCCCCGACCCCCAACCCCCGACCCCCAATTCCCCATTCATCACTGCCCAAGCTTCTCGCAGCCGAGCAAGAAGCCGAGGCTTATTAGAAAGAAAGCCAGTACCAGCCCGACGAAGAATAGATCGCTCAACTGTCCCTCCGGTGGCTTACAGGAGCAATATACAATGGGATGGTGTCAAACGGGGGACAACAAGGTGGATGAAGGCGTCAAGAAAAGGACAAGAAAAGGACAGCAGTTCACGTCCGGCCGCTTCCGGTGATATAGTGTAATTCAGGTCGCCAGAAATGCTGGCGGGCGGGCTGAAGAGGTAACAGGCTTGAGCAGAACTTGGCAACTGGTGAGAGCGACAGCGCAGGCTTTTCTCCGGGACGAATGTCCGGACATGGCAGCCGTCATTGCCTACTATACCCTTTTCTCCCTTTTCCCTCTCCTCCTGGGCTTGATTGCCATCTTGGGGCTCTTCCTCGAAGGGCCTGAGGTGCAAAGGCGTCTCCTGGAGATGGCATCCCAGGTCTTCCCGGCCTCCCGGGACCTGGTGGCTGAGAATATCGAGGCCGTGGTGGCCTCTCGCGGAGTAATTGGCCTCTTTTCCATCGGGGGTCTTCTGTGGTCGGCCACGAGCGTCTTCGCTGCCATCAGGAAATCGTTGAACCGAGCCTGGAACACGGAGGGGAAACGGCCGCTCGTGCAGCAAAAGTTGCTGGAACTGGCTATGGTAGCGAGCGTGGGCCTGCTATTCCTTGTCTCGGTGATGGCCACAGCCTTCTTCAGTTTTGTGCGGCAGTTCATGCCCACAGATCTGAGCGCGATGGAGCGCAACCTTGCCTGGGGCGCAGTCACCGGCCTTCTGCCCGGCCTGGTCTCCTTCGTCACTTACTCCCTGCTGTACCGTTTTGTCCCCGACACGGAGGTCTCCTGGGCCGATGTATGGCCCGGAGCGCTGCTGGCGGCAGCCCTTTTTGAGGCGGCGAAGGACCTGTTCGCCTGGTATCTGGCCGATTTCGCCAACTACCCGCTGGTTTACGGCTCTTTGGGCGCCGTCATCGCCTTCCTCTTTTGGGCCTACCTCTCCGCCCTTATCCTCTTGCTGGGAGCTGAGCTGTCCGCTGAGTACGCCAAGGCGCGGCGCCAAAGGCGCAAGCCTCGCCCGTGAACCCCCGGGTCAGCGTTCGCAAGAATCGGGTAGGAGGGGGCCTCACGGCCCCCGTCCTCCCACACCCGATGCAATTAGCTCCTCCCTGTGCTCCGCCAACCACCCGTCCAGTTCCTTGACGGTCATCCTGTCGACTCCCGCCGCCCCTTTGTTGGCCTTCACCCGTTTGTACGCTCGGTTCAGAGCCTGCCC
>JACPQD010000088.1 GCA_016190665.1 Chloroflexota bacterium
CCGTGGGAGAGGACTAAGGTGAGGGGGCTTTCCGGTTTCACCCTCACCCTACCCTCTCCCATCGAGGGAGAGGAAACTCGAACGGGCGTCATGCACTTGACAGAAGTGTTTTATGAGACAGTATTGTAGCGTGCTATGCCCTCGGACGCTGTAGCGGGGGGACGCAATATGGAGTGCGGCGGCCCCGACGCATCGGGATCCCGGGGAAGGGGGACTTGCCGCCGCTTTTGAAAGCGCAGGCAAGCCTGCGCAGTCCAAACATAACACAAGGAGGAAAAGTGGACAAGGTCAGAATATTCGACCTGAAAGACGCCCCGCTGAAAGAGTTGCCCTTTCACGTCATGTCGCGGACGATCATCAACGAGAGGGTGGGTAACGTGCACCTGCGCCTGGGCATCGGCGAGTGTGCCCCGGGCGTGGAGAGCGACGAGCACGCGCGCACCTGGGACGAGGTTGTCTACTACATCAGCGGGGAGCCGATACTGGAAATCAGTGACGGGCCGACCTATAAGCTGGGCCCGGGCAATCTCATCGTCGTGCCCAGGGGCCTCAAGCATCGGCACCGCAACGTGGGCAAGGAGAAGCTCGTGCAGCTCTTCTTGCAGGCGGAGCCTGCCGAGGGATAGCTGGGGGTCAGGGGATAGGGCATGGGGGTTGGGCTTGTGTCCTGAGTCCCCTGGCACCTCCACGAACTAAACCCGACGATAGAAGGAAGGTTGCACCATGCAAACAGAGCAGAGAAAACCCGACGGAGTTAGAGCGGCTTCGGACGCGGTGCAGGTCGAGGTTCTGAACCCTGTGGCCGAAGTGCGGCCGAAGACGGCGATGCCGGCCCGCCGGCTCGATACGCTCAGTGGCAAGCGCATAGGCTTGTGGTGGGATACGAAGTCCCATGGAGACCTGGCCTTGAACGCTGCTGCCGAAGCAATCCAGCGCAACTTCCAGGACGTATCTTTTACCTTCTTCACTCGCCAGTGGATCCATGCACCAGTGGACTACAACGTTGTGAAGGAGGGCAACTGCGACGCGGTAATCGCCGCCTCCGCCGACTGAGGCAACTGTGCATCGTGGCTTGCCCGCGACTGCGTGGATTTTGAGAAGATGGGCATTCCCTGCGTCGGGATTGTCTCTACCGGGTTTACATCCGTTTGGGAGGCTGTGCACCGCGCCATGGGACTGGATGTCCTCGGCAAGATCGTTGTGGGAGAGACTCTCTCGGAAGTATCCCCTGAGCGCGTCCGTGAGGTCGTCCTTGAGCGCGCCGAGGACCTGTTCAAAGCCTTGACGGAGCAATCAAAAGTTATCGCCAGGCCGACGGCCACCGCCAGCCAGGTCCTCAGGTATGGGGGGCGGGACTTCTTCGAGGCGACGCAGAACCTGAATGAGGACTTTCTCGACCGGGGCTGGGGGGACGGTTTCCCGATTGTGCCACCGAGGCCCGAAGCGGCGGAAGCCATGCTTCGTGGCACATCCCGTAGCCGGGACGAAGTGGTCGTCATCATGGATCCCGGCCGGGGGACAGCCACCGTCGAGAAGATTGCCATCAACTGCGTTATGGCTGGGTGCAGGCCGGAGCATTTGCCCGTGGTGATTGCAGCCGTCGAGGCCATGTCGGAGCCGGAGTTCGATCTGACCACGGTGGCCCAGTCCACCGGCCCTCAGGCGCCCCTTCTGGTGATAAACGGGCCCATCAGGAAGCAGCTTGGCATCAATTCTGGGCGATGCGCCTTGGGTCCCGGGGCGCCGTCCCGGGTCAACACGGTGATAGGCCGCGCCATCCGACTGGTGATGATGAATGTCGGCCATGCCTATCCCGGCGTCATGGATATGGATACCATTGGTACCCCCAACAAGTACAGCATGTGTCTGGGTGAGAACGAGGAGGCGAACCCCTGGGGGTCCTTCCATGTGGAACGAGGTTATCGCCAGGATGAGAGCACGGTTACCGTTTTCCCTTCCGGGGGACTCCTTGAAGTGGGCGACCTGGTGAGCGTGACGCCGGAGGCCGTGCTGATGACCTTTGCCTACACAGCCAACGCTCCCATGACGCCGTCCTGGAGTTGGCTCCGCCCGGAGGGCCACGAGCGGGAACCGCTCATGTTGATTTGCCCGGACCATGCGCGAATCATTGCTGAGGCCGGCTGGACCAAGAACGATGTCCGGCGGTTCATGTTTCACAATTCCAGGATCCCCCTGGGGGTGCTCAAGAACCCAACGAGGCCCGGGGCGGTGGCCCCGGGTTGGAAATGGCTATTTGACAAGCCCAATGACACCATGGTGCCTGTGGTGCGGGACCCAAGCCACTATCACATCGTGGTAGTTGGAGGGCCTTCAGGAAAGTCGGCCTACGTTTGGGATTGGGGAGAGCCGATTACCAGGGTGATACGTCCGTAGGCATTCAGGAGTAGCTCGAAAGGAGCCCACAACATGGGGACGAGAAGATCTCTGATAGCGGTTCTGACCGTTCTTGGCTTGCTTCTGGCCGCCTGCGCACCGGCGGCGGCGCCGACGCCCAAGCCCGCCCTGCCGTCGCCAGCCCCGACTAAAGTCGGGGCCGCCACGCCGGAGGCCAAGCCGGCAGCGCCTGCCGCCACGCCCAAGCCAGCCGGGGAAACGCCCAAATACGGCGGCATTTTCACCACCACGGTGACAAACATGGCCAGCCTTGACCCTCAGCAGGACACCGGAGCCGTGTACATGAATGTGGCTCCCATGTATACCACACTCGTTCAGGGCCACCCTCTGACCAACGATAAGATCGTCCCCGGCCTGGCTGAGAAATGGGAGATGAGCCAGGACGGCCTGGCCTGGACCTTCGATATCCGGCAAGGAGTGAAGTTCCACGATGGCACCCCCTTCACCATCGACGACGCCGTCTTTTCTGTGAAGCGGCTTGCGGACCCGCCCAGGGGAATCGTGAGCAACGCCGCTTACCTGCTCAAGCCGGTGGTGAAGTCCATCGATAAGGAGGGCAACAAGCTCAAAATGGCATTAAGCTCCCCCTTTGCCCTCCTGCTGGACACGCTCGGGCTTAGCCATTCGGCGATTTACTCGCAGAAGTACGTCGAGCAACACGGGGATATGAAGAGGACGGCCATGGGCACGGGGCCGTTCAAGTTCAAGGCCTACACCCCAGGCACAATCCTTGAGGGGGTCAAGAACCTCGACTTCTGGGTGAAGGGGCGGCCCTATCTCGATGGCTACCGTGTCCTTATCATCAGCGATCCCGCCACCCGTCTGGCTGCCTTCCGAACCGGGAAGATAAACCGGACCGGAAAGACCACCTATGCTTTAACGCCAACCGAGATGGAGACGGTAGCCAAGGATAACCCTGCGCTGAAATTCTATCCTTCCGCCTCCGTCAACGGCGCCTGGTTCTTCCTGAACACGCGGAGACCGCCTTTCCAGGACCAGCGGGTGCGCACAGCGGTGCATCTGGCGTTGGACCGGCAGGCGGCGATCAAGGTGCTCGCCAAAGGAAAGGGGCTGCTGGGCCAACCTCTCCCTCTCGATCCCTGGGCGATCCCTGAAGCGGAGTTGGTCAAGATGCCCGGCTACCGCCAGCCCAAGGATGCCGATATTCAGGACGCGAAGAGGCTGATGCGGGAAGCAGGCTATGCTGACGGCTTCGATTTGGCGATTTGGGCTCGCCAGCAGTGGCAGAGCAGGGAATCGGCTGTCTTCATGACGAACCAACTGGCTGCAATTGGCGTCAGGGCGAAGGTCCAGGTGGTGGGCGACGCGGAATTCTGGGAGACGGGGCGCCAGGCGCGGCATGAAGCCATGTCCTACACGTCCGTCTTCTTTACGCCTGATCCGCAGTGGGGCGGTCGTTCCTGGGCGCCCGGCGGCACTCTTAATTTCTCGGGAAACGAGGATGACAAAGAGCTTGCCAGGATGTTTGATGAGCAGATCAAGATCTTGGACCTGGCGCAACGGAAGGCGCTGATTCGCAAGATGGCTGAACATCTGCTCAATGCCCTACCTGCCATGCCCGTTGTTTGGCATCAGGTCTTCATCGGCGCCGGCCCCGAGGTCAGGAATTTCACGCCGGGGATAAGCGATTACCTTGCCAATACCCTGGAGGAGATCTGGCTGGCCAAGTAGGGGCACAGGAGAGACCGAACATGGATAAACAGGATAAGTAGGATTATCTGTCGATTTTTGATTGGGGATTTTGATTGGCCAGGTGTCCTCAATCAGCAACCAGCAATCTGCAATCTTATCCTGTCTATCCTGTCCATCCATGTTAAATGAGGTAGTGCTGATGGCCGAGATCGAGGTTATGAATCCGGTGGCGGAAGTGCGGCCCAAGGGGGTCACGCCCGCTCCACGGCTGGACACCCTCGACGGCAAGAAGATTGCGCTCTGGTGGAACACCAAGTCGAACGGAGACGTGGCCCTGACCGCAGCGGCTGAAGCGATACAGCGTCACTTCAAGAATGTCACTTTTGAGCGTTTTACCCTCCAGTTGGGCCTGGCGACCGGGCCTTACGACGCGGTGAGAAGCGGGGGCTTCGACGCCGTCATCGCCAGCACCGGCGACTGAGGCGCCTGTACGTCGTGGCTTGCCCACGATTGCGTCGAGTTCGAGGCCATGGGCATTCCCACTGCTGGCATCGTTTCGAGCGGGTTCGTGCCGGTTTGGGAGGCGCGAGGCCGCGCTAGAGGGCTGGATGTGCCGCCGAGGGTCGTCATAGGACCCACCATAACGGAGATACCCCCGGAGCGCGTGCGCCAGGAGGTCTTGGACCATGCCGCCGACCTGTTCCGCGCTCTCACCGAGCAGCCGGTAGTCATGGCGAAGCCTGGCTCGGCTTCGGAGCAGTTGCTCCGCTATCAGGGAGAGGACGTCATCGAGGCGGAACGCAGGTTATATGATGACTTTCTGGATCGGGGTTGGGGGGATGGCTTCCCCATGATGCCGCCAACGCGGAAGGCCGTGGACGCTATGGTGCGTGGAGCTTCCCGCGGACGCAACGAGGTGGTCGTTACCATGGAGCCAGGCCGAGGGCTGGCCACGGTGGAGAAGGTCGCCATAAACAGTGTGATGGCCGGCTGCCGGCCGGAGCATCTGCCCGTGGTGATCGCGGCATTAGAGGCCATGTCGGAGCCGAAGTTCGATTTGACGAGGATAGCTCAGTCCACGGGAGCGCACACTCCTCTTCTGCTGATAAACGGCCCGATCAGGAAGGAGTTGGGGATCAATTCCGGACGTTGCGCTCTGGGGCCGGGCGCTCCTTCTCGGGTCAACACGGTGATAGGCAGGGCCATCCGTTTATGCATGATGAACCTCGGCCATGCTTATCCCGGCGTCATGGACATGGACACCATCGGCTCGGCCAATAAGTACAGCATGTGCATGGGGGAGAACGAGGAGGAGAACCCGTGGGAGCCGTTCCACGTTGAGCGCGGTTTCCGCGGTGAAGAGAGCACGGTGACGGTCTTCCCCTGCGGAGGCCACCTTGAGGTGCCCGATCTGGTGAGCGTGACCGCCGAGACCGTCATGACAGCCTTCGCCTACTCTGCGAACGCCCCGCTGACATCCTGCTGGGACTGGCTGCGGCCGGAGACCACCCACCAGGAGCATTTGATTATGTTAGCTCCGGACCACGCGCGGATCATCGCCGGAGACGGCTGGACTAAGAATGACATCAGACGCTTCATGTTCCACAACTCGCGCGTTCCCCTGGGAGTCTTGAAGAACCCGGTGAGGAAAAGCGCTGTGGCGCCAGGGTGGAAGTGGTTGATGGACAGGGCCGACGACACAATGGTGCCGACGGTGCGGAATCCGCAAGACTATCATATCGTGGTGGTGGGAGGCTCCTCGGGCAAGTCGGGGTATGTCTGGGATTGGGCAGAGCCGGTCACCAGGGTGATACGCGGCTAAGATTGGCAGACCAGCAAAATACGTCAAACGGAGGTGTGAATCTGATGGAGCCGTCAAAACTGCTGAGAAGCCTGCTTTTCGTTCCTGGAAACAGAGAAGCCTGGATAGCGAAGGCGCCCCAGTACGGGGCGGATGCACTCATTCTTGATTTGGAGGACGCTGTACCGCCTGACGAAAAAGTGCCCGCCCGTCAAATAGTAAGGAGGGCTCTAGATACAATGGGCACGGCGGGACACACCTTGTGGGTCAGACCTAACGGCCTGGAGACCGGCCTGTTTGAGGACGACCTGGAAGCTGTAGTGTCCCCGGGCCTGTACTCGATCATACTGCCAAAAGTGCGGACACGAGAGGATGTGGTGCGAGCCGATATCCTGCTGGGGTTCTTCGAGCGGCGCGCCGGCATGGAGGTGGGCAAGGTTTTCTTGCGACCGGGCCTTGAGACAGCGCCGGCGATTCGGGATGCCTACGATATAGCCAAAGCCTCCCCGCGAGTTGACTACATGGGTTTCGGTCACGTGAAGTCAGCGGACCCCGCTCGTTCCATAGGCTTTGTGTGGACCAGAGAACGGAAGGAGACCCTTTTTATCCGCGCCAAAGTGCTTCTCGATCTAAGGGCAGCCGGCGTTCGCCATCCTATGGCGGCGCCCTGGTCGGATATCAAGGACCTCGAGGGCCTGCGCGAATACTCCTTAGAGATGCGGCAACTGGGCTACACTGGGGGCACGGCGCTTCACCCAGGTCAGGTGCCCATCATGAACGAGGTGTACACGCCTGCCCGGGAGGAAATCGCCTACTGGCAAGGTGTTGTTGCTGCGATGGAAGAAGCCGAAAAAGTCGGGCGCGCCGCCGTTTTGTACGAGGGGCAATTGATAGACATCGCCATGGCTAAGACGGCGCAGGACATGTTGGAGATGGCGCGGCGACTGGGGATTGTGGACTAATCAGTGTATCTCGTTTTGAGCTGGTGACTCAGGCAATGCAAACTGAGTATCAGGAGGTCAAGCCATGAACTAGGTAGCCGACTTCCGTGGGGTTACGGGTTGTGCATAGAAGGAGGCTTTACTATGCTCACGACAAAGTTCTCCATCATCGCCAGTTGCTTCACTATCCTGGGCCTCTTGAGCGCAGGCTGCGCCCCGGCGGTGGCCCCGACGCCTACGCCGAAGCCACCGGCAACAGCACCGACCAAGGCGCCGGCAGCGCCCGCGGCACCAGCCAAAGGGCCGGTGTCCGAAACCCCCGCGCCCAAACCGCCGGCCCCAGCCCCCACCCCTAAGCCAGCCGACCAGCCCCGCTACGGCGGCATAGTCACCAGGGCCATCGAGCAGGATATACCCCACTTCGACCTGCACCAGGGTGCGGCACTCCCTTCCACGCAGACGCTCACTAATATTTACCAGGGCCTGGTGCGGCTGCATCCTCTCGAGCATCAGAAGATAATGCCGGAACTGGCAGAGAAGTGGGAGGTAAGTCCCGACGGAACGGTCTACGTCTTCAAATTCTACCAGGGCGTCAAGTGGCACGATGGCAAGGCTCTTACCATGGAGGATGTCAAATACAGCCTGGAGAGGTTGAGCGATCCCAAGAAGTTCAGGACAATCTCGCCACGGGGTGCGGCCTTATTGGCAGCGATGGATAACGCTGAGATAGTGGACGAGTATACGCTCAAGATAACCACAAAATATCCCAGCGCCGCCTTCTTGTTTAATCTTGCCACAGGCTGGGTGGCCATAGCGCCGAAACATATCCTCTCAGAAAAAGGGGACATGAAAAGAGACGCCGTTGGGACAGGCCCCTTCAAACTTAAGCAGCACAACCCGAACATAGTCCTGGAGCTGGAGAAGAATGCTGGTTACCATATCAAGGGTGTGCCCTACCTTGATGGTATTAAGTTCTATACTATCAAGGATGGCGCCACCCGCTTCAGCGCTTTTCGCACTGGGAAGGTGAAAATCACTTACTCGGGCTCCGGGGGTCTCACCACTCAAGAGACGGAGATCGTGAAGCGAGAGATGGCAGACAGGGCCGTCGTCTATGACAGCGACTCGCAAGCCCGCTACACCATCAGATTCAACTTCCAGCGCAAGCCCTGGGACGACGTAAGGGTGAGGAAAGCGGTGGACCTGGCTTTCGACCGGCAGGCGGCTATCAAAGTTAATGGCATAGGCAACATCGGTTCCATTTATGTGGCGCCCTGGGGAATGAAGCCGCAAGAGGTGGCGAACCTCCCCGGCTACCGCGCGCCCAAGGATGCTGACGTCGCCCAGGCAAAAAAGCTTATGGCCGACGCCGGTTACGCCACGGGCATAAAGACCACGTTCCTGGTTCGGTCCGCCGGGCCCAACACCCGACAGGGGGAGGTTGCCAAGGACCAACTGGCAAGGATTGGCATCGATGCCGAACTGATTGTGCTGGAGCAAGCTGGCTTCATAGAGCGCTTAGGGCGCCTGGCTTTTGACTTAGCCTCCTATAAGCACTCGGACGCCGTCGGCGACCCCAGCGAGACCCTCTATGGTTACTATTACACCGGGGCCGACCAAAGCTGGAGCTTCAGTAATAAGGAGATAGATGGGCTGATCGATAAGCAAGCCCGCACCGTGGGCAAGAAGGCCCGCGAGGCTATTCTGGACGACCTCGAAAAGAAGCTCACAGAGCTGGTCCCCATGGTTATTGTCTTCTGGGACGTGTATCAGGTTGGCGCCTGGAAGGAAGTTAAGAACTTCAGTCCCGGCCCCGGCGCCCACCCTTGGGGCAAGTTTGACTATATGTGGCTAGCGAAATAGGGCGCAAGCAGAAAACGCTGGACAATACTGTCCAGGTTTCGTGAGGGGAGTGCTGGGAAAGTCAAAAAGGTCAGCGGGCCGCCGGAGTTGTCTCTTGCGAGGTCGTTTGAATGAAGAGGTGGGGGTGGTGAAGGTTGGGGTGAGGATCGCCGAGTGTGCCCTGGTCGATCCTGGTGAGCACCCTCCGAATAACTAGAGAGGTGGAGTTACGATGTACGAGGTGTTAAGCCCTTGTGGCGAACCAACCGTCGAAAAAGTATCTGTTTCCCCTCGCCTTTCAGACTTGAGTGGCAAGACGGTCTGTGAGCTGTGGAATGGGTCGTTCCAGGGTTACGCCACATTTCCCATAGTTCGCGAGTTGCTGCGGGAGCGATATCCAGACGTAAAGGTGATCCCGTATACCGAGTTTCCCATACAAGACCTCCGAGGCAGCACCACGCAACTGCTGGAGCGTGTGGATGCCACAGTCGCCCTGGCTATCCAAAAGGGCTGCGACGCACTGATAAGTGGCAATGGCGGCTGAGGCACCTGCACACCCGCGTGTACGCGGCCAGCCGTGGCAGCCGCCAAAGCTGGTATTCCCGCCGTAGTAATTGCCAGCACAACTTTTGTGCGCACCGCTTCTCTTGTAGCTTCCTGGCTGGGCATGCCCGACATAGGAATTGCCGAATATCCGAGTTCGATGAAGCTCCATGCGGAGGCGGAGATCAGAGAGAACGTGGGAAAAGTGGTCCTTGACCGGATCATCGCGGGGTTAACCAAGCCAGCAGGGAGCCCAAGTGTGGCCACTGGCGTCGGGAAGCCAGAGAAGATTGTATTGAAGGGTACCTTTGACGAGGTGAACAGCTTCTTCTTCGAGAGGGGATGGACCGACGGCCTCGCCATTGCCCCTCCTACCGTAGAGAAGGTCGAGGAGTACCTGAGGTATACAGATCGCTCCCCCGACGAGGGAATAGCCATACTCGCACAGGCGAACCTGCGAGCTACGCCCCGCAATATTGCTGTCAATGCGATAATGGCGGGCTGCCGCGCGGAGTTCATGCCGCTGCTGATCGCAGCCGTGGAGGCTATAGAAGATCCAGAGTTCTCACTGATAAACCTTGGTAGCACGGGGTGCAAAACACCCTGGTTGCTCGTGAACGGGCCGATTGTGAAGCAACTGGGCATCGAATACGGCATCGGGCTTCGTTCGCGCGGACCCAACCCTGCCATTGGCCGCGCCCTCGGCCTCATCCTCAACAATATTGCTGGTTTCAGGGCAGGAGAGACTCTGATGGGAACGTGGGGCTATTACCTGCCCTTCGTCCTGGCCGAGGACGAAGACGCTTGCGATGCGATTGGCTGGGAGCCTTACCACGTGGAGCACGGTTTCAGCCGGGGTGCGAGTACTGTGACGGCGAGAGCGACTGTCTATTGGGGCGGCCAGGGTACTCCAGGAGACCCCTTGGGCCCATCGGCGGAGTCGTTGCCGGAGTCCATCCTCAAAGTGGCATGCAGGCATCAACAGCGAAATACTCTCACCGAGCTGTCTCTTCATCAGGGACGACGCAACCAGGTCGCTGTGCTTATCACGCCACCCACGGCCAAAGTGCTGGCCAATGCCGGCTACTCCAAGCGGGATGTGGCGGAGTACTTGTGGCAGAATACGAGGGCTAATGTGGCCGAAGAAAACTGGCTCATGGCAGCACATTACGGGCGCTATCATACAATCCACGACATGGTAGAGGACGGGACATTGCCAAAGTGGTTTGACGTGGGCCCGCAGGAGACGATCCCGATGTTTGCCAGTGCGCACCTGCTCGATGTTGTCGTATGCGGGGACGCCTACAGAGACAAGATAATGAGCCTCTGGAGCAACTATTTCAAGCCGGCCACGAGGGAAATAAGACTGCCAGTTGGTTGGAGCGAGCTGTTGAAGGAGGCAAAAAGATAGATCTGGGGAATCTTCCAGAGGTTGAGTTGCGGACGGGATAGCCGAACGCTGCGACGATACGGTTGCACACATAGAAGGAGGTCTTGCGATGATTAGGAAGAAGTCTCTCACCATGGCCGCATGCTTCACGATCCTGGGCCTCTTGATGGCGAGCTGCGCCCCGGCTGCCACCGGGCCGACAGCCGCGCCAGCGGCGGCGCCTGCCAAGGCCACTACCGCCCTCGCTGCCCCCAGCCCCACCGCTAGGCCAGCGGCCGAGCAGCCAAAGTACGGAGGAACCTTGAAGCTCTTCTCCTTTGCTGATCCAGGAGGCTTAGACCCCCATCAGGAGACCTCTGTCTCGGTCAGCGCCCTGATAATGCCTAGCTACAACTCGCTTCTCCAATACAGCCCGCTCCAAAGCGATAAGATCATTGGCGACCTCGCTGAGAAATGGGAGGTCAGCCCTGACGGTGCCGTCTATACTTTCCATCTGTACAAGGGTATCAAGTTCCACAACGGCAAGCCTGCCACCGCCCAAGATGCGAAATTCAGCCTGGATAGGGTTCGCCAGCCGCCCAAGGGAACCAGGAGCCCGCGGTCGGGTGTACTTCAATCCGTGACAAAGATGGAGACTCCTGACGAGAACACGCTGGTGGTTACCCTGGCCCAACCGGCAGCCTCTTTCATCTCCAACATTGCCCTTGCCTGGATGGCGGTGGTGCCCCTGGACGTCGTCGGAGGCAAGGGCGACCTTTCCAAAGACGTCTTGGGCACCGGCCCCTTCAGGTTCAAGAGCTATTCCACTGGTGTCGCCTATGAAGTGGTGAAATTCGCCGACTACTTTATTAAAGGACGTCCTTATCTGGACGGGATTACGTTCTACATAATAAAGGATGCGACTACCAGTCTCTCGGCTTTTCGAACCGGGCACATAATGCGGACGCTGGCCGGGGCGTGGGCCGTAAAGGCCTCGCAAGCCGAGCTGCTGAAGAAGGAAATGGGGGACAAGATACAGGTACAGTCAACCCCCACATACAATTTCTGGACCGTCCAGGTGAACTTCAAGGAGACACCGTGGGGCAACCCAAAAGTGCGTGCAGCAGCAAACCTGGCCCTTGACAGACCAACTGCTATCAAGGTTTTGGAGGAGGGAGAAGGCGAGATTGGCGGCCCGATGCCAGCTCTAGGGGTATGGGCCTTGCCGAAAGAAGAGCTGCTGAAGATGCCTGGCTACCGAGCAGACAAGTCTGCCGAAATCGCCGAGGCCAAGAAGCTTCTCGCGGACGCTGGATTCGCCGGCGGTCTCAAGACCGCCATCAAATGCCCCACGGGCCCTAATTGTGGCGGGGCTGTGTTCATCAAAGATCAATTCGCCAAGATCGGCATCGATGCTTCGGTCCAGGTTCTGGACAAAGCTGTCCACGACAAGGACATGGCGGAGAAGAGATTTGCAACCAACGTGCAGAGATTGGGCGCCGGCATCGATGACCCGGACCAGATCTTTGGTGAGAGATACATCACCACCGCCGGCAGAAACTACGCCGGGCTGAGCGACCCCAGGATAGACGAACTCTACGCCAAGCAGTCGCGCACCCTGGATGTAGCGGAGCGCAAGAAGCTCGTCGTCGAGATGGAAAGGCTGGCCATAGAAGCCAATGCCAACATGGTATTATTCTGGGCCAGGGAGCGCGTGGCCGTCCACCTTAAGGTAAAGGGCTGGGTGCTGAGCCCCAGTCTTCACGACAACAACAAATATCAGGATGTGTGGCTGGCCGGGTAGTCCAACCGGCTCGCAGGCGCATGCCATTCAATTGAGCGAAACGACGGCCTAGTGTGCCCGTTGCACCATGCCGAGAATCGCGGGATTGGCTCGGAAACTTGCACGATAGCGGGCAACACCCAGGAGGAGAAATGGCTGGCACAATCGTCAAAGGAGGAAAATGTCGACCAGGGTCACGGTAACGTCCAGGGATATTGAAGACTATGTCAAGAAAATGGTGAGGGAGAGCGAGAAGAACCGCCTGGTTGCGATAGACAACTCCCCCATTTACGATGAGCCGCTAGTAGGTTTCGCGAACGGCGACGACCCCATATTCTGGCAATACAAGACGATCATCGGCCCGTTCCACTATGCGCCAGGGGAAATCCTCGAAAGGGCCACTCGGGACAAAGACAAAGCGGCGGCCATCCGCGTCAAGTACGCTAACCCTCACGGCCACACGCTTGACTCGCCAGGAGTGAGGCCGGAGAAGATCAGCGTCATTTCGTGGGTTCTGCCCTACACTGAAGAGAACAAGGCAGCGATGAGACGCGAAACACGCGTGCCCCCGAAGAGGTGGGCGCACGCCCGCTCCTACGGATCGAAGTTCGGTGATTTCCTCAGGGAACAGGTAGTGGAGTTTCTCCAGGGGAAGGGCTATGCCGCTGTGGCGCCTTTCCTGACCCCGTTCTTCGAGATATTAGTCTCACCCGATGATCGGCGGTCCGACTGGTCAGAAAAGCATGTAGCGTACGCCTGTGGGTTGGGGACCTTTAGCCTCGCCAGCACCCTCATCACGCCCAAAGGCATGTCGATGCGCTTGGGAAGTGTAGTGACTGACCTGGATTTGCCAGCGTCACCGCGGACGTACGCATCACATTTTGCCAACTGCCCCTACCTCGTGAACGGTTCATGCGGAGAATGTATTGAGCGCTGTCCTGCTGGTGCCATTTCGGCCAGGGGCATAGACAAGACGAAATGTCTGGACCATCGTGGAGGAGCGGAGTTTAAGCCCGTGTTGAAACGTTACGGCGTTGAGACTCTAGGCTGCGCCTTCTGCCAGACGGGCGTAGCCTGCGAATCAAGGATACCTGCGGAAATGCTCCAGAAAAGGTCTTGACGTGAGGTGATACCCTCGTAAGACAATCGGGAAACATCTGAACATCGAAGGAGGGTTTACGATGCTTAGGAAGAAGTCTCTCATCGTGGCCAGTTGCTTCACCATCCTGGGGCTCCTGGTGTCCGCCGGAGGCGGATGCGCCCCGGCGGTGGCCCCGACGCCTACGCCGAAGCCACCGGCAACAGCACCGACCAAGGCGCCGGCGGCAGCGCCTACCGCCGCGCCTACTGCTAAGCCGGCCGCTCCTGCCCCCACCCCTAAGCCAGCGGCAGAGCAGTCACGGTACGGCGGCATTCTGACCGCTGGCATTGGCGGAGACCCACCGAGCCTTGATATTCATCAGGAAGACTCATCCTTTACTTATGCCATTACGGCGGCAACTTACAATCGCTTGCTCAAACCGGATCCCGCAGGATGGCCAGAACTTAAGCCGGTTCCTGACCTGGCAACGAGCTGGCAGGTTAGCCCCGACGGCAAGGTCTATACCTTCCATCTGGCTAAAGGGGCAAAGTTCCACGATGGCAGTCCCGTTAGCGCAGAGGACGTGAAATTCACCCTGGATAGAATCCGCAATCCTCAGAGAGGGATGGCGAAGAGCCCGAGGCGGCAACAACTTGATCGGGTTACCAGCATCGATACCCCGGATGACTACACCGTGAAGATCACGCTGAGCCGTCCGCAGTCTTATTTTCCTACCCTTATGGCCGTTGTCTACTATGCGGTGATGCCGAAGCGCGTGGTTTTGGACAAGGGCAACGACATGAGGAAGACGGTGGTTGGGTCTGGCCCCTTCAAGCTCAAGAGCTACTCGACCGGGGTCGGCTGGGAGCTGGAGAGGAATCCTGACTATTTCGTCAAGGGCCGTCCCTATTTGGACGGGGTCAAGGGTTATATAATTGTGGATTCGTTCACCAGATTTGCCGCCCTTCGAACCAGGAACATCCTCTGGTACGCACCGTTCCCTTACATGACTGTGTCGCAGACGAAAACCATCGAACAGACGCTGTCGGACAAGATAGCGCTTGAGTGGGGAGCCCATCCCGCCTGGTATGGTGTCGTCTTCAACCTGAGCAAGCCCCCCTGGAGCGACGTTCGGGTGCGCCAGGCGGTAAGCATGGCGCTTGACCGGAAGAAAGTCGTGGCTGTTGCGCTGGAAGGAGCGGGCGTCCCAGCCATGGTCTCCCTTCCAACGGCAGAGTGGCGCCTCCCGGAGGATGAGATGATGAAGGTGCCTGGCTATGCCAAGCCGGACCCTGAGGGCGCCAAGAGACTCCTGGCTGAGGTGGGGCTCTCCCAGGGCTTCAAGGCTGAAGTCCTGGTTCGAGGAATCAAACCGACGACAGACATAGCTGTGGTCGTGAAAGATGCCGGCGCAACGATTGGCATTGATTTCGAGCTCAAGATGGCGGAAACGGCAACTTTCAACGATGCGCGGTACAGGAAAGCCTTCGATGTCTTGGTAGGTGGCTCCAGTGCGAAGCTCGACGATCCAGACTTGTCAATGGGCGACTGGTACGTAACTGATGCTGAGATGAACTGGGCTGCATACAGTAATTCCCATTACGACGAGCTGTACGCCAAGCAGTCGCAAACAGTTGACCCGGCGGAGCGCCGTAAGATTGTCTGGGAGATGCAGAGGGCCCTCCTCAGGGATGTTCCGATTGCCATAACGTCCTGGATTAGGGTCCCTTATGCGTGGTGGAGAGAGGTCAAGGGCTTTACTGTACCAGTAGGCTTCTCATACTCCTTTCAATTTGAGGACATCTGGCTCGCCAGGTAGAGGGGTCGTCTGATTTCTCTAAGAGGGATACCTGCTGCCCCCCCGAGCCAAAGGTCCCGAAGTAATGGCGAGAGAGAAGAGTGGGAAGTGTCTCCGTCTCTATCGCCGGGAGCGCTGTGGGCGTAGCACGGGAGCGCCGCGGCGCGATGGCAAGTCCAGATAGAAGGAGCGGCGAGCAATTCATCGTTCAGTTCGTGGAAAGGAGACATGCCACATTGGTGACTCAAGATTCAGGAAAGGCGCAAATCGAAGTTGTAAACCCTGTTGCTGAAGTGCGCCCGAAAGCAGTGATGCCAGCCCGCCGGCTCGATTCTCTGAGTGGGAAGAGGATAGCCCTGTGGTGGAACACAAAGTCCCACGGCGACGTAGCTCTAAGTGCAGCAGCCGAGGCCATCGAGCGGCGCTTCGAGAACGTGACTTTTACCCGTTTTACGCGCCAGTTGATCCACACTCCAGTGCCTTACGATCCGGTTCCGGAAAGCGGCGCTGATGCGGTGATCGGAAGTACAGGCGACTGAGGCGGCTGTGCATCGTGGCTTGCCCACGACTGCGTGGAGTTTGAAAAGAGGGGCATCCCCAGCGTTGGCATCCTTTCCTCTGGATTCGACGGTATCTGGGAGACCCGGCACCGCGCCCTGGGGCTGGAATTCCTCGCCAGCGTGGTTGTGCCGCCGGTGCTGACGGAGATACCCCCTGAGCGTGTTCGCCAGGAGGTCCTGGCACACGCGGAGGACCTGTTCAAAGCCCTCACCGAGCAACCAGTGATTACAGCGAGGCCGACAGCCACTTCACAGGAGCTGCTCCAGTATCAGGGGGAGGACCTCCTGGAAGCCGAGCGAAATCTGAACGAGGACTTCCTCGACCGCGGTTGGGGGGACGGTTTCCCGCTCATACCCCCCACGCCTAAATCTGTCGACAACATGCTCACGGGCACATCGCGAGCGCGGGACGAGGTGATCGTTGTCATGGACCCGGGGAAGGGGATAGCCACGGTGGAGAAGATTGCCATCAACTGTGTGATGGCCGGGTGTCGCCCGCAGCACCTGCCCGTGGTGATTGCAGCCGTGGAGGCCATGGCGGAGCCAGCCTTCGATCTTACCGCGGTAGCTCAATCTACGGGCCCACAGGCGCCTCTGCTGGTTATCAACGGTCCCATCAGGAAGGAGCTAGGCATTAACAGCGGGCGCTGCGCCCTGGGGCCAGGGGCTGCCTCCCGGGTGAATACGGTAATAGGCAGGGCTGTGCGTCTGGTGATGATGAATGTCGGGCATTGCTATCCCGGTGGCTTTGACCCGGATACCATTGGCTCCCCCCAGAAGTATAGCATGTGCATGGGTGAGAACGAGGAGGCTAACCCCTGGGAGCCCTTCCATGTCGAGCGGGGGTTTCGGCGCGAGGAGAACACGGTCACCGTTTTCCCCTGCGGGAGCCATGTTGACGTCGCCGACCTGGTAAGCTGCACGCCTGAAGGTGTGTTGACGACCTTTGCCTACACCGGCAACGCTCCTTTGACATGTTCCTGGAGCTGGCTGTGCCCGGAAGGCCGCGATCGAAAACCTCTGCTTGTGCTTTGTCCAGATCACGCTCGAATCATAGCGGAGGCCGGCTGGACCAAGAACGACATCAGGCGGTTCATGTTTCACAACTCCAGGGTCCCCCTGGGCGTGCTCAAGTGCCCGACCAGGCCCGCGGCTGTAGCGCCGGGTTGGAGATGGATTATGAACAAACCGGATGACACGATGGTGCCAGTAGTGCGGGATACACTGGACTATCACATCGTAGTGGTCGGGGGGGCTTCGGGGAAGTCGCTATACGTATTTGACTGGGGGGACGCCATCACCAAGCCGATACGGCCTTAGATATCGGCCACTTCCCGACGCATGGCAGCCTTTTGGCGCGGGCCTGGCGTCGGGTTGCGATCCTGCATCCACCGAATCTACCAAGAAAAGGAGAGATGAAACAGTGGTGATTCAGAACTCGGGAAGGGCGCAGATTGAGGTTGTGAGCCCTGTGGCTGAAGTGCGGCCAGAGGCCGTGATGCCAGCGCGCCGGGTTGATTCTCTCAACGGCAAGAGGATAGCGCTATGGTGGAATTCAAAGGCTCGGGGTGATGTGGCCCTGGACGTTGTGGCTGAAGCCGTTGGACAGCGTTTCCAGAGTGTCGAATTCGTACGCTTTAGCCAGCAGTACGACCATGGCCGCCATTTTCCTGAGCGCTACGACGAGGTGAAGAGTAGCGGCGCCGATGCAGTAGTCGGAACTACCGGTGACTGAGGCAATTGTTGCTCGTGGCTTGCCCACGACTGCGTAGAGCTCGAGAGGCGTGGCGTTCCCACCGTCGCTATTGTGGCCAGGAGATTCGTTCCGCTTTTCGAGATGCGACAGAAGGCCCTGGGCCTGGAGCCCTCGCCGATGGTCGTCGTGGAACCCTGTTTGACCGAGTTGTCTCCCGAGGAGACACGTGAGGAGGTATTGAGGCGCGCTCAGGAGTTTGTGGACGCCCTGACAAAACCGAGGAAGCTCGTGGCGAGGGTACGAGAGGCCTCGGAAGGGGCGCTTCGATATGAAGGACGGGACCTGTTAGAGGCGCTGCGAAATCTGAACTCCGATTTTCTCGACCGGGGCTGGGGGGACGGTTTCCCCATCGTCGCTCCGACGAGGGAGGCGTTGGATGAGATGCTGCGCGGCACCTCGCGGGGGCGCGACGACCTGGTTCTCGTCATGGAGCCGGGAAGGGGGCTGGCCACGGTGGAGAAGATCGCCGTCAACTGTGTGATGGCTGGGTGTCGGCCCGAACATCTGCCCGTGGTGATTGCCGCAATAGAGGCTATCTCGGAACCCGAGTTCAACCTTCCCATGGTATCTCAGTCCACGGGCCCCATCTGTCCCCTGCTGGTCATAAACGGCCCCATTCGAAAGGAACTTGGAATCAACTGCGGCGGTTGCGTCCTGGGGCCTGGGGCCCCCTCCCGTGTCAATACAGTAATAGGCAGGGCGGTGCGCCTGGTAATGATGAATATCGGGCATGCCTACGCGAACATTATGGACATGGATTGCATAGGTACTCCCAATAAGTATAGTATGTGCATGGGCGAGAACGAGGAGGCGAGCCCCTGGGAACCACTGCATGTGGAACGGGGATTCGATCGTAATACCAGCACTGTTACCGCTTTCCCCTGTGAGAGTTTTTCTAACGTCGCCGACCAGGTGCACTTCGTTCCCGAACAATTGCTGGACATCTTTGCCCACACAGCAAACGAACCTAACTCGACGGCGTGGAGCTGGCTGTTGCCTAACAAGCCCGGCTGGAACAGGGAAAACCTCATTGTCTTTTGTCCGGAGCATGCTCAAATCCTTGGGAAAGCCGGCTGGACCAAGGAGCAGGTCAGGCGGCTTATGTTCTATAAGGCCCGGATTCCGGTGGGTCTCATCAAGGCCCAGCTTCTGAGGGCGGGACGCGACACGGCATGGAACTGGCTTCTCCGTCAGCCTGATGATATGCCGGTACAGGTAGTGCGGGACATGAAGGCTTTTCATATCGTGGTGGTTGGAGGCTCGGGACCAAAATCGGCCTACATGTTTGGCATGGGTGAGCCGGTCACCAAGGAGATACGCAGCTAACCAGGGGCGACTTCTCCGGCGATACGAGGCGCTCTGACATATCCTCTGGGCGTGCGGCCGTTCTGCTGCCCGAGAAGCGAGTGAGTAGCACGTGCAACAGTATGTTGCCAAGAGATTAGTGATGTTGCTGCCCGTCCTGCTGGGCGTTTCCATCCTGATATTCCTCATCATGCGCGTCATTCCCGGCGACCCTGCCGTTATGATCCTGGCAAAAGGCGGCCAGGGAGCTTTCACCGAGGAAGACCTCCAGGCCATGCGGCAGAAGCTTGGCACCGACAGGCCCCTCCTGGAGCAGTACAGCAGCTGGGTCCTCGGCCTGATCAGGTTGGACGTCGGCAACTCCCTAGCCACTGATCGACCGGTGCTGGAGGACATCGCCCGGAGGATGCCCGTCACTGCTGAGTTCGCCGTGCTCACCCTGATCAACTCCCTCGTGATCTCCGTACCCGTGGGCGTCCTCTCGGCGGCCAGGCAAGATACATGGGTGGACTACGTTTTCAGGATCGTGTCGGTGGCCGGCCTCTCCATGCCCATCTTCTGGACAGGCACGCTACTGATACTGTTCCTCGTCCTGACGCTGAGATGGATGCCTCCCGTGGTCTACGCCGGAATCATCGAAAATCCCATCGAAAACCTGAGCCAGGTAATCTGGCCGAGTCTGGTCATGGGTTACTCCCTTTCGGCCGTAGTCAGCCGGATGACGCGCTCTTGTATGCTGGAAGTGTTGCGGCAGGACTACATCAGAACGGCCCGGTCCAAAGGTCTCAGAGAGGCGCTGGTCCTGCGTCGTCATGCTTTGAAGAATGCTATCCTGCCGGTAATAACTATCGTCGGGGTGCAGTTCGGCCATCTGATGGGCGGCAGCGTGCTGATGGAGACCGTCTTCGTCCTTCCCGGAATGGGAAGCCACCTTGTCGAGTCGATCATACAGAGAGATTACCCTGTTGTGCAGACTATCATTCTTCTCATCGCCGCTATCTTTGTTCTCATCAATCTGGTCATAGATATCCTCTACGCCTGGCTCGACCCGAGAATTCACTATGCCTAGCGCGGAGTGGTGAATGCGGGATGCGGAATGAAAGCCTCTGGCGCGTTACCATGATTGATTTATCATTCATCCCTCATCATTCATCCTTGAGAGAAGCGCGAGGAGGAGGCAGGTGAGCGCCGATAGCGCCGGGGGGACTGCCCTTGCCGCCAGGTTGAGGGCGTCCCGCAAAGCTTCTCTTCTCAGAGGGATTATCCGCTTCTGCACAATGAAACCCCTGGGCGCGGCAGGCGGATTCATAATCCTCGTGATGCTGGCCGCGGCCATTTTTGCCCCCTTCATCTCCCCTCACGACCCCTACGAAATGCGTTTCGACAGCCTCTTCGCCGAACCGGGCGGCGAGTTCCCGCTGGGGACAGACGATTACGGACGTGATATCTTGAGCCGAATCATCTGGGGTTCGCGCATATCCCTCACCATAGCCCCCATATCGGTTGCCCTGGGGGTAACTTGTGGCGCCATCCTTGGCCTTGTCAGCGGCTTTCTGGGCGGCAGGGTGGACGTCATAACGCAGCGTTTCATTGACGTCCTGATGGCCTTTCCCGTTTTAGTTCTGGCTCTGTGCGTTGTGGCCGCGCTGGGGCCTAGCGTGAGGAACGTGATAATTGCCATCGGTGTGGTGCTTATGCCCCCGGGTGCCAGGGTGGTGCGCTCCAGCGCCATTGCCGTGAGGGAGACCCAATATGTGGACGCCGCCCGGGCCGTTGGCGCGAGCAACTGGCATGTGCTGGTGCGACACGTCCTCCCCAATTGCCTCGCGCCGCTTATTATTGTGGCCACAGCGAATCTGGGGTGGGCCATCGTGGTGGAAGCCTCCCTCAGTTTCCTCGGTCTTGGCACGCCGCCGCCCGACCCATCCTGGGGCTCCATGATCTCCATCGAGGGGCGTCAATTCCTCGAGAAGGCCCCATGGATCGGCATTTCGCCTGGCATCGCTATCAGCCTGGGGGTATTCGGTTTCAACATACTGGGGGACGCGCTGCGGGACGTCTGGGACCCACGCCTCAAGCGGTAGTCCCGACATGCAGGAGATAGGTTGGTGACTGGGGACCGCAGACTAGTACAACGTAACATCGATTTGTGCGTACGATGGGTGGAGCCAAGCGTGACCCATCACAAAGAACCCGGCACGTGATAGTGGAGTGTCCCGCGATTTCGTCAGGCTCCACCCACCCTACGGCTGAGATACCCTTGTCCGAACTTATTGGTGTTACACGCTACTAGGGGTGGATCGGCGCAACAAACGCCAGTTGACGATTGCCGGCGGGTAGCCTATAATCCAACACATTCGGCGACGCTGCAACTTCGACTAAGGGCTGGGTGAGGTGCTCGTGACGGCTTCCCTCAAGAGACATCTGCTGGTGGCTGGCGGAATGTTCTTTGTCGGCCTGGGGATTCTCGGGCTGGTTTTGCCCCTCTTGCCCACGTTTCCTTTTCTCCTGCTCGCTGCTGGCTGCTTCGCCAAAAGTTCGCCCCGGTTTCATAGCTGGCTCCTGAACAACAGGTACGTGGGCCGACACATCAGGGACTACGGTGAGCGAAGGGGCCTGTCGCTCAGAGCCAAGATTTTCGCCATCTCCTTGATGTGGATAGTTACCGGTTATTCGGCTATCGTGGCTCTGGACAACCTTCACCTCAGGGTGTTCTTGTTCCTCCTGGTTGCGGCTGTCACCGTCCATATCGCGAAATTGTCCACCGTAAGCAGGTAAGGGGCATCGCAGGCTTACGTTTCCTTTGTGAGACAAGCGTCTGACGCAAGGAGGTCACACATGCGTGCGAGAAATCTGGTGTGCCTGATGGCTGTAGGGCTGATGGTGTCGAGTTGCAGTCCGGCAATAGCGCCAACTCCGACGCAGAAATCAGCGGCGCCGGGAGCGCCAGCGGCGGAGAAACCCAAGCCGGCAGCTCTCTCGCCCACATCCAGACCCTCAGGGGAGCAGCCGAAATACGGTGGCATGCTGACCTTCGCCCACGCCGCCGAGCCGGCCAGCTTCGACCTTCACCAGGAGTCCGGCGGGCAACACCCCCTCTTTCTGACGCAGTCCTATAACGGCTTACTCCAGTACGACCCCCTGGCTTGGCCAGAGGCGAAGGTTATTTCGGACCTGGCTTCCACCTGGAAGGTAAGCCCCGATGGGCTCGAGTACACCTTTCAGCTAAAGGAGGGTGCAAAGTGGCACGACGGCAAGCCTTTCACGAGCCAGGATGTCCAGGTGAGTCTCGACAGGATTCGCAAACCGCCTCGGGGCATGCGCAGCCCGAGACAGGCTGCTTTCGGCTCCATTGGCCAGGTCGAAGCAATCAGCGGCGCTACGGTGAGGGTTCGACTGCAGCGTCCGAGCGCCTCGCTCATAGCGAACCTGGCGACGGACTGGCTCGCCATGGTCCCCAAGCATGTCGTCGAGGCGAAGGGAGACATGAAGCGGGACGTTGTGGGCACGGGCCCTTTCAAGCTGAAGGGTTTTGTCGCCGGAACGAGCTACGATTATGTGAAGAACCCTGACTATTTTGTGAAGGGCCGGCCTTACCTGGATGCCATTAAGGTCTACCTGATCAAGGACGAGGCTACGCGCTTCGCCGCGCTCCGCACCGGCAGGCTTTTGCTTCTCCCGCCACCCTATGGGGTCAGTGTCTCCCAATCCAACCTGGCGAAAAGCGATCAGAACCTGGTAGTCCAGACTAACTGGCGCCCCACGCTTCGACACCTTCGTTTTAACCTGGAGAAAGCGCCCTGGTCCGACCCGCGCGTCCGCCGGGCCATGAGCCTGGCGATCGACCGCCAAGCTTTGGTCGCCACGGTGTTTGAAGGCGGCGCTATCCCCGGCGTTCAGATGCCGTCGGCGGGGCTCTGGGGCATCCCGGAGGACGAACTGCTGAAGATGCCTGGCTTTCGGCAACCCAAGGACGCCGACGTGGCCGAGGCCAAGCGGCTCCTGGCGGAGGCCGGTCTCGCCGGGGGGTTCAGTACGACTGTCCTCACGCGTCCGGAAGAGGTCTATCAAAAGATGGGGACCTTCTTTCTCGCCGAGGTGGGAAAGCTGGGCATCAAGGGCGAGCTGCAGATAAGGGTCACGGCCGCCTTTGATGACGCTCTCGGTAGGGGCGCATTCGATGTTGTGGTTGCTGGTACAGCTACGGCCATTGACGACCCGGACCTGAGGTTCGGCGAGAACTACGTGACCGGCGCGGGAAGGAACTACGGAAAGTATAGTAACCCTAAGCTGGATGAACTATTCGAGAAGCAGTCCCAGGCGCTGGATGTGGATGCGCGGAAGAAACTGGTGCGGGAGATGCTGAACATACTTCTCCAGGACAACCCGGACGTTCCCTTCTCCTGGGACATCACCTATATCTCCCATTCCTCCCGCCTGAGGAATTACAAGATAGCTTCCTCTCCCTACGTCAATAGCCGGCACCAGGAGGTATGGCTGGCCAATTAGCCGCTCCGCTGCTGGGGCCTGGTGGTATGGCGCTTACAACAACCACAGGTATCAAGATGTCTGGTTGGCAGGGTGAGGCGGAGGGAGTTTATGTCAGGGCGAACTGCGGAGACGGCAAACCGCCGTGAAAGGTTGAAGGGAGGCGAACCTGCCCATAACCAGGGAGAAGATACTGAAGGCCCTGAGGGAGAAGAAAGCAAGCGGATCCGCTGCTCTCACACTACTGTATCACAACGATCAGTAGCTCCAGGTCGAAGCTAGATCCTCCTCCCCACCCGCGATCCTTCGTACATCGCTTCGATCATGATGCGCGGCTCGTTGCAGTCGCCGATGGTGTAGAGCTCCGGGACCTTCCCCTGCAGGGCGTCGGCGAGGTCCCGGTTCGGCGTCGCGCCCAAGGCGAAGACGACCACCTCCCCAGCGATGAAGCTCTTCTCCCCGTTGACCCTGTCCACCGCCGTGACGCCGCTCTCCGTCACTTCCACCACCTCCTTGCCCGTGAACATGGCCACGCCCGCCTCTTTCAGTGCGTTCAGGAGGGAGCGCCGGTTGTGCACCTCCATGTCATAGGCCATAGCCGGTCGCCGGGAGACGACCGTTACCTGGTTATCGAACTGGGCGAGGAAGTCGGCGGTTTCCGCACCCACCATGCCACCGCCCACGACCACAACCTTCTTGTTTCGAGGAACGACCTTGCCGCTCAGGACGTCCCAAGCCGTAATGGCCTCCTTGACGCCTGGAACGGACGGCCTGACCGGCCGTGAGCCGGTGGCGACGATGACCGTATCCGGCTTCTCATTCTCTGCCAGATCAGATGTGACGTCCGTTCCCAGCCTGACCTCAACGCCGACCTCAGCCACCTGGCGCTTCATGTAGTTGCGGAAGGCCTCCAGTCTCTCTTTTCCGGGGGGAGCGGTGGCCAGGAGCAGCGCGCCGCCCAGGTCCGCGCCTTTATCACACAGGGTAACCTGGTGTCCACGGAGAGCGGCTACGCGAGCGGCCTCCATGCCGCCCGGCCCGCCGCCGACGACCAGCACCTTTTTCTTGACCGACGCCGGCTGGAGCACCAGGAACTCTAGCTCCCGTCCGGTGACCGGGTTGACATTGCAACGCCGAGCCCCGCCGCCCAGCCGCCTTCTGGAGGAAGGATGATTACACTCCCCGCAGTTGAGGCAAGGGATGATATCCTCCAGCCTGCCTTCCCGGACCTTGTTGGGCCAGTGGGAATCGGCGAGAAGGGGGCGCGCCAGGCCGATGAAGTCCGCTTTGCCCTCAGCCAGGACGCTCTCGCAGAAGGCGGGCGTGCGCAGCCCGCCCCCGGCGATGACCGGGATGTTAACGGCCCTCTTGACGGCCTCCCAGATGTAGCTCTTCCAGCCCTCCCTGTCGCGCATGGTATCGTTCATCTTCTCGGCGGTCTCGTAGATGCCGCAGGTGACGCTGAGATAGGCCACTCCCGCCTCTTCGAGCATCTTCGCCATCGCGGGGGAGTCCTCGATGGTTATCCCGCCCGCGACGAACTCCTCCGCTCCGAAGCGGAACCCGATGGGGAAGCCATCTCCGACCACGTGCTTGACGCGTTTGAGCAACTCGAGAGGGAACCGCATGCGGTTTTGCAGGCTGCCGCCGAAGTCGTCGGTCCGCCGGTTAGTGTAGGGCGACATGAACTGCTCGATGAGGTAGCCGTGGGCGCCGTGCAGCTCCATGGCGTCGTAGCCGACCTTCTTCGCCCGCAGCGCGGCCTCCGCCCACTTCTCGATGATATCGTAAATCTCGTCTTTCTCCAGCGGGTGGGCGAGGGGATAGTCATGCTCGCCCATGAAGGAGCAAGGGACGGTGGAGGGGGCGACGGGCTGGCGGCCTTCGAGGACGAAGGGGTAGATCTCGCGGCCGGGGTGGTTCAGTTGCAGGCAGATAGGCGTCCCCTCGGCGTGGACCGCCTCCACCAGCTCGTAGTGTCCCGCCATGTACCAATCGGCGTCCAGGATGAGCTGGTTGAGGGAGATGCGCCCGAAGGGAGAGCAGTTCCCCGTGATGATGAACCCCACGCCGCCCCGGGCGCGCTCCACGTAGTGAGCGATGGTCTTCTCCGTCACCTCGCCGATGGCGGTGGCGTAGGCCGTCCCCATGGGCAGCATGACGAGGCGGTTCTTCAGGGCGACGTCGGTTATGCGGGCTTTCCCAAAGAGCTTGGGGAAAGGCACTTCTGTTTTCATCCGCCCGCCAGCTCCCTCACCCGCGCCACAATCGTATCCATCCGGCTGCCCGTGGGGAAGACCTCCGCGATGCCCCGCTCCTTCAGGAACTCGAAGTCCTCCGGCTGAATGAAGCCGCCCAATACTACCGGGACGTCCAGCCCGTTGTCCCTCAAGCCCCGCACTATCCTTGGCGCCACCGTCCGGTGCGAATCGGTCAGCGAGCTCAATCCGACGACGTCCACGTCTTCCTGGACAGCCGACGCCACGATCTGTTCCACGGTCCGATGGCGGCCCAGGTAGACCACCTCCATCCCCGCGTCCCGCAGCGCCTTAAGCACCACCAGCACGCCCCAGTCGTGGCCGTCCAGCCCGATCTTGGAGAGAAGCACCTTGATTCTCGTCTGGTTGTTTGATGTCATTGGATCCTCGTAGTCTGACAGGTCGGACAGGTCTGACGGGTCCGACCGTCGCACCGCCCCTACACCAGCCGCGCCTCGGTGTGCTCGCCCCAGACCGCTTTCAATGCCTGCGCGATCTCGCCGTTCGTGCAGTAAGCCTTGACCGCGTCGATCATGGCGGGCATGAGGTTGTTCTCAGGCTTCGCCGGCAGCGAGGCCATCGCTTTGACCTCATCGAGGGTGCGCTGCACCCGTTTAGCTTCCCGCTTGCGGCGCAGCTCGCCCAGCGCCTCGACGCGCTGTGCCTCGAACTCCGGCTTGGCGCGATAAATCTTGGTCGGACGGTTTTCCTCGTCCTCGCTGGTGAACTTGTTGACGCCCACCCAGACCATCTCGCCGCTCTCAATGGCCTTCTGCCAGTTGTAGCCGTCCTCGGCGAGGGCGCGGTGGAAATAGCCCTCCTCGATGCAGCGCAGCACGCCGCCGCGTTTCTCGATGGCCTCCAGCTCCTGCATGATGTGCTTCTCGAAGTCCAGCGTCAGCGACTCTATGAAGTAGGAGCCGGCCAGCGGGTCGACGGTGTCCGTTATGCCCGTCTCGTAGGCGATGACCTGCTGCGTGCGCAGCGAGGTCAGGATGGCATCCCGCGTCGGGGTGCCGAAATGCTCGTCGTAGGCGCGTAGCCCGATGGCATTGCAGCCGGACAGGGCCAACGCCATGCCGGCGATGGTGTTGCGCGCGATATTGTTCAGGTATTGCTGCTTCTGAAGGGACAGGCCCCCGTTTGCGCCGTGCACCCGGCACATCATGGACTCCGGCTTCTTCGCGCCGAAGCGCTCCTTGAGAGTCCGGGCGTAAATCTTCCGCATGGCCCGGTGCTTAGCGATCTCCTGGAAGAAGTCGGTATGCTCGCTATTGGCCAGGATGTAGATGTGGGGCGCCACGGCGTCGATATCGACGCCCCGATCCACGATCTCCTGCAGGTAGGCGAAGCCGTTGGCCAGGCCGAAGGCGGCGGCATGCACGGGAGTGGCCCCTCGATGGGCGTAGTGGGTGACCGAGACCGTTATCGGCTCGTATCTGGGCATATGCTCGGCGCAGTAGCAGATGATGTCCGTCCCGAGCCGCAGGGAAGGCCCAGGGGGGAATATGTAGTTGCCCCGAACGGTGTACTCCTTCAGGATATCGTTCTGGCACTCCCCACGCAGACGCTTCAGGTCGACCCCCTGCCGCTCGGCGATGGCGATGTGGGAGGCGACGGACACGGCGGCCAGCGCATTGGACACGAAGCTGACCATGACGTCGCCCACATTGATCCCATCCAGGGCGATTTCCCAGTCTCGCAGCGAGGTCATGGACAGCCCGACCCGGCCCACTTCTCCCTCCGCCATGGCGTCGTCGGGGTCCAGGCCCAACTGGGTGGGCAGGTCCAGCGCGATGAAGACCCGGTCCAGCCCGCTGGTGAGCATGGACTTCCAGAGCTCGTTGCATTCCTCAGGCGTCCCGCGCCCCGTGTAAGAAAGGGACTCCCAGAGGCGGCCGCGGTACATGGTGGGACGCGTGCCGCGGACGAACGGGTAGTCGCCGGGCAGGCCTACATCCTTCAAGTAGTCGAAGCCGCGCTCCTCGAGGTCCAGAAGGGTGTAGCAACGCTGCACCGGGATGCCGGAGCGGCAGGCGAACTCCTTGCGGCGCTCCGCGTCGAACTCCCTGGCGTGGGCCTTCCCCCAGGCTTGGGTGGCTTTCTCTATCTCTTTCAACTTCTCCTTATCAAACATCACGGGCCTCCCGAACATGGATAGACAGGATTGACAGGATCGAAATCATGGACATTCCAGGGACGAGGTTTCAGGTCATAGGGCGCCATCCTCTAAGTCCTACCCCCTACTGCACATTCCATCCTGTCCATCCAGGTGAATAAACCATCAGCCACGCTCGACCCCTCGCACCAGGTCCATCAAGGGTGAGATATCGTCCATTTTCTCCAGGTTGAGCAGCAGGTCGATGGAGCGCTCCACGGCGTCTCTGGGCAGGAGGTCGCCGATGCACTGGCGGTATCTCTCCACGACCTGCTCGTGGGTGGGATTTATGGGCTCGTCATATTCCCTGGTGAATTTCCGTCCGTCCTTGAGCGTCAGCTCCACGGGCACGCGGGACTGAGCTCTATCCGCCGGCCACTCGGGATGGTTCACCACGTTCACCTTGGTGCGCGCCTCTTTGAAGCGCGGGTCCACAGCCGCCTCGTCGCTCCACGCCTGCCAGTCCGTCTTGCCCAGCAGGATGGCCGCCGCCAGGCTGTGGTTCAGGCTGAACTTGGTCTCGCTGCCCGTCGTCGGCTCCGGGTAGCGGAGCAGTCCGGCGTCCCATTTGTTCACGCCCACTTCAACCCCGGCGATCTGATCGTAGGTGATGTTGTTCTCCCGCATGATGTGGAAGACGGCGTCCAGCGCGCGGTGGTTGCGGAAACAGCAGGGATACTTCTTGACGCAGATTCCCGGCTCCACGAGCAGGAAGCTTTTCCCCAGGTCGCGCAGAATCTCGTCGAGGGTGAAGCCGCCCTCGCCGGCGTAGACGCTGCAAAAGCCCTGCGGGTTCTCCAGGACGTCTGGCATGGCGGTCAGACCCTCCTTGACCAGCAGCGCCGACTCGACGCCGTTGCGCACGGTCCATGCCCATCTCGATGAAATGGGTCGTGGTGCCGCTCTGACCCACCAGGCCGCTGGCTTGCGAGGCGGCCAGGCCCAGGGCCATGGAGAACTTGTTCACGTCGAAGCCGAGTATCTTGGCGGTAGACGCCGCTGAGCCCAGGGTGCAGACGATCATGCTGGTCAGGAACCCGCGCCGGCCGATTCCAGGAGAGGCGGCCTGTATCCTCCCTTGGACCTCGTAGCCCAGGATAAACGCCTCCAGGACCTTCTTGCCCGAGGCTTTGAACCTCTCGGCGGCGCCGAGAGACGCGTGAATCGTCATCGCGGGCAGCCCGGTCCCGGCTGTGGGGTCGGCCTCCAGCTCGGTGCTGTGGAGGTAGCTGCCATTGGTGAAAACAGCCTGCGTCAGCATCGCCTTGAGTCCGCCGCCGATGATCGTCGCCTCCGGCTGGCAGTTCGACTGCTTGACGTAGCGGGCGATGATCTTCCCCGTGGGCGTCGTCGAGCCCAGCATGGTGGCCCCGACAGCGTCCAGGATGAGATCCTTGGCTCTTTCGATAACCTGCTTGGGGAGGGTAGCGTAATTGTTAGCCACGGCGAATTCGACGAGCTTGCGGGTGGTTTCCATTATCTCTCCTTCAGGAAAACTGGTTCGAATATCCATTGGTGGGGGCGCATTCGGAGGGCCACGGTCCCTCGTGGCCGCGTGAATCCGGACGCGACGGAGCGCGTCCCTCCGCGCCTACGTGGGTCGCCGGGCAGACCGCGTCGGTTCCCTGAAACCGTGAACCAAATAGACCTCCGAGGTTTCCGAAACCTCGGAGGTCTGGAGTGACGCTACTTATCCAGCCAGACCCCCTCCATGCTGTTGCCTTCGTAGTAGCCTAGACCGATCCCCGCGTAGCCGTTGACTTCCTTCCAATAGCCGCTGAACTTGCTCGCCCAGTGAAGGGCGCCACGGGCACGATCTCCTCCCGGAGGATTCTGTCCGTCTCCCGGAAGAGTTTCTTGCGCTCCTCCTGGTCATGCCCCGTTCCTGCTTCGTGAAGAGGCTATCGATGCGCGGATCGGAGACGCCTTCGTAGTTCCGGCCCCCGCCCGTGACGAAGCGGTCGCCGAAGACCGAGAGCGGGCTGGGGTTCGGGGTGCTATAGGTATAGACCATGGTGGCGAAATCGCGCTTCTCCTGCGCCGCGTAGAGGGAGGCGGCGTCCAGAATTTTGATGTTGGCATTGATGCCCAGGTTCTTGAGCTCCTCCACCACGATGGTGGTCTGGTCGCGGTAGATAGCGCCCTCCCGGGTAACCAGCGTCATATTGTAGTCCTTGGGAAGCTTGGCCTCCTCCAGGAGCCTCTTGGCCTCGGCGATGTCGGCGTCCTTCGGCTGGCGGAAGCCGGGCAGCTTCTCGATGGTTTCCTTCGCCATGGCGAACTTGGAGCCGGGGTAGACCGTGCTGGCGATCGTCCCCGGCGGCTGAGACTGGGCGAAGAGGCGCTGCATCTTCTGCCGGTCGATGCCCAGGTGGAGGGCCTTGCGCACCCGGACGTCGCTGGCGGGGCCCTGTGCTTTGGTGTTCATCCAGAGGCCCCAGAGGGAGTTGATGCCGCCCGTTATGACCACCTTGCCCGCCGTTTCCGGGCTCTTCTCCAGGGTGTCCTTCTGGGCCGGGCTGAAGCCCGGGCTCTTACTGTCCAGCAGCACCGACTTCGTGCTGAAGGCGCCGAAGCGGGTCGATTCATCCTTGATGATGTAGTACTTGATCTCGTCCAGGTAGGGGAGCCCCTTCTTGAAGTACTCGGGGTTCTTCACCAGACGCCACCCAATGCCGAAACAGGAATAGTCGAAAAAAGCGCTTCCTTCCTCAGGGCACGCCCCCTTTCTGGATTCCGCGAGACTTGTCCGACTCGTCCGACATGTCAGACCGGTCAGACTGCCGCCCTCCCCCAATGCACTAGATCCTTCGCGCCACCCGCGACCCCTCGTAGACCGCCTCCATGATGATGCGAGGCTCGTTGCAGTCACCCACGGTGTATATCTCAGGCACCTCAGACTCCATGGCCTCGGCCAGACCTCTGTCTGGCGCCGCGCCTAATGCGATGACCACCACGTCCGCGGCTATGATGGTCTGCTGCCCACTATCGAGGTCGATAGCCAGGAGGCCGCCCTCCACCGCCTCCAGCGCCTCTCGCCGCGCCTGGAGGGTCACCCCAGCTTCTGACAGAGCCTGGATCGTAGCGTGCCTATTGTGGGCTTCCATGTCGGGGGCGAACCTGGGCGATCTCTTTATCACAGTAACCTTGTTCCCCCGGTGGGCCAGGTATTCAGCGGCCTCCAGACCGACCATCCCTCCACCCACCACCACAACTTTCTTGTCGGTCACTGGCGCTTTCCCGCTCAGCACCTCCAGGGCGCTCACGCAGTTGGGCCTTTTCAACGACTCGGGCATCTCCGGACGGCCACCCGTGGCAACAACGACCACGTCCGGCTTCTCGCGCCGCACTCGTTCCGGCGTGACCTCAGTTTCCAGGCTAACCTTTACCTTCGCCTTGTCGACTTGCGTCTTCAAGTAGTTGTTAAAGTTGGCGATTGGCGCCTTCCCCGGTGCTGCGGAGGCCAGAAGCAAAGCGCCGCCCAGTTCTCGGCCCTTGTCGTAAAGCGTCACATCATGTCCCCGCAAGGCAGCGATGCTCGCCGCTTCCATGCCTGCCGGACCGCCGCCAACCACCATGACCCTTTTCCTGATTGCCGCCGGCTTAAGCTCCATGAACCCTGGATCGGAGTCCAGGGTGAATTCCGCCTCTCGACCGGCGGCGGGGTTAACGCTGCAACGACGGGCGCCGCCCCCCAGGCGCCTCCGCGGCGAGCCTGACAGACACTCCAGGCACGAGATGCACGGCCGGATGTCCTCGGTCCTGCCATCCCTGGCTTTCCGTGGCCAGTCGGGATCGGCCAGCAGAGGGCGGGCGAGCCCGATGAAATCGGCTTTGCCTTGAGCCAGGATGTCCTCACAGAAGGCTGGCGTGCGGAGGCCACCGCCCGCGATAACCGGGATACCCACGGCCTTCTCGATCGCCTCCCACAAATACTGCTTCCAGCCCTCGGGCAGGCGCATGACGTCGATGGACTTGTCCTGGGACTCGTAGGTGCCGCAACTTACGCTCAGGTAGGCCGCGCCCGCCGCCTCAAACAGCTTCGCCATCGCCGGGGAATCCTTGATGGTTATGCCATCCTCGACGAACTCCTCGGCGCTGAAGCGGAAGCCAATCGGATAGCTGTCGCCGACCACACGCTTCACCCGCTCCAGCAGCTCGAGGGCGAAGCGCATGCGGTTTTCCAGGCTTCCTCCATATTCGTCGGTTCTCTTGTTGGTGCGCGGCGAAAGGAACTGCTCGATGAGGTAGCCATGGGCGGCATGGATTTCCACCATATCATAGCCGACCTTCTTCGCCCTGCCCGCCGCCTCAGCCCACCTGTCCATGATCTGGTACATTTCCTCTTTTTCTAGAGGGCGCGGCTTCGGGAACGGATGCTGACCCTGAGGGGCCAGGGCGATATCGGAGGCGGAGACTGGTTGTCTGCCCTCCAGAGCCCACGGATACCATTGCCGGCCGGCATGGTTGAACTGGATGCCGATGGGGACTCCGTGGGCATGGACAGCCTCCACGAGCTCGTAGTGGCCGGCCAGAAAGCGATCGTCATACAGGACCAGCCGGTTAAGGCCTGGCATGCTGAAGGGTGAAGTGCCGCCGAGGACAATCAGGCCAACGCCGCCTCTGGCTCTGGCAACGTAATGATCGATGGTCTTCTGGGTGACCTCGCCGATGACGCTGGCATAGGCGGTGCCCATAGGCAGCATCACGATGCGATTCTTGAGGCGGACCTCGCCTAGCCGCGCTGGCTCAAAAAGCCTCGGAAAATGGGCTTCCTTCAAGCGTCACCTACCGCGCCAGCCATACATAGTAGTAATGGGAGTTGTTGTAGGGGGGCACCTCGGCATTGAAACCGCGCACTTCCTTCCACCAGCCGCTCACATAGCTTCCCCAGTGAGTTACCGCTGTGGCCTGCAACTCCAGCATCCTTTCTTGTATCTGCGTGACTATTTCCTTGCGTTTTGCAGCATCCAGGGTCGTGTCCTGCTTCTCGATCATCTCATCGACTGTCTTGTCGCTGAACCCTCCGTAGTTTCTTCCGCCGCCCGTCATAGCGGTGTCTCTGAAGATCCCGGTTGGGTCTCTGACATCCACCGCAAGTTTGTAGTACGCCGAAGCGTAGTCAAGCCTACTCATTTTGTCTGCATGGTTACGTGCTCCAGCATATCGACCGTCGCCTGAATGCCTATCGTCGCGAGCTGGTCTCTCATCAAGACCGCACCGGTCTCATAGTATGTTCCGGCCCTCACCATGATGGTTGTCTTGAGGCCTTCTGGGTATCCCGCCAACTTCGACGGGGCTATATTGCAGCAGTCCGCTGAAGGCGGGGGCGATCACCAGCAATGTGGCCCCGGCCGACTCCTGGTGAAGGTCGAAGCTCGCCACATCGGCGAAGAAACCGATACTGAGTACGCCCCCCTGCCCGGGTTGTTCCGCTGCTGGTTTTGGAGTCGCGACGGGTCTTGCGGGCGCCGCAGCGGTCGGCGCCTCCGGCGCCTTCGCAGGAGACGCGGCCGTCGGCACAGGGGACGCGGTCGGGGCGCAGCTTGCCATGATCAGTCCTGAGACTAGGAGACAACTTGCCACTGTGAAGGGCTTCCTCAGTTGCATTGCAGACTCTCCTTCTTGACTCGTGCTCCGCCTGACAACCAAGCCGACGACGGGGTTACGGACCGAGGAACGCTTAGCCCAACGCACCGGGACTGAACCACGGATAAACACTGATACACACGGAGTTGGAGCTGCGCGCGTCGCTCACAGCCGTAGGGTGGGTAACGTCACGTTCCCATCTTGACGTTACCCACCATCACCTACTCGAAGTCCATCCCTTCGAGTTCGACCCCGCCGTCGCCCCAGTTGGTCGCGTAGAATCCCCTTTCGACAAAGCTCCTGAAGCTACTGTACTTCCACTCGATAGGCGATGCCACAATCCCGTGCTTGACCGGATTGTAATGGATGTAGTCACAATGCCGGCCGAAATCAGTGTCGTCCCAAATTAGATGCTCCCAGAACCTTCTTTGCCAGATGCCCTTCTCGCTCTTCCCGAGCATTGATTCCGAAACGCCGCCGGCTGCCGATCCTGTGTAGTGCCGGCTGAATGCACTCTTGATCAGTCTCCATCTTGTGGAATAATCGCTGTCGTGGTCAGGAAGTGTCCACAGAGTGTGGAGGTGGTCCGGCAAAATGACGATGGCGTCGATAGCGAAAGGGTGGGCAGCAATGGTCTTCTTGAAAGACTGCCTCAGAAGCTCGACGTTCACTTCCGCTTTGAAGACCGGATGTCTTCGGTAGGTGACAACAGTAAAGAAGAATGTTCCGCCTTTCGACAGAGATCTTCGGTAATCAGGCATTGTTCCCTCCTGTTTGGTGGGTGAAGCGAACCGCCACCCGCCCTACGCCTACCCCAGCGTTCGCTTCACCCACCCTACGGCCTTCATGACACGCCCCCTTTGTCAGATTCCGCGACATCAGTCTTAGGGTGAGGACCCGTCCGACTGTTTGCGTCTTCGCGTGAGCTCTTGCCCTCCTACCCGCCTCGCACCGACTCCATCAGTTCCGAGACATCGGCTACTTTGTCCAGGTTTATGATGAGGTCAATCGAATGCTCGATGGCGTCCTTCGACAGTACCGGCTCGGTGCACAGCCTGTACCTTTCGATCAGTTCCTGCCGGTTCGGGTTTACTGGCGCGGCGAACTGTTTGGTGAATACCCTTCCGTCCTTCAGTTTCAGAGTGATGGGCGAGCGAGAATCCTTCTGGTCCGGCGGCCACTCCGGATGGTAGACCACGTTGATCTTACTTCGTGCCTCCTTGAAAGCGGGATCGACGGCGCACTCGTCGCTCCAGAATTGCCAGTCCAGCCTGCCCTTCAAGATAGCGGCGGCGAGACCGTGGTGCAGACAGAACATGGTCTCAAGAGCGCAGGTCGGGTCCGTGTAGTGGAGAAAGTGCTTATCGAAATCGTTCACGCCGGTTTCCACGGATTCGACCTGATCGTAGGTGATGTTGTTCTCCCGGACCAGGGCGAGGAGGGCATCCAGCGCCTTGTGGTTCTGGAAACAGCAGGGGTACTTCTTGACGAACACTTCCGGAGTCAGCACCAGATAGGACTTGCCCATATCCTTGCATATGTTGGCGAGGTCGTACCCCTCCGGCCCACAGAAGGTATGACAGAAGCCCTGAGGGTTTTCGATAACGTTCGCCATTGAAGTCACCCCTACCTGAGCGAGCAGGGCAGATTCAATGCCGTTGCGGACGGTCATCCCCAGTTCCATAAAGTGCGTGATCGTTCCGGATTGCCCTATCAGGCTGCACGCCTGGGAAGTTGCGATGCCCAGGGCCATGCAGGTCTGATGGGCGTTCAGTCCCAATACCTTCGAGGCCGTGGCGGCGCAGCCAAGGGCGGCAGTGAGCGGGCTGGCCACCAGGCCCCGTCGGGCGATTCCGAAGGCGGCCTCCCGCACTCTCCCCTGTAACTCGTAACCCAGGACAAAGGCGGCTAGCACGTCTTTGCCGGAAGCATGGCATTTCTCGCCGATATTGAGCGAGGTTAGAATAGTCTGTGCGTCCGTGCCCGCCGTGCCGATGGGCTGCCCTTCAAATTCGGTGCTGTGCATTATGGTGCCATTAGCGATGGCTGCCCTATCAAAGGAGGCCCGTACGCCTGTCCCGATGATAGTGACCTCGGGCCGGCACAGGTTCTGGTTTATGTAGCTCATTATCACCTTGGTCGTCGGCGTGGTTGTTCCAAGCACCGCGTCGCCAATAACGTCCAGGAAGAGCTCCTTCGCCCTCTCCGTGACCTCGCGCGGAATACTGTCGAAGTCCTTCGAAGCAACAAAGCTAGACAACTCGGTAGTCGGATTCAAGATTCTCTCCTTTTCTCCTTAAGACCTATCCATCGTGGTCGGGGGGCGGCGCCCTATTCCCTCCTCCCTAAAACCTACAACCTACTTATCTAGCCAGACCTCCTCCATACTGTTCCCTTCGTAGTAACCCAGGCCAAAGCCGGGATGTCCCTTCACCTCCCTCCAATGACCTGTCACTTTGGTTGCCCAATAGAACGGTATCGCTGGCACGATCTCCTCTCTCAGGATTCTCTCCATTTCCCAGAACAGCCTCTTGCGCTCTTCCACGTCTAGAGACCGCGCCTGTCGGGCATAGAGGGAGTTGAGCCGCTCATCGGAGACGCCCTCGTAGTCTCTGCCTCCGCCCGCGACAAAACGGGCGCCAAACTCGAAATGGGGGCTGGTGCTCCAGGAGCTATAGGCGAAGGACAATGCGGCAAAGTCCCGTTTGTCCATTACTTCGTAGATTGTGGCGGTGTCCACGAGCTTTATGGTGGCGGCGAAGCCCATGAGCTTGAGTTCCTCCGTCAGGATGATCGCCTGGTCCCTATAATTGGCCACCTCTCTGGTTATCACCGTCAAGGGGGTACCCTTAGGCACTTTGGCCTCCTCCAGGAGCCGGTTGGATTCGGCTATATCGTCGTCCTTGGGCTGACGGAAGCCAGGCATCTTCTCAATGGTTTCCGCCGGAATGGCGAACTTTGATTCTGGAAAGATGACGCCTCCTATGATGGGTGGAGGCTGGAAGGTGTGCAGCTTCTTCATTCGCTGGCGGTCCACTGCCAGGTGAATCGCCTTGCGCACGCGGACGTCGCCGATGGGACCGGCGCTGCGGGTGTTCAACTGGAGTACCCACAGGGAGTAAGGCATGCCCTGGCTGAGCACAATTTGACCAGCCTCCGGGCTCTTCTCGAGAGCCTCTTTCTGCGCCGGGCTGAAGCCAGGGCTCTTCGCCTCCACCAGTACCCGCTTTGTCCTGAAGGCACTGAAGCGAGTCGATTCGTCCTTGATCACGTAGTAACGCAGCTCATCGAGGTGAGGGAGGCCCTTTTTGAAGTAGGCAGCGTTTTTCACGAAGGTCCACCCCACCCCGCTGTCGTAGCTTTTCGGCTTGAAGGGTCCAGTGCCTACGATCTGGTCTGCTCTTCTGATCTTGGCGCCTCCCAGGGCGTCAACGCTGGCCTTGGGCATCATCAGGTTATACCCGGCGGCCACTACATCCAGTATCTCTGCGTAAGGGTAGTTCAAGGTCAACCGGAGAGTATAGTCGTCCGGCGTCTCCATTTTCGCAACGGGCTGGAAGGCGCTCTTCAGCGGCGAGACCGCACCCTTTGGGGGATTGACGCCTGCCCTCTCCAGGCTGGCCTTAGCATCCGCCGAGGAGAAGGGCTTGCCGTCGTGCCAGGTCACCCCCTTTCTCAAGTCGAAGGTGAGGACCGTGCCATCCTTGCTCAGCTCCCACTTCTCAGCCAGAGCGGGCCTTATCTTCCTGGTTATATCGTTGGGGTCGAAGTCGATCAGCCCATTCATGGCGGGTTGGGCCACCGTAAGGGCGATGAAGGATGTCTCCTGATGGGGGTCGAGGCTGGGAGGATCAGCATAGATGGAAGCGGTCAGCATGCCTCCGGACTTGGGCTGACCGCCGACCGGCTTCGGCGAAGGAGCAGGCGCCGGTGGTTTGGCTGCGGGGGTTGCGGCCGCCGGCGCTTTAGCCGGTGCTGTGGGCGTTGCTGCAGCCTTAGCTGGAGGGGTTGGCGCTGCCGCCGGGCCGCAGCTTGCCAGGAGCAGACTCAGTACCAAAGCGATCGTCGAAAAGAATGGTTCCTTCCTCATGACACACCACCTTCTTGAGATTCCGGCCAGCTTCGAGCGAGGGCTCGTCCGACCCGTCCGATATGTCAGACTGGTCAGACCTTGCATCTTCGTTATTGGTCATTGGCCATTGGGCCCTACCTGTCCAACCACACAGCATCCATCCGGTGGCCTTCGTAGTAGCCGAGGCCGAGGCCAGCATACCCCTTGACCTCCTTCCAGTAGCCCTGGAACTTGGTCGCCCAGTAGAAGGTGGCTACGGGGACAATTTCTTCGCGAACTATTCGCTCCATTTCCCAGAACAGCTTCTTGCGTTCCTCGATATCCAGCAGCCTCTCCTGCCTCGCGTACAGTGAATCGATTCGCGGGTCGGAGACCTGCTCGTAGTTGCGCCCAGCGCCAGTGACGAAGCGGTCGCCGAAGGAGAAATGGGGGCTGGGGCTCCACGAGCCGTAGGTGGCGGGCATGGCCATGAAGTCGCGTTTTTCCTGGACATCGTAGAAAGCGGCGGTGTCGACGGTCTTCACTGTGGCGGCGATGCCCACGGTCTTGAGCTCTTCGGCGGTCACGGTCGCCTGGTCGCGGTATAAGGCGCCTTCTCGGATGATGAGCGGGATAGAGAAGTCTCTGGGTACTCTGGCCTCCTCGATAAGCCGCTTCGCCTCAGCCAGGTCGGCGTCTTTAGGCTGGCGGAAGCCGGGCATCCCGTCGATGGTCTCCCTGGGGATGGCGAACTTCGAGCCCGGATAGATCATAGTGCCGATGATGCCCGGCGCTTGCGTCTGCGCGAAGAGCTTCTGCATTCTCTGGCGGTCCAGGGCCAGATTGATGGCCTTACGCACCCGAGCATCTCCGATGGGCCCAGCATGGCGCACGTTCATCCACAGTCCCCAAAGGCTGTTGACGAAGCCGGTGGTGACGACGATCTGCCCGGCGTCCGGGCTTCTCTCCACGGTCTCCTTCTGGCTGGGGCTGAATCCCGGGCTCTTGGCATCCAGCAGCACCCGCTTGGTCCGGAAAGCGCCAAAACGGGTGGCATCGTCCTTTATCACGTAGTAGCGAATCTCGTCGAGGTAGGGGAGTCCCTTCTGGAAGTAGCTTGGATTCCTGACCAGGCTCCAGCCCACTCCGGTGTCGTAGGTCTTGACCTTGAAGGGCCCGGTGCCTATGGCATGTTCCAATCGCCTTATCTTGGCGCCGCCCAGCGGCTCAACGACATGCTTGGCCATCATCATGTTATATCCGGAGGCGATCAGGTCCATAATCTCCGCGGAGGGATATTTCAGCCTCAAGACGAGGGTACTGTCGTCGGGCGTTTCCATCCTGTCGATGGCGCCGAAAGCCTTCTTGCGAGGCGAAACAGCCCCCTGAGGAGGGTTGGCCCCCGCCCGCTCCAGACTGAACTTGGCGTCGGCCGAGTTGAAGGGCTTGCCGTCGTGCCAGTTCACGCCTTTTCTCAGGTTGAAGGTGATGGTTGTTCCGTCCTTGCTTAACTCATATTTCTCGGCCAGGGCGGGCCGGATCTTCCAGCCCGGGTCGGCCGGATCGAACTCGATCAAGCCGTTCATAGCTGGCTGAGCGAGAGTGAGGGTGCTGAAGAGGCTCTCCTGGTGGGGGTCGAGGCTAGGCATATCGATGTATATGGCGACGGTAAGCTCTCCGCCGCTCTTGGGCTGGGCCGCCGCGGTCTTGGGTTTGCCCGATGAGGCGGCCGGCTTCGCGGCGGGCTGGCCGGATGCGGCGGCGGTCGGCTTGGCCGCTGGGGTAGCTGTCGGGGTGCAGCTTGCGAATATCAGTCCCAGCATGGCGAGACAACTCAGTGTGAAAGATGCACCTGGTCGCAATTTGCGTCTCCTTTCCTCTGCCTGGGGAAGGGCGAGGCACTCCTGCGTGGAGGCATGTTAGCATTGGCCGCGCCTGCTGTCAAGTTGGCGAATTGACAAAGATGACAGTTTTGTCTTACAATTAGTAAGAGTTGGACAACCAAGGAGGGGATCCCATGGCGGAGCCGCTCATTCGGTCCTTTAAACTCCAGGGCGTCGGGCCCACCAGGCTGCTGGGGCGCCTCGAAGCCTCAGTGATGGAAGCCGTCTGGAAGCTCGGAGTCGCGACCGTTCAGGACGTTTGTGACGCCCTTGGGCCCGACTGCAACTACAAGACGGTGATGACGGTCCTCAACCGCCTGGTTAACAAGGGGATCCTCTCGCGCCAGCGTGTCTCCAAGGCCTATTCCTATTCACCTGTCGAGTCGCGGGGGCAGTTTCTGGAGGACGCCTCGCGCAGCGTCGTGGGGGCGCTGGTCAAGGACTTCGGCAGGGCAGCGATAGCTCAGTTCGTGGACATCGTGAACGAGGTGGCCCCGGACCAGCTTGCTGAGCTGGAAACGCTTGCCCGCGAGAAACGAAGGGTCTAACCGATGGCCTCGTTGCGTCGTGCCCTCCCAGAAGATAAGGCTTCTTTTCTTAGCCTGCTGGTGGCTGGAGCCGGCCTGAGCGCCTTGGGTCTTTCGCTGGGGTGCGCCCTCTTCGTCAGGGTCGCCCCGCTGGTGACTCAGGCCTGCCTGGAGATCTGCGCGGCCTATCCAGCTCTGATGGCGCGGATGGGGGATATTCCACCAGCCACGGCGGTCATGGCGGGCCTATTTCTTTTGCCCATATTGGTGGGGACCGTGGCCCTGGCGGTCCAGTTGCTGGCCACCCGGCGCCTCGTCCAGGGAATCAGGGATAAGCGGGGCATGTTGCCCGCCAAATTGCGTCGTGCGGCCAAAAGGGTGGGCCTTGGCCTGAACCGAGTAGAATATGTTCGGGACGCAGGCCTCTTCGCATTGTGCCACGGTTTTTTCTTTCCAAGGGTGTGCGTGAGCCGTGGGCTGGTGCGGAGCATGTCCAAGGAGGAGCTGGAGGCGGTCCTCTTGCACGAGGCTTATCATCTCCGGCAGCGCGACCCCTTGAGAACGCTGGTGAGCCGCAGCCTGTCCTGCGCTCTCTTCTTCGTGCCCATCGTGCGCCACTTCGCTGACAGGTATCTCGTTTACCGGGAGCTGGCGGCGGACGCTTGGGCGCTGCGACGCGTCGGCCGCAGCGTGATGGCCAGCGCCTTCTTGAAGATCGTGGGCAGTCCTAATCAGCCGGGCCTGGCCGCGGTAGGGGCGATGAATGTCACTGATGAGCGCCTGCGGCGCCTCCTTAACCCGGAAACAGCGACGGATGTCGGCGCGCCGGGCGCCCAGCTTGGTGTAAGCGTTCTCGTTACCGTCGCCCTGATCGTGGGCCTCGGCCTCTTCCTGTCCTATCCCGCCCAGTCGGCCTCGGCGCAAGGGCCCGCCTGCGCGGCCCGGCATGCAATGGAGTGCAGCTTTCCCGCCGTGTGCTGCGCCAATCGTCGGTGACCTATTTTTTTGAACGCAAATCTTACACGGCGTAAGAATAAACTTCACTAGAGCCTGGGAGGTAGAGAGGTGCCAAAGCAAAGGAACAAGAGGACTGGGGACTCCTGGGATTCCCGAGCCTCGAAGAGGGAGCGATTTCTTGAGGAACCACCCCGCAGAAAGAGGGGCAAGGGCCTCACTCTGTACGTTGTAGGGGTAGGCGCACTGCTGCTATCCATTGTCGTGGGCCTGGTGACCATGGAACAGTCGGCAAAAAGCTCTTCGTCGGGAGGCGGCGGAAAGACAGCGGTCACCGCGGTGGACGGCGCTGTGACGCTTCCAGTGGCCGACTTCGCTGGCCCCTATGCTCGCTTCTACACGTACAAGTCACCCCAGGACAAGACCATCTCCTTTTTTGTTCTGAAAAGTTCAGACGGCGTCATCCGCGCCGCCTTCGATGCTTGCGACGTCTGCTTCCCGTACAAGAAGGGTTATCGCCAGGAGGGCGACCAGATGGTCTGCAACAACTGCGGCCAGCGCTTCCCTTCGGTGCGGATCAACATAGAGGAGGGGGGCTGCAATCCGGCGCCGCTAATTCGCAACGTCAGCGGAGACAACTTGATCATCCTCGAGAAGGACCTGGCGCTGGGCGCCAAGTTCTTTTAGGAGGCGGCGATGAGGTTACGAGATATATCGCTGAATAACCTCAAGAGGCGCAAGAGCCGGATGTTCTTCTGCGTCGCCGGCCTGGTAATGGGAGTGGCCACCGTGGTCTCTCTCATCACTATCACCAATGCGATGCACGGCGACATCCAGGATAAGGTGGACCAGTTCGGCGCCAATATTGTGATCACCCCGAAGTCCGACGAGATGGCCCTGAGCTACGGGGGCGTCACGATCTCCAGCGCTTCCTTCGACACCAAAGAGCTGCGCAACGAAGACGCGGCAGCCATCTGGGATATAGAGCTCAACAAGAATATCTCCGTTGTTGCACCGAAGCTTGTAGGGGGCGTCGACGCAGGTGGCAAAAGGGTGCTGCTCGTGGGCGTCGACTTCCCCAGCGAGCTGAAGATGAAGAAATGGTGGAATATTACCGGCCGCGAGCCTAATGCCTCTGGCGAGGCGGTGATCGGAAGTCGAGCGGCCACTTATCTGGGCCTGATGCCCGGTAGTGAGGTGAAGCTGGGGTCTCGCCCGCTCAAAGTGACCGGCGTGCTGCAGGAGACGGGCGGCCAGGAGGATAGCCTGCTCTTCGCCGATCTTGCCACCGCCCAGGCGATACTGGGCAAGCCCGGAAGCCTGAGTCTCATCGAGGTGAGCGCCCTCTGCAAGGGGTGCCCCATCGAAGAGATCATTGCTCAGATCAGCGGCAAGCTCCCTGACGCCAACGTCAACGCCGTGGCGCAGGCGGTGAAGTCCCGCCAGCAGACAGTGGACCAGTTGACCAGCTTTTCCGTAGCCATCTCCGCCGTGGTCGTCATCATCGGTGCCCTGATCGTGCTTACCACGATGATGAACTCGGTGAACGAGCGAAAGCGCGAGATAGGCATTTTCCGGGCCATCGGGTTCCGCAAGGGCCATGTGGTGAACGTAATCATGTTGGAGGCCCTGCTTATCAGCTTGCTGGGCGGCATCCTGGGGTGGATTGTGGGCTCCGGGGCAAGCATGGCTCTCGGGCCATCGGTGGCCCAGCTCGCCAGCGCCCCCCCGCCCGACCTCCTGTTGGGCGGAATAGCTATCGTGTTGGCGATGGTCGTCGGCCTGGGCAGCAGCGTCTATCCGGCCATCCGCGCGGCCAACGTAGACCCTGTGATCGCCTTGCGCTACATATAAAAGGAGATCACCTATGGCGCTACTTCTGGCCGAGAACGTCGGCAAGACATATGGCAGCAACGGCATCACGGTGGAGGCGCTGAAAGGCGTGGATTTCTCCGTCGAGGAGGGGGAGATCGTCGCTCTCATGGGCCCTTCGGGGAGCGGGAAGACTACCTTGCTTACCATCCTGGGGGCCATGAACCCGCCCAGCACGGGCCGCCTCATCGTGGACGACATCGATGTCTACGGCCTCCCGGCGGAGAAGAGGGCGGACTTCCGCCACGAATACCTGGGTTTCGTTTTCCAGGAGCTGCAACTGATACCTTACCTCACGGCCAGGGAAAACGTCATGCTTCCCCTGGCCATCAGCGGACGCGGACGGCGCGAGCAGGAGGAGATGGCTCACCGGGCGCTCGAGCGTATCGGGCTGGGAGACAAGACCAAACGCCTGCCCAATCAGCTCTCCGGGGGCGAGCAGGGCCGCGTGGCCATCGCCCGCGCCCTGGTCAATCATCCGCCTATCATCCTGGCCGATGAGCCCACCGGCTCCCTGGACAGCCAGACCGGCGAAGAGGTGATGAAGGTGCTGCAAGGGCTGGGCCGCGATGGCCTCACTGTGGTGGTGGTGACCCATAACCCGGACAACGAGAGGTTCGTGGACCGGACCGTGCGCATCCGCGACGGGCGGATTGCGGCGGAGGAGGCGCCGCCGACTCTACGCTAGAGGTTCAAGGCTGCTGCTCGAGGTCCTCTTTCCGTGATAATCCCATCGACTAGCTCTCCGGGCACAACCTCGAATCCCTCCTCCAACATGGGAGCATCGCGACCGGCGAGAAACTTGCTCGTTTCGCAGACGACGTAGAAGGGGACGGCGCGCCGCTTCGCCGCCTGTGCCAGCCGGAGGGTGGGCGCGCCGTTAATGATGGCGCCATCGGGCATGACGGTGTCCGCTCCCACCAGCGCCAGGCTGGCTCTCGCGGCGGCGCTTTCCAGGGCATCGTCGGGGACGACCTCTGCGGGTATGCCTGCGGAGGCCAGCTTCCGGGCCATGGCCTCGCCGTAGGAGCGGCCGTCCTTCCCCTCGGACCTGGCGGCGATGACGGAGAACAACCTCCCTTGCTTCTTCGCCGCCTCGAAGCTCTTGAGGACGGCGGCGCTGTAGCTACAGGTGATGACCACATCGCCGTCGGATATGAGGTCGGCGGCGCGCCGCGCCGCCCGGCGGGTGGCGCTCCTCGACTTCACAACCAGCGTTTTCGCCGCCCTTTGCGTCCACAGGCGCAGTTGGATCGGGCCGCGCGGCGGCCTTCGGACTGCTTCTTCTTCCACCAGCTTCACGAGCTGACAGACGCCGTTGCGGATCGGCGTCATGCTCGGCCTGGCGGAGGCCAGTTCCCCTGCCACGGACCTGAGCTCATGAAGGAGGAATGGTACGGATTTCGCTTGGCTGCCGGCGGCAGCGAATGCGAGGGCAGCGATCGCCCGCCGCGAGAGCCAGCCGGCCCCGTGGGTCCTGTCTTGCTTGATGGCGTCTATCTGGCTGGCGATTTCGGGATGCATGTCTTAGCTCTCAGTGTCAGCCATCGACTTTCATTATTCATCATTTGCCTATGGGCTGACCGCCCTTTCCTTTGACGCGCCGGTCAGCACCGCCACCACTCGCTCCACAGCTTCATCGGCGTAGCCTTCGATGGTGGCCTCCGGCATCCCGCCGACGGGGTGCGGCACCTTGACTATGGGCAGGTCCGGGCGTCCGAGCATCTTCACCTGAAGGCGGCCGAGGCTCTCGAACTCCTCGGTGCAGATGGTGGCCACCGGCACTCCCTTCTTCTCCAGTTCAACCGCGGCGTGGACACTCCACGTCGTGCAGGCGCCTCAGTCCCCAAGGGCATTGACGACGAAGTCGCACTTTTCGGACAGCTCCTTGAGCATTGGCTCCGGTATGCGCGCCCCAGGATGCTTCACCACCCAGAGCGACCCATTGAGGGCGGAGCACTCCTTCAGCCGCTTTTCCAGTCGAGCCAGCAGCACCTCCGCCCCGGGCTTGTCGTTATTGAGGATGCCCACAACCTTCCCGTTCAGGCTTTCGAGTCGCGGCGCCGGACGAAGACCGGCAGGCGCCGGCTTCGCCGCGGGACGGGGGTTATGGAGGGTTATCATTCTCGCGGACATGTTCAACTCCTTTATTCACATGGATGGGCAGGATAAAAGGCGGAAAAGGAAATCCCGATATTACCATGGATGGACAGGATAGCCAGGATAAGAATCTGCATAATTCAATCCTGTGCATCCTGTGTATCCATGTTTCACGGTTCATGATTCATCATTCCGCATTCCGCATTCATCATTTCATTCGAATCGGCTTGCTCACCGGCCTCGCCTGGGTAAGGGTGCCGATATAGCCCGAATGCTTGCCCGCGCCGCCGGCGACAACTATCATGATGTCCTCTGGTTTCTCCGACATCGGGATGCGGTCGTCCTTTATGGCGATGCCCTTCTGCTCCAGTTGCTGGCGCCGCCATGGCCCTACCTCCGGGCCAAACCAGTCGGCGGGGACCCACCCGTTCTCGAAGACGAACTGGCGTACCATCTCCTTGGTGTAGCCCTCTCTGGCGATGCTCTGCGCATGTTCGGGGCAGATAACCAGGAGGTTAACGCCATAGATGAGGCTGTTCGGCGAGCCAATGGCGCCGATGGAACGCGTCAGCGTGGTCAGCACGCCGACGGCCGTGGTGCTGCTGCGCTCCAGTACATCGCGCGGGCCGTCGGCGGCCAGCGCCGTCACCACGTTATCGGATTTGGCATAGCCCCTTTCCACGTGCAGCGGCTCCCACGGGCTTTCCTCCTCATTCTCGCCGATGCAGTAGGTGTACTTGCTCGGCATGCCGATAGTGCAGCGGTCGAGGACGCCGGGGACGCCGCCGCCAATATTGAGCAATACGAGACGGATGGCCCGGCCAATGGTGGCATTAGCTCGCCAGCCCGGCCCGAACAGGTTATAGCGGCAATTGATGTCAAGCTGCTTCCGGATCGGACCGTTCACGATGATAAGCGGGGCAGCGGGGTGCGTGGTGGCCTGCATGCCGTGGGCGTTGAACTCCGGCTCGGCGATGGCCTCGACGGCGGCGATGACCACCGGCAGGTACTCGGGCTGGCATCCCGCCATCACGGCATTGACCGCCACCTTTTCGGCAGTGGCCTCATCCCACGTCGGCGGTATCTTCCCCAGGACCTCCGACGGCTTCATGTTCGCGCCTGACAGCATCGCCTGGACCGCCTCGTCGGTAGGCGGCACGATAGGGAGGCCGTCGGTCCAGCCCTGCTCGTAGAAGAGATTGTTGATAGCCTGGCAGTCATCTTCGTAGGCGAAAGTCGCCTCCTCAATAGGCGCCCGTTGGGTCATAGTATGCTCCTGTCGTTTCCTTTCGCTGCGGCTTTCTTTCGAGCGCACCGCCGTGCGCCCCTACATGCGCGTCCGCCCATTCACCATCCATCACTTGGTGGACGGAGTGGACAGGGTGGACGCGCCGCCCCCCCATTCATCACTCATCATTCCTCATTCCTCATTCGTCATTCCCGCTTCGCGCTTCGCGCTCCGCGCTCCGCGCTACCTCGCAAGCCACACGTCCTGGAACTTGTGGTTCCGCTTGACGCTGCTGCCGGGGATCCAGTCCTTTATCTCGTCCCACCAGATGGCGCGCCATTTGGCCCAGGTGAAGATGATGCGGGGCGCCTCGCGGTGGACGATGCGCTGCATCTCCCAGACCGCCTCTTTGCGCTTGTTAGCGTCCAGGGCGCTGTTCTGCACAGCAAAGAGCCGCTCCAGCTCAGCGTTGCTCCATCGGCCGTAGTTCTTGGGGCTGGAGGCCAGGTAGAATTCGCCCAGCAGGGAGTCCGGGTCCTCCAGGCCGGCGGAGTCGGCGAAGACGCTCACTTCGAAGCTGCCCTTGAACATCCGGTCCGTGATGGTCGTGGTGTCCACGAGTTGCATATCAGCGGTTATCCCGATCTTCGCCAGCTCTGACTTGCTGAACTCGCCAGCCTCCTTGGCGTGAACCGTGGTACTGGTAAGGACGGTGGTCTTGAACCCCTGAGGATGGCCCGCCTCGGCGAGCAGCTTCCGGGCCTCCGCCACATCGGGGTCTTTTGGCTTCCGGAAGCCCGGCAGCGCCATCAGCTCGCTCTCGGGCAGCGCCCAGGGGGAACCGGGAAGCATGTAGCCGTAGCCGGGGAAGTAGTCGCCGGCGCGAATCACCTTGGCCCCGGCCTCGCGGTCTATCGCCAGGTTCACTGCCTGCCGGACGCGAATGTCGTTCCACGGCTCTTTCTCCGTATTGAAAATCATGGTGGTCACATTGGGCGCCAAGCGGTCCTGGACCACCAGCTTGGGCTCAGCCTTCTGCATCTCCCTGGCCTGCGCACCGGTAGGCCCAGCCACTAGCGGCACCATGAGCACTTGCTTCGTCCGGAGCGCCGCGAACCTGGCCATCTCGTCGACGACGATATAGATGGCTATGCCATCGAGATAGGGCCGGCCTTTGATGAAGTAGTCCGGGTTCTTCACGGACTTGAAGGAGACGTCCGGCGTGTAGCTGGCGAACTTGAAGGGCCCACTGCCCATCACATCCTTCTTCATGTCGCCCTTCTGTTTGAGGACGTGGGAAGCGAAGATGAAGGTCTCCTCGAAGGCCAGAATCTGCAGGAAGGACCCCTGGGGATTCTTCAGCGTTATCCTCGCCGTCAACGGGTCGGGCGCCTCGATCTTCTCGACGGCCTGGAAGAGCGCCTTGCGCGAGGAGACCATGCCCCGGGGCGGGAAGGCGACGCGGTCCAAATTGAACTTCACGTCCTCGGAAGTCAAGGGCTTGCCGTCATGGAACTTGACGCCCTCGTTGAGGCGCAGAGTATAGACGCGGCCGTCCGGGCTGATCTCCCAGCTCCTGGCCAGATCGCCGATGATCCTGTTCTCGTCCCTGGGATCAGGCTGAAGGAGATTGCTGTAGGTGGGCGCCAGGGGCAGGATGATGCCCGTGGTGACCTCCTGGTGCATATCGAAGTGAGGGATCTTGTGCCGGCTAGCCATGACCAGCGTGCCGCCATAGCGAGGCTGATCGGCGGAGGGTTTGGGAGTGGGGGATAGAGCGGGCGCTGCCGCAGGCCTGGTGGCAGGCGTCTCCACTTTGGGGGGGGCCGTTGTCGGTGCCGGGCCGGTGGGCGGCGCCGCCGGCGCGCAGCTCGCCGTCAGCAATCCGAGGGCCGTTACCTGCAGGAGAAAGTACTTTCTCATGGATGGGAACCTCCTTGTTTTTTTGGCGCGGTGCATAGACCATTATAACTAGCGTGTCAACATGTTGCGAGGGGTCGGGCGGGTCGGACGGGTCAGACACGTCGGACAGGTCCGACGCGTCCGACAGGTGACACAAATCTGTAATCTTTTTGATTCTCGTTTGAGGACTTTAAGGCGGTTTCGAGGGTAAAATATCAGCGTAGGCCGCCGAGACGCTCGCCTCATAATAGGGCAGCGGGGAAGCCAGGGCCGTTTTCAGGGAGCCTGAGGAATGAATGACGAAGCCAACACGCCTGTGGAAGTGGGAGATGACGACCTGAGGCTGACTGCGGCAAAGGGGGTTTCTCGCCGCGAGTTCCTGGCGATGGGCGCCACCGTGGCCGCCTTAGGCGCGGCCTCGTGCGTCGCGCCCGCTGCCCCGGCCACGCCCACGGCGCTGCCGCCGGCCAAAGAGACGCCGCGTCCCCTGTCCGTGTTGCCCTCAGGGCAGCGGCGCATTATCGCCGCCAGCCCGCCGGTGTACGAGACTCCCTTGGACCAAGTCCAGGGGCTCATAACGCCCACGCCTCTCTTCTTCCTGCGCAACCATGTCGCCACGCCGATCATCGACGTTAAGACGTGGCGACTGAAAGTGGAGGGAAGCGCCGTAGAGAAGCCGATGGAGCTGACTTTCGATGATTTGCTGAACCTGCCGTCGCGCTCCCAACTGAGTTGGGTGGAATGCGCGGGCAACGGCCGGAGCTTCTTCGACAAGTTCGGCGGGAAGGTGGCGCAGGGTGGGCAATGGCGGCTGGGGGGCATCAGCGTGGCGGAGTGGACCGGGGTTCCCCTCTCCGAAGTGCTGAAGAAGGCGGGGGTCAAGTCCAACGCCGTCGATGTGCTCCTAGAAGGCCTGGACCAGGCCAAGGTGGGACGGCCCATCCCTATCAAGGCGGCGATGGAGCCGCATGTTATGCTGGCTTACAGCATGAATGGCGAGAGCTTGCCGCCGGACCATGGCTTCCCGGTGAGGGCCATCGTTCCGGGCTGGATAGGTGTCGCCAACATCAAGTGGTTGGGACATATCGCCGTGGAGGATAAGCCCGTCAAGACCAGATTCAATACCGATCTCTACATCATGAAAGGCCCCGACTATCCGTACCAGCCATCCCTCAGCCTGCAAAACATCAAGAGCGCCGTCGCCCTGCCCTGGGAGGCGACCCTGAAGGCGGGCAGTCGCATAGTGCGCGGGTTCGCCTGGTCGGCCTACGGGAAGATCGCCAAGGTCGAGCATAGCCTTGACGGCGGCAAGACGTGGAAGCCGGCTGTCCTGCTGGAACCGAATACGCCCTTTGTCTGGGCGCGCTGGGAGTTCCCGTGGCAAGCCGCACCGGGAAACCACACCATAATGATCAGGGCGACAGACGAGAAAGGCAACGCTCAGCCCGATAAGGTCCCGTGGAACGAGCAGGGCTATCTCTACAACGCAGTAATTTCACATCCGGTAAAGGTGGAGTGACTAATGGCTACGCACAACCGATATTTGAGCCCCTTGGTCGTCTTACTAGTGATTATCATTTCGGCGGCTGGGCTGGTGGCCTGTCAGGGTCAAGGCCGACCACCTGTCGATCCCGCTGCTACGCCAGGCCCAACCTCTTCAAGTGGGCAGAGCCAGATCAGAGCACTGCTGGGTGAGCCCGACACGGAAGGTTTGGTCTCCGCGGTCCAGGATGCAGCACCGGCTGTTCCGACGGTTACTCCGTTCCCGGCCTCCTTGACCGACCAAGCCGCCAGAGGGCAGCAGGTATTTTCCCGGATGTGCGGGAAATGCCATGGGCAGCGCGGACAAGGGTTGCTCGCCCCAAGGTTGATAGGCGACGACTCCCTGGCGGGCCACGCGACCGCTCAGGACCTTTTCAATTTTGTCAGTACTTACATGCCCGCAGATTCCCCTGGCAGCTTGAAAGGGGATGACTACTGGGCTGTGGTGGGCTTCTTGCTGAAGCAGAATAATCTCTTGCCCCAGAACGGTAAGGCTCTCGGGTCTGACAGCGCGCCAGAGATATCATTGAAGCGCTAAGCTGCCCCATCTGAACCGTGGCGTGGACGCGCCTGCCCGGTATCCGCCCCATGCGCCGATGTTGCTTGACTTTTTCGCACTTTTTCCCCTATACTAACAAAAGCAGGTGCCCGGAGGGGCCCGTGCCCGAGTGGCGCAACGGCAGCGCAACCGATTTGTAATCGGTAGGTTAGCGGGTTCGAATCCCCTCTCGGGATTTTGTCTGTTTTTTGGGGTGGGCGGTGGGGTGGGTGAGCGGCTAATACCAACAGACTGTAAATCTGTCGCCTGAAAGGGCTACGCAGGTTCGAATCCTGCCCCCTCCACCAAGCAATAATCTTTATCGCCCTACCAGAGGCAGCAGGCTGAATACGGTGACCAGCTGGCCCACATAGCTCAGCAGGTAGAGCACGTTCTTGGTAAGAACGGGGTCACCAGTTCGAATCTGGTTGTGGGCTCCATACCTCAGGAGGAAAGAGAAGGAATGGCAAAACAGAGGTTTGAGCGTACTAAACCTCACGTGAACGTCGGGACCATAGGCCATGTAGACCATGGCAAGACCACGCTAACCGCCGCCATAACCAAGTACTTATCTTTCAAGGGAGACGCCGCCTTTCGTCCCTACGATTCAATTGACAACGCTCCTGAGGAAAAGGCTCGTGGCCTCACTATCGCCATCGCTCACATCGAGTACGAGACGGATAAGCGCCACTACGCTCACGTTGACTGCCCTGGGCACGCCGACTACATCAAGAACATGATCACTGGCGCCGCTCAGATGGACGGCGCTATCCTGGTGGTGGCCGCTCCCGAGGGGCCCATGCCCCAGACCAGGGAGCATATCCTGCTCGCCCGCCAGGTTGAGGTGCCCAGCATGGTGGTCTTCTTGAATAAGGTGGACCAGATGGACGACCCTGAGCTCCTGGAGCTGGTGGAACTGGAGTTGCGGGAGTTGCTGACCAAGTACCAGTTTCCGGGCGACGAGATCCCCATCATACGGGGCAGCGCGTTGCAGGCCCTGGAGAGCGCCTCCAAGGACCCCAACGCCTCGGAGTACCAGCCCATTGCCCAACTCCTGGATGCCATCGATGGCTACATTCCGACCCCGGTGCGGCCTAAGGACAAGCCCTTCCTGATGCCCATCGAGGATGTCTTCGGCATCAAGGGGCGGGGCACGGTGGTGACCGGCAGGGTGGAGCGCGGCGCCGTAAAGACGGGCGATGAAGTGGAGATTGTGGGCATCCGGGAGACGCGCAAGACCGTGGTGACCGGAGTCGAGATGTTCCACAAGACCCTGGACTACGGGGAGGCCGGCGACGCCGTCGGTTGTCTACTGCGCGGCGTCGAGCGCGAAGATGTGGAGCGGGGTCAGGTGCTGGCCAAGCCGGGCAGTATCAAGCCCCACAGCCACTTCGATGCCGAGGTCTACGTTCTCTCTAAGGAGGAGGGAGGTCGCCACACTCCTTTCTTCAATGGCTACAAACCTCAGTTCTACATCCGGACCATGGACATCACGGGCACCATCAACCTGCCTCCGGGGGTGGAGATGGTGATGCCCGGCGACAATACCAAAATGACGATTAATCTTATCGCTCCGGTGGCCGCCGAGGAGGGTCTCCACTTCGCCATCCGCGAGGGCGGCCGCACCGTGGGCGCCGGAGTGTTGACCAAGATTCACGAATAGGGAGGCCGAGCCAGCATCGCCCAGGGGCGGGGCTGGATCAGTTAAATGGCAAAGAAAGCAGACCGCGTTATCATTCATCTCGCCTGCACCGAGTGCAAAGAGCGCAACTACACCACTACGAAGAATCGCAAGAACGATCCTGATCGGCTGGAGCTATCCAGGTATTGCCCACGGTGTCGGACAACTCGGCCGCATCGGGAGACCCGATGAGGGGCCCCAAACCAGATAGCAGGGTGATATGACTACTACTACCACTACCAAGCGACAGGCCAGGCCCGCCAGGCCTGTCGGTCCGAGATTTCGCTTCGTTGTCGATACCATTTCTGAGCTGAAGAAGGTCATTTGGCCCACCCGCGACGAAGCGATGAACTTGACGGTCATCGTCATGATTGTGTCGATAGCCGTGGGGCTGATGCTGGGAGTTGTTGATTTTGCCTTCTCCTGGCTGGTGAACAACGTCTTTTTGGCGCGGTAGGACGAGAGTTGGCAAAGATTTCACAAAAAGAGAAGAGCAAGGGCAAAGCGGATGTGGCTCCCGCCGAGGACCGGCTTGCGGTCCAGACCAGGGTAGAGGCCAAGGATAAGGCGGGGAGGCGTTGGTACGTTGTCCACACTTACTCCGGGTACGAGAACCGCGTAAAGGCCAACCTGGAGCACCGTATCCAGTCCATGGACATGCAGGACAAGATCTTCCAGGTGGTCGTGCCCACCGAAGAGGAGATCGAGATCAGGGGCGGGCAGCGCCGCACCGTCTCCCGCAAGATCTTCCCTGGCTATGTATTGGTCGAGATGAAGATGACCGATGATAGCTGGTATGTGGTGCGTAATACCCCGGGGGTCACTGGCTTTGTGAGCGTCCAGGACGAAGAGGGCAAGACTGTTCCCGCGCCGCTGCTCGAATCCGAGGTCAAGTCGATCCTCAAGCAGATGGAGGCGGAGGCGCCTCGCGTCAAGATAGGGTTCACCCGCGGCCAGAGCGTGCGGATCGTCGATGGCCCCTTCGTGGACTTTGTGGGCACGGTGGATGACATAAACGCCGAAAAAGGCAAGGTGCGGGTGCTTGTCTCTTTCTTCGGACGAGAGACGCCGGTGGAGCTGGATTTCCTGCAGGTGGAGAAGCTCTAGCAGAGAGAAATCCCCCTTTCCAAAGGGGAAAAGAGCCTCTCCCCTGAGCTTGTCTCAGGGGAGACTGCAAGGGATTTCCCGGAGACCGCCTGGGAGCGAGCAACGTGCGGGCTGGAGATACCTTACAGGCGCTCCTTTGGCCTGCTTTCGATCATCAAAGGGTCCGCCTTCGGCGGCCCGGTAGCGAGAAGGTAAGTTGGGCAAAAAGATTAAGGCAGTAGTGAAATTGCAGATACCAGCCGGTAAGGCCACGCCGGCTCCGCCCGTGGGACCAGCCCTGGGCCAGCATGGCTTGAACATCATGGCCTTCGTCAAGGAGTACAACGAGAAGACTGCTTCCCAGGCCGGCTCCATAGTCCCTGTGGAGATCACGGTCTATGAAGATCGCTCCTTCACCTTTGTGACCAAGACTCCGCCGGCCGCCGATCTGCTGAAGAAGGCCCTGGGTGTGGAGAAGGGTGGCAAGTCGCCCAAGAGCGAGAAGATCGGCACGGTATCCCGAGACAAGGTCCGGGAGATCGCAGAGGTCAAGATGAAAGATCTCAACGCTGTCGACGTAGAAGGAGCGATGCGCATGGTCGAGGGGACCGCTCGGAGCATGGGCATTGAGATAGAGTAGGGAAATGGTAAAGCACGGAAAGAAATTCGAGGACGTATCCAAGCTTGTGGAGCCCGGCAAGGTTTTCGATCCCAAAGAGGCCATTGAGACGGCGAAGAAGGCCAGCTTTGCCAAGTTCGATGAGACTGTGGAGCTCCACCTCCGTATGGGCGTGGACCCGCGGCACGCCGATCAGCAGGTGAGGGGCATCGCCCTTCTACCCCACGGCCTGGGCAAAGAGGTCAGGGTCCTGGTCTTCGCCCAGGGAGAGGGGGTCAAGATCGCTGAGGATGCCGGCGCCGACCATGTGGGGTCCGATGACCTTGTCAAGAAGATCGAGGACGGCTGGCTGGAGTTCGATGTGGCCATCGCCACGCCCGACATGATGGGCAAGGTGGGCAAACTCGGCCGCATTCTGGGACGAAAGGGGCTCATGCCCAATCCGAAGTCCGGCACCATCGCTCCCGCGGCGGACCTGCCGAGGGTCATAAGGGATGCCCGTAAGGGACGTGTCGAGTTCCGGCTCGACCGCACCGCCATTATCCATGTCCCCATTGGCAAGGTGAGCTTTGATGAGGACAAGCTGCTGGAGAATCTGGCGGCAATGGTGGATGCAGTGGTGAAGGCTAAGCCGAGCGGAGCTAAGGGCCAGTATGTGAAGAGCATCTCGCTGGCCACCACGATGGGCCCCGGCATCCATCTTGACCTTCAGCCGACCCTGTCACTGAGCAGCAGCACATAGCCGTTCCTGAAATCCCTACGCCGCGTACTTGACCTTTAGCTAAATAGAGTGACACCTCTCCCTCTCATCCCTCCCCTGAAGAGGGAAGGACGCCACGCCTGGTGGGGAAAGAGCGGGAGTCCAGAGGGCGCAGCGCCTCTGGCGGGGGTCCCGACGCGTCGGGATTCAATAAAGTCCCCCAAGACTGGGGGATTCAGGGGGTTCATGGGCGCCGCGACAGGCCAGTTCGCGGATGGGCACATTACTTTGTTAAAGACCATCCGTGCGCGGATGGTCCATTTAGAATAAGTTCCAACCGGAGACAGCGGGTATCCCGATACGTCGGGACTAAGCCGAAGCGCCCGCCGAGGTGAGGACGACCGTTGAGCGCGCTGCGCCACGCGTGTTGTGTGAGTCCTTGCTTCGGCAAGGACTTTCGCTTTTCTGAGAGCCCCGCCATCTTATGAAGGAGGCATGATGCCGACAGAGAAGAAGATTCAGGCAGTGAGAGAGCTGACTGATATTCTGGCGAAGAGCACGGTGGCGATAGCCACGGACTATCGTGGGCTCACCAACGCCGAGCTATCCCAGTTGCGCCGCCGGCTGCGGGAGCGCGGGATCGCCTACCACGTGGTCAAGAACACCCTGGCGCGTCTGGCTGGTGAGCAGACGGGCAAGACCGGCCTGGCCAGCATATCGGTGGGGCCTACGGCTTTGGCCTTTGGGTATGGTGACGTCGTTGAGCCGGCCAGGATGCTGGTGGATTACATCCGCAGCACCAAGACGGTTTTGACCGTCAAAGGCGGACTGCTCGACAACCGCGTGCTGAGCGCCGACGATGTCACCACTCTGGCGTATCTGCCGCCTCGGGAGGTTATCCTCGGCCAGTTGCTCGGGCAGTTGCAAGGGCCCATGGCCGCTCTGGTGGGTGTCCTGAGCGGGAATCTGCAATCCTTGCTGAGGGTGTTGCAGGCTAGAATTCAACAACTTGAGGGGGAAGCAGCATGACAACTCGTCGGGGGCGTTCAAGCAAGGTTCCGGCCGCGGCAGCGGGGGCGCCAGAGGAGGCCAAAGTGGAGGCGGCCGAGCAGGCGGCCACGCCTGAAGTGGAGAGCGAAGCCAAAGTTGAGGTTGCCCAGCCTACCCTGGAGGCGGCGCCGATAGCGGAGGGCGAAGCCAAAGTGGAGGCGGCCGAGCAGGCGGCCACGCCTGAAGTGGAGAGCGAAGCCAAAGTTGAGGTTGCCCAGCCTACCCTGGAGGCGGCGCCGATAGCGGAGGGCGAAGCCAA
>JACPQD010000085.1 GCA_016190665.1 Chloroflexota bacterium
CTGGTCTCCTTTGGCCCCATCCCTCTCGGTCTGTTGTACCCTCATTGCGCTTCCCTGTCCATGCTTCCCACCAGCCATCACCATAGAAAGACTGTTACCCATGTGTTTAGTTAACTTGTTACCTATGTCCTTGGTTGCACAGTGAGGGGGCTCTCCGGTTTCACCCTCACCCTACCCTCTCCCATCGAGGGAGAGGAAACTCGAACGGGCGTCATGCACTTGACAGAATAGTTTTATCGGACAGTATTGGATGGCCGTCCGCCCCTACAAGTGGCCTCTCCCGGGCGCTCATTGTTACAAATATCATACAAACTACGCCTTTGGACATGATGCGAACGGCCAAATCGTTGATATTAGTATTCCCCGCCATATACTATATACCTAAGCCTAAGATGGCGCTACACTGTGACCAGAGGAGGACAGTACCATGCCAGGTGCTTTGAACTCGGGACGTAATCTGGTGATCGAGCTTTCCCCCCAAACCTTCGGCGATATCGTCTTGAGCGGGCTGCGGCGGGACGAAACACGAGCCTGCGCCAACGGCAGCGGCGTCTGGGTTCTGAGCGTCAACGTTACCGATTCAGTCTTCAACTGGGTTGAACAAAGGAGCAATTCGCCGACCCCGCAGGTCACTTTCCCCGTGCCCTATGATATCGACCAGGTCAGGGACCGCTTCCCACGCAACCTCAGCTTCCTCGAAGAGTTGCTGGGAACCGCGCCCTCGGTGCAAGCGGTCAACGTGCGCTCCGCGAACCCGCTGGCGATCGCCGCCGGATATGACCTGGATAGGGGTTCCCCAACATACCTGGACCTGGGTTCTCCAGCCCGGCTTGCCGATCCCTGGGAGAGCTTCCAGGAGAACTTCCTGACGGTGAACGGCGCCGCGCACGACTGGGGCGTGGCGATCGAACCGGCGATCGTGCAGCAAGTGCTCGATGTAGCTTTGGCCAGCCTGGCTCGAACGTCCATCGAGATCAACCAAGAGACCGAGGACTTCTTCATCGAGCGCTTTGTCATCGAGACTATCTCAGGCACTTATGGGGACCCGGTCCAGATCCATGTGCGGGGCGAGGTCATCAAGAGTGGTCCCGATGTCGATGTGGAGTTCGACCTCACTGGCCGGTTCGTTCTGGTGGGGCCGGACCTGTGGCTGGACCTGGAGTTGGTGCCCGGCACTGTCGATATCGACACGTGGGACGGTGTACAAACGCTATTCAGCGACCCGCTAACGATTATCGGCCTGATCGTGGGTGGCATTGCGGGCGGGATTGTAGGCGCAACCGGCGGTGGACTCACTGGGGCCATTGTAGCCGCCATCCGCGGGAGCGGCGATCCCTCGCTTCCGGTGCCTTCACGGGGCCTGGGGCAGGTCGAATTCCGACTCGACGACGGCTCTCGGTTCATCGGCACAGACGTGGCCCAGCGCAGCGACGGTCTTGTGATCGTGGGTGACGCCACCGTGCCTGTGCCTTTTGCGCCTCGTCTCGTGACCCTGGGGAGCCTGGTGTTCGTCGAGACGCTCGACTCCGCTTGTGCCGGGGGAGCGCCTGTCTTCCCCATCCGAGACCTTGTCCTCCTGAACGAGGATGGGCGCGAGGGTGGGCCACTGCGGATCTGCCGGATGGAAGGCCCGACCAATCCAGCCTTCCAGGTGGCGCGGAGCTGGAACCCACCGGTCACCGTTCCTCCCGACGCTCAACTCGGAATCGGGGTCCGGTACACCGGGCCGCGTGGGGCTGATGTCGCTGACACGATTCGTATAACCTGCAACGACCCGCGCCGGATGGTCCGCGAAATCCCCCTGGTTGCCCGTGCGGGAGGTCAGGCCGCTTATCGGGTCGATCCCTCGCCGGTCGTGGAGGTCCTGGTGGCGAACACGCCAACAGGGCGCCCCGTGGTGCGCATGGGCCGCTGCCGTGCCATCGCTGTCCCTGACCGCGCGGCCGAGTTCACGGTGCGCAACTCCGGCGACGGCGTACTGTTTCTCTGCGACGGAGTGCTGGATGATCCCGACGGCGTCTTCGTCGTATCGTATTCGCGTGAGACCCTGCAGCCATACGCCCAGCGCACCTATCCGATCCTCTTCTACCCCACGCAGGCAATGCACGATTATCACGCCACCTTCCGCATACAGTCGAATGCCGGAGAAATCGTCGTACCGATCCATGGCCGCGTCGACGTCCTGCCCGAGCGCACCAAGGATGGTATGACTGCCTACCTGCCGACGGACGACCTCTGCGTGCCTCCCGACGCCCTCTGCCGGATAGAGGGAATGTTCGAGCCTCGCCCTGGCGGCGAATCCATCCTCCTTCAGGTGATTTCGTTCTTTGACATGCCCCCGGACGGCGAGATCATTCTTTCGGACCCTCAAGGCGCTCCCCAGGTGCACGACTACTCCCGCCACCGCACACGCTCCCACGCCCTCGCCTACACCCCCCTCCCGGACGGCTCGGCCGGCCCCGGCCAGCCTTGCACACCCGATTTCCGCGGCATGGGCCCCGGCGACCGCGAACTGGTGCGTATCGGGGTCTCAGGTTGGTCGGTCTTGCCCGTCGAGCGCTTCGCGGAGATCGAAGACGTCACCGCCATCGCCTCCGCCGGCGGCTGGGTCTATGCCGCCACCTCGCAGGGATTGGCCGTGCTCGACTGGCGGGAGACAAACAAACCCACGCTGCGGAATCGCATCGGACTGGGCCCCGTCCGTACACTGGCCCTCTCGCGCGAAAACCTCTTCGCTGCAGTGGGCGGTGAGATCATCGAACTGGACCTGGAGCGGCCGGACCACCCTGTGCCTTCTGACTCGGCCAGGCTCGAAGGGGACGTGACCGCCCTTGGCGCAACCCGCGGGCGGCTCTTTGCGCTCGACGGCAGACAGATCAGCGCATTCGAATCTAGCCAGGGCAAGCTGCTCAAGAAGTCGGCAGCGGTGTTGCCCGACGGCGTCGGACAGCTTGGATTGTTGCATGATGGAGTCTACGTGGCCGGCGGCAAGACTCTCGCGCTCTACAATCTGGACCAGCGCCTCGAGCTCCGCCTGGCCGACCGCGCCGCGACCGAGCAGCCCTTCGAGACCCTCTCCCACTTCGGCCGGAACATCTTCCTGAGCGGAAGGTCTGACACGCGCGTCTTCGAAGTGACGAAGGACCCCGGCCTGCGCGCCACCGCCGACTACCGCCAGCGACACTGGAGCGTCGATTTTCTCCCCGACCTGGAACACAAGCGGCTTTTCAGGCTGACAAAGGGACAGGTTGAACTCTGGCAGATGCAGCGGCGTCGGCTGGATCGGTCACGCTTCCAGGATTCCCTGAGGCTCCGCTACCTGCCGAAGCAGCCCGAGGGAAGAGATATGTCCGGCACATAAGTGGCCCCGGACCCGATTTCCCGAAGGGCAACGTCTCGATGGTGCTCCTTGCGCTAGACCCGGTCTGGCCTGTAATCGCCAATCCACCGTAACCAGGGTACCGGCACCGAGTTCACCAGGCGACGGTCCCCAGTCCATATCTCGCAGGCGAGGCCCTCAGCTACGGCCAAATACTGTGCATCGTAGGCTCGTGGGCGGTGGTGCTCCCTGGCCAGGTCCCAGGCGCGGGGCTGCAAATCGGCCGGGCCCACGCCCTTGACGCCCAGCTTCAAGAAGGCGTTGAAAGCACCCTCCCCTTCCTCGGCAAGTATTCGCCCGAAGTAGACGCTTTCCCGCAAGACAGAAGTCACCTCAGCGAAGAAGAGGGGGGCCGTGACCAACTCAGTACCATCGTGAAGCCAGCGGCGCCAGACAGTTTCCGCTTGAAGCGTCAGTTCGTGGGGCAACAAGAGCATCAGGACCAGGCTGGCGTCCACACACACTTTGCCCGCCATCAGGGATGAGCCTCACGGGACCGGTCCAGCGCCTCAAGCACATCCACGTTACGCCCAAGTCGCCGGTAGATGCGCTGGCGGACAGCCGCAGCTTCCTCCAGCGCTGCCAGCCGGGACGCCGTCTCTCTCCCTTTCAGTTTGAACGCCATGCAAGTCAGGTCGCCCCTCTTCACGAAAAGCTGGTTGCCCAGCTTTTGCGCCGGTAGCTTCCCCTCCCAGATCCAGCGACGCACCGTCTCAGTAGTGCGGCCGCATTCCCGGGCCGCGTCCCTCACCGCCACCAACTCTTGAGGTTCGATAGCCATATATCCGCCTGTGATGTAGTAGTCTACACTACTATACTACCGGCCCTTCCTGCTGAAGTCAACCAGGCATGCTATAATACTATTTGGCAAGAAAGTCACGGCTTCTGTTGCCAGGAGAATCGCCGCTGCAGGCGGCATGATGAAGTATGCCTGAGACAGCAACCCTTTTTGAAAAACTGAATACCATAGACAGGCGCTATGAGGAGCTGAATCGCCTCATGGCCCAGCCCGAGGTGGCAACCAACATCGAGCGGCTGCAGGAACTCGCCCGCGAGCAGGCCAGCCTCCAGGAGCTGGTGGAGAGCTATCGGCAATATGGAACCACCGAGAAGAGTCTCGATGAGGCCAAGGCCATGCTGGATGACGGCCTGGATGAGGAGATGCAGGCCCTCGTCAAGGAGGAAATAGAGGGACTACGCGCGCGCCGCGAAAGCCTCCTGCAAGAAATCAAGCTGGCGCTGCTGCCCAAGGACCCCCGGGACGAAAGAGACGTCATCATGGAGGTCCGGGCGGGCGCCGGCGGCGATGAGGCGGCTATCTTCGCCGCCGACCTCTTCCGCATGTACAGCCGCTACGCCGAGTCCAGGCGCTGGAATGTCGAGGTCATCGACGCCAGCGAGAACAGCCTGGGCGGCTTCAAGGAGATCATCTTCGAGGTCAGGGGCAAAGGCGCTTACAGCCAACTGAAGTACGAGAGCGGCGTGCACCGCGTGCAGCGCGTCCCCGTCACGGAGGCCAGTGGCCGCATACATACATCGACGGCTACTGTCGCCGTGCTCCCCGAGGCTGAGGAGGTGGACATCAGCATCAACCCGGACGACCTCCGTGTGGACATCTTCCACAGCGGCGGGGCGGGCGGCCAGAACGTCAACAAAGTGGCCACTGCCGTGCGGATAACCCACCTTCCCACTGGCATGGTGGTCACCTGCCAGGACGAGCGCTCGCAATTGCGCAACCGCCTCAAAGCCATGACCGTATTGCGCTCCCGGCTTCTGGACATCGAGCAGCACAAGCAGTCGGAGCAGGTGGCCTCGGCGCGACGCTCGCAGGTGGGCACTGGCGATCGGTCCGAGAAGATACGGACCTACAACTTCCCACAGGACCGGGTGTCCGACCACCGCATCGGCCTCACGCTGCACAACCTGCCCCGGATTCTGGACGGCGAGCTGGAGGGGCTTATTGAGGCCGTGGCCACCAGCGAGCAGGCCAAAGCCCTGGAAGAGCAACTGGCGTGATGGGCGAAGCGAGAAGCAGGGAGCGAACGACTACTACCACGTAACAGCTATGTTTATGCCTTACCGGGCCGAAACACAGGGAACATGGATGGACAGGATGAACAGGATTAGATCGTGCAAACTATCCTGATTATCCTGTACATCCATGTTGATATTCGGCCAATCCGTATCTGTTACACGGTGGTAGCATGACGATTGGAGAAGCTCTGCACCAGGCGGCAGAGTGCCTCACCCAGCAAAGCATCGATGATGCTTATCTTGAAGCAGATATCCTCCTCCGCCACGCCCTCGGCCTGACGCGCGCCCAGCTCTACGCTCGCGTTACCGACGAAGCTCCATCCGCTAAGCTGGACTCCTTCCATCAGATGCTGGACCGCCGGCTCCGTCACGAGCCCACACCCCACATCGTGGGGCACAAGGAGTTCTTCGACCTCGATTTCTACGTCGACCGCCGCGTGCTCATCCCCCGCCCGGAGACCGAGCTTCTGGTGGAGAGGGCCATCGACATCGCCCAGCGTCGCTGGGCCGGCGCCTGCCTCATCACCGACATCGGCACCGGCAGCGGGGCCATCGCCGTCAGCCTGGCCGTCCACCTGCCCCAGGCCTCCATCTTCGCCATCGACCCCGCCCGCGACGCCCTGGAGGTCGCCAGCATCAACTGCGCGCGGCACGCCGTGGAGGATAGGGTCAAGCTCCTGCTCAGCGACACGGTCCTCGCGCTCCCGGAGCCGGTCCACCTTATGGTGGCCAACCTTCCTTATGTGAAGGACGATGATCTGCCCACGCTGGCCCCAGAGATACGGGAATGGGAGCCCCTCGAGGCCCTGGCGGGCGGGCCCGACGGCCTGGGCAAGATCAGGCGCTTCCTCAGCGAGGCAGGCGCTCGCCTTCACGCCGACGGCGTCATCCTGGTGGAGATGAACCCGGAGCAAGCCCAGCCTCTCACGGCGTTCGCCCGTCGGCTCTTCCCACAGGCCGCAATACGGGTGGAGACGGACCTGGCCCACTTGGACCGGATGGTGGTGATAGAGGTTGGGAGAATGAAAGGGCATGACCTATGATGTGTGCGGCTGCGCCGCTTGCAGGACTTTCACCTCACGGTTTATGCGCTTCGCCACCTTTGCCTCTGCGACTTCAAGGTCATAGCGGGCTTGCAGACGGAGCCACACAGCGGCGCTGGTACCGAAGTAGCGCGCCAACCTCAGGGCGGTATCGGCGGTGATTGAACGCTGGCCGCGCACAATCTGACTGATCCGCAGCGTAGGCACGCCGATATCCTTTGCCACGCGATACCGGCTCAGGCCCAGCGGCTTGATGAAGTCCTCGAGGAGGACTTCTCCAAGATGAATAGGCGGGAGTTTGTCCATATGTCGCCCCGTCATGCTCTGGCAGCCGGGTCGTCAATGCGGCGCTCAGCCAAGACAAACTTGCAGCCCGCCTTCACAGGACAGGAATCGTGCTTAGGGTCCTTAGGCGTACATATCAGTGCCGCGAAATCCAGGATAGCCAGGTTCGCCTTTCGGGGGTCATGACAGGAAACGTACATCTTTGCCATCTCGATAATATGTTTGTCGCGCCGGCCCTCTTTCGATGTTGGAACTCCGAAGTACCTCTTGAACACCCTCACCACGTTGCTGTCCACTATCCACTCCGGCTTGCCGTAAGCGGTGGACAGCACGGCTCCTGCCACGTAATCGCCCACGCCAGGCAGGGAAGTTAACTCGGCGCGCGTCTCGGGCACCTTGCATTCATATGCCGCCTTGAGCTCCCTCGCCATGTGCTTGAAAGCAGGGCTCCGCCATCTCAAACCCAGGGGGTAAAGAATCTCTCCCAGCTTCTCGTCTTCTGCTTCGGCCATTCTGTCGCAGTCAGGGTATTGCGATACGATTGCCTCGTAGACTGGCTTCACCTGCTCAGATTTGGTTCGCCTTAGCATGATCTCCGCAACCAGCACCTTGAAGGGATCACGCGTCTTCCTCCAGGGATACTCCCTCTGATTCCGGGCGAACCAGCGCACGATTCCCGCCCGAAATGCCTTAATCTCCGTGACAGGCGGGACAGGTCTCTGCTCGTTGCTACCCATAAATTTTCCTCAGTTCGCCACGAATCGCACGGGCGACGGCGCGGGATAGTAGCGGCGGCACAGCGTTGCCCACCTGCTTGAATTGTTGTGTGCGCGGCCCCTCAAACTTATAGTTGTCCGTAAAGGACTGGCATCTCGCTGCCTCCCTGACCGTAAAAGACCTGCATTGTTGAATGTCAGGGTGAATGTAGTAGTGGCCATCCCTGTTGATGTGCGCCGTGATGGTCAACGCGGGCTTGTCCCACCACTGCACCTTGAACCTGTCGAGGAACGTGTCTAAGCTGTTGTGAGCGGGGGCGAGGTCGGGCCTCTCCTTGATGAGATCGGTGAGATAAGTGGTGTTCTTACCGTTGAGGCGATGCTCTATAAAGAACCGATATCGTTCAAGGTCGCTTGCCATATGTGTACGAGCCCTATGATTGACGATGCCCGGAGAATGCCTTCTCATGATTTTGTAGTAGGCTCCATTTGCCCGCCCAAAGTACGGACCCAGCCAGCCGTCGCTCCCTTGGCCCGGTCTCAGCGGGGGCAGGTCCCCGATGGCGTCGGCTACGGTGAGAGCGCCTGCCACCCTATTCTTCGACGCGTCCCTTTGCAGCCGGGCGAAGATATTCTTGATGGTCCTCGATTTCCGCTCCAGGGACTTTTTGTATCCGATCAAGATTAGCCTCTTCCTGCTCTGCGGCACGCCGAAATCCGCACTGTTTATTATGTAACCGGCGGGGTCTTCCGAAACGCGCTGAAGGGGAGGGGTGACCGCGTATGCGGGGTTTAGCGATTCAAAGTCGCCCAGTATCTTGGTGAAGATTTTGTTGCCATCCACCCGGGCGCTGAACAAACCCGGGACGTTCTCATAGACGAAGAAATCAGGCTGAAGTTGTTCGAGTATCTCCAGATAATGCTTGTAAAGATAGTGTCTTCCGTCGTTCTCCATTTTGAACGGGTCCCTGGCTCTGCCCACAACGGAGTAGCACTGGCAAGGGGGACCACCAAGCAGGACGTGAATCTTCGGTGCACCGTGGAAACCCCTGCTCGCGTCAGTCCTCTCTAGAACGGCCTCGATTCCGTCATCACCAAGGGTGGCCTGAATGACCCGGAGAGAGATCGACTGTTGCCCGCCCGGGAAGGAATCGAAGATTTCACTTTGTGAGACTTCCCCTTTGAGGTAGGCATTGTAGAGACCACCCTTCCCCACCTTCCTCAGTTCACGGTACATATGGCGCGTCGCCAGAGTTTCACACGCCCACTTATCCATTTCCACTTGAGCAACTACGTCAAACCCCGCTTGGCTAAAACCCTCACTTAGCCCACCACAGCCAGCAAAAAGGTCGACAGCATAATACTGCCTCTTAGCCTTGACCATTTTGTCTGGTCTGCGCGAAGATTCTGTCCAGCCTTTCGTATAGCTCCGCCACGCTGAAGACAGTGGTGTCCGTATCGCCAAACTCCTTGTGGATCGCTTTCGTGAGAGGCCTCAGCCAGTTCTGCCTCGCGGCAACGCCCCCCTGACGCGCCTTCTGTCCAAGCCACTCAATGATACGTGGGTCATTCTTGGTCTCTTTCCTGTCAAAAAACTCACTCCAAGAGGTCCAGTCCCCAGCGCTTTCCACAAACTCCCAAGGAAACCGTGACAGTCTATGACAATATGAAAAGTGACTGGTGTCCGGGTCTCTCTTCGCCCGCTCCGTAAGTGGCCCGGGGGCGAGGCTGCCAGCGTGGTCATAAATCGCGCGCCACGTGTATTCTCTATCCTCGGGAGAAACTACAGAGCTGTCCGTTACGAAGTCGAGCCGCTTGCCGACCTCATGCCAGAGCCTTAGAACCTTCCCCTTTTTCCCTCTTAAGCCCAGCAGCCCCATCTCCTCCATCTCGCGCTGTAGCTGTTTCAGTTTCTCAGACAAAGCGACGTCCAGCTGTTCGGCTCTCTTCTTCTCGCCGTCAGTAACCAGTCTTCCGGGTCTGGTCCTGTACACCTTCACGGTATACGCTTTGCCCTCGATAACCTTCTCCTCTCTAATGATGACAGCCACTTCAAACATCTCCTCGCCGGAACTTGTAAATCAGCTCGCCAAGGACCTTCCGCTCCTGCTTGAGGACCTCCTCGGGGTCCTTAGTCTGGTCGCCGGCAAAAAGGACAGGCTTCTCCTGCATCAGGTCGTACCTGCAGATCTCGGGCGCCGCGATCCTCACGATGTACTCGGCAAGATCCTCCTCGCTTCCAGACACAGGCACATAGCCTGGATGTTCAAGGTTATAGTATAAGACAAGACCCCCTTCGCCGCCAGAGTCGCTGTACCCCATCCAGAATTTAAGCGGTGCCTCGTTCGGGAAGCCAAAAGCCTCGCATCTCTCAAACAGGCCCCGCATCGGCGGGTCCTCTTCAATGTAAAAGCTCTTCGTCTTGTAATCCAGTTCCCTTCCCTTGTCCTCATCCATAAGGGAGGCCAGTTTTGCCACAACCGTGTACTTGCCTTTGTCAGGGTAATCACTCTCCGTGAGCTCTATCTCGAAGGGTCCAAAGTCGCTGCTGAGTGCGTGCGGCGAGACCTTGATATCGCTCTCCACAAAAGACCTGACGAGTTTGTCGTAATATCTCAGGAACACTTTCAGCCTTGCCTCAACTTCGCGATCATCGTCGTTTGCTACACGCACCCTGATGTTTCTCACTGCCTCACCGTAGTTAACCCTCAGATCGTTGGGGCGCGGCAACAACAGCTCGTCGAGATGAATTCGCACTTGTTTCGCCGTCCGCGCTCCTCCCGAACCCCGCTGTGCGACTCCCGGTCCGGCGCCTATCCCAAGGGCCCGCGCGAAGTTGTTCGCCGCCACCAAGGCTCTCCTTTCGGCATTTCGCTGCTGCTGTCTCCGAACTTCCCTAGCATCGATCCCCCACCCCAGCTTTTCTTTGGCGAATCTCAAGACCTCATCTTCCACCAATCTCTTTATAGCTCCTGGGAGAGACCTGCGGAAATCGTATGCATAGTGCTCTATGCCTTCGTCATCGAGCAAGGCTTCCTCAGTATCGCTATCGAAATTCACGTAGCCGTAAAGCCTCTCAGCGATTTCCCTACCAAGGTACTTGGGCTCAATCGTGCATATCTTCATGCCATCTCTCTGAATGGCTATGCCCCTTATGTCCTCCGGGACTGCCGCTCCACTGCTGTACACAATGTGAAGGTTCTTTACGCGGCACTCTCCGGCGCTAATAGGACACCTGAGGTTCTTCTTTATCCAAGTCTTGAACGCTATCGAGTCCTCGTGCGCCAGCTCGAATTCTGGCGGAATGCGTGCGACGTGTTCCTGCTGTCCGAGCCTTACCCTAATGAGTGCGTCGTAGTCCCGTATTATCTCCCACCAAGTCTCGCCTAGGTGCCGCAAGAAGCGCCCGCTCCTGAGATCGCGAACAAGTTCATCGACGGGGCTAACGATAATGACCCTACTACCAACGGAGGAAACCGCTTGAATCAGGCCGCCAGTCATTTGCAGCAGCCTAGCTTTGCCCTCGTCTCCGTCGTAAGACATAACAGGTGACTCCGTCCTTATGACGGTTCTGAATCCGAACCTGTAGCTTCCGTCCTCCCGGAGGGTGTCGTAAAAGATGGTGGATTCCTTAGACGCGCCAACGAAAATGAATTTTCCTCTGCCCCTTGACCCCAGAGTCCTCTCTGCGCGCGGCTGTGTGAACGCCACGCCCTCAAAGCGGCCCCATCGCTCTTCGCCCGGCAGGTCTAATTCGTATTCCTCCGGGGCCAGAACCCTGCCTGTCAGTCCCGTGCTGCCAGTGTCCGTCATCGCAAGGAAGGTCCTGTCGTTGCCGTGCACCAGCTCAAATGTGAAGGTCCACCCGCTTCCCTTTCGGTTCTTCCTCGCGCTCCATGCGTTCTGAATAGCGTCCTTCTGGACGGCATGAGGGATGGTCGTATATGCCCGATAGCCGTCAACGATCGCCCGGACGTCGTCGGGCCAGTTGCGTACCGTTCTCCGCCATCGAATATCTTCCAAGTAACCGTCTATCAGCCTAGCGGCCATGGCACACCCCCTCACAATTCGAATTTCACGTTCTTCCTATCTTCGCTGAAGCGCTGCTCGGCATCGCGCACAGCGCGGCGAACTTCGCCGAATATCTTAGCCACCTGGGCATCTGTGTAATCGTAGACGCGCCGATTGGCGCATTGTCCCAGTAGCCTCAGCGCCTCCAGAACGCGGGCCGTGCGTTTCTCAGCAATCCTCTTGAAGGCGTCCGCCTTGGGCTCTCTGCTCGCACCAGATGCTGTCATCGTATTCCCCTCCCTGTGCAATAACATTAGCATATTTCATGTATGCTGTCAATAGTCCATTCAATAAAATAGCAATATATCTTTAATGTCAGTAAATTTGCTGCTGCTGCTCGGGCAGCGGTGTTAACCAAAGAACTGCCTGCCACCCTCGGTTCACCAACGCTCCGAGCCGTCAACGGGCAAATGAACGCGCCTCCGACGGGGGTTGACACTTCCTCCCCCACTATGCAAAGATATAACCCGTCGCCAAGGCAACCAGCAAAACTTAAGGGAGGTCGATTTATGCTTGTACGGAGCGCATCCTGGGACAAGACCGCCGACGTCGTCGCCATCGGCTATGGCGCGGGCAGCGGTGTGGCCGCCATCACCGCCGCCGAGAACGGCGCCGATGTCCTCATCCTCGAAAAGCAACCCCGTGAAGGCCATCGCACTAATACCAATATGTCCGGCGGCATCTACATCACGCCCTACGACTACCAGGTCGGCCTCGAGTACATGACCGCCCTCTGCCGGGTGGCGGGCTTCCCGAATATGCTGTGGACGGACAGGGCCACCATCCGCACCTGGGCCGAGTACGCCGCCACCGGCGCCCAGTGGGTCAAGGACCGGGGCGGCAACATCTTCCCGAACCCGGCCCCCGGCGAGCACCCCCAGCTCCCCGGCGGCGCCGATGTGGGCAAGCACCGCTTCCGCGGCATGGGCATGGGCCTCGCCCGCTTCCTGGATGAGGTGGTCAAAGCCAAGAAGGTCTCCGTCGCTTATGAGACGACGGCCGTCCACCTGCTGACCAATCTCCGGGGACGGGTCATCGGCGTCGAGGCGGTGGAGACGGCGGGCAGCCGGAAGAAGCGCGTGCGCATCGGCGCCAACAAGGCCGTCATCCTCGCCCCGGGCGGCTTCGAGCACGACGAGGAGATCAAGCTCCAGTACCTGAAGGTATACCCCACCTGGTCGACCGGCACCGAGTTCAACACCGGCGACGGCATCAGGATGGGCATCGAGGTGGGCGCCCAGATGTGGCACATGAACTGCGTCTCCGCCCGCTTCGTCTTCAAGTTCAAGGAATACCCCTGGGCCTTCGCCTGCGACTACCTGGGCCGGGCGCAACTGGCCAAGGCCCCGGGCGCCACGGAAGAATCCATTCCCGTCAACTCCGGCCATATCATCGTAGACCGGGACGGGAAGCGGTTCACCAGCGAGAACGTGAAGGGCCATTGCCTCTTCTACGAGCTTCCCGTTTTCGATACCCATCGGCTGATGTACACCAGGGTGCCCAGCTACTTCATCTTCGACAGCCGGAGGATGGCCAACGGGCCGCTGGCGGCCGTCACCTCCGGTCCCGCCGGTCCGCTGCGCCTCTACAACTGGAGTCCCGATAACAGCAAGGAGATCGAGCGGGGCTGGGTGAAGACCGACAACACCATCAAGGGCCTGGCCCGTAAGATCGGCCTGCCCGCCGATAACCTCGACCGCACGGTGAGGAACTTCAACAAGTACTGCGCCGCCGGCAAGGACCCGGACTTCAGCAGATCAAAGAGGGAGCTCTTGCCTCTGGACAGCCCGCCCTATTGCGCTATGGAGCTATGGCCGGGCGGTCCCAACACCCAGGGCGGTCCACGGCGCAACAGCAAGGGACAGATCCTCAACGCCGACGGCAACCCGATCCCCGGCCTGTACGGGGCGGGCGAGCTGGGCTCCGTCTACGGCATGCTCTATCCCGGAGGGGGAGGCAACCTCACCGAATGCTTCGCCATGGGGCGCGTGGTGGGCGAGAACGTGGCCAAATAGCGATAGTAGCCCCCCCTTAATCCCCCCGTTCACGGGGGGAGGACAAAACGCCCTTTCCCCCCGTGGACGGGGGGAGGACAAAACGCCCTTTTTCCCCCGTGGACGGGGGGAGACAAAACGCCCTTTCCCCCCGTGGACGGGGGGAGACAAAACGCCCTTTTCCCCCGTGGACGGGGGGAGGACAAAACGCCCTTTTTCCCCCGTGAACGGGGGGATTGAGGGGGGGGCCGTCTTCACCTTGTTTTCAACGCCGCCAGGATGTTAAAATAGTGCCATTCTGACGGGAGGGAACAGGAATTGTTTTCATTCGATATAGATTTCGCCAAACTCTTCGATCTAAGCCACTGGTTCGATGCCGATCCCGGCTTTCCCTCCGGCTACTACCTCGTATTGGCGGCGATCTACGTCGCCATCCTGGCCGCCAGCGTCTACGGGTACCTGGTGTACACCCGGAAAACCTTCAGCGAACATCGATTCAAGAAGCGGGTTGCGGAAGGAGTTTCCCTCTGGGCGGGCGCGGTGGCCATCGTTGCACTGGCGCTGTTCGCCCTCCGCTTTGCCCAGGTGCCCTATGGCTCAACCCGGATACTAGTCTATCTGACCCTTCTCACGAGTGTGGGCCTCGCTGGCTTTCTGGTTTTCTACATGAAAAGGCTATATCCGGGCCGGCTCGAAGCATATGAGGCGAGGTTGCTCAAGGCGCGCTACGCGCCTAAGCCCAAACCAGCCACACCCCCCAGCGTGAAGAGGAAGGCGAAAGCCAGGAGGAGATAGAGGAGCGGCCCCGGTCGGTGACCGGGGCCGACTCACTTCCCTGGGCAGCCGGCGGGGCTGAGGCCCAGCACACCAGGCCCTTGTGCTGGCCGCCGTCGGACGCGTCAGACCGTCGCCTTCCCGGCTCCCGAGCCCCGACCCCTAGCCCCTGGCCCCAGACCCCCGGCCCCCGGGCCGCTCCTATGCCAGCCGTTTTCCATATTGCGCCCGGTAGTACTCCCAGTACTCCCCGGACTTTATCTTCCGCCACCAGCCCTCGTTCTGCTGGTACCAGCGCACCGTCTCCGCCAGCGCCGCCTCGAACTCATGGGCCGGCTTCCAACCCAGGCTGCGCAGCTTCGTGCAATCCAGGGAATAGCGGCGGTCGTGGCCGGGGCGGTCAGTCACGTGGCGTATCAGGTCCCTGGGCTTGTTCAACAGCCTCAGGATAGCTTCCACCACCTGGAGATTGTACCTTTCGTTGCCGCCCCCGATGTTGTACACCTGGCCCGGCTCTCCGCTATGCAAGGCGGTATCTATGCCGGTGCAGTGGTCCGAAACGAAGAGCCAGTCGCGCACCTGCCGGCCATCGCCATAGACGGGCAACGGCAGGTCGTCCATGGCGTTGGTGATGAACAGCGGGATGAATTTCTCCGGGTAGTGGTAGGGACCGAAGGTGTTGGAGCCGCGCGTGATGATGACGGGGACCTGATAGCTGACGTAGTAGGCCTGGGCCATCATATCGCCGGCGGCCTTGGAGGCGGAGTAAGGGCTGCGGGGCGCCAGGGGGTCGGTCTCCTTCGAGGAGCCGGTGGCTACCTCTCCGTAGACCTCATCGGTGCTCACCTGGAGGTAGCGCTCGACTCCGTACTTGCGCGCCGCCTCCAGCAGGACGTAGGTGCCGTAGACGTCCGTCTTGATGAAAGCGTCTGGCTCCAGCAGCGAGCGGTCCACGTGGGTTTCCGCCGCGAAGTTGACGATGGCATCGACGCCGTGCTGCTGCATCACGCGACCCACCAGCTCCGCGTCGCAGATGTCGCCTTTGACGAAGGTGCAGCGCGGGTCGGCGGTCATGCCCTGGAGATTGTCCAGGTTGCCGGCGTAAGTCAGCTTGTCATAGACGATGATGCGGCGGTCCGGGTACTTGCCCAGCACATGCCGCACAAAGTTGCTGCCGATAAAGCCGGCGCCGCCGGTGACGAGAAGGATGTTAAACATTCCCACCGGCTATACGGCAATCGGAACGTATTCAGACGACGCATTGGGTTCCGGAACAGGAAGGTGCTCATCCTGCAAGAACCGCACGTGCGCCTCCATGGCCTCAAGCATATTCTTCCTCGCCTCTTCACGGGTCGCCCCCGTCGCGACACAGCCGGGGAGATCAGGCGAGTAAGCCGAGTAGTTGCCGTTGGCCTTTTCGATGACGATCAGGAAGTTGCGCATAATGTCACCTCTTGAGCCCTGCTTGCTTCAGGATACTGTCGAGCGTCTTTGGGGACAGATCGTCATTGGGATGCCCAGGTATTGTCACCGCGCCCGACTTGCTCCCGTGCTTGAAGTGCCGATGGCTCCCTGTTATCCTCGCCACAAACCAGCCATCGGCCTCTAACACTTTTATGATATCACGCACCTTCACAATGATGCCACGCTACATACGCTCCGTTCCCTTATGATATCACGCAATTTCACCATGATGCCACGCTTTCAATGAATCCTGAATCCAGTTCAGGACGTGTCCTGAATCCAGTTCAGGATTCAACGCTCCACATTGGGCCAGGCAGCGGCTTGGACCGCCCGGAACCCGCCCGGAACTGCTCCCGGCTTAAGCATATCTGTCGCTGACAAAGGTGGCATGCCACACAGGAAACACGTAAGCTCCACCTTGCCCACTCCTCGCCCCAGGTTGCATCATAACACTATAGGGACTGGCGCCAAAGGACAAAAATGTACGGCTTCCAGGCGGCCGACGCCTTCCAGAGATTGCACAGCGGAATATCGACCGAGACGCGGCTCGGCAACGCAATCGCACGGTTGCCGGCTTTCGGCGCGAAGAAATCGCTGATTTCGGGGTTCCGTATCATTGCGCTTCTGTTCGCGGTGTTCCAGCTAAGCCTTGACGATACCACCCATATCCTGCCACCCTTAACCTTCATTATGGCCGGCGTCCTGTACACGGCTTTCAAGGTCATGCAGCCGCTCCACTGGAATCATTCGCCGCGCCTTAGCCTGATTCTCCCTGTCCTTGATTTGTCTGTTTGTGGATCCCTCTTCGCTCTTTCCATGGGCATCCATAGCCCCTTCACGCTCTACACGCTGAGCCCGGTGCTCACTTCGGCCCTGCTGTTTTCCCGCCGGCAGACCCTGATTACCGCCAGCGCGACGGCCGCCTACGTCCTGTTTCTGTACCTGGACGACCCTACAATCAGTCTGGCGCAACACCTGGGGAGCTGGGTATCTATTTACGTCGTGGCGCTGGTGCTCTCGGCGATCCTTCCCTACGCGGTTAACGCCGTCAGCCAACGCAGACTGCATTTCCAGGCCATGCTGGACGAGCGGCTCAGGCTGGGACGCGAGATCCACGACGAGCTGTGCCAGGACATCTGCGGCCTCCGCTGGGAGCTGCAGATGCTCTCCCGTGACGCTGGTTGCCCGGAGCGTCTCGCGAAGAGACTGGAGTACTTCGAGGGACTGCTGGAACGGGTTGAGAAAGACGCACGAGAGTCCATTGAGCTGCTCAGGAATTACAGGGACAGTCGCCCCTTCCTGTCCCAGTTGGAAAGCTATCTGGACCGGCTCGAAAAGGATACGGGAATAGACTGTCACGTTGAGATGGAGCGCACCGAGCCGAAGCTGGATAACATCGTCAAATTTGAAGTCTTGCATATTTGTCAGGAGGCGCTGCGTAACGTGGCGAAACACTCCGCAGCCCGCAACGTCAGGGTGACGGTGCAATCGCCCAACGGCCATCTGAGAATCAGCATCGCGGACGACGGCCGCGGCGCCAGCAGCCTCAAGTTCATGGAAGGCCGCGGCTTGATGGTCATGAAAGAGCGGGCCGAGTCCATTGGCGGGCGCCTGGAGCTAGTCAGCGCCCCTGGAAAGGGTACGGAAGTCACGGTGGAGGTCCCACGTCGATGCCCTCTGGAGCCGCCAAGACCGCGCCAATAAGGGTCCTCATTGCCGACGACCACCCGGTAGTGCTCAACGGCCTCGCCTACGCGCTGACAAGTGAGCCGGACCTCACGGTTGTCGGCCTGGCGACGGATGGCCTGGAAGTCGAGGAGCTGGCAACCAAGCTCCAGCCGGATGTGATTGTCACCGATATCCTTATGCCCAATCGGGACGGGATCCAGGCCATGCTGAAGATAAGGGAGAGGCTCCCAAAGGTGAAAGTGCTCTTCCTCACCGTCTCGGACCGGGAGGAACACCTTTTCGAGGCGATCCGGCTGGGGGCGGACGGCTACCTGTTGAAGAAGAGTCACATAACCGAAATTGTCAACGCGGTCAGGTGTGTGGCTGCCGGCGAGGCAGTCCTTTCGGGGCAGGTGACCTCCAAAGTCATGAGTGAGCTCCGAGGGGGACGAAAGGATGCCAACATAAGCCAGCGGGAACAGCAAGTGCTGGAGCTCCTCGCCAAAGGTCTCACCAGCTCAGAGATGGCCGAGAAACTCTGCCTCAGCCAGAGTACCGTCAGTAGCTACGTATACCGCCTCCTGCAGAAACTCCACCTCAAGAATAGACTGGAAGCTGTAGCCTATCTGCTTCGACACCCTGCCTCGACCAAGCCCTCGTGATCTTCCCCCCACCATCTGCCACCCGCCTCTAAGGCTCCCTACCGGACCACCAATGTCATTCTGAACCCTTCGCCTTTGTCATCCTGAGCTTGTTTAGGCCGGGCTCCGGCCCAATGTAAAGCAATGAATCCTGAATCCAGTTCAGGACACGTCGTGAATCCAGTTCAGGATGAACCTGGGTTCAATGCGAGTCAGGGCGGTGGCTCGTCCTCCACGCGGCCCTTTCTGTTCCGAGCATTCGATTGCTCGGGAAAGGCTCCTCGTAGGGGCGCACGGCCGTGCAATACTGTCCGATAAAACTATTCTGTCAAGTGCATGACGCCCGTTCGAGTTTCCTCTCCCTCGATGGGAGAGGGTAGGGTGAGGGTGAAACCGGAGAGCCCCCCCACTGTGCAACCAAGGACATAGGTAACAAGTTAACTAAACACATGGGTAACAGTCTTTCTATGGTGATGGCTGGTGGGAAGCATGGAC
>JACPQD010000090.1 GCA_016190665.1 Chloroflexota bacterium
CTTGGAGAGCGTCCCGATTTCATCGGGAAGGTCGGGGGTTCGAATCCCCCCAGCTCCACTTGTCTTGTACTGTAGCTTAGCTTGGAGAGCGTCCCGATTTCATCGGGAAGGTCGGGGGTTCGAATCCCCCCAGCTCCACTTGTCTTGTACTGTAGCTTAGCTGGGAGAGCGTCCCGATTTCATCGGGAAGGTCGGGGGTTCGAATCCCCCCAGCTCCACTTCGCTTTGTGTGAGATCCATGAACCTCTTGCGACCTGAGAGGAGGGCTACAGGTGCTTGCAGAATACATTGATGCCGCTCTAAAGAGGGCAAAGTACGAAATCATCGACGATGAAGAGCCGTACTACGGAGAGGTCCCGGAGCTTGAAGGGGTCTGGGCCACCGGCAAAACACTTGAGGAATGCCGTCATAACCTAGCCGAAGTCGTCGACGGCTGGCTCGTGGTAAGACTAAGGAGGGGATTGCCCATCCCGCCCATAGGAGAGCACAAAGTAGAATGAGTCAAAAGGGTACAAGTTAGTGGCTGAGCTGTCACCCGTTTCCTGGACGGGGTTGGTGAGACGGCTCAGGAAGCTTGGCTTCGGTGGCCCCTATCAGGGCGGAAGACATCCTTAATATGATAAAGGGAAATCTCGTGCTAACCATTCCTAATCCGCATACGGGAGATATTGGAGTAACTCTGCTCTCCAGAATCCTGAGGCGAGGCGACATCAGCAAAGAAGACTGGCTGGGAAGGTGACACTTCGGACGATCAGGCGCTCGGGGCAATTCAGGGGTTCGAATCCCCCCAGCTCCACTTTTCCTGAGGTTTCCTCTTGAAGACGGATTCTCCATGAGACGAAGGGAACTGATCAGGTATTTGGTCAGGCAAGGGGCTGTTCTTTCTGCGGGAAGGGCGGAGACACACGATTTATCAGAGAGGCAGTCTCAAGACCGAAATTCCCCGCCATGCAGAGATAGTGGACGAACTGGCGAGGAAGATCTACAGGGACCTGGGGATTCGTTCACCGAGGTGACATTCGAATGACATTCAGAGCTGTCATCAAGAAAAGCGGGAACTGGTGGATCGGCTGGCTCGTCGATCTCCCCGGAGTTAATGCTCAAGAGAAGACCAGGGAGGAGCTTATCGAGTCCCTGCGTATTGGAGCCGAGGACATGCTGGAAGCTCCCGTCCAACTCGGAAATGAAGAGGAACTCATCGCAATCCAGGTGTAGCTCCTGGCCTGTCGGGCGGAGGATCCTGCCATCCTATCGTGCTCACCCAGCCGTGGGGTTACGGAAGAACTCGCTGGCCTCCACACCTCCCTGGCGCTCCCATTCACGGCGCGCCTCCTCCAGGCCCGTGCGCAGTTCCTCGTCCTCCCTGGCTTCCAGCCATTCACGAACCGCCTCAGCGACAATATCCTTGGAGTAACGGCCTTTTCGGGCCGCTTCCACTTTCAAAGCTGTGTAGAGGGCCTCGTCCTCGAAGATAACTGTCATGCGTTTCGCCATTTACCCTCCTGGATGTTTGAACGTTCAGTTTTACTACACGCCCATACGCCTATTATATCGGTAGATTGCTTCTGGGGCAATTGACTGGGCACCCGCAAAGAATGATGGTCTCTTATCCTTGAGCTTAACCGAAGGGGAGGGTGAGGGCTTCCAATCCGCCGTTTGGCCGCGATTCGTACGATGGAAGCTTCCCGCAGACTACGCACTCTTGAACGGTGACGAATTTCTCCCGGCTCTGTTCCTAGCTAATCCCTGTTGGGGCCCTACGTCTTGACTATGGCCCGCGCGGTAGAAATATCTCATATTAGCTCTTATAATCACGGGATAGGTGCTGTTTGGAGGGTTGTCACTCACGATGCATCTGGCATGGGCGCATCTTAAATCAAGAATCGCTGCAAGTCCGTCGACCGTAATTGCATTGATCGCGCTTATAATTGGCAGCCTGTTTACTCCGAGCAATGATTACGGATGGATTGGTCACGCCATTATCGGCCTAGTGGCACTTAGTTTCCTTGCTGTTGCCGTAGCTCACGGCGCGATGCTGGCCGGAAGGATACCGCGACCTCCGAATCGTGCCCGGTTCCCTCTTCACCGGAAATACGGTGTTACAGTGGGGTTCCTTACAATAGCTGCTTTGAGCTATGGACTCTGGATGGTCGCTGCAAAGCCAGTTGGTCCGCTGAATTCCATCCATGGCTTGGGGGGTCTGCTTATAGTGACGCTGTCCGCGGTCCAGATTGCTTCCGGTCTTTCTCTCCGTCGACACCTGATGAGGTCTGTACACCGTAGGATCGGCTATTTCGTTGCAGTGCTTGGCATCCTCCAGGTTGCGTTGGGTGTTCTTTCGTCCCCTTTGTTCACAAGCACAGGCCAATACCCGCGCTATACAATAAGGTGGCTAACATTGCTCGATGAGACCTGGCGTCCCGATGGCGTCATCGGTCCTCGGGAATACTTTATCACGCGCGCTCTGGACGAAGGCAATTACGAGATATCCTACCGCACGGACGGCAGGTATATATATGTCGGGCTGAAGGTTAAGACCTCCGGGTGGGTAGGCGTCGGCATTTCAGCCGGCGAGGGAATGAGGAATGGCGATATCGTGTTCGCCTACGTGACCGACGACGGGCGGGCGATAGTCGAGGACCACTTCGGCGTCAGCGCAACCCAACACCTGCCGGATATCGAACTTGGTGGCACAAGCGATATTGTGGAGTTTGGTGGCAAAGAGGAAGGTGGGTACACGATAATCGAATTCAAACGTCCAGTCGCCTCTAAGGACAAGTTCGATATTTCTCTGGTTGAGGGTATGCAAACCCTTATCTGGGCCTACGGGGTCGATGATAGCCCGGAAAAGCACGTGGCCATGGGGTATATTGACGTTCGGCTAAGGTAGGCGGAGTGCCCGCGCTGCCCCTGATCTGACATCCTGAAGGAGGAAGCATGCCGGGAGGCCAAGACGGCACGGGACACATAGCGCAACCATGGTTGGCGTCCTACGACAAAGGAGTGCCACCGAGCATCAACTATCCAAGGAAGACTCTCCAAGCTTGCCTGGACGAAACCTCATTCAGATACCCTGACCACGCTGCGATAATATTTATGGGCAAGAAGATTACCTACCGCAGGTTACGCAACCTGGCCAATCAACTCGCCTCATCTATCCAGAGGCTGGGCATCTCCCGAGGGGACAGGGTTGTCCTGCTTCTTCCTAATTCGCCGCAATTCGTTATCGCCTATTACGGTGTATTGAAGGCCGGTGCTGTGGTCGTGCCCGCTAATCCTCTGTACGTAGAAAGAGAGCTGCTTCATTTGCTCGACGACTCCGGGGCCAAGACGGTGATAACCCTTGATTTCAAAATCCTGTTTGACAAGGTAGACTCGGTTAAGCAGACTGCCGGGCTGAGACACATCATCGTCAGCAGCCTGCGAGACTACCTGCCCTTTCCTCAGGACATGCTCTTTCCACTGGTGAAACATAAAGAGATTGCATCTCCGGTCGGGCGCCACATAATCTGGATGCGCGACTTGCTGGCGGCGGGAAGCCCGGCAAATCCCTTTGAACCAAACGTCAGGCACGACGATGTAGCCGCAGTGCTCTATACGGGAGGCACGACTGGGACGCCGAAAGGCGTCTGCCAGACCCACGATAACCTGGTCGCCAACGTCCTTCAATGCCATCACTGGCTTCCCGATATCAGACCCGGTAACGAAATCTTCCTGACCATACTGCCCGTCTTCCACGCCTTTTCAATGACTACTTCGATGAACTGGCCGGTGTATGTTGGGGGAACAATGGTGCTCATGCCGAAGTTCGAGGCTGTCAGCTTGCTTGAAGCCATCAACAAGCACCGCCCCACGCTGCTCATGGGTGTTCCGGCGATATACCACACTATCATCCATCAGCCAGGCCTGTCCCATTACGACCTGTCATCTATTCGTTTTTGTATCAGCGGGGCTGATGCCTTGCCCGCTGCCGTTCAGCAGGAGTTCGAGCACCTCACCGGCTGCAAACTGGTCGAAGGCTATGGCTTGACCGAAGCGTCACCTGTGGTAACATGTAACCCGCTCTACGGGAAACGGAAGGGTATCGGTTTGCCGTTGCCTGATACAACTTGCCAGATAGTCGATATGGATACCGGGGCCCCGGTCGCTCCCGGGCAGGATGGCGAACTAGTGATTCGAGGCCCACAGGTAATGAACGGGTACTGTCAGAACTCGGAGGAGACCGCAAGGGCGTTGAGAGATGGATGGCTTTATACTGGAGATATAGCTCGCATGGATGAAGATGGCTATTTCGAGATTGTCGGACGGAAAAAGGATGTTATCAAAGTGCAAAAGACTGACTACATGACCGCCTACAAGGTTTACCCTGCGGAAGTAGAAGAGGTTCTGTTAGAGCACGAGAAAGTGCTGGAAGCGGCCGTGATTGGTGTCCCCGACCCACTGCAAGGCGAGCGTGTAGCAGCTTATGTCATCTTGCGGCCAGGCGCGAGTGTTACCCCTGCAGAGCTTGTCAGTTTCTGTCGCCAATACCTGGCAGAATACAAAGTCCCTTCGCAGATTGAGTTTGTAGATGTCCTGCCTAAGAATATGCTTGGTAAGGTATTGCGAAATGAATTAAGGCAGCAAACCATAGCTTAACTTAAACAGAGCTATAAGTATGAGGTTATCGACGATGAAGAGCACGCCCCGGAGAGGTCCCGGAGCTTGAGGGGTTTGGGCTACCGGCAAGACACTCGAGGAATTTCGGCATAGTCTGGCCGAAGTTATCGACGGCTGGCTCGTAGTAAGAGTCAAGAGAGGACTGCCCATCCCCCGATGGGAGAACGCAGAGTAGAGGAACTCAAAAGGTTAGAATATAATGGCTGAGCTGCCTCTGCTACCTCCTACACTATTCCTTCCTCGCCTAGCTTGGCCAGTTCCTCGTCGCTCAGGCCAAGCAAGCCGCCATAGATTTCTTTATTGTGCTCTCCGGCCGTCGGGGCGCGTCCCGCCTTCCAGGGTACCCTGGACATTTTGATTATCTCACCGGGAACGAGCATCTTGTCCGTCGCGCCCGGCGCCGGTTCGATCTCTACCATGGTTTTGCGCTCCCACAGGTGAGGGTCTTTCGCCACTTGCTCCGGTGTCTGCACGGGCCCGCAAGGGACGTCCGCCTCCTCCATGATGCGCATTACCTCGGTCACCGGGCGCGACATCGCCCAGTCCCGAAGGATTTGCTGGCGGGCCTGGACCTGCTCCTTGCCCGTGGTGCGGGTGGCAAATTCCGGATCATTCGCGAGGTCATCCCGCCCGATGGCGTGGTAGAGTTGCAGCCACTGATGAGCGCGGCTGGCGTTGATGACCACGTGCCCGTCGCTGCACTCGATGATGGTGGCGGTCCAGCCCGCCGGCCTTCCGGACGTATGGCAACTGGAGAGCTCGATGTCCAGGAAAGTCAAGGCGGTGTCCAGGAGGGACACGTCCACATGCTGTCCCTGGCCCGTCCTCTGGGCATGGAAAAGGGCGCCCAGGGCGCCGACTGCGGCCAGGAACGCTGTGCTCCGGTCGATAATAGTGCTGCCGGAGAGCATCGGCTTGCCCTGGCTCTCGCCAATAAGGTGGGCGAGCCCGCTCATGGCCTGGGCCACGGGGTCGTAGGCCGGACGGTCTCGGTACGGCCCGTACTGGCCGAACCCGGAGATCGAAACGAGCACGATGCGCGGGTTCAGCTTGTTGAGGCTCTCGTAGCCGAGGCCCATCTTGTCCATGATGCCCGGACGGAAGTTCTCTATCACCAGATCGGAGCGTTCGACCAGCTCGCGGAAGAGGTCCTTCCCCCGCGCGCTCCGCGTGTTGAGTGTGATGCTCTTCTTGCCCCGATTATGCTGGGAGAAGGGGATGCCCACCCCATCGACGAAGGGGCCCCTCTGCCGGAGGTCCTCGCCCCCCACGGCCTCCACCTTGATGACCTCAGCTCCCAGGTCTCGGAGCAGCATGGCGCAGCGCGGCCCGGCCTGATAGCGAGACAGCTCCAGCACGCGGACGCCTTCCAGGCAGACTGACATTCAATCCTCCTCCGTGAAACACATTTCATCTCGGGGCTGTCCCTTACCCGGACATGACCACCCCGCTCGTAGGGCGGTTCACGAACCACCCTCGGGAAACGTTTCGCCCCACCCCAATCCCCAAGGGGCATGCAATGCGCCTCTACGTAATCGTTCCTCCCGATGCCGCGTACTTCAGTGCGCGGTGCTGGTCCCTGGCCCCTGACCCCTACAACCTCTAACCTCTAACCTATCCCCGCAGCTCCTTCCACTTCGCGGGCAAAACGACTTTCCGGCTCGTGGGCGGCCCCTGCTTGTGGTTCTGGCAGTACCCCTTGCTCTGGTTCCTCCCCGGGTCCCCGCTGACGACGATCTGTATCCATTCCGGCTTCAGGAATATCGGCACCATACGGTTCGGGTCCGCGGAGAGACAGAAGTCCTTCGATATGACGCCCCGCTCGACCTCCTCGCAGAAGACGCAGTTGGTGAGCCCGCCCTGGAGGCGCTCCAGCTTCGCCGCCGGCATCCTCACGTTTTCGTACAGGTACTTGCGGATGTCGTCCTTGGACCAGCCGTCTTTCGCGATTACGCCGGCAATGCTCGGCCCCAGGCAGAACAGGGGATAGAACTGGCCCACGTGGGCCGCGGTGGCCGTCCAGTAGGCCATGGACCGCTGTCCGATCAGCTCAGCGATGGTCTCCATATGCTGCGCGGCGGTATGGCCGCCGCTGTAGGTGGGCGGGCTGATGCTGGTGACACTTATCACTGTGACCAGGTTGTCGCCCGCCTTGAAGCCGCGGTCGACGCTGTAGGGCTGCCACCCCATATCGGCGACCGCATCCTCGTTCTCCGCCATAACGACGTTGAAGGTCTGAGCGATGCTCCCCTTGTCCGTGTCGCCCGGCGGTATGCGCAGCCCGGGGATGTTCCTCATGTAAAGCCTGAGGAAGCGCCCGATGCTGGTATTGGCCTGGCGCCCCACGCGCATCACCGAGGCGCCGTAGTTGAAGTCCAACTCCTTCATGATCGGGCCGCTGAGAACGATCAGCGGCTCCCAGCCCGGCGTGCTGCCCGCGTCCCCGACGCGAAACTCCGGGTCCGATATCGCGTCCACTACCGCCAGCAAGATGGGCATGTACTCCGGCCGGCAGCCCGCCATGACGCCGTTCACCGCCACGTTCCAGACCGTGGCCTGGCGGTTCTCCGGCAGCAGGGTGGCGATAACCTCATCGGGCGAGCGGTCGGTGAATCTAAGGAATTTCTCGACGCGTTCGACGGTGGGAGGGATGATGGGCAGCCCCTCCGACCACATATTCTTGTAGAAAAACTGTTGGACTTCATCGAGCGTGCCTTTGAAGACGATATCCTTCGGGCCCGGCTCAGCGGGCTTAACCGCGTCCCTGGCCGGCGTGGTGAGACCCTTAATGATGTTTTCGACGACTACCTCGGCGACCTTGCGGCGAAGCTCCTCGGGGCTGTCGATCATGGGGACGCCCGGGTATTCGGCCACGGCCATGTTCTCGCCCCCCTGCGCCCTGGCGATGGCGTGGGCCTGTTTGAGAAAGCCCGTCGCCACGATGGAGGCGGTCCGGACCCCGGCCTTCTCCGCCACCGCGCTGGCCCGCAGCACCGCGGGCGTGCAGCTACCTCAGGCGCCGATGCCGGAGATGACGGCATCGCACTTGTTCTGGTGGAGCAGGTCCGGCAGCGCCTTGATGACCTCCTTCTCCTTCGGGCCGTGGGTGTCGCCGAAGGTCTCGAAGTCCACGACCTTGATGGTGGGGTACTTCTTCCGCAGCTCTTCGCGGATGACCGGGAATATCTCCCGGCCGCGGAAGAGCCAGTCCCAGACCTCGCAGACCGTCTTGCCCTCCAGTCCTTCGCTGCGTTTCGCCAGGGGTATAGTCTCGTACACCGACCTGCCCAGCGGCCATACCACCTCATAGGTTGGCTCTGCCATGATTATTCCCCTTCCTGTCATGAAATGGCTCACCCTCTTGGGAAGTGATCCAGTGTTGGACTACTCCTGATACCAGCGCCCGAAAAACTGAAAGCGATCTACCGAAATGCCAGCTTCTTTGTTCTGGTAGAATGTCAGTAGCACGTTCCCCCCGCTGCTTCGTATCAGCACCCTCGCCATGTCGGTCGATTCCTGGGGCTGCCACGTGCCCTGATATCCACCTCCGCTCCTCCCGGTGGCCTGCATGGAAGCAGTTTTATCGGGGTTGACTGCAATCTTGATCGTGTCTATTTCGCCAGTGTTGGGGCTTGCCTCCACGAACACCGCCCGGCTGAAATCGGGCTGAATGTTGTCGCACGCTGAACCCACAAACGCCACGAGCATGAGGGAAACCAGTAGAAGCAGGATCCTGATCATTCTGAAACCTCCTCCGGTGATGCCGCGTACTTCAGTGCGAGGCGCCCGCCCCCGGCCCCGCTCCGGGCGCACCGCCGTGCGACCCTACGCAATCGTTTCTGACCGTTATGACGCGACGCAGGCCATATCCGTTTATCCGTTACGTATCCGTTGACGCCGCCTACTCCCTACTCCCTACTCCCTACAACCTCTAACCTCTAACCTATCACCTAGCCCCTCATCTCCTTCCACCGCCTGGGCAACGCCACCTTCCTACTTACCGGCGGCCCTTGCTTATGGTTCTGGCAATACCCTTTGCTCTGGTTGCGGCCCGGGTCGCCGCTGACCAGGATATTGATCCACTCTTGCCTCAGGAAGACGGGGACCTCTCGATTGGGGTCTTTGGACTTGCAGAACTCGCCGGGGATGACCCCCTTCTGGACTTCCTCACAGAAGTTGAAGCCGGTAATCCCGCCCATCAGGCTCTCCAGGTAACGGGCAGGCAGCCTCACATTCTCGTAGAGGTATTTCCTCATATCGTCCTTGGACCAGCCGCCCTTGCCGATCACCGAGGCCACCGCCGGGCTCAGCACGAACAAGGGATGGGACCTCCCGTTATGGGCGCACGTGGCCGTCCAGAAGGACATGTGCCGCCGGCCGATTATCTCGGCGATCCTCTCGACGTGATCGATGGGCGTCGCGCCCACGCTGTAGGTCGGCGGGCTGATGCTGACGACGCTCGTGACCGTTACGACGTTGTCTCCCGCCTTGAAGCCGCGATCGACGCTGAAGGGCTGCCAGCCGATCTCCCGGCAGGCGTCTTCGTTCTCCGCGAGGACGACGTTAAAGGTGAAGGCAATGGTGCCCTTATCGGTGGCGCCCGGCGGGATGCGCAGGCCGGGCACGTTTCTCATGTATAGCCTCAGAAAGCGGCCGATGCTGGTGTTGGCTTTGCGGCCGACGCGCATCGCCCCCGGGCCATCGTTGAAGTCCAGCTCCTTGATGATGGGGCCATTGACGATGATGAGCGGCTCCCAGCCCGGCGTGCTGCCCGCATCCTCTATGCGAAACTCCGGCTCGGATATGGCATCGACCACGGCCAGCAGCACCGGCATATATTCCGGCCGGCAACCGGCCATGACGCCGTTAACGGCCACATTCCATACCGTGGCCTCGCGGTTCTCCGGCAGGAGGACGCCGATCACCTCGTCCGGCGACCGGTCGGTGAAGCGCAGGAATTTCTCCACGCGGTCGATAGTCGGCGGGACCACGGGCAGCCCCTCCGTCCACATGTTCTTGTAGAAGTAGTCGTCGGTCTCGTCGAAGCTGCCTTTGAAGACGATATCCCGCGGCCCGGGCTCGTCAGGCTTCACCGCGGGCTTCAGCTTGGCGCCCAGCCCCTCGATGATGCTCTTGACCACGGACTGGCGGACCTTCTCCTGAAGGTCGCCCTTGCTGTCGACCATGGGGACGCCGGGATACTCGGCGATGGCGACGTTCTCCGCCCCCAGCGCCTTGGCTATGGCGTGTCCCTGCCGGGCAAAGGGGGTGGCCACGATGGACACGCTGCGGACGCCGGTCCTCTCGGCGACCACGCTGGCCCGCACCACTGCGGGCGTGCAGCTCCCTCAGGCGCCCACCCCGGAGATGACCACGTCGCAGCCGTGCTTGCGCAGCAGGTCCGGCATGGCCGCAATGACCTCCGGCTCTCTGGGGCCGTGGGTATCGCCGAAGACGCTGTAGTCCACGAACTTGACGCCCGGGTAACGTTTCGACAATTCCTCGCGGATAACCGGGAACATCTCGTTGCCCTTGAACAGCCAGTCCCAGATCTCGCAGACCGTCTTGCCGGACAGGTCCGCCGCCGCCGGCGTCACGGGCACCGTCTCATAGACCGACCTCCCCAGGGGCCACACCACCTCGTAAGTTGGTTCTGCCATCACGCGCTCCTTTCTGCTCGCGGGGTTCATCGTCGGTCGGACGGGTCTGACGGGTCGGACAGGTCAGACGCGTCCGACGAAGCCAGTGCCCCGGACGCAATCGTATGCCCTCCATCCGTTGACGGCACCGCCTACCGACGCTACGCCCTACTCCCTTCTCCCTCTCCCCTCCTCCCTACTCCTGCCACCGGCTTAGTCAACTGGCTAACCACCGACCCCATCACCCTGGTCACCGTCTCCACCTTCTCCTCGTACGTCTGCCAGCCAAAAATGTGCGGCACCACCGCGAAGGCCAGGTCAGGCATGCCGCGCAGCGAGGCTTGAGCGCGCGCCGCCGGCGCGAAGGCGTCGGTCACAAACATCACCGTCGGAATGCCGCGCTTCTCCAGCTCCACCGCGTCGAGCACACTGCTCGACGTGCAGGAGCCTCACTTCCCGATACCAGTGACCACGACGTCCGCCCTGGAAGCTAGCCGGTCTATCATCTCCCTGGGCGCCACCTTTGAAAGCAGCGGCTTTATCTCGCGTGTGCAGTCAGCGACGCCATAGCCGGCTTTGAGCTTCTCCTCCAGGACATGACTGTAGGTCTCGAAGTCCGTGACCAGGTCCGCCCCCTTCTCGTTGACCAGGAAGCCAACAACCTTTCCCTGCAAGTCCCCGGTCCTGGCCGCCAATTGCGTCCGGGCCGCCGCCCGCGCGTCTCCCACGGGGTCGAATACCTTGAACATGTGGCTCTCCCTTCATCCTTCGGAGCTTTCAGCCGTCAGCGATCAGCTTTCAGCATTCCTACGAAAATAGACCTCTCACCGCGCACTAAAGTACGCGGTATGGCCCGCTATACCCCGTACTTCAGTGCGGGGTATAGAAACGCGATTTTCATCCCTGGTGGCGCCGGTGTAAACCGGCATGGACGATTCATCATTGCCGCCGGCCTCCGTCCCCCGGCCCCCGACCCCTGACCCCTAGCCGACAGGCTTCGACACCGCGTACCCCCCGAACTCGCCCCAGCCCGGGCATATGCCCATCCACCGCGCGCTGCGCTGCCCCGTTACCACGATGTGTATGTCCTGCGGATCGGCCACGACGGGTACGAGGGTCTGCTCCTTGCTCTGGTCGACCCATTTGGGCCACCAATCGTACCAGTACTCCGGGTCGGTGCCAGGTCTCCGCGTCGAGCGTGGTCTCAGCGCCGAGATCGGCCGCCGCGCCTTATCGAAGAGGTACTTCTTAATGTCCAGCTTCGACCAGCCTCGTCCGGCCAGATGGCGCGCCACGTTCGGCGCCAGGACCACCAGCGTCTGGCCCATGGTGTGCGTGTTGTTGTTGCCCAGCGCCGACATGGTGTCAGCCACGGTATCGAGGATCATGGTCGGCGTCATGTCCGTGCCGAACAAAGCGTTGGCGCTGTGGGGCGACTCACAGGCAAAGACGGTCACGCCACTGGAGCCCTCCGGCAGTCCCCGTTCGACGTGCAAGGGCTCCCACGGGCTGAATTCGTTGTCCTCAGGGATGCAGAAGCAGTAACGCCCTGGGTGCCCGATGCTCTCCTTACAGGGCTCGCCCGGGTAGCCGCCCCCGATGTTCCAGAGGATCAGCCGGATCGCCCGCCCGATGGTGGCGTTAGGTCGACCACCTCCCCCACCGAAGACGGCCTCTTGCGTAGCGAAGCCCAACTCCTGCACTATCGGCCCACTCACGATGAGCAGCGGCTCGCAAGAGTGGGTAGTTGTTTGAACTCCCTGGAGATTGTGCGCCGGGTCGATCATGGCCTCGACTGCCGCGATTACGACTGGCATGTACTCCGGGAGACACCCAGCCATAACGCAGTTGATGGCGATCTTCTCGATGGTGGCCGCCCCGTTTCTGGGCGGCACCTCGCCGATCATCCGGTCGCCGGGCAGGCCCGTGTATTCTATCATCGCTTGAATGCGTTCCTCAGTAGGGGGGGCCACCGGCAGGCCGTCCGTCCACCGGTTCTTGTAGGCCAACTCCAGGAACTCCCAGGCGTCAGCCACATCATAGCTTCGGGACTTTAGTGTCATGAATAGACCTCGTGTTTCCCGTGATGGCGCCATATTAAACCGGCTGGCGCGGCGTGTCAAGGGTCATCGAAACGCGGAGGGCCACGCTCCGTCGTGGCCGGGATGGTGCGCATATGACGTGCGGAGGGCCACTCAGTCGTGGCCGGGATGGTGCGCATATGACGTGCGGAGGGCCGCTCCGTCGTGGCCGGGATGGTGCGCATACGACGTGCGGAGGGCCACGCTCCGTCGTGGCCGGGATGGTGCGGACGCGACAAAGCGCGTCCCTCCGTGGACTGTAGGAATGAAAAGAGCCGGGAATCGCCGGCTCTCTCCATCTTCATGATGACAACATCCGGCCTGCGGGCGCACGGTTGCGCGCACCCCAGCATCCCTCAGCTGGTCGCCGCGCGCCAGCCCGGGGTGGGGCCGCGGCCCCTGACCCCTGGCCCCCGGCCCGCTATCCCCTGAACTCCCCGATCGACTTCACCGGCGTCCCGTCCTTCAACGTAAGAGCCAACGTCCGGGGCGGCGTGTGCTTGGCGTGGTTGGGCAGGAACACGCTCCAGGAGCCGTGGGCGCCAGAGACCACGATCTCCAGGTCCTCCGGACGGTCGATGGCCGGGATCATCGCATCGGGGCTAGAGTAATCGTACTGCGCGCGCCTCATTTTGAGGTACTGGACCGAGTTGGGCGGGAACTTGCTCAGGGGAACTCTGGCGTGCTCGAAAAGCCACTTCTTGACGTCCGCCTTCGAGTAGCCCGCCGATGCCAGAACGCCAGCCAGACGGGGGTTAAGGATGACCATGGGGATACCCGCGTAGTACATGGTGTCCGTCCCCATCATGCACATGGCGTCGGCGGTGAGGATGAGGCAGCTTTCCGCCGTATTGTCGAGGATAATCGCGGGATGGATGGCCTGGGCGCCGTACATGGTTATGGCGCTCGTCTCGCGCGCGAAGCCCTTCTCCACATGAAGCGGCTCCCAGGGGCTGTCTTCTTCGTTCTCGGCGATGCAGAAGGTGTACTTGGCGGGCTGGCCGTGGGTCGCCTTGTCGGTGATGCCTGGCAGCCCGCCTCCGATGTTCATCATCATGAGCCGGATGGCGCGGCCGATAGTAGCGTTGGCTTGCCAACCCTGGCCGAAGATGTTAAAGCCGCAGTTGATGTCCAGCTCTTTGGCGATGGGGCCGTTGACGATGAGCAGGGGCGCTCCGGGATTGGTGGAGGCCTGGGTGGAATACAGGTCCCACGCCGGATCACACATGATCTGGGCCGCGGCCACCAGTAGGGGCATATGCTCCGGCAGGCACCCGGCCATCACCGCGTTCACCGCGATCTTCTCCACCGTGGCCTTGCCCCATTTCGGCGGCATCTTGCCGACTATCTCATCGGGCGCCCAGTCGGTATGTGCCAGCATACGGTCGACGGCCCGCCTGGTGGGCGGCACGATGGGCAAGCCATCCGTCCAGCCGTTGCGGTAGAAAGCGGGCGTAGCCTCCTCAACGGTGGCCGGGACCCACACCGGGTCGAAGGAGGTCACGTATTTGGGGCGCCGGAGGTTCCTCTCGATCTCCGCCAGGGCGTCACCGGCATAGTCCTTGGCAGGCGGCTTGCCCTGCCGGGTAAGAGCTTGAACGACCTCGTCCACCTTGTCGTCGGCGACCTTCTCCGCCACCTCTTTGATACGGCGCGCCTCGGGCGGTATGCCGATAATGGCGATATCGGAGACGCCGAAGGACTTAGCCTCCTGCCTGCCCAGGGCGTCGAACCCCTTGGCCAGGAAGGTGACCGTCGGGACGCCATGCTTCTCGAAGGCGACGGCGGCGTGGATACACCACGTCGTGCAGGAGCCTCAAGAGCCCAGGCCAGTGATGGCGAAGTCCACCTTCTTGCTCAGCTCGGCGATGCTGTTTTCCAGCAGGTTGGGGTTGGCGCCGACGACGAACCGCTTTATGGTCTGGGCGCCTGCCAGCTTGAACCTCTCCATCAGGTTCTCGCCAAGCCGGTTGAGCAGCGGCCCCGATCCGGGCATCTCATTATCCACGAGGGCAATAACCTTGCCCCTGAGGTCCTTGAGTCGAGGCGCCTGGATACTTGGCGCGTCGACCTCCGCCACGGGATTCAACAACTCGTCGTTACTCACAAACGGTTCCTTTCTACTGCTAATGCACGGTGTAGCCTTAACTGGCCCCATCCTTAAATTGTAACCAACGCGTCAAGTGATCGGGGAAGAATGGGGAGAATGAGCAGAGTCTCCCCCTTTGGCAAAGGGGGACTAAGGGGATTTGTCACCGAGTCCAACCACCGGAGTCTGGTTTCGCAGGCGAGAGGACTGTTCGGCCCGGCTGCTGGACCCCCAGCATCTAGTCCTCGATCAGCTTCGTCACCGCCTGCGCGCCATCAGGGAAACATTCCACCACGACCACGTGAGCCGAGCGCTCCGGCGCTCCAGCCACGGCGATGATTATGTCATCCGGAGAGCTCACTGGCCGTGCGATGTCTCCGTCCTTCCACGCCGACCCCCGGGGACGCGTCTTGTAAGGAAGCTCAGAGGCGGGGATGGCGGTGTTCTCCCAGAGATATTCTTTGACTGCCTGCCTGGAATAGCCCTGGCTGGCCAGCAACTTGGCGCGGCTGGGGCTGAAAAGCAGAGCCGGCTGGGCGCTGCAGTAGATCATATCGTTGCTTCCCCACCGGGCCAGGGAATTAGCCAGAATCCTGAGCACCTCACCTGCATCGGAGTTGCTGCAATTGGCGTTTGTGATGCCAGCCGCAGAGATCATGGTTACCGTGCTCTCCTGAGGCTTGAAACCACGCTCGACGTGCAGCGGCTCCCAGGGGCTGTCCTCCTCGTTCTCGCCCAGGCAAAAGGTGTACTTGCCCGGATACCCCAGGGTCGCCTTATCCACCATCTGAGGTGTGCCGCCGCCGATGTTCAGCAAGATCAACCGTATCGCCCGACCGATGGTGGCGTTGGCGCGCCGGCCAGGTCCCAGGGCGTTCCCTCCGCAGTTGAGGTCAATGCGCTGCCTGATGGGGCCATTCACGATGAGACCAGGCCCGGCAGGGTTCGTCGTCGGTTGGATGCCATCGAGCTTGAAAACAGGCTCGCACATCGCCCGCACTCCAGCGATTATCACCGGCAAGTACTCGGGCAGGCAGCCCGCCATGACGGCGTTCACCGCTATCGTCTCCACCGTCGCCAGGCCACTCCTGGGCGGGACCTTCGCAATCAACTCTCCCGGAACCCTGCCGCCCACCATCTCCCGCACGCGCTCCTCGGTGGGTGGGATGACGGGGAGGCCGTCGGTCCAACCCTTGTCATAGGCGTATTGGTAGAAGTCCTGGGCGGAGTCCACGACGCGGAATCGCCGGGACTTCAATTCTGGCTGTGTCAACGTTGGTCCTTTCTCGTTATCGGCGATCGTTTAGTGATGCGAACGCCCCCCCTTTGTCCCCCCGTGGACGGGCTGAAGGCCCCCCCTTAATCCCCCCGTGGACGGGATGAAGCCCCCCCCTAATCCCCCCGTGGACGGGGGGACAAAGGGGGGCGTCTGTAATGCTCCCCTACGCCGACGTTGCCCTCTCCTTCGCCGCCTGGGTTACCCCTTGCAAAACGGATTCGATAACATCATCCGCGATGGCGCATATTGCCTCTCTGGGTGCGTCGATGGCGCGAGTCGGAACGCTGACGATGGGCAGCGCCGCCCTGCCGCCGAACCTGGCCGTGGACTCAGCCAATCGCACGAAGTCCACTATGGACAGAGTGGCCGTGGGGACTCCCCGCTTCTCCAACTCGAGGCTTGTCTGGACACACCAGAGCGTGCAGGAGCCTCAGACGCCGATGCCGCCGATGACCACGTCGCACTCGCGGGCCAGCTTGTCCATAAGCTCGGGCGTTGGCGCCCCCCTCTCGCGGTGTCTGACGAACTCGACGGCGCCGTACTTCTCGCGGATCAGCTCCTCGAACCGGTCCCCCAGCATGTCCATAACGCGGTTACTGCTGCTGAGAAGGCCGACCACTTTAGCCTTCAAGCTGGCGGGCCGAGGCGCCAGCCCAAGCTCCTCAGCTTCGACCTCCCCCACCGGGTCGAGGACGTCCACGAATCTCTGCTCCATGTCGTTCCTTTCTTGGGCCAGGGCGGTTCTCGAAGCGCCTGCGATGTGGGCTGCGGAGCGTCAAGCCTGCTGAAAGCTGATTGCTGAAGCTGATAGCTCACTTCGCCAGCCACGTATTCTCATGCTTCAGATTGGTGTAGGTCAAGCTCGGCTTGAAGTTCTTCACCTGGGGCCAGAAGCCGGTCACATTCTTCGACCAGAAAAGGACCACCCACGGGTTTACCTCCAGGAATTTCCTCTGCGCATCGAAGACCGCCTTCTTGCGCTCAGCCGGGTCCATGATGGCGTCCTGCTTCTGCCAAAGCTCGTCGACCTCCGTGTCAAAGAAGTTGAAGTCGTTGCCCTTGAGGAAGTACTTGTTGGCGCCCGCCGGGTCAGCGTTGTCGACGGCAGCGGTGGCGGTCAACGTGTCCCAGTCAGCCACTCCGGCGTGTCTTCGGGCAGTTGAGGCCGCCAGCTCCTCGGCGATGATGTTCAGGTCTATCCCGATCCTGCCCAGTTGGTCTTTCATGAACTCGGCGATCCTCACGTACTCCGTTTGAGTGCGTGTGTAGAGGGGAGACTTGAAGCCGTTTGGCAAGCCCGCCTCAGCCAGGAGCCTCTTGGCCTCGGCGCGGTCCGCATCCTTGGGCTGACGGTAGCCCGGCGTCTTCATCATCTCGTCCTCAGGTAGAGCCCAGGGCCCGGGGATGACCGGGCTGCCGTAGTCGCCGACGTCCTCTGCGAGGGCCTTAACGGCTGCCTGATGGTCGGTGGCCAAGGCGACTGCTTTGCGGACGCGCGCGTCCCCCCAGGGCTTTCGCTCGGCGTTCATGAAAAAGCCGCTGAAGTTGCCTTTGGGATGGGCCACCACGGTGACGCCCCTGATCTCCTTCTCCGCTATCTTGCCCTGAGATGGCGTGAGCCCTTGCGAGGGATTGGTGAGGAGCAACTGCCCGGTTCTGAAGGCGGCGAAGCGTGTCGCTAGATCGGTGAGGACATAGTATCTGACGCCATCGAGATAGGGTCTCCCCTTAATGAAGTACTCCGGGTTCTTGACCACCTCGTAGTAGGAGTCCTTGAGGAAGTTCTTGGACTTCATGGGCCCGGTGCCGACGACTGTCCAATCGAGACTCACTCCGGGCTTGGGACCCTTTTCCGATACGTGCTTCGCGCCAATAGCGGAATGAGGCAGCGCGAGCTGTGAGAACAGCGAGGCGCTAGGGGCGCGGAGGGTTAGCCTAACTGTGCTGGGATCGACCACCTCCACCTTGTTTATGGCGATGAGGTTGAGCCTCTTCCTGTCCACTTTCGGGTTCTTTGGGTCCAGCATGTAATCGAGGCTGTACTTGACATCACCGGCGGTGAAAGGCTGTCCGTCGTGCCATTTGACGCCCTTCCGCAGGTAGAGAGTGTACGTTCTGCTATCGGAGCTCAGCTCCCACCTTTCCACGAGGTCCCCGACGGCCTTGTCGTTATTGAAGGGGTCGAACTGGAAGAGCTGGCTGTAGACCGGGCCGTTGAGGCCCAGGGTGGTTATGGAGACCTGCTCCCAGGGGTTCAGGTTTACCGGGTTCGAATAGGTCGAGATGGTAAGAATGCCCCCGTACCTCGGTTCCTGGACTGCCGGCTTCGGCGTGGCGGCGGGCGTCGACGGAGTCGGAGCCGTCGCTGGCTTGGCCGCCGGCGTCTCCGCCTTCGCCGGCGCTACCGTCGCCTTCGCGGCGGGCGTTGGCGCCGCCGCCAGGGCGCAACTCGCCGGCAAGAGTCCGCCGGCGAGCAAAGCGCTCAGCATGAGCCACATCCTGTTCTTCTGGCTGCGAATCCCCATAACAGCACCTCCCTTAAGAGCTATCAGCCTTCAGCGGTCAGCTATCCGTGTTCATCCGTGGTTCCCGACCGGGTGGAGTGGGAGCGGAGCGCACCATTCATCATTCCGCATTCATCATTCATCGTTTCGTCCGATGCCCAGCGCCTCGATAATGGCGGGTACGGCGCTCCGCGCCCTCTCCCGCACGCGCTCTTCGAAAAGCCCGCCCAACGGATGCGGGATGCTGACGATGCGCATATCCGGCAAGCCCATGGCCTTCGCCTCCGCCCTGGCCAGGGGGACGAAAGCTTCCGTGCAGATAAGGACCGTCGGTATGCCCATGTCCTCGAGGACTGCGGTGTCGTGGACACTCCACGACGTGCAGGCCCCTCAGTCCCCGCTCCCGGTAATCACCACGTCGCACTGGCGCAGGATGTCCGTCTGCTCCCTGGGCACGACCTTGGCCACCTCTGGCTTGCGCATGGCGCGGCTACCCTTTATCCGGAAGCCACCCGCCAACTCCCCCCCAATGCAAGACAGGAGGAATCTGGCGTTCGCCTTGGTGTTGTCCAGGAGGCCAATCACCTTGCCATCCAGCGTCGATGGCGCTGGCGCCACGGCCTTTCGCGCCACGCCAGCCGGAACGCCTCTGGGGTCGAGAGTCTCGCTGCCGCGCCGGTCCCCTGAGTTAAGCTCAGGGTCGGTGTGCCGGGGGCGCGACAACGGCTTGAGGGAATGTATCGCCGATCCATCCTTGAGGGCGATAAGCTTCGCCACGGCAAGGAAGTTGCCCGCCGTCGGGACATACATGGAGTGCTTCCCCGGTCCCCCGGCGACGATCACGGTCAGATTCTCCGGCGCCCGCAGGAGGGGAAGCATCGTATCCTCGGGCGCGTCGGCGTAGCGCTCCGGCCAGTGGTCGCGGAACCGGCCCACGATGTTCTCTGGAGAATACGTGCTCAGCGGGACCTTGACCGTCTCGAAGAGGTAGCGCTTGATATCGGCTTTGGAGAAGCCATCCTGGGCCACCGTCGCGGCGTGCTCCGGGGACAGGATGAGCAGCGGGCGGCACTCATCGTAGTACCAGTCGTTGGCGCCGATGCCGGCCATCGCACCGGCCACCTGGATGAGGATACCCTTTGCCGTGGCGCCAAAGTGGTCGTTGATGTTATGCGGGCCTTCGGCGGGAAAGGCCATGACGATGCTGTCCTCAGGTTGGAAGCCCAGCTCGACGCGCAGCGGCTTCCAGGGGCTAGCCTCCTCATTCTCCGCGATGCAATAGGTGTATTTGCCCGGGTGGCCCAGGGTGGCCTTGTCCAGTTCCCCGGGGCGCGCCCCGCCGGTGTTCAGCAGGATCAGGCGTATTGCCCGGCCGATAGTGGCGTTGGCGCGGTATCCCGGCCCGAAGGCCCCCGCGCCGCCGTTTATGCCCATCTCTCTGGCCAGCGGCCCGCTGAAGATGAGCAGCGGCGCCACGGGGTGCGTGGTGGCCTGCACACCGTAGAGGTTGAACTGCGGCTCGCTGATGGCGTCGACGGCCGCGATCACCGCCGGCAGGTACTCGGGACGGCAGCCCGCCATCACCGCGTTCACCGCGATGCTTTCCACCGTCGCCTGCGCCCAGCTCGGCGGTATCTTGGCTACGATCTCATCCGGCCGTCGGTCCACGTAGGCCAGCGCCGCCTCCACCCGGGCGCGCGTCGGCGCCACGACGGGCAGGCCGTCGCTGAACTCCTCATATTCCAGAAATCCGGTCTCCTCAAGAGAAAGCGTCAATAGTAACCTCCTCAGCGCGCGCTCGGGATACGAAGCGTTGGCTGCCCAAACAAGCGCTGGGCAACTATGATACTCCAAACAGGTCGGATATGCCAGTGGGTTTTCGTTACCTTTTTTTGTGCCCGCAAGGACCTTGACGAGATGGGTATAATGAAAGCGAGAAGGCGGGATCGGGCAGAGCCAACTCAGTAGGCGAGCGGACAGAGCGCCCGCGGGGACGCTGGGCCCAATCCGCCGCGGATCAAGAACAAGTTGACATGGTCAACAGGTTGCCAGCCATAAGGAGAGCTGATCATGAACGCGAAAGATCAAGTGCTGAAGGTCATTCAGGATTTGCCACAGGATGCCTCCATTGAGGATGCTATGGATCAGTTGTATCTTTTGTACAAGATTGACCGAGGGAGCAAGCAAGCGGACGCTGGACGAAAAGTATCTCAGCAGGAAGCAAGAGAACGCATGAGAGAATGGCTAAGGTAAGCTGGACGGATCAAGCTCTCGAGGACCTGGAGGCGGTCTGCCTCTTCATTGCGAGAATGGAGGAAATCTCGGCCAGTAAGACACGCACCTCGCTCCCTTACCAATGAACCGCCGCTTTGCTCAACAGTAGTTGCCCCCTGCCCGTTTTTCGCCAGCATCGTGCCTCAGGACCCGTGGCTCAGTCAAGAAGGATATACCCCGGGGTTATGCTGCGGTCCTCGCTAGCAAACCATGGCCCGCATCCTGGTCACTTGTAATGCCTGCTCTGAAAATAGGTGCTTCTGTCCTGCCAACTACTCCCCTTCACCGGGCAGGTACCCGTCTGGATTCTGGCCTGCAATGAAAATGATTGGCAACGCTCCACGACGGCGGCAGGGGACAAGCCACCTGCCCTACGGC
>JACPQD010000091.1 GCA_016190665.1 Chloroflexota bacterium
CCCCCAACCCCCAACCCCCAGCTCAGGCTCTCCGCGCGGGCTATTCATATGCGCGTGGGAAATAAGCCGGCAGAGATTGCTATAGCCTTGGTGGCTCTCGGCCAGCAGCGTCAGGTGGTAGCCCCCCTGAAGCGTGATCTCCGCGCCGATGATAGGTTTGACATCCAGGCTCTTGGCAAGCTGGGCGAACTGAAGGGCGCCACAGAGGTTGTCGTGGTCGGTGAGGGCCAGGGCGGGATAGCCCAGCTCCCGGGCGCGCAAAACCAACTCCTCGATGGAGGAGGCGCCATCATGGAAGGAGAAGTAGCTGTGGCAATGAAGTTCGATGTACATCGTAGCTCCGGGGATAGGGGATAGGGGTTGGGGGTTGGGCACTATCCCCTATCCCCTCTAACCTCTAACCTCTAACCTCTAACCTATCCCCGGTACCACTGTCCGGTCAACAAGTCTTGGAACAGGGTGAGTTTCAATCCCTCGGATACCACCTCGAAGTAAGCCCGGGATATGGGACTCTCGCGCCACCACTCATCGTCGATGCGCCAGCGGTCCAGCACCTGGACCTTTAACCATGCTCCGTAGTCGGGGTCGTCTCCAATGCTGTCCGATAAAACTTTGATGACTGGTTGTATGACGCTCGTTCGAGTTTCCTCTCCCTTGATGGGAGAGGGTAGGGTGAGGGTCCTCTCCCGCGGAGGGGAGAGGAAACGCCAATCAGTCGCGAGCAATCGGATAGCATTGGGGTCGTCCCTGACCCCGACGGCAACCGCTACAGGGCAATTATCGCTGTCCGCCTTGACCTCTATTGGTTTCGGCAGCCCTAGGGGGCGTAGGGCACCAGGGCCCGCCTTCGCTCCGGAATCCGCGACCATGGCTCCACCTCCCGCACCTGATAGAGAGGCGCCTCCCCGGCAAAGCGAGCCTTAAGCTCGCGGATGGCCTCTCGCAGATTATCCCGTCGACGCACCTCGATGAAGAGGCTCGCCTGCTTGCCCGCCTCGCCGCCGATCCCCGAAAGGGTCAGCGACAACGCCTCGATGGGCCCGGGCAGGCTGATATCGGCGAGGAGCTTCTTTAAGACGGAAAAGGCCTGTTCCTTGCTGGCTACCGGCTCCTTGAAAGTAACCCGCTTGATGAAGGAAGAGGCGCCTGAGATATCCGCCTCGAAGAGGGCCACGCGAGCGCATCTTCCCCGCAGCTCTTTGCGGCTAAAGGTCCTGCCCAGCAGGCTCTCCACGGCCATGAGCACGGTCTCGATGGTAGTCGCCGGCGCCGGTAAGTCCATTGTTTCCTTGACCGTCACCTGGGATTTGCGCGGCACGAGGGGACGGCGGTCGATGCCGTTGGCCAGCTCCCAGGCCAGCCTTCCTCGTGGCCCGAACTGCGCCGCTAAAGCGCCCACGGGCAGAGGGGCTATGTCGCCCAGACTGTGCAAGCCGAAACTGCGCAGAGCGGCGATCTCTTTAAAGGACAGCGGCAGCACCTCCACCGGGAAGGACGCCATATACGCCGCCACGTCTTCAGTCACTACCGCATGCTGGCCAGGGGCTAACCTGGTCGCCGCCATATACGCCGGAAACTTCGAGGGCGCCATGCTCAGGCGCGCGTCCCAGCATTCAGACAGCGCCGCAAGCCAGGCAGAGGCCATTCTGTCCACCCCTCCATGGAGGGCCGCCAGCCCCTTGCTGTCTGCATAGGCGCAGCCAAAACCGCCATTTTCCACAGTGGGGCTGAGGGTCTCCATGAGGTCCAGCATCCGGCTCCATGCCTCTTCATAGCGCGGCATGGAGGCAGGGATAACGGCGGCCTCCGGGAACCTCGACAGGGCCATCACCAGCGACATGCCGGGCATCACGCCGCTGGCCTCCTCTGAAGCATCGAGCACCGTCTCGCCCTTTGATCCCGGCGAAACCACCACGACAGGCATCCCTTTAAGGTCCGTGGCCCTCTGCCGCTCCAACCCAACTACGAAGTGAGGGATGAGAAGGCAGGCTATTCTTAGGTTGCTATCCATAGGAACTTGTCCTGTCTTCGCACGAAAATAGGTCGTTTTCTACCGCGCACTAAAGTACGCGGTATAGAAAGCGCTGCCCGGCCTCTTTCTATCCTCGAACAGGCGAGAACGCCCGTTCCCCTTTGCCCGTAGTCGCGGTCGTCCCTGACCACGACACTCCACGTCGGGGTCGAGACGACCCCGACTACCGGGTATCTCGCAGGAACCGCCCCTACATAATACAGAACCTATGTTCGCTTGTCAAGGCCGGACCAGGCGCAGTGTAAGTAAACTTGTCGGAGGAAGAAAGGAGACCCATCCTACCCGGCTAAGAGGAAAGTCTGGAAAGGAGGACTATTTATGGGTCGCCGACGAAAAGGCGGACAAAGAGAAGGAGTGGGTCCCACCCATGAAACCCACTCCCATGTCAGCACTTTGGCGAGGGCGCTAGCGCAGCCGCCAGGCGCCCCCAAACCGCTAAGGCTCCCGCAAATAGGGCGGCCTGTACGGATTGGTGATATTATGCATCTTCTCCACCGCGAACTCCCTGCCCGGTCCGTGGCAGACTTTACAGCTTTCTTCCTTATCAGCGCTCCACGGGTCCGCCGGATTGGGGTAGAAGGTCGATGTCTTGGCATGGGCGTTAGCTACGTTCTTGTCGTGGCAGGCCATACATGCCAGCCGGGACGGTTCTTCTTTCCATGCCGCGGTCGTAGTCTGAGGGTCATGGCACTTGGTGCAGTTCCTCACATCCTGCGGGAAGATCACCTCCCTGAAAATATCCGGGTTGTTTCGGTAGATCTGCTCAGGATGCTCCAGATATCGTCCGAAGTGGACGCCGTGAACCCTCCGCGAGATAGGCACCCCACCGTAGCCGCTCCACCCGCCTAGAGAAGTCCCACCCTGATTGTCGAAGCCGTCGCCAGTCTGGTAACGGGCATAGTCGTGACAGGCCTTGCAGTAATTGGTGTCGAAGGGCGCCGGGTGTATTGGGCCCTCATCCAGGTGCCAGATGGTGTTCTTGTGGCAATCAACGCAGTTGGTAGCCACCATCTTCTCTTCCGTTGCCGTGCCGACCTGGAACTGCGTGTAGCCGATGGCGACCCGGCTCACATTCGGAGTCCTGGTTCCGATGGGTTGGATCCAGACATACACGCCGTAGGTGCCGACGGACAGGCCCGCCACGTCATCCAACTGATAGGTGATGCCGTCTATGTAACGGGTCACCGCCGGATCGCTGTAGTCGAGAGGGTCAGAAAGCTTGCGGAGGTCGTTAATCGGGTACGAAAGCCGCCCCGGGACGACATAGGGCTCCTGGGTTACCCCTGAGCCTACCCAGCCGGTCTTGCTCCTCAGGCCCCCCGGCTTCCAGCCCATTTTCGTGGTGACCGGGCTGTTGTAGATATCGATCCTGGATTTCTCCCCCTGGATATTGCTCCTGATGGCGACGTTGGTGGCGGTAGCGGTGACCGTAACGCCCTGGAGATTGGACGCCAGCCAGTCGCGCACCTGGGCCGGGGTCTGCAAGCCCGTAGGGGCTGTCAACGTCGCGGGGGCGCCTCCATTCACAGCGATCTTAAAGGTGTCGCCGGCGGCAAAGGTCCATCCCCTCGGCTCGCCGCTGGCCGCCCTCGTGTTGGCCACAAGCGCACGCTGCTTCGAGTCGCCAAACCTGGCCGTGTTCGTCAGCACCGGCACCGTATTGGCCCGTGGGCCATAGACAAAGAGGCCGGCAGCTGAAAAGCTGGCGTTGTCCACTTTGCTATGGTCGATGGGGTCGCCGTTGTCATCCTTAACGATTATGGAGACCAGCGGCGCCTCTCCCGCACCGTAGAACGCGCCGTTGTCGGGGGTCGTCAGGCCGATCTCCACCTTATTCACCAACTGGCTGACCTTATGCACTTCTGCCACTGGGGCGAGCCCTCCGCTATCGGGGGTGTGGCAAGTTGCGCAAGCAGCGTCATTGGCCTGCGGACCACCCGGATGAGCCTTAGCAGTCGCTGGCTTGACAGCCAGGTCGCCGAACCAGGTGTTGTCGTGGCAGGCGCCGCAGGCCTGACGCGAAGGCTTGGTCTTCCAGCGGTCGTCCGTATGGCAGGCGCTGCAGTTCTTTACATTGGCCGGGAAGAGGACTCCAAGGTAGTTCTTGAAGACGCCCTTCTCCGGATCGATATTCAATGGGTTCTTCAGGTGCTCCCCCATGTGCACGCCGTGCACCCTATTGACTATCGGATCCACGATCCTGCTGCCATCGACCGGCGAAACGTAAGCAGCGTACCCTTCATTGTTGTGACAGCTCTTACAGGTACGGACCGGGACCGCATCAAGCGAAGGGTTACCAAAAGGGCGTCTTGCGTCGGGATCGACGTGATGGAGGTAGAACTGTCCGTTGGCAGCCCCTCGGTGGCAAGCGGCGCAATTCTCCTTATCAACTAGCTGCTGCTCGGCGACGGGCGTTCCCAGCTGGAAGTCGGCCAGCGCCATTACCTGGCCTGACGGGTCCCCTTTCTTCACCGCCCACACGGACACCGTATAGGTGCCCGCTTGCTCGTCGCTGACGGGCTGGAACAAGTACTTCAGGAGATTGCCTTCGTCGGTGACGCCCGGGTCGGTCAAGAGATCGATATAGTGGTGCGGCGTCTTGGAACGGTCCGTGGTCGCATTGAGCAGCTTCACTGCGGTAACCGTCTTGCTCATCTCCTGCGGGCCATAGGCATAAAGGTTAAGAGTGGCGAAATCTTTTTTGGTGAGAGGACTGCTAGAACCGTCGCCGAGCGTCACTCGGACCTCCACCTTCTCACCCGCAACGAAGTGGGTCCCGTTGCCAGGGCTCGATGGGCTGACGCTCACGTTAACTCCTGCGGCGGCAGCGGGCGCCGCTTGTCCCTGCGGGCCAGAGGTAATAAGGAATAGGCCCACAAAACCCATGAGTGCGACGAGCAATAGCGCGGCAACCGCCACATCCACCAGGGGCGAACTCCTCCATCTCATGACCTTCTCCTCACTTCAGCTTTCTCGAACGTCAGCGGCCAAACAATTGCCCACACGATAGTCCAGATGGGGCCTGGATTCCTTCGGTTGTCCGGAGCCCGCGGCAGACCACCTGTCCGGTCTGCGCAGCGGTCCGATGCCCCTTTGAGGGGAAAAGTGACGAATGTAACATTCCAAGTGACAAATATAACAAATGTGTTTGACAACAGCAATAGGTATATCAACCCTTCTAATGGCGGATTCTATATGTAAGCCGGTACAGAAAGTATCCAGCGAGGCCGGGGGTTACCCGTTGACAGCGCTCGTATTTTAGCGTAGCTTTATGTTGCACACTATGTCAACCTCGCCCATAGGCGTTAACCGGGTATTTGTGAAAATTATCGCAATCTTGACAAGCCAAGAAAGCGATGTAGAATTCCGCTAGCAGCCCTGAGCCATCTGGAGGAGGTTTGAGTGAAAAAGCTGTCTTTTACCGCGAGCTGGCTGGCAATTTTCGGAATGCTTACCGTAGCCTGCGCCCCGGCCGCGATCCCCGCCACCGCGCCCACCACGGCGCCTCCAAAGTTGGGAACTCCCCCCGCCAAGGCGGCCGCAGCGCCGTCTCCGACCATTAAGCCCGCCTCCACCGGGCCCCAGTCTGGCGGCGTCCTCACTATCAGCCACTTCGCCGACCCCGCCAGCTACGACCCCATCCAGGAGGCCACCCTCCAGGCCGGCTCCCTCGTCGCGCCAAACTACAGCGGCCTCGTCCAACACGACCCCCTCGAGCCCACTAAGGTCATCGGCGATCTGGCAGAGAAGTGGGACCTCAGCCAGGACGGCAAGACCTACACTTTCTCCCTCCACAAAGGCGTAAAATGGCATGACGGCGCGCACTTCACCTCGGAGGACGCCCGCTTCTCCCTGGAGCTGACCCGCCAGCCTCCCCGGGGTATCGTCAGCCCGCAGAAAGACATGCTCAAGGCGGTCACCGACATACAGGCCCCCGATCCCAACACCCTGAAGATCACCCTGTCCTACCCCAGCGCCTCCTTCCTCCACAACCTGGGCGACGGACGCCTGTTGATTATTCCCAAGCACGTTTTCGAGGCCAAGGGGAACCTGCGCCGGGATATCGTCGGCACTGGCGCCTACAAGTTCAAGGCGCATAACGCCGGCGCCAGTTTCTCTGTGGCCAAGAACCCGGACTATTTCATCAAGGGTCGGCCCTACCTCGATGGCATCACCTGGTTCATCATCCCCGATACGGCCACCAGATTCGCCGCGCTCAGGACGCACCGCGTCCAGATCACTCCCTTCGCGTCTCAAGGCCTGACGCCCTCGCAATCCGAAATAATCAAACGCGAGTTGGCCGACAGCATCGTCGTGCAGAACTACCCCAGCCTCATCTTCTACTCCTTCTGGATGCCCCACAAACGAGCGCCCTGGAGCGACCTGCGCCTGAGACGCGCCGTTGAGCTGGCCATTGACCGGCAGAAGGTCATCAAGGTGGCTGTCGAAAGTGTGGGCGACATCGGCGGCTTCACGCCGCCTGGCGTCTGGAGCCTGCCCGAAGCCGAGCTTATGAGTCGGCCGGGGTATCGCCAACCTAAGGACGCCGATATCGCTGAGGCGAAGCGGATCATGGCCGAAGCCGGCTACGCGCAAGGCATCAAGACCACCACAGTCACCAGAAACGTGCCTCAGCTCGAGCGGGCCACGACCAGCCTGAAGGAGCAACTGGCGCCGCTCGGCATCGAGGTGACGGTGAGGCTCCTCGACCAGGCCACTTTGCTGGACAATCTCTACAAACGCAATTTCGATACCACCCTCTTCGCTGGCCTGGCCAGCTTCGATGATCCTGACCAGGTCTTCGGCACGCAGTTCATCACCGGCGCCACGCGCAACTTCTCGGAGTTCAGCGACGAGCAGACCGACAAATGGTATGATGAGCAAGCGCGCACCCTGGACACGGCGAAACGCAAAGAGATTGTACTGAACATGCAGCGGCGCATGTTCGAGCTCATACCCACGTCCATGCTCTATTGGAACGTCTACCAGCTCGGCTACTGGAAAGAGGTCAGGGATTTCCGAGCCGGCATCGGCACCTACAACAACCTCAAGTTCCAGAATGTCTGGCTCAGTAAATGATGAATGCGGAATGATGAATGATGAATCCCCTCACCCCCCAGTTCAGTTAACCCCGGAATACACAAAATACACTAAATGTGTTAATTGTTTTTTGTGCTTTTCGTGTATTTTGTGGTTCAAATTCGTTCCTGGAGGCTTGTGTTGACTCAGCAGATCGTCCTCAGGCCGGAACCTTTCCTCGATGCTCGGGGAAAGCCCAAGGCCAGCCCGGCCGAACTGGCCGAGAGGCTCACGTCCCTAAAAGGAAAGCAGGTCCTGCTCCTCGACAACGGGCAGTTGACCGGTGAGTGCCCGCAATACGCCATCGTCTTCGATATCCTGGAAGAGGCCCTCAAGACGCGCCACGGCGTGGTGGCTTGCCCGCGCCTGCGCGATGAGCTGCTGGTGGGCGGCAAGGAACGGATGAAGGACGTGGCGGCGCAGATTCTGGCGCGCAAAGTGGACGCCGTCATTCTGGCCCTCGCTCACGCCGGCGTCACCGAGCCTTCCGTCATCCTCGCTTCCCATCTGGAGAGGGCCGGCGTTCCCATCGCCATGATCTGCACCAACCTCGGCGGCCCCCTGGCAGCCATCACGGCGGAGTCCTATGTCCCCGGCCTCCCGCTTATCACCATTAATCCGATGCTGGAGGACTCCGAGGACGTCGTCCGGGCCAAGGCGGAAGATATTTTCCCGCAGATTGTCGACGCCCTGACGCTGCCCAAGACGGAGCTGAAGAAGCGCTTCCTGACCAAGTCCGGCGCGAGCACGTTGAAAACCGCCGTCGGCGGACAGTTGACGCTGGACTCCGAGCTCACCATTGAGGCGAGCACGGACGTCAGCGGCGGCCTGGTCGCCGAGATCGATCCTTCGGACTTCGCCGAGGAGCTCTACCGCCAGCTCTGCGCCAACAGCATGTGCGACGGCTTTCCGGTCATCGCGCCCACGCGCAAGCGCGTGCAGCGCATGCTGGCCTTCACCGACCGGGACCCACAGCACGAGCTTCTCGAAGAGTCGCCCCCGAGCGGAGCGCCCATAACCATCGAGAAACTGGCGGTCAACGCCGTCATGGCCGGCTGCGAGCCCGAGTACTTCCCCATCGTGGTCACCGCCTTCGAGGCCATGGCCGAGCCGCGCTATAGACTCCACCAGGCCGCGATAACCACGCATCCCTCCGGCAACGCGGTGATCGTCAGCGGGCCACTGGCGAAGGAGCTGGGCATTCAATCCGGCCCTGGCTGTCTGGGCCCTGGCTTCCGCGCCAACGCTACTATAGGGCGGGCCTTGACCCTCTCGATCATGAATATCTGCCGCGCCATCCCGGGCCGCTCCGACCTCTCCACCTTCGGATCGCCCGCCGAGTACTCCTACTGCTTCGCCGAAAACGACGAGAAGAACCCCTGGGAGCCCTTCCACACCGAACTGTACGACTCGGAGACCACCACGGTGACCGTCAACAAGTGCGAGGGGCCGCACAATGTCTACGATTTGATCGGCTCTCGCCCCAAGCCGTTGCTTACCGCCATAGCCGCCCAGGCGGCGACCATAGCCGGGAACAACTACAAGTGGCCCGGCGACCTCATCGTCATCTTGAATCCGGACCACGCCCACACCCTGGCCCGCGAGGGCTGGACGAAACAGGATATCCGGCTCTTTCTCTTCGACAAGGCCCGTAACCCGGTGGAGCCGCTGCGGGCGGCAAGAGGAATCCCGCGCCACGCCTGGCCCGCCTGGTTCGAAGCGGAGGAGTGCGTCCCTGTCGTCCGCACGCCCGAGGATATTCTCATCTTCGTGGCCGGCGGCATCGGCCCCCATTCCATGGTGGCCCGGCCCTGGGGCCTGTCCCGGCTGGTCACCAAGCCGGTGACGCTGAAGGACGGACGGCATGCCAGGTCGATCTCGGATTTCGCTAGCCCCAAGCGTCAGCCCTAACGCCGTAGGGCAGGGGCTTGTCCCCTGCCGGGAAGGGAGTTGGGTCACGCGAAGACGCAAAGAACGCGAAGAAACTGCTTGTCCTGTGCCTGGCGGGGCCCCTTCTCACCCAATCTCGAATACCTTGGAGGAAGAATGATCCCGCACCGAACTACCCTGCTCTCGATCCTTACCTACGCCCGCCCCCAAACAGGCGGCCCCACCAACACAAGCGGCGCCTGCCGCTGCCCCAGCCGGGACCCCGACCCCCAACCCCCAGCCCCCAACCCCCTCGCCGAAGGCGACGGACCAGCCTCGCTACGGAGGCATCCTCACCAGCACCATGAACGCCGACATGCCCAGCTTCGATGTCCACCAGGAGACGGGCATCATGGTGCAGACCACCGTCCAGAGCGCCTACAGCGGCCTCCTCCAGTTCAAGCCAGCGGAGCCGGAGAAGATTCTCGGCGACCTGGCGGAGAAGTGGGAGGTCAGCCCGGATGGAACGGTCTACACTTTCCACCTGCTCAAAGGCGTGAAGTTCCACGACGGCTCGACGCTTACCTCCGAGGACGTGAGGTACAGCGTGCAGAGAATCATCGACCCGCCAAGGAATATCATCAGCACCCGAAGATCGACCCTGGCCGCCATCAAGGAGGTGACGGCGCCGGACCCGGACACGGTGACGATAACCCTGAAGTACGCTCAGGGATCCTTCCTTCCCATGCTGGCGGTCGGCATGATCGTGGTCTACCCGAAGAAGGTAGTCGAAGCCAAAGGCGACATGAAGACAGACATCGTGGGCACCGGCCCCTTCATGTACAAGGACTATTCTCTGGGCAGTTTCTTCGAAGCGAAGAGGAATCCCAACTACTTCGTCAAAGGGCTTCCTTACCTCGATGGCCTGCGCTTCTATGTGATTCGCGACGACTCGACAAGGCTGGCGGCTTTCAGAAGCGGTCGCGTCAACCTCGTCGATCCCACGAGAGCCGATGGGCTGCGCCCCACGCAAGTCCAGACGATTCGCAAGGATATGCCCGAGGCCGTCATCGTTAAGTATCCCGCCCTGTCCTCTCGCTGGCTGGACATGGTGGTGACCATCCCGCCCTTCAACGACGTTCGCGTCCGGCAGGCCGTCAGCCTGGCGATTGACCGCCAGGCCGCCATCAAGCTTCTGGCTTCGGGCGAGGCCGACATCGGCGGCGTCTTCGTCTCGGGAAGCGATTGGGCCACACCGGAGGCGGAGCTGCTCAAGACGCCCGGCTACCGCCAGCCCAAGGATGCCGACATCGCCGAGGCCAAACGCTTGCTCGCCGAGGCGGGCTTCCCCCGGGGTTTCAAGGCCAGTATCCTGGCGCGCGCCAGCTTCAGCGATGATATGGCGGTGCTCATGAAGGAGCAGTTGGCCAGGGTCGGCATCCAGTTAGAATTGGTCGTCCAGGACACGACCCTTTTCCTCACGCAGCTTTCCAAAATGGCGTATCCGCTGGTGGCACGGCCCACCGCCCTCAGTCTCTCCGACCCGGATGAGCTCAGCCGCTATCTGGTGAGCACTGGAGGCACTAACCGTCTCGGTTTCAAGAACCAGGAGGTGGACGCCCTCTTCGACAAGCGGAGTCGGGCCATGGACGTAAGCGAACGCCGAAAGATCGTACGCGAGCTGGAGATGAAGCTCATTGAGCTGGCGCCGGTGGTGGTCATGTTCTGGCAAAGAGGCAACGTGGCCCACTCGCCGGACTTGAAGAACTATTTCCGGGGCAGCATCTACAACAGCAACAAGTATCAGGACGTCTGGTTGGCCAAATAGCCATGAAGCTGTTCGCATTCCCAGAGTTCCGACCAATGGCCAGAGCGCTCGCCAAGCTGCCCAGGGTGGACCTGGGCAGCTTCAGGCCGGCTCGCTTCCCGAACCAGGAGATGTACGTCACCCTCGGAGCCAGCGTGACGGGCGAGGACTGTTGCTGCCTCGCTTCCATCGCGCCGCCCGACGAACGATTGCTGAAAACTCTCCTTCTGGCGGACACGCTGAAGAAAGAGGGCGCTCGAAGGGTCATCGCCATCCTTCCCTACATGGCCTACACTCGGCAGGACAAGAGAGTAACCGGCAAGAGCCTGGCCACGGCAACGGTCGGCCAGCTACTCCAGGCTGCCGGCATCGATGAAGTGATAACCGTCGACCTTCACAGTCCCGCCGCCGGAGAGCTATTCCCGATACCGGTGACATCCCTTTCGCCGGCCCCGGTCTTCGCCCGGACGGTCCTCGACCTTTCCCTTCAGTTCGCCACCTTCGTCGCCCCTGACGAGGGCGCGCTGGGGCGCTGCCGGGATGTGATGTCGGCGGCAGGGGCCGGGGGGACGCTGGCATATCTGAAAAAGGAGCGAAGGGCCAGGGGCATAGCGCATCTGAGCTTGCACGGCGACGTCACTCAGAAAGCCGTGATCATCGACGACATACTGGATACAGGCGGGACGCTCATCTCGGCCTGCCGGCAACTGCGCCTCTCAGGAGCCCGGCACATCCACGTTATGGTGACGCACGGCCTGTTCACGGGAACCGCCTGGCAACAACTCTGGCATCTCGGGGTCAGGCGAATCTACTGCACCGATACTACGCCCAAGCCCAAGGGCATATCCCGTAGAATCGTCAGGTTATCCGTCATTCCTCAGCTTCTTCAAGCGCTGGAGCGTAAGCTCACGGCATAGCCCCCCACCTGAGTACCGCCCGACTTTTGGCGCCAGATGTCACGAGTTTGTCACAAATGCGCGCCAAAATTTTATGACTTCTTAATCTTCCGCTTGCTAGTATTTGTTTGCAGTCCGCCCCCACATCCGTCTTTTTTGGGGAATGAACGTGATGGAAACCCTGCGCATCGTATCCCGGAGTAGCGAGCCTTTCAAGGATCGCGTCGAGGCGGGCCAGCTTCTAGCGCGAGAGCTTCAAGACCTTCGTGGCAACAAAGCGGTGGTGCTGGGCATTCCCCGGGGGGGCATCGTAGTGGCCCGCGAGCTCGCCCGCGGGATTGACGCCGAACTGGACGTCATAATTTCTCGAAAGCTGCGCGCGCCCGCTCAGCCCGAGCTGGCGATTGGGTCAGTATCCGAGGACGGCAAGGTCTTCCTCAACGAGTCCGTTGTGCAAGACCTCAGTGTAGCTGACACCCACCTCGAGCAGGAGAAAGCCCGGCAGATGGTGGAAATCGCGCGTCTCAAGGGGCTGATTCGCGGCGTCCTGCCCAAAGTGCCTTTGAAGGGCCGCATAGTGGTGGTGACCGACGATGGGGTGGCGACAGGAGCCACGACGCAGGCGGCTTTCTGGGCCGTGCGCCAGGAGGAGCCGGCGAAGCTCATTGCCGCCCTGCCCGTCGGTCCCGAGGAGACGCTGAGGAGACTGGCAAAGGACGTGGATGAAATGATCTGCCTGAGGGTGCCGCGCTATCTCTTCGCCGTGGGGCAATTCTACATACGTTTCGGCCAGGTCGAAGACGAAGAGGTGCTGGAGATCCTCAAAGAGGTGCGAAACAAAAAGACGCCGGCTCCCCAGGTATGACTGTCATAACGGGGTGACTATGGACGACACTGCGCAAGCCACCACCAAAGAGGTCCCAGTTCAGGCCGGAGAAGTTGCTCTTGAAGGTAACCTCGTTATCCCCGAGGGCGCCCGTGGCATAGTCGTCTTCGCCCACGGAAGTGGCAGCGGCCGGCTCAGTCCGCGAAACCGCTATGTGGCTGGGGTGCTGCGCGATGCGGGGCTGGCGACCCTCCTCTTCGACCTTCTCACCAGGGCCGAGGAGGCGATCGACATGCAGACCGCTCACCTCCGCTTCGATATCAAGCTGCTCGCCTGGCGGCTGGCGGGGGCGACCGACTGGCTGAGGACTAACCGCGAGACCAGGGACCTGGCCATTGGCTATTTTGGCGCCAGCACCGGCGCCGCAGCGGCGCTAGTTGCCGCCGCCGAGCGCCCCGAGGTTGTGAAAGCCGTCGTCTCCCGCGGAGGGCGCCCTGACTTAGCTGATCCGGCCCTGCCCCAGGTCAGGGCGCCCACGCTGCTGATTGTGGGCGGCCGCGACTACCCCGTGATTACCATGAACAACAACGCCCTGGCGAAGCTGAAAGTGGAAAAGCAGCTTGCCATCGTCCCCGGCGCGACGCATCTCTTCGAAGAGCCGGGAGCGCTGGAGAAGGTCGCCCAGCTTGCGGCGGAATGGTTTGTGCGTTTCCTCGACGTGAAGCAACCAAGTCCCGTCACGCAGACGACTCGTCGCGATTAGTCGTCATTACCCCTTTAGTCCCCATGCGCTGAACTTCTCTTGTTGGCGCAGGGCAAATCTGGTGTCGGCGGATATATCAGCGAGGCGGGCGGTCAGCGGGTGATGATCGCCATCCCAAGCAACCACGGGTGTATCTGGACAGCCTGACGGACAGCGGCGCCCCCCAATGAAATCAACCTGAAGGAGGAATGCATGAAGCGATTTACGCACAGCCTTACGGTGATGGGCATTGTCACCCAGGTTAATGCAGAAGAAGGCGCGTTTTCGCTCCGCTGCCGGAGCGGCGACGTATATCAAGTCTCTGTGGGGAAGACGACTACCTTTCCGGTATTGAGGAACCTGGACGAGCTTGACCGTGACCGCGTTCGTAACCCGGAGGGCTTTGATTCTTCGCCCCCGCATATGGTCAGGAAATACGTCTGGCCCAATGCCCTGCTGACGGTGCAGGGCATCTATCAGGAAAACGAGGGCACTTCTCTCCTGGAAGCCCGCCAGGTCAGCCTGCTCCATTCGAAGCGGGATGGATACCTTTTCGAAGACACCCACTGGTGGCTGACGCAGATTGCCCGTCTGGCGGATGAGTGGCTGGACGATCTGTTCGGCGACAAGCGCACATACATGCTGGACGATTTCGCTCGGCTGTACCGCACCAACCTGAACATCGTCGGGCTGCCCACGGATGACAATATCCAGGAGAATGCGACGCTCTCCCGTCTTATCTACGGCTTATCCTCCGCCTACCTGCTTACGGGTAAGGAGCGCTACCTCCTGGCCGCCCGCGCCGGGGTGCAGTACCAGCGCGAGACCTTCCGCATGCTCAGCCACGACGGGAGGCACTGTTTCTGGGCTTTCGGTAAACGCAAGCTGAAATATGGCTCGGAGTTGATAGAGTATTCCTTGAATCACGATGACTACGGCACGATACCACTGTACGAGCAGATATATGCTCTGGCCGGACTAGCCCAGTACTACCGCATCACCGCGGACTGGGAAGTCCTCGAAGACATCAAGCGCACGGTCAATGCTTTCAACCGCTTCTACCTCGACAGCCGGGAGAACTCGCCCCAATTCCCCGGCGTCGGCGGCTATTTCTCGCACCTGGACTACGGGACGGTGCGGCCCGATGAGCCCAAGCTGGATGCCGATCCGTCGCACCCGAACTGCTCGCGAAAGAACTGGAACTCCATCGGCGACCACATCCCAGCCTATCTCGTCAACTTGATCCTTGCCTTGGACCCGCTCCCGCAGGACCGTTTCAAGCCGCAGCATCTGGGGGAGTTTCTGGGAGATTGCCGCAAGATGCTGGACGACACATCGAGACTGATCGTCGAGAAGTTCCCCGATACAGATGCGAACATCCCCTACGTCAACGAGCGATTCTTTGCCAACTGGAGACCCGACAAGAAATGGGGCTGGCAGCAAGACCGCGCCATCATCGGGCACAATCTGAAAATCGCATGGAACCTCACCCGCGTCGCCAACTATTACCACTATATCGGCAGAGGTGCCGATGCGGCCCCGTTGATGCAGCTGGCCAATAAGCTGGCGAAAAGCATGGCCGAAGTGGGCATCGACCAGATCCGCGGCGGGTGTTTCGATGCCGTGGAGCGCCAGCCGAAAAACGGGCTGCCGGTCGAATTCGCCTGGGGCAACACCAAGGACTTCTGGCAGCAGGAACAGGGTATCCTGGCCTATCTCATCCTGCATGGATACACCGGTGACAAAGAGTACCTGCAGTTGGCGCGCGAGATGATGGCCTTCTGGAACCTGTTCTTCCTTGACCACGACAACCGAGGCATCTTCTTCCGCGTCACCGACGACGGAATGCCCGTCATCCAGGGCGGCTACGGCAGCAAGGCTGGGCATGCGGTCGCGGGGTATCACGCCTTCGAGCTGAACTACCTGGCCCATCTTTACATCCGCATGTATGTGAAGGGAGAGGAAGGTGGCGCTAATGAGTTCTGCCTCTACTTCAAGCCCGACAGGAACACCCAACAACGCTCCATCAATGTGTTGCCCGACTTTGTACAGCCCGGCACACTCACAGTCAAGGACATTACCGTTGACGGCGTCAAGCGCGCCACGGTGGACCCCGACAATTTCCAGATCGAGCTGGACGCTTCCGAGGTTGGAGGCTCCGAGGTCGCGGTGGTCTTTAACGTGGAAAGGCATGGAAGGTCATGAACAAGCCACTCGAGGGGAAGAGGGTCGCCGTTCTGGTAGAGAACAAATTCATCCCGGAGGAGATCGAGGCGTATCGGGCGGGGTTCCCGCTGCTCGGCGCCCGCGTGGAGTTCTTCTCCCGCATCTGGTATGGGGATTACAGGCCGGGCCACCCCAACTGGCGAATGCCGGTGTTCTACAGCGACGTTGACCCCAATGATAACGAGCCCTGGCAGTCGCCGCAGAGATTGGCCGTGCCTGAGGGCAACGACGTTTCGGTGCTCCGGGAAAGCCTTCAGGACTACGCCGCCGTGATCATGGCGGCGAATTACACCAGCGTGCGGCTTCGGTGGGAAGACTTGCCACAAAGCCAGTGGCCGGTGGACGCCCGATCGTACGTACAGTCTCCCCCGGTCGTCCGGCTTTTCGCCGAAGCGATGAAGGACAGGCGGATCGTCAAAGGTGCGCTTTGCCATGGCCTCTGGATCCTGACCGCGTACCCGGAGCTGCTGAAGGGCCGGAAGGTCACCTGCCACACTGTCGTGATGGCGGACATCCTCAATTGCGGTGCGGACATCGTCTTTGAGCGAAGTGCTGACTCACGGCTCAGGGTTGCCCCGGTGGTCGTGGATGGCGATCTGGTCACCGGATACAGCAAGCATGAGGTCTTGCCCTTCATAGAGGCCATAGCCAGGCAGATTTAGAAGGGAGCCGGCTTGGGGGACAGACAAAACAGCTCACAGCGTAGAACTTCTGGGATTCCTGCGAGAGCATGAACGCCTATAACCTGAGGAACGGTCGACAAGGAGACAAAAAATGAGTGACACGGTGGTCGTCGTACTGTCGGAGAACGGATTCTGGATCGAGGAACTGCTCAAGCCCCTGGCCCGCATCAAGGACGCAGGCTACGGCGTGCAATTCGTCACGCCCACAGGAAAACTGCCTTATCCGGACCCAGCCAGCCTGGATCCCAACTACAAGGACCCCCCATTGGACCGGCCCGTCACCTTCGTAGAGGACTTGCGCGAGCAGGCAAAGAGATATGGCCTGGACTTCAGCAGGGAACCCAAGTGGCAGGAGGTGTTTCGCGATCTCTGGGAACCGCTGTTCCGCGACCGTATCAGTCTGGAAGAATGGATGCCGCGGCGCCCGTACCTCAACGATGAGCGTTATCTGGACAGGCTAGAGGCTTATTATGAGAAACGTGACGAAGGCTGGAAACGGATCGACGAATTCGCAGGCCTCTTGATGGTGGGGGGCAGCGGGCCTATGTTCGACATGGTAGGTAATGGGCCGTTGCACAATCTCATTCTCGGCTTCTACTACGCCGCCAAGCCGATCGCTGCCGAATGCTACGCGGTCACGTGTCTGGCAATGGCACGCGAGCTGGATGATCGGACCAGCATCCTCGAAGGGCGGCACGTGACCGGCCACACGGTGGAATACGACTATACCGCGGGCTGGGCGGCCTACCAAGAAGGCAGATGGGTGCCCTTCACAGGCGGAGCCCCCTTTGTCCTCGAATACATTTTGCGCGACGCCGTGCGCCCCGGAGGTCGCTTCCACGGTAACGTCGGCCGGAAGCTATCGGTGATCGTAGACTACCCGTTTATCACGAGCCGCTCTGTCGGGGAGTCCGACCTCTGCGGTGAGAAGCTCGTCGAGGCGCTGGAAGGGGAGAAGAATGGGAATCGCCTTCTCCGATACGGTTGGTGAAGAAGATGCTCACCTTCGAGGAGCGCGCCGCCACGACCCGTTTCCTGCGCGGGCTGAAACGCGCGGATGGCGGCTACGCGAGCCAGGCCACCGACCCCAAATCAGGACTGCACGACACCGTTAGCGCCCTTAAGGCCCTGCGCCTGCTGGATGCCGATCCCGACGACCCGGAGCGAACCCGGGCGTTCGTACACAGTTGCTCAGACATGGCCACGGGCGGTTTCTCCGAGTCTCCCGCGGAGACACCGAACGTCTTCTCGACCGCCATCGGCCTGATCGCCCTGCGCGAGCTCGGCGAAACCGAGGGTTTCGAGAGCCGGGCCCAGAGGGCCATGCGGTTCATGAGCGAAAACGCGGCCTCCGCTGCGGACCATTTCATGATCATCGCCGCCCACGAGGAGGGGAAGCTGCCGGATCCCGTCGCGCCTTCCTCGGCATCCTTCTTCCGCGCGCGACGGCGGCAAGACGGGGCCTTCGGTGAGAGCGCCCGCTATAACGCAATGGCCAGTGCCGCCCTCCACCGGGCCAGAGAACCGGTGCAACATCCCGAACCGGTCATCAGGCGTCTTCTCGGGGCCCAGGGGCCCGACGGCGGCTTCGCGGACCGCCAGGGGCAGTCCGATGTCATGACCACCTACGCCGTCGCGCGCGCCCTGACCCTGCTCAAGGCGATGCCGGATATTGACGGGCTCTCAGGCTACATTGCTGCGTTGCGCCGCGAGGAGGGCGGCTACACGGACACGCCGAATGCTCCCGCTACGGCCGGGGCCACCTATGAGGCGCTCAGCATCCTCCGATGGACAGAAGAGCTGGCTCTCCAGAGCGCGGTTGAAGCCGCGCGACGCGGCGATGTGGCAGCATTGCGCGAGTGGCTAACGAAGGGCGGCGACCCGGATCAATGCGACCTCGAGGGCTGGTCCCCGTTGCTTGCAGGCGCCTCGCGCGGCAAAGCGGAGGTCGTGCGACTGCTCCTGTTCCACGACATCTCCGGCGCGAAACGAGCCGACCCTGATATCCGTTTTGCCTCCGCCGACGCCCTGCCAATCTACATGGCCGGGCAGGCCGGCGACCTGGAGACCGTCAGACTCCTGCTCAGGGCCAGGCCGCAGCACCTGTTCGAGATAAGCGCGGTCAATGGCCATACCGTGCTGCTGCAGGCGGCCTTCTATGGCAAGAAAAAGCACCAGGAATTAGCCGCCTATCTGCTCGAAAACGTGGCGGAGATTCTTTCGTTGCCCGAAAGCGACGAAGATGCGATCCGGGAGGCGCGCGACCGACTGACTGTGGCCACAAACGTGCGCGGATACAACGCTCTCCGCATGAACACCGATCTCTGGAAGAACGAGCCGATGGCCGAACTGCTCAAGAAGTTCGACCACACTACCGAAAGACAGCAGAAGTGCTATCTGGAGGGGCTTCTCATTAAGATCGCAACGCCTCAGGCGCTGACCGACCGTCTCATCGATGTCATCCAGGGCGGGTTCGACAAAATGAAGGTAATCCCTCCCAGCGATGAATCCAGAATCTCCCAAGCAAAGAGCGATACGATGGCAACCATCAAAAAGCTGGTCGAAACGCCCGGCTTCCAGATCAATCGTCTCGGCGGACCACTGCAGCAGCCGCCCATCGTCGTAGCCGCCACCGGCGTCGACGCTCACCAGCATGTTTCGGCGCTCCGCGAAGAGGTCGCTGCGTTCCTCTTGGATCGCGGCGCCGATCCCGATCTCCCTGAGAAACACCCAATGGCGGTAGACGCGGTTATTCGGGCTGCCGTACTCGGCCATCTCTACCTTCTCAAGCTGATCGCAAAGTATATGACGCCAGTGTCCTTCGCCGCCGCGATGAACGCAAGGCCCGCGGTCAACGGACTAACGGCGCTTCACGATTCGGTGCATCGAGCGTTGGATGCTCCACCGTCGGCTCTCCCTCAACGCCTGGAGCAGATACGGTGGATGGTGAAGCACGGCGCGCGCTATGATATCGAAGACCACACAGGAGAGACGCAAGAAGGTCTGGCCCGCGAGGCCCTGAAGGACGCAAACCGCCAAGAAAACGCCTCGGCCGTTCTCGCCGCGTTGGGGTTCTAGTCAGGAACGGTTCGCAACCTGGGCTCGCGTCACAATACCTACGGTTGCTCCAGAAAGGGGGCTAAACAGTCGATGGCCATACTCGTTCGCTTCATCTACCACACCGGGATACCCCGCGATATCTTCAAGAACGTTCGGCTTTGCGGCGACTGGAACGGCTGGGCTGACATTCCAATGACGAAGGTCACCGCAACGGACGGGTGCCCGGCTTTCGAGGCGACGGTCCCCTTCGGTGCTGCGCTGGCGGACCGGAGTTTCCGCTGGGGCGTGCGCGCCGATGTCCCGCAGGGGAACGACCTTTGGGCCATCAATCTCGAAGTCCAGGATGCCGACTCGCAGGATCGCCACCGGGCGTTCACGCTCCGCGGCCCGGACAACAACCCGCAGGAGGAGCACTACTTCTTCACCCATTGCCGGCGCCTGGGGGCGCACAAGTATTACCAGGGCGCGGGTGATCCGGGCATCCGGTTCTCCGTCTGGGCGCCCAACGCCTTGAAGGTCGAGGTGGTGTTCGGAGACTTCGCCGGCGCCGACAAGACAAGGCAGTCTGGGTATATCTCCGATTACGGGTCGGGCAGCGGCCCGGTGCTGGACCAGAACGATCAGCCCGTAACCCTTCAAAGCGGCGAGCCGATCGGCTCCCTCGAGCTGCATAGAGGGCCGGATGGCATCTGGGAGAACGGTCCGGCGACCCCTGGATTCCCCCCGTTCAAAGTCTTCGACCACCGCCCCTACATGTACCGGATCACACGGGACGATTCCAGCGTCCGTTATCGGACGGACCTCTTCACGCGCTGTCAAATCGGCAAAGGGCGTTTCGATCCGCAGGGGCACGCGTACCTCGGCCACTACAAGGACCTGGACGGCACGGTCGGCTGCTCCGTCGTCATCGACCTCGACAGCGTTACAGAGCACTTCGACGAGCGGTTTGAAAAAAACAAGTTCATCGAGTCGGAGAAGTTCTGGGCGGAAGAGTTCAAGGATGCCCACGACCCGACAAAGCACGCCCCGCCGTTGCCGACCCGCATCGAGGACCTGGTGATCTATGAGCTTCACGTCAACTCCCTGGGGTACGGCAAACCCAACCCGGGGACGTTCGAGGATGCCATGGCCTTCCTCGATCATCTTGTCGAGCTCGGGATCAACACCGTCGAACTCCTTCCCGTGGCGGAGTACGAAGGCAACGCGCAGTGGGGCTATGGTAGCTCCCACTTCTTCGCGTTGGAATACAGCGCGGGCGGCCGGGACCAACTCAAACATCTCATACGCGCCTGTCACCGGCGCGGCATCGCTGTCATCGTCGACGTGGTATATAACCACTTCCATCATAGCGCGGAGCGGGCTGAGTGGGCCTACGATTCTGATGGCCCCGATGGGAACATCTACTACTGGTACGAGGGGAATCCGTCCGACTACAGCTCTCCCGACGGGGGTTATCTGGACAACTACTCGACGGGGTACGCACCGCGCCTCTGGGAGGAGATGGTGCGACAGATGTTCATCAGCAGCGCCGCGGCCATCGTGGAAGACTTTCACGTGGATGGCTTTCGCGTGGACATGACCGCGTCTCTGCATCAGCTCAACGTCCGCCACGCCGACGGACGGCCGGTCGGTCACGCCAACCAGTTCGGCGCCAAGCTCCTGCGGGAGTGGACCAGCACGCTCAAACTCGTCAAGCCCAACGTCTTCCTTATCGCCGAGGACCACTCCGGTTGGGCCAAGGTGACGGAGCCACCCGATCAAGGCGGCCTCGGTTTTGACGCCACCTGGTATGCGGACTTCTACCACCATCTCATCGGCGACGCCCGAGTCGGACCGAGCTATGCCCGGCTCCTGAAGGTAGCCGGGGCCGAGCAATCAATGCCGCTTGCCATGGACTATTTCTCAGGGGCTCTCCTGGCATCGGCGCATGGCAAGGTGGTCTACCATGAATCTCATGACGAGGCGGGCAACTCCGCGGACAGCCATCGCACTATCGTTGTCGCTGTCAACGGAGCGCCGCTCTCAGGCGACACTCGACGCTACGCGGAGGCACGCTGCAGGTTTGCCTTCGGAATGTCAATGCTCTCGGCAGGAACGCCCATGTTCTTCATGGCAGAGGAGGTCGGTGCAAAGAAACCTTATACCTATAACCATTTTATGGTGAATCGTGAAGACCTGTACGCGGAGAAGGCAGGCAACGGAGCCAACCTTTTCCGGTTTTACGCCGACCTGATCAGCCTCCGCAAAGCGCATCCTGCGCTCCGCTCCCGCAACATCGATGTGCTCCATGTGCACAATGCAAGCCGTGTGATCGCTTTCCGCCGATGGGATGATTCAGAGGAGTTCCTGGTGGTCGCGAGCCTCAACAATTGGCCGTTCTTACGTGGTTATGCCCTACGAACCGATCCCTCCCGCTTGCGCGATGGCGGATGGCGTGAGGTCTTTAACAGCGACGCTCGCGCCTACGGCGGATACAACTTCTCCAACATCCATGACCCGAGGCCCGAAGCGGAAAGCTTTGACGCAAACACAGCCCATAATGGAGAGATCAATATCGTCATCCCAGCCAACGGTTTTGTTGTGTTGCGGAAGACTTGAAGCAGGGTCTGAGTGTTGCCGGAACGCCTTGCACCGGATTCTCTGCGCTGCGGGCGAAACCGGTCTGTGTGCGCCTCCAAGGGCGGTCGACACGATGCCAACATCCCTCGGATGCGAGGGAGCTACCCCTCCATGGGAATGTGGCTCTCCACCCGCAGAGGGAGCTTAGCGGCAATGAGATCGAAGTGGCGGTCACGGTGAATCAGGACCGCTCCGGCGTGCATGGCTATCGCGGCGATCAGCAGATCACTAGAAGGAACAGCCACCCCGTGGCGCCTGAGCGCGAATCCCAGCTTTCCTGCCTCTTCCCACCGCTCTTCAACCGCACGAAGTGGATGCAGAGCGGTAAGGAGATCGCCCAACCGTCGATACTCCGCCTCGGTGCGTGCGCCGGCCAGAAGTTCTAATCGCACGATTCCTGTAATGGCTACCACGTCAGCCGCCAGCAGAACGTCTACACGCTGCCGCAACTTTGTATCATCCCTGCCAAGAGGCAGAACATCTAGCCACACGGACGTGTCCACCAGGTACAGATCAACCCTCATCTCGCAGCCTTTCCAACTCCTCAGGGGTCATATCCATGTCCATTGTTCCCAGGGAGCGACGTAACTGCTCAAGGCGCCGCCTGCGGATTACCTCCCGCAGCCCAGCCTCAATAGTCGCCCTGATGCCTCGGGTGCCCAAAAGTTCTCGTGCTTCCTGCAGTAATTTGTCATCCACAAATACGGTTCTCCGTGCCATAGTGCCTCCTCGATATGTATTGATAAGGCATAACAATTATGCAGCATCCGTCGGCAGACTGCAACTGATCTCGCAGCCCGGCGGTTTTCGTGGCGCCGGGCGCAGTTCTCGAGACCGCCGCGGTCTGACAGACGCTTTCCGAAGACCGCTGCGGTCTGAGACACATTCTCAACCTCTCCCGCTTGACTCTCCCATGTTCCACTGCACCATCCCTTGGGGCCTAACGCCCGAAAGTTGGTTTTGACAGCGGCGCTTCATGCCAGCTATGATTGTGTATCCCTCTTTGAGGGTGATGTACCTTCGGCGACAAGAGCAGGAGAACACCAGCATGAAATACCTCAGCCCGATCGGAGAAGTGGATGCACTGGACGTCGGTCTGGCCCCCAGGCTGGGCGGGCTCGACGGCAAGGTGCTGGGCCTTCTGGACAACGATATGCCCAACTCCTGCGTGATCCTGCAGACTATCGTAAGGCGCCTCCAGGAGCGGTACCAGCTTGCAGGAATCGTAGAGCGACATCGCTTTCAGACCGGGCCGGGCCAGGCGGGTGAGGAACTGGCCGATAGTTGCGATTTCGTTATCGCCGCCAACGGCATGTGAGGGTCATGCACAACGTGGTGTATCCACAATGCGTCCGAAATCGAGAAAAAGGGCGTTCCCACGGTAGCCATCTGCACCGAAGCCTTCGCTTCCTTGGGACGAGCGGAGTCCAGGGCTTTGGGCGTTGGGGCGCTGCCCATAATCGCCGTGCCGGTTGACGTCAGAGTCAACGTCGAGCTGGCAGAAAAAGCCGCTGCTGACGCCATCGACGAGATAGTGCGCATCCTCACGGATTCATCGCAGAAGACCGCCGAGAAGTACCGCGATATGCACTCCGGAGCTGAGCTGGAACGGAAGCTTGGGCGGCCTGCGCCGGTCGTCTCCTGGGAGGCCATCGAGGGACCCGATTCCCTCGAGGAAGCCAACGCGTTCTTTTATGATCGGGGCTGGACCGACGGGCTGCCCATCATCCCTCCCAGCGAGGCCGCAGTCAAGCGGATGCTATCCTATACTGATCGGGACCCCAAGGAGGTTATCGGCAAAATCCCGCCGAGGTGGGGGAGAGCCACCGTCGAGAGAGTAGCCATTAACGCCGTCATGGCCGGGTGCCTCCCGCAGCACCTGCCGCTGGTCCTTTGCGCCACCGACATCCTCGCGAGGCCTGAGTTCGAGATCTTCTCCGCCCAGGCCACAACGAACCCGGTTGCCCCCATGATGCTGGTGAACGGTCCCCTGGCCAGGGAACTCCAGGTCAACGGCTCTTTCAACCTCCTCGGACCAGGTTGGAGAAGCAACGCCAGCATGGGTCGCGCCGTGCGGTTTGTCCTCGTCAACATCGGGGGCGGCGTCCCGGGCACCACTGACAAGTCTATCCACGGTCAGCCCGCCAAATACACCTTCTGTATCGCCGAAAACGAAGAGGAGACGCCCTGGGAACCCTTCCATGTGGAGCGGGGGTTCGACCGGAATGTGAGCACGGTTACGATGGTCGGCGCCCAGGCCATTCACAACGTCATTGTCCTGGACAACAGACCCCAGAGCACCCTGGAGATAGCCGCCGACGCCATGTGTACCGTAGGCGTGAACACCATGTACTACGGCGGCAGGCCAACGGTGGTGATAAACCCCAGGCTGGCGAATTACCTTGCCCGCGTAGGCTATTCGAAGAATGACGTCAAGAAGCACCTTTTCGACCACGCTCGTGTTCCTCTTTCCCGGTTCCCCGTGGGCACACTGCCCCAACTGATGCAGCGGCGCGCGCACCTCGACTTCAGCAGTCCTGACAGCATGATACCCGTTTGCGACAAGCCTGCGGACATCAACATTCTGGTGGCCGGCGGCGGAGGCACTCACGTTCTGTACTTGCCAGCCTTCAGCGGGCATTGCCTGCCCACCACGGTCCCCATTGCGCTCAAAGACGGAACACCGGTGAGGTCGATAGAGGAGTTCCTCACGAGATAGCGCTGAGCAAAACGGCGCGCTCAGGTCCTGATTCGCCTGCCAGGACAGTGCGCCTGTGGATTGAAGAAAGGTCCGGAACACCCTAGAATTAGCATTCGACGGTCCAGCAGAGCGAAACGTACTTAAAGGCGGAGGACGATTCATGAGGATAGCCAAGCCGTTTACCATCCTTCTTGCTCTGGGAGCGATGCTTTTGGCGGCCTGCGCTCCCGCGGCGGCGCCAGCGCCGACCCAGGCCCCAGCCAAGCCGGCCGGGGCAGCGGCCTCGCCGACCGCCAAGCCGGCCCAGCCCGCATCAACACCCTCGGCACCCAAGACCGATGCCTCCCAGCCCAAACGCGGCGGTGCGCTGCTCATCGGCACGTACTCCGATCCGCCCAGCTTCGACATCGCCCAGTTAGCCTCGCACGCCAATATCCTCAGCGCCGCGTACAATGGCCTGCTGCAATATGACCCCCAGGAGCCCGAGAACATCATCGGGGACCTGGCGGAGAAATGGGAGGCGAACAAAGCGGGAGACCAGTTCACTTTCTATCTCAGGAAAGGCGTGAAATGGCATGACGGCGCCCCCTTCAGCTCGGCGGACGCCAAGTTCAGCATAGAGAGGATGTTACAACCACCGAGGGGCGTGCTCGCCCCCAGGAAGGAGAAGCTGGAGGCTATCGATAAGGTCGAGGCGCCCGACGACAACACCTTGAAGATTTCGACCCGGTACCCGACTGCATCCCTGATTCCCCAATTGGCTACCACATGGGTCACCATTTACTCCAGGCGCTTCGTCGAAGCCAAGGGCGACATGAAGAAAGATATCATGGGTACCGGGCCTTTCAGGCTCAAAGACTACTCGCCTGGCGCCGAACTCCTGTACACTCGTAACCCGGACTATTTCGTCAAGGACCGCCCGCTGCTGGATAGCCTCCGCTTCTTCATAGTCAGGGATGTAGGGACGCGGTTCGCCGCCTTTCGCACCGGCAAAGTGAGGCTGCTGGCGGCCATCGAGGGCCCCACGCCAGCGCAGGCTGAAGTGCTCAAGAAGCAGAACCCGGATGTGAACCTGTACCCCTACCGTATGCTGCAAATGATGACCTTTATCCCGCTGGTCACCAAAGCCCCCTGGAACGATGTAAGAGTGAGGCGAGCCGTTGAACTGGCGTTGGACCGGCAAGCCGCCATAAAGGTCGTCGCCCAGGGCTACGCCGAGTTGGGGCACGTGTTCACACCCGGCGCCCAGTGGGGACTCTCCACCGAGGAGCTGGCGAAGCTTCCTGGCTTCCGGCAGCCCAAGGATGCGGACGTCGCCGCAGCCAAGCGATTGCTGGAGGAGGCCGGCTACCCCAACGGCTTCAAGACGACGCTGAGCACCCCACAGTACCCGACCAACGAAGAATGGGCCGTCTTCCTGAAGGCGGAGCTGGCAAAGATCGGCATCGACGCGCAAGTGCTGGCGCGAGAGGTCGCCGTGGAGCGGAATTTCCTTACCAGCTACAACTTCGACGTGACGGTCCGTCCCAACTCCGTCAGCATTTCCGACCCGGACGAATACGCCCGCTACTATGTCTCCGGCGGGGCGAACAACTTCGGGGACTACCGCGATCCGAAAGTGGACGAGCTCTTCGCGAAGCAAGCGAGGACCATGGACCTGCAGGAGCGAAAGCGTATCATCCTGGAGATCCAGAACTATGTCCTGGCCAACGTGCCGCGCCTCATCGGCTACTGGAACCAGGGGGTCGATGCGGCCTGGAAGGATGTACGAGGCTATCGGCCCGGCATCGGGAAGTTCGGCAACTGGAAGTTCCAGGAGGTGTGGCTGGCGAACTAGGCAGAGCCGGTTCGCTTGAATTTCTGTCGTCAATACGCTAAGCTAATTGGCATTCAGGAGCGGACGCCGATTATGAGCTCGCCGCAACTCATTAGTGGAGGTACACAATGAAGACAGGCAAGTGTTTTGCGATTTGCCTCACGGCTTTCGGGCTGCTGCTGGCTAGCTGCGCACCGGCGGCGGCACCAGCGACGCCAGCCGCGAAGCCAACGACTGCGGCCAAGCCGACGGCGGCGCCGGCCGCGGCGCCGACCAAGCCGGCCGCCGCGGCGACGCCAGCGCCAAAGGCTACGGCGGCCGCCCCGGCGGCCACACCGAAGCCGGCGGCGCAGCCCAAGAGGGGCGGAATCCTGAACCGAAGCATACGTTCGGATACGCCACACTATGATATCCACCTGGCCACTTCCTCTATCTACCTGCATCCCATAAGCCCAACTTACAATGGCCTGGTACAATATGATCCTTTCCAGGCGGGCAGGGTGGTGCCCGACCTGGCTGAGAAGTGGACCATCGGCAGCGACGGCTTGACCTACACTTTCAACCTCCTCAAGGGCGTGAAGTGGCACGACGGGGTCGCTTTCACCTCCGCCGACGTTCCCCCCAGCATCGCCAGGCTGAAGAAGCACCCTACCGCCGGCCCAGGCCTGGTGCCTATCAAGACCGTCGAGACCCCGGACGATGCCACCGTGAAGGTCACTTTGAGCTATCCCAGCGCCGCGATGATAAACTATCTTGCCCTCGCCTGGTCGGCCATTTTGCCCAAACATATACTGGACAAGAAGGGCGACATGAAGCAGGACGTCGTGGGCAGCGGGGCCTTTAAGTTCAAGCGCCACGAGAGAGGGTCCTTCCTGGAGCTGGAGAGGAATCCCAACCATTTCCAGCCGGGCAAGCCCTACCTCGATGGCATTCGCACCTTTCCCATCGCCGACGAGTCCACCTCCTTAGCCGCCCTGAAGACCAAACGCATCGATTTTATGGTCTTCATCAGCGATCAAGGCGCGATGAACGTCAGGGAAACCTTCAAAGAGGGAACGGCTGGCCAGTTCCGAAAAGGCCAGTGGCGGTCCCTGTACCTGCCCATGGACAAGGCGCCCTGGACCGATATCCGCGTGCGCAAGGCGATCAACCTGGTCACCGACCGTCAGGCGGCCATCAAGGTGATCATGAGCGGCATGGCCGAGATCGACGGCATCATCCCCGAGAGCATGGGCGGCATGCCCGTCGCTGAGCTGCTGAAGCGTCCCGGCTACCGCCAGCCCAAGGACCAGGACATCGCTGAGGCTAAGAAGCTCATGGAGGAGGCCGGCTTCGCCAGGGGACTCAAGACCTCGACCCTGTACCGCAGGGGCAGCGAGTATGAGAGCCAGGCAGTCTTCATGAAAGACCAGCTTAAGGCTCTCGGGATCGACATGGAGCTTAAGACTGTAGACGACGCCACCTTCTATGACTTGCGGGACAAGCGGGCCTACGAGACCTTCAGCCACCGGCGCCCCATGGCCGTCGTCGAACCCGACGATATCCTGATGAAAGAGTGGAAGAGCGGGGCCCCCGATAACTGGGGAAACGTCAAGGACCCCGAACTGGATAAGATGATCGATGCCCAGTCCCGGGAGCAGGACCCCGCGAAGCGCAAAGCCATGGTCCGCCAGATCAGTGAGAAGATCGAAGACATGTACGTGGAAACCAAGCTTCTCTGGGGAGGCTACTGGCGAGCCTGGGGCCCGCAAGTTAAGGACTACGTGCTGGGCGGCCAGCTCTATGACGCTGAGAAGTTCGCCGAGGTATGGTTAGACAGATAGGCAGCGGCCCATCCCGAGCCGCAGAGTCCAGAGGCCGGCGGTTTGTCCGGAGGCAGGCCCTCTGGACTCTTGCTGCCCTGCCTTTTGGAGGCTGCCATCTGCCATTGCGAGTGGCAGCGGGGCCGTTGCCGGACGCATGGGTGTCCTCGAAGGCGGATGGTCACGTACCGCGCCAAATTACGGCCATCCCGACCTCCGTCAGGCCGCAGCGTGCTACCGGACGTGTGCAATGACATTGAACCATCCCGTGCCTGAATGCGGGGCCGTTTGCGAAGACACGGCCGCCAGGGATCACCACGGACCGCCGTATTTTCGAGAGCCTGAGTAACTTAGGGTCTAAGTGGCGTCGGGTGCGTCGAAGCGCTGACTCATGGGGTGGGTTCCGTTCGCGGAACCCATCCCGTTCTCTTGCAGCCCAGTAGTAGAGGAGAGGGCGCTTTTACGACAAAAGTCATGTTACTCGGTGTTTGCATGCTCTAATTTCTAACCAGGGTCGATGAAGCCGGGCCGAGGCAATAGCCGAGTAAGTCGCTTCCCGAGTATTGATTTCCATCTCTTCGACCGCTGCGTCTCTGTGGTAAAAGGAGAGGGAAGCGTTGATGTCCACGAAAGGTCCGCGACATACAGTCATAGGAATTGCTAGGAGGCTTTAAGCATGGTATTGCAGATGGGCAAGATCACCGACGAAGGACTGGCGGAGCTGGGAAGCCGCATAGGCGTGTTCATCCGCATCAAGCAGTTCAATACCGAGGCCACTAGAGACGCCATCAGGCACTTCGCCGACGGCATCGGGGACCCCAATCCGTTGTGGCGGGAAGAGGACTACGCCAGGAAAACGCGCTACGGCCACATCATTGCGCCGCCCTGTTTCCTCTATTCGGTATACTCTTGCGCGGGCAGAGGTGGGGGGCTGCCCGGCGTCCACGGCTTCCACAGCGGCAACGACTGGGAGTTCTTCGAAACGATAAACGTCGGCGACCAGCTCCCTGTCCAGGAGCAATTCACCGACGTCGTGGAGAAGGAGAGCAAGTTCGCCCGGCGCACGGTGATCCAGTACTCCGTCGCCACCTATCGCAACCAGCACGGACGGGCCATAGCCAGGACCACCGGCTGGTCCATCCGCGCCGAGAGACAGGCCGCTCAGGAGGTCAATAAGTACAGGGACCTGACGCCCTACAAGTACACCGAGGAACAGCTCAAGGCAGTAGAGGAAGAAGTCCTCTCTGAGGAAGTCAGGGGCGCGACCCCCCGTTTTTGGGAGGATGTCAACGAAGGAGACATAATGAAGCCGGTGGTCAAAGGCCCTCTCTCGCGCAACGACATGCTGGCCTGGACGGTGGGCTTCGGCAGCCCGCGGGGCTTCTTTGCCCACGGCCTCGCCCTGCGCAATTTCCAGCGGCACCCCGCCTGGGGTTACCGCGATCCCAATACCGGCGCTATGGAGGCCATACGGGAGGTGCACTATTCCGACACGCCTGCGGGGTCCGTAGGCGTCCAGGCCGCCTACGATATCGGGGCGCAGCGGATATCCTGGCTTGGGCACCTGCTGACCAACTGGATGGGCGACGACGGCTTCCTCAAGAAGCTCTACGCCGAGCTGCGCATGTTCAATCTACTCGGCGATACCTGCTGGTGCCGGGGCAAAGTCACTAAGAAGTACATCGAAGATGGCCAGCATCTCGTCGATTGCGAGATGTGGGCCGAGAACCAGCGCGGCAACTTGACGGCGCCCGGGAGAGCCACCATCGCGCTTCCATCCCGAAAAGGATAACATCCTCGGAGGGACGCGCTCCGTCGCGTCCGACGGCGGCCACGAGGGACGGCTCCCGGGAGAGCCACCATCGTGCTCCCATCCCCAAAAGGATAACATCCCCGGAGGGACGCGCTCCGTCGCGTCCGACGGCGGCCACGAGGGACCGTGGCCCTCCGTCGCGTGCGGCCGCGTCGCCTCCTGAGAGACCGCAGCGGTTTTGGAAACCGCTGCGGTCTGAGGTCGATTAGAAAGGCGGTTAACCAGCATTATGACCCAAAAGGCACTGGAGGGAATCAAGGTTTTAGAGATGTGCCGCATGGTCTGCGGCCCCTACGCGGCCAAGCTGATGGCTGATCTGGGCGCGGAGGTCATCAAGGTGGAAGAGCCTGGCAAGGGTGACCCCGCCCGGAGCAGAGGCCCCTTCCAGCGCGACATCCCTCACCCGGAGCGCAGCGGCCTCTTCCTCTACCTTAACACTAACAAGCTCAGCATCACGCTCAACCTGAGAAAACCGGCCGGGAAGAAGGCCTTCAAGCAACTGATTAAAGAAACGGACATCTTGATTGAGGACAATCCCCCGGGCTTCATGAAGAAGCTGGGCCTGGACTTCGACTCCCTTCAGGCGGTAAACCCCATGCTGGTCATGACCTCCGTCACTCCCTTCGGGCAGACGGGACCTTACAAGAGCTTCAAGGCCTTCCATATGAACGTCTACCACGCTGGCGGCGACGGTTACCTGCTGTCCAGTGGGCCCGAGTTCTGGCATCGGGAGCCCACCAGAGGGGGGCGCTACCTGGGGGACTACGAAGCTGGCGCGACAGCGGCCGGCGCCACGATGGCCGCCTTGTACGCCAGGGACGTCATCGGCGGCGGCCAGCATGTGGACGTCTCCATGCAGGAAGCGCTAATATCCCTGAACAGGGGGGTTCTCGCTCGGTACCCCAACGAGGGCGTTGTGGAGAGCCGCGCCACCAGGCAGTACGAATGGGGCGGTATTATGCGTTGCAAAGATGGCTACGTGCTCCTTCAGGCCTTCAATGAGCCACATCACTGGACCGGGCTCGTCGACCTCATGGGCAGCCCGGAATGGGCCAAAGATGAAAAGTACAGGACCAAGCCGGCGCGCGCCGCAAACCGGGACGAACTCAATGCCCATATCCTGGACTGGATGAAGGACCGCACCATGGACGAGATCTATCACGGCGGCCAGGCCAGGAGCGTTCCCGTCGGGCCCTTCTACAGTCCCAAGGATGTGGTCAACAACGTCCATCTCAACGCCCGCGGATTCTTCGCGGAGATCGACCACCCGGAGACGGGCAGGCTGAAGTACCCCTCCATGCCTTTTAAGCTTTCGGCGACTCCCGTAGGCGCGGGAGTCGGCGCGCCTCTGCTCGGCCAGCACAACGATGATATCCTCGGCCACCGCCTCGGCTACAGCCACGAGGACTTGATACGCCTCAGAGGGGATGGGGTGATATAACCATGAAGGGAAGCGAAATGGGAGCTTTGTCTGGGACCAGAGTAATGGACTTCACCTGGTACGGCGCGGGGCCTTACTGCACGCTGATGATGGCCCTTATGGGGGCTGAGGTCATCAAGGTCGAAAGCGCTAAGCGGCTGGATAACACCAGGACGCGTTCGGAGGCTTATCGCGAGTCCGGCGACCCCAACCGGTCCTTGCACTTCAACGAAGGCAATCTGAACAAGCTGAGCCTGACACTGAACCTCAAGAAGCCCCGGGCGATCGACCTGGCGAAAAGAATCGCCCTCACTGCGGACGTCGTGGCCAACAACTTCCGGTCCGGGGTCATAGACCGGCTCGGCCTGGGCTACGACGTACTGAGCAAGATAAAGCCGGACATCATAACCTTATGCTCATCGGCTTCAGGCAGCGGGGGCACGGAGAGCGGCTACGCTGGCTTCGCCTCCGTTTTCGGCGCCCTCAGCGGGTTGGGCTGGATGACCGGCTACCGGGACGGGCCGCCGGTTGAAATGAGGCTGCCCATGGACTACGGCAGCGCCACCATGTCCCTCTTCGCTGTGCTCGCGGCCCTCAACTGCCGCAAGAGGACCGGAAAGGGGCAGAACATCGATCTGGCATCGAGAGAGGTGCCAAGCTGCTTCATCGGCGACTCCCTTATGGACTACGCCATAAACGGCAGGAACGATGCCCGCGACGGCAACCGGGACAGCGTCATGGCGCCCCACAACTGCTACCCGTGCCAAGGCAAGGACGAGTGGATCAGCATCGCCGTCTCCAACGAGGAGGAGTGGGCCGCCCTGTGCAAGGCGATGGGCAATCCGGCCTGGAGCAGCGAGGAGCGTTTCGGCGGCATGCTGAGCCGCTGGAGCAACCAGGAGGCGCTCGACAAGCTCATCGGCGAGTGGACCACCTCCCAGACGAAGTTTGAGGTGACACACAAGCTTCAGAAGATGGGAGTAGCGGCCTTCCCCTCCATGAGCAGCAAGGATATTTTCACCGATCCCCACGTCGCCAGACGCGGGCTGGCGCCGGTGGTCAACCACCCGCTCATCGGCAAGCAGGTGGTCGTCGGCCTGCCTTTCAAGCTTTCGGCGACCCCGGGGAGGATCAAGCGCCACGCGCCCACGCTGGGGGAGCACAATAACTACGTCCTCGGCGAGCTCATGGGCATGACCAAGCGGGAGATAGACGCGCTGGTGGAGGAAGAGGTGGTGTGCTAGCCGGCGGCGCCAAGTGTTATTGACGTTGTAGCGTTGAGACCTCAAAGAAGGAGACATCATGGCTCCAGAGACTACGCGGACTACTATTTACCTCGATGCTGACCTGCACACGGCGTTGCGACTTAAGGCTGTTGAAACCTCTCAATCGATTTCTGAGCTTGTGAATATTGCCATCAAGGGGGCGCTTTCAGAGGACGCTGAGGACCCGGCAGCGTTTGACGAGAGAGCGACCGAGCCTATGATCAGCTTTGAGGAGATGGTGATGCGGCTGAAGAAGAACGGTCGCCTGTAGTGTTATCCTAAGAGAACGGGAATGGCCAGCGGCTGTCACGAAAAGAGCGATATGAATCTTTCGTCCCGCAAATTCACCGTCCAGGACTACTTCGAGTGGCAGGAGCTGGCCTATGCCAACCGCTGGACGGATGGACTGCCCGTGGCGCCTCCCGTGGATTCCGAGGTGGCCAGAATCGTGGAACACCTGGCGCGGGACCCGCGGGAGGAGATCGGGGAGATTCCGCCCAGGCACGGCGTCGCCACCATCGAGAAGATCGCCATCAACAGCGTGATGGGCGGCTGTTTGCCCGAGCATGTCCCCGTAGTCATCGCCGCCCTGCAGGCCATGCTGGAGCCCCAGTTCAACCTGAACGGCATACAGGACACCACCCATCCCGCCACGCCACTCACCATCGTCAGCGGCCCCATTGTTGCCGAGCTTGGCTTCAACACACGCGACGGCGTCTTCGGGGGCGGCTCGCGCGCCAACGCCGCTATCGGCCGGGCCATCCGCCTGGTGCTGTGGAACGTCGGCGGCGCCTACCCGGGGGACATCGATAAGTGCGTCTTCTCCCACCCGGGCAAGTACACCTACTGCATCGGCGAGGACCAGGAGGCCAATCCCTGGGCGCCTCTCCACGTCGACCGGGGGCTAAGGGACGCCGTCAACGGAGTCACCGTCATCGGTTGCGAGGCGCCGCACCACGTCCCGGGCCGCGGTAACCCGGCCGAGAAGATGCTGAGGTGCATCGCCGACGTGATGTCGAGTCTGGGCACCAACAATTCGACTCTTATGGGCCAGACGTTGCTGGTCATGAGCCCCCTGGCCGCCGACGCGGTGGCCAAGCTGGGCTGGTCAAAGAAAGACGTCAAAACACACCTCTTCGAAACCGCCCGTCGGCGCCTGGGCGAACTGAAGGGCGCGGCGAGGGACCTCAACCTCAGCCGACTCTTCTGGCCTAGGTGGGTGGATACCACGGATGACGGCGCCCTGATACCCGTGGTGGAGAAGCCAGAGGATATCCTGATCACCGTCGCCGGCGGCATGGGGTCAGCGTCCTGCATGGTCTGCCCCGGCTGGGGCGGCATGGGGGGCTACGCGGTGACCAGAGAGATAGACAGGCCGGCCCGCTGACTTTGCGCAGCGCCCGCTCACCGAACCAGTTCGCGGCCTAAGGCAAACGAATGATATGACCACCAACGAACCGCTGATACCGAAGCACGGTGGCTATCGAAAACTCAAGAGCTTTCGGGTGGCGCAACTGATTTATGACGTAACGGTCCGTTTTTGTGACCGCTATGTCCACAAGCGCAGCCGTACCCACGACCAGATGGTGCAGGCGGCGCGGTCGGGCGTGCAGAACATCGCCGAAGGAAGTCAAGCCTCCGGAACCTCTAACAAGACCGAACTCAAACTCACAAACGTAGCGCGCGCCAGCCTCGAAGAGCTGCGGCTCGACTACGAGGATTTCCTGCGCCAGCGCGGCCTGTTGATCTGGGGTCGTGACGATCCCCGCCGGCAGGAACTGATCGACCGCAGGTGCGCCACTGCCGATGAAGTGGCCCAATGGGTCAAAGAAGTGCACGAACGTGGACAGAGTGGACTGGAACAACCGTCCACCCCGTCTACCCGGTCCACAATGTCCACTCCCATGTTTGCCGAAAACGCCGCCAACGCTGTACTTGTGCTGCTGGTGGTTCCCTGCAGCCTGCTCGATCGCCAACTCGCTGCTCAGGCAGCCGCCTTTGAAGCCGGCGGCGGCTTCACCGAACGCCTTTACCGCGTGCGCTCCGAAAAACGGTCATCGCCCCCTTCGTCCACTCGGTCCACAAAGTCCGCTCAGTCCACCGACGACTAGCTTCGCGATGATCGTCGCGAAGCCGAGCGCCCAACCCCCCACTGCCATCAGGCAAGGCTAACCAGCGCCTCGCGCCAACCCGGAGGCACACGCGGTCAATCCGGCGTGTGCCTTGTTGTGTTCCTGAGGCCCCGCCGCGGCCGATGGAAACGATACAACTCTGCAATAATCGGCCCCACCATGTAACGACTATGCAATACCCCATTCCGTAGTCTTCAATTGATGTGGAAGGCAAAACACGCAGGAGCAACGATCGACACCGGACCGACGAAGAAACACCGGTGGCTGCAAGACCAGGAGAAACGAAAAGGAGCGGAACATGCAGAAGATCACGCCGCACCTCTGGTACGACAACCAAGCTGAGGAGGCTGCGAGTTTCTACACTTCCATCTTCAAGAACTCGAAGGTTGGGAGCGTCAGTCGCTATGGCGACGCAGGGGCAAAGGTCTCCGGGAGGCCAAAAGGCAGCGTGATGACCCTGACATTTGAGCTTGAGGGGCAGCAGTTCATCGCGTTGAACGGCGGACCGATCTTCACTTTCACGCCTGCGGTGTCGTTTTTCGTGAGTTGTGAACGTCCGCAAGAAATAGACGAGCTATGGCGCAGATTCACTGATGGTGGAAGAGTGTTGATGGAGTTGGACAAATACGCGTTCGCTGAGAAGTTTGGCTGGCTTCAGGACAAATACGGCCTTTCGTGGCAGTTGATCCTTGCCAGTCGCACGCAAAAGATCACGCCATACTTGATGTTTGTCCGCGAGCAACACGGAAAAGCGGAAGAGGCAATGAAGCATTATGTCTCCATATTCCCGGATTCGAACATCAACAGGATAGAGCGCTATGGCAAAGGCGGGCAGGAGCCGGAAGGGACGGTCATGCATGCCGTATTCTCCCTCGCCGGACAGGAGTTCATCGCCATGGACAGCGCCCTGGACCACCGGTTCACCTTTACTGAAGCCATATCGTTCCTGGTGAATTGCGAGACCCAGGAAGAAATGGACTACTATTGGGAAGAACTCTCTGAAGGCGGAGACGCAACGGCGCAACAATGCGGCTGGTTGAAAGACAAGTATGGTTTGTCCTGGCAGATCGTTCCTGCTATCCTGGCCGAGATGATCCAGGACCCTGATGCAGCCAAATCCGAAAGAGTCATGACGGCGCTGCTGCCAATGAAGAAGATTGATATAGAGGTTCTGAGGCAAGCGTTTGAGGGACGCTGAAGCGAGAGGGCGCCCTCTTAGTTCATAAGAAAGGATGCAACATCAGTATGAGCAAGAAGATGAATCCGGTCGTCCATTTCGAAATGCCCGTATGATGACGGGAAACGTGTGGCAGATTTCTATACCGCTGTCTTTGGCTGGCAGACGAAGATGCTGGGAGAGGACATGGGTAACTACGTGCTTGTTACGACCACCGAAGTCGACGAGAAGGGGTGGCCGAAACAAGTCGGCAGAATCCACGGGGGTCTTTATCCCAAAAAGGAAGATTGGCCCGCTCAATACCCATCGGTGGTTATCGGCGTTGATGACATCAAGGAGTCCATGAAGAAGGTAGCGGAAGCAAGCGGTAAAGTGCTCGACGAGCCCGTGGACATACCCGGCATTGGCCTGTACGTTTCGTTCTTCGACACGGAAGGCAACCGCGTGACCATGTTGCAGCCAAACCCCGGGATGTAGCCAAGGGACCACCAGGGCATTTTGTGAGAAACAAATCAGGTGCGGCAATTCCATACCGCTATCGGGAAGTCCGCTTGAGGAGGATGAAGAATGCTGAACCTCGGTTCGATCATGATTGGCTCCATGCAACCCGAAGTCCTGGCGGAGTTTTATGAAAGAGTACTTGGAAAGCCAGCCGATTTTGCGGAAGAGGGCTGGCACGGTTGGCAGGCAGGCAGTGCGTATTTCATGGTTGGAGAACACTCAGAGGTCAAAGGCAAAGCCAAAGAACCCCAGAGAGTCATACTTAACTTTGAAGCAAAAGAGGTAAAAGTCGAATTTGCCAGAATCAAAGCCCTGGGCGCAAGAGTAATAAAGGAACCGTATGAAATGGAAGGTTCCTGGATCGCAACCTTCGCCGACCCAGACGGAAACTATTTTCAGCTAACGTCTCCTTGGGAAATTCAAAAGTAATCGGAGGGACACGCCTGCTCCTGGCGCTCGTCCGTACGGCAAGGAGCCTGGTCGATTGAGGTATTCCGCATGCGCTACAGCCCGCCAGGTTGTCTATCTCCTGCCTCGTCGAACAAGCATGGTTCAGCAGCCGGTTCACATGGTCCCGAAGGATGCCAGCCAATGATGCGAGGTGAAAGGCGTGTGTAGGAACATCCGGACCCTGTATAACTTCGATCCTCCGTCGACCGCGGACGAGATCCGGGCGGCGGCCCTGCAGTTCGTGAGGAAGATCAGCGGATTCGCCACACCGTCCGTTGCCAACGAAGCGGCCTTCAATCGCGCGGTCGGCACAGTCGCACAGGCATCCGCTACCCTGCTCGCCTCCCTGGTGACCGCCTCTTCTCCCAGGAACCGTGAGGTCGAGGCCGCCAGGGCCCACGCTCGCGCCGTTCACAGATTCGGCTCGCAGCGGAGCGGGGGGGAGGCGGTGATCACAACCTGACCGCTGCCCCTCGACCTCGCCATTATCGGGCGCCTCGTATGGGGTCCACCAATAGGCAAGAAAGGAGAGGAAAACATGGCTACAAGACAGAGCAGTCCGACGAAAGAGCCGGCGAAGGATGCGGTTGTCATTACACGGACCATAGACGCTCCGCGTGAGGTCGTGTTCAAGGCGTGGACGGAGCCTGAGCGCGTGAAGCGCTGGTGGCGACCGAAAGACTTCACCTCGCCCGTCAACAAGATAGATCTCCGCGTGGGAGGCGAGTATCTCAATTGCATGCGCTCGCCCGAGGGGAAAGACTATTGGAGCAAGGGCGTCCTTCGCATTGGGAACAATCGATGACTCGGCCAGCAACTCAAGCCAGTAGGCGGTTTCATCGAGTTCCTTAAGACAGTCACCGATTTTGGCGATGAACTCGGGTTTCGACCTCGCCCGATTGGCCTCGCGGTAATTGGCTCCAACGGATGTGCCAGAGCGCAGGACCTGTTTGCCTAACACTTGTGCTTCGGTCGACTTTGGCAAGGCGGAATACATCTGAATCACCCGTAACGCGAGTTCCTTCGTCCGAACGTCCAAGCCCTTCGGCTCTTGCTTCTTCTCTTCATCCCTCATAATTCAACCTTCTTAGTTACGGCCTCACTGTAAACACCACCCCATCGTTGCGGCCCCAGACCTCGGGGAAGAAGGTTTCGTAGGCCCGCGCCGGCATCACCCTAAATTCGCCAGCCGTCGTCGCTCGCGCCAAGTACACATACTGGTGGACGCCCTTGGGCAGGAAGGTGGCGAAGAGCGCCACGCGGTTGTCCCTCATCTCCGCCCGCTCGAAGGGATTCACGTAGAACCATCGCCGCGTCTGCCGTGGCTGAAGCGCCTGTCTGAGCTGGGCCAGCAACTGGCGGTCCGCCTGGCTCGTGGTCTTGAGGGTCGTATCGATGGGTTCGAACCCGGCCGGAAGATAGTCCTCCACCACGACGTAGTTCAAGTCCGTGGGCGCCACCACGGTCAGTCTCACCTGGACCAGATCGCCCGCCGTAGCACTGGTAATGGCATTCCCACCGGCGGCCGGCAGGTACTCGCGGCCTACGCCGATGCCTCTATTGATGGCCTCGACGTTGTCTCCGGGCGGGAAATACCTTAAGGTCTCCGTGTAGTAAAGGCGGCCGGGGGCATCGGCGGGGGAACGCGCCATTCCTATCCGGTTATCCTCATCAAAGTCTTTGATCTCCAGCGCCAGCCGCTCGGATTGCGTCAGAACGCTGGCATCGACCTTCTTCTCCAGACGTACCTGGTCATTCACACGGACCTGGTAGCTGTATTCAGCTTTCAGTTCGCCGCTGACGCCCAGGTAGTCCGCAAGGGCCAGCAGGCTCCAAGCAGTCTCCTGGGTAGTGGCCCAATGGCCTTCACGACGGGCCACCATGAGCCAGCGCACGGTGCTCTCCACCAGAGGGTTGGTGGGGCTGACGCGAGAGAGCGCCAGGAGGACGATGGCCGTGGAGCGCGTCGAGCTGTTCATGGTGCGTCGGTCGCCTGGCGGGTCCTCCCAGTGGGTGCCCGTGCTGCTGGTGACGGCGCTGGTCGTCAGGTCGGACATCAGGGCCTTCAGATGGACGTCATCCTTGTTGGAAGTCAGGGCGAGAATAGCCAGGGCCAGCAGTCCCTTGCCGTCGTTGCCGAGCTTCGCTCTCTCCTGCGCCAGGGCATTGGTCAGGCCGAGATCGCCCTGTCCCGCCGCCGCCAGCGCATAGAGGACAAAGGCGCGCGTGTTGGGGTCCAGGGGGCGGGCCACGTCGCGGCCCAGTCCCAGGTAGCTGCGCAAGAAGTCCGTCCCCCGCCTCATGACGCTCTCGTCCACGGGGAAACCATCCCGCTTCGCCTCGGCGAGCCCCGCGACGGCGTAAGCGGTGATCTCAGGGTTGCTGCTGACTTCACCGGGGAGGCCGCGAGTGAAGCCAAGATTGACAGGGGAAGAAGTCCAGGACCAGCCCCCGTCTAGAGCTTGGGCATTGTACAAACGTTGTAGCGAAGAGGTCACCAGACCGGGCAGCTTGTCCTTCAGTCCTTGCGTATCTGGCAATCCGAGCTGGTTGATGGCTTTCAGGAGCGCTATCCTGGGGAGAAGGCGACTCACCGTAATCGCCGTATCCTCATAGGGATACTCGTCAACTTGCCGCAGGCTATAGTTCATCGCCGCGGCCAGCGACGGCGAGAGTTCCAGCGTCAACTCGCCCCGGTCCTTAGGGGCCCAGCCCGGCACCTGGACCCTTTCCGTCACCGGCTCTTCACCCACTCGCCCCGCGGTGGCCACCACCTCTGGCGTGGAATAGCTGTACACCGGGAGAGTCAGCTCAATGGCGTCGCTCGAGCTCTCAGACCTGGCCTCGAAGGTTACCACCGCCTTATCGCCAACGGGTACCTTCACTTCCCAAGCCGCCTTGCGCAGTTCGCCGGGTGGAATGCTCAGGACCTGCGGCGATGGATCAGCCAGAGTCAGGCCTTGCGCCTTCAGCGTCACCTGAGCCTGCTGCGCCTGGTCGCTGAAGCTGTGGACAGCCGTCTCCAAGCGAACAGAGTCGCCAACAACGAAAAACCGCGGCGTCACCGGCCGGACGATAAGCGGCTTGCTGGTCACGATCTCATTACTAGCTTCGCCGACCCGGGTGGTCCGGTCTACCGCTTTAGCCGTCAAACGCCAGGTTGTTAGAGTGTCGGGCAGATCGACCGTAACCGTCGCTCGACCCTGGGCATCCGTGCGTAACGTAGGGTTCCAGTAGGCTGTGTCCGGAAACAGACGACGTGGATCTTCACCGGGCAGCCCGCCTCCGCCACTCCCCCCTTTTCCGCCCTCCCCTGGTGGGGGAACAGGCGTCACTTGCAGAAGGCGATCAATCAACAAAGCGTAGGCCGCCGCCGTCTGCACGCCGAGGCCCCTTCTGGCCCAGAAGGCCTGCAAGGGCTTAGGCGCGCGATCCTCGGCCAGGGTCAGGACCGACTTGTCAACCAGCGCCAGGGAAAGCTCCGCCGGCGCCGGCTGTCCCTTCGCATCCGAGGTAGCGATGGTATAAGTCTCCTTCTGGCGAGGCTCCGTCTTCCCCTTGTCCGGCCTGATCGAAATATTGATCACCTTCTCATCGCTGACCACCTTGAGCTCCGCATAGCCGAGGCGGAAGCTGGGAACAGGGTTATCCGCCGTGGCTCCTTTGAAAAGCGCCACAGACACATAAACATTGGGGATGTGGTCGCCGGTGATAGGCACGTCAATAGTAGTGCTATTGGTGGGGAAGCTCATGACCTCTCGGCTGGCGATGGTTCCGCGCTCCTCAGTAACCAGCCCCAGGCTGTCGTTGAAGGAGGCCGTAACCAGGACCCTGGCCGTGTCCCCCGGGGCATACTGGTCCTTGTCGGGGCGAAGCTCGATCCGGTTGTCGTTGGTTACCCTCCAGTCGATGAACTCGGAGCTGCTGACCCAGAGATAGGCCGCGCTGCGGATGGCATTCCCAGCGGAATCGCGGGCCTCCGCAACCAGTCGATAGGTGCCGCCCTTGGCGGGAGTGAAGGTCAGCGACCCCTTGCCCTCGGCGCCGGTGGCCAGATCCACAGTCTCCTGCAAGGTATCCTGGGGCACGCTGCGCCAAAGGAAGGAGCCATCTTGCTGCCGCTCCCGCACGCTGAGCCAGCGCCTTTGGTAGATGGAGACAGACATCGCGACATCGCCCACCGGTTTGCTCTTTGGGTCTACGGTGAGCAAGTTCACCGCCGCAGGCTCGCCAGCACGGACCAGATAGCTGGCGGGCCGCATCCCAATGTAAAAGTCTCCCTTATGCACAATTGCTTCCAGGCTGTTGGCCACCTGCTGGCGGTTAGCGTCTGTGACCGTCGCGTCGATGACGAAGACCTGGCTGATAACATCTGCGCCCACGTCCGCAGGCATGCTGAAGGACATACGCCCTTGAGCATCGGTCTTGCCCGTCTGCTGCCTCCGCACGCGGAAATCAGGCGGGCGTTGCTGTCCGTAAATCTGGTCGAGATCGTTGAAGCTGTAGTAAGGGGCCTCTGTCGAGCTGAAGAAGTAGGGGCGTGAAGTCACCTGCCAGCGGACATCGGCGTTAGCTACAGGCTGCCCGAAGAAGTAGCGCGCCTGTAGCTGAGCGGAGATGGCCTGGCCGTTGACGTACTCAGGCTGGTCCGACGCCAACGTGACCTCGAATTCCGGCTTGCGGTACTCCGCCACCTGGAAGGAGGCGGTGGTCACCGGAGGCACGAAGCGTCCCGGGAACGCCGGCCTCATCCGTCCATCCGGACCGTACTCCGGCGCCGAGTCCGCCTGCCATACCTGCATATTGTAGAAGCCGATAGCTGCCTCGGGACTGAGGTCGAGCTTCCCATCAAGGCTGCCCATATCGTTCGGCTTCACGGTGCGTCGTTCCACCAGCCGTCCTCTGGCATCGGTGATGACGATGACGAAAGACACATCGGCTGGGGGCAGGGCATAGCGAGCGTCGTTATCCGAACGGACGATAGCCTTATAGAACACCGTCTGCCCGGGGCGGTAGATAGGGCGGTCGGTATAGGCGTAGCCCGAATAGACTTTGCGCGAGAAGCTGGCCGGAAGCTGGAAGTTGAAAGGCTGGAAGCCCTGAGCCCAGCGATTGGACGCAATGCTGGCATCTCCCGGCCTCTCCGCCACCACATAGAGCCGCTCACTGAAACCGTCTGGCGGCCTCTCTGAATCGAACACCGCGACGCCATCGTTGTCGGTCCGGCCCGAGGTCCGTTTGCTGCCATCATTCTCGTACATGGTGAGCGCCAAGTCGGCCAGAGGCTGGCCGGAAGACATATCCACAGCCCACACCAGGACCTCCTTATCCGACCGCTTGAGCATCAGGTGCGTCCTGGTGACCACCAGGGGCATCTGCTCGGGCGTGGGCCGGGAGACCTCCGGGCTGGTGGTCCGAAGCAAGTAGAAGCCGGGGCCGAGCGGCGTTCCCTCCCCCGTCACCAGCGCCACGTCCTGGACCGCCACCTCGTTCAGCGGAGGATTCGAGATGTCCACTGACCACCGGCGAACTGGCGGCAGACCCGCCGGCGCCTGGTCTGGCCTGGCTTCTATCCTCATGAAGGTGTCCAGATCGAGGCCGAGAATCTCGAAGTCGATATGGGACACGTTGATGGCGCTTATGCGGGCTTTCAGGTCTCCAGAAGCGTCGAAGACTCCCGCGCTGCCGCTCCGCGCGATAGACAAAGACGGCCTGGCCGGCGCCGTCGTGTAGGTCAACGTAAAGGTCGGCAAAGGCTGGCCGTAGCGGTCTCCAGCCCCAGCGCCGATACTCAGCGTGTAGCCCATGGAGGGTTTCGTCGGGAAATTGACGCGCAGTCTCCGGTCCTCGGGCTGGATGCGCGCCGTCCGGTCTAGTGGCCCTCTTGGAACGGTAGACATCCAGAAGAACCGCAGGTCACCCTCGTCCGGCTTGGGGGAGACGGAAATAGCCTTCTCTACAGACTCGGTATCCATGGGATTGCTGAAGGTGATCTCGGCGCCGAACTGGGTGGCGGCCGTTTCGCCCTGTCTCGGGTTCGTGGCCTCAATCCCGGGCAGGCCCACCGTCGTGAAGCTCCAGCGGCTGTCATCGGCGATGGCGGCCTCCGGTTTGCCTGAGGCCGCCGCTCCCTTCGCCAGGCGCACTTCGTACTTGCTGGACAGGGACAGTATCCGGTCCGGAATGAAGACCTGCGTGCGGTCATCGGGCCAGCCGAAAGTGCCCAGGACAGGCGCTCCATCGGGTCCCACCAGGGAAAAGCGGGCTTCCGCCGACGCCCTGTCCATAGGCTGGTTGAAGACCACCTTCACCTGGGTGCCCGGATCTACAAAAAGGCTGGCGTCAGCCGGGGAACGATCGGAGATAGCGGGAGACACCGTGCTGAAGCTGAAGCTGTAATCGACCTCCAGGGAGCCCCCCAGGGCGTCGGTCAGCGACCTTGGAACGGTGACAGTGTACCGCGTGGAGGGGGCCAGTCCGTCTGCGGGGCGGAAGACGTAGCTGGTCGAAGTGAGCCACTTGCCTTCACCGGCCAGGGGCGGATCGAAGCGAAGCACTTCCCCCCTCGCCGGCTGCTGGAGCAGCGTGAGGGGCGCCACCGGACGGTTGAACTCCACGACTACATGGGCGTCCGTGCCCACTTCTGTGCTGTCGGGAGCGGGAATGGCGCTGGCAACCTTCAGCTTGCCCTCGGTAGTAAAATTGAAGGCTATGGCCTCCAGTAACCCGGCCGGCTCGGGGGCGAATCCTACGCTGTAGGTGACGCCCCGGGCATAGCCCGGCCAGCGCGGTTGGAAGACAAGAACCCTGCCGTCCTCCTTCGTTTTCCACGCTATGTCGCCGTCCACGGCCGGAGAGAGGGTGAGCGCGCGCTGGATCCTGGCCTGGTCAGGCTGCCCCTTGAAGGCGACCGTCACGGGCGTCATGCGGCCGACCTCTTCACCCTTGGGCCCTTCTTCCACCACTTCCGGCGGCGCCGCTGGCGGCCGGCTTACCCAGAGAAAAAGACCACCCAGTAACAGCAGCGCCAGGGCCGCTGGCGCCAACCAGATCCAGGGCGCCCGCCACATGGAACCTGGACGCTTTAGCCACATGAACAGACCAGATGGGCTCAATTCACGTTCCCCCGTATATCAACGCATCACCATCACGCGCACCACTTTGCTCTCCACCCTGCGCCCCGTCCTATCGTAGGCCACCGCGCGGAAACGGTGCTCCCCCGGCGAGAGGCGCCAAGCGGCGCTGAAGGGGGCTTCTCGCCGCACGGCCAACAGGTCGCCGTCCGCGTATATCTCTATCCTCTCCGGGTCGCCCCCAGCCACCGCCTCCACGATCACCCGCTGAGAATCGAGCGGTATCTCTCGGCTGACCGCCAGTTGCATCTCCGGGCCAGGGCTGACCAGTGATACCCAGAAGCCGACATCGGCGCGATCATTATGGTCTACGGCTGCGCTGTACTCGACCAGCGGCGGCAGCGGGAGGCCGGCGGCCCTGGCCCAGGGAATAGCCTCTTCGGGCACGAAGGTGTAAACCCTCTCCGGGTCTCGCGGGGCCGTCCCGCCATCGCGGACGGGCAACGGCCGGTAGTAGGTCTCTGTGCCGGCAGGCTCCGTGCCTGCGATGAAGAGCTCCATGCGCCTCTCCGGGCACCAGTCGCCCGGCTTGAGCCCGGTAGGCTCACAGATCTCCGCCTCTACCAGGCCCGGCGGCCGGGCGAATTCCTTCGGAGCATTCGTCTTGAGTACTTCCTCCATGAAGTCATGCCACAGGGGCGCGGCGCCGCTTATCCCCGATACCTGGCGCATGGCGCTGTTGTCTGCATTTCCCATCCAGACGCCCACCGCGATATCGGGCGTATAGCCCACGGTCCAGTTATCGCGGAAATCGCCGGTGGTGCCCGTCTTGCCGGAGGCCGGGCGGCTCAAGCGCAGGGGACTGTTCAGACCGAAAGCAGGAGCGCGGGCGTTGTTGTCCGCCAGCATATCGGTGATGAGATAGGCGACCTGCGGGCTAACTACTCGGCGGCCCGGCCCTCCCTGCCAGCGATGGAGCGTGCGGCCTTGGGCATCTTCCACGCGCAAGACGGGACTGCTTTCCCTCCTTTCGCCACCAGCGGCGAAGGCCGCGTAAGCGCCCGTCAGTTCCAGCAGAGACACTTCGCCGCCCCCAAGGGTTACGCTCAAATCGTAGCGATCCGCGTCGCCCAGTGTAGTGATTCCCAGATCCGAAGCCAGCCTCAAGAACGCATCCACGCCGACATCCTGCATCACCCGTACCGCGGGCACATTGAAGGAGGACCCCAGCGCGTAGCGCAAGGATACCGGGCCGCGGAAGATGGCGTCATAGTTGTTCGGGACATAAGGCTGGTTGCGCCTGGTAAGAAGAGTGGTAGGCACATCCAGGAGAGGCGTGGCTGCGGAATATCCCTTGCTCAGAGCCAGGGCATAGGTGATGGGCTTCACGGCCGACCCCGGCTGCCGAGGAGCGGTGGCCATATTGACTGCCCCATCGATGGACGCGTCGAAATAATCGGGACTGCCCACCATAGCCAGCACTTGGCCCGTGGCGACGTCTAAAGCCACCAGAGCGGCATTTGAGGCGTCGTTCTCCCTCAGGTTCGAAAGGTGCCGCACGAGCATGTTCTCAGCCGTTATCTGCATATCCAGGTCCAGCGTCGTGTAGACGCGAAGGCCGCCTTGGGCCATAGCCTCGGACCCCAGCTTCTCCTCCAACCATTGCCGCACGTAGGCCACGAAATGGGGCGCCCGGATGGGAAAGGGGGCCTTGCCTAGCTGCACCGGCTCTTCCCGAGCTGCTTTCGCCTCCACCTCATCGATGTAGCCTGCCTTCTTCATGAGCGAGAGAACGGTGGCCTGGCGCTCCTTCGCCGCCTCCAAGTGGCTGAATAGGTCGTAGCGGCTGGGAGCCTGAGGAAGCCCGGCCAGAAGGGACGCCTCGGCGAGGTCAAGGTCCTGCGCCGATTTACCGAAATAGGTCCTGGCGGCCGCCTCTACCCCGTAGGCCAGATTGCCATAGTAGACGCGGTTCAGGTACAGCTCCAGAATCCTGTCTTTTTCGAGCTCCCGAGCCAGACGGAAGGCCAGCACTGTTTCCCGAAGCTTCCGCAGCAGACTTCTGGAGGAGCGCTCCTGAGGCGTGAAGTACAGGCTGCGAACGAGCTGCTGCGTAATGGTGCTGCCCCCGCTGACCACCTCTCCACCGCGAAGGTTCTGGAGCAGCGCCCGGCCCAGGGCGAACACATCCACCCCTGGATTCTGGTAGAAGGAAGAGTCCTCGGTGGCAATCGTGGCCTGCTTCAGAAAAGACGAGATATCGGACAGGGCGAGGCCCGTATGGCTGCCCTCATCGGAAACGGGGACCTCGTACAGAAGACGGCCATTGCGGTCGAAGACCTTGGCGCTCTCCAGCGAGGGCGCCGCCTCTGGTAACCCGGCGCTCGCAAATAAGAAGAACGTCGCGCCCAGCAACAGGATGCCCACAGCGATAAAGCCAGCTTTCAGCGCCAAACGCATACTTATACTATCGGAATCCGGTCTTCCCCACATCCTCTCCCGCCTCCTGGTTTGGACTACTTAGCAGTAAGAGATAGGGTCTGAACTCAGACCTCAACTTGTCTCCACCGTCGCCTCCACGCTGAGAGCTACATTCCCTTTCAGGGCCTGGGAGACGGGGCAGCCGTCCTTGGCCGCCTCAGCGGCTACTCGGAAACCCTCGGCATCAAGTCCGGGCACCCAGCCTCTCACCTTCAGCGCGCTCGAGACAACGCGCCAGTTGCCATCGACCCTGTCGAAGGTGACGGCGGCGCTAACCTCCAGCTTCCTGGGCGCCTTCCCTTCCTGGCTCAGCCCATGCGCCAGAGCCATAGAGTAACAACTGGCGTGGGCTGCGGCGATGAGCTCCTCCGGGCTGGTGCGCCCATCTGGGGACTCCGTCCGCGAGGCCCAGGTCACGGGCAATTTCTGGAACGCCTGGCTTGAGCTGGCGGTTACCACGCCGGAGCCGGAGACAAGGCCACCTTCCCAACTGACATCCGCACGTCTGACTGCAGCCATAGGACACCTCCGTAGCGATATGAAAAGTACCAATCCATCATGCTGGTCGACACCAGCACCGCCAAGGATAGAAATGGCTTTCTTTGACCTCGCACTGAAGTACGAGGCATCGGGAACCGGCTCCGGTGCGCACCTATGCCGCGTACTTTAGTGCGCGGTATCTAAACGACCTATTTTCGTAGCAATCCCCATAGACCCATTATACTATTCCCAGCATGACATGACTCTGAGGGTGGCATGCTTCCTCTACTGAGCATTTTGGAGTATAGTGTAATTACTGGAGGAATCCACATTGGGGAAGAATGCGGGCATCTTGTTTCTGGCTCTTGGCGTCGGTGTGCTCACTATCGTTTCCGCTAACGGGTGCAGCCCCTTCGCAGGCGCGCCGCAGAAGCCGGCAACGTCGGTTCAGCCCCCAGCGGCAGAGACCCCTCAGGGGCTCGTTGGCAAGCCAGCGCCTCTCTTCTCACTGCCGACGCTGGCGGGAGAAGCCATCAGCCTGCACAGCTTGCGGGGGAAACCGCTGTTCCTGGTTTTTGGCGCCTCCTGGTGACCGTACTGCCGTCAGGAGCTGGCAGCTCTTGAGAACATCTGGAAAGAGTCAGACCGGTTCGCCATTGTGCTCGTCGATATCAAGGAGAGCAAGGAGACAGTGGCCCGGGCCATCAACCAGGCCGGCTTGACCTTTCCCGTCCTTCTGGATTCCAATGGGGCTGTGGCGGCGTCCTATAGAGTCAAAGGCATACCGGCCAATTTCCTCGTCGACAGAGAAGGCGTCGTCAGAGACTACTCCGGCGGTTTCGCCAGCGAGGAAGCTCTTCGGGCGAAGTTGACCGCCTTCGGAGCGCGCTTCGGCCCCTAGTACGGTGTAACATTGATTAATCCGAGGGTGGAGCGAAGCGTGACTCACCACCGCCGATTGGATCTGTCGGGTGCAGTCCCGATTTTCCCGACGCATCAGGGACTCCCAGAAAGCCCAAGCATCGGGGCTGCACCCACCCTACGGCTGGCTTCATCCGAAACTACAAGTGTTACATCGTACTTGGAGCACTGGCTTCGCACCCGAGGATGGGCGAACCCGGTAGGACAGCCTTTCCAGACTGTCGGGTGTGGACGGGCAGGAATGCCTATCCAACCACCTGAGAATGGGCGAACACATCCTTTGCAGCCAGCCGCTGCCGGAAAGCCTCACATCACGTCTTGTCACCCATCCCGTCTCTCTCCATCTATAGCCTCCTTCAACCTCACAGCATATAGGTCCCGATATTTCAGCACACACTGAACCCACCCTGGTGCAACACGCCCGTTCTCTTTATCCTCCGCAAATAAATGTCGATAATATGACTTAGTGAACAACGTAACACGGATTGGAAAGGAGAAAGCCTATAGGCCAAGCTCCACCGACAAGAGCAAATCCAGCGAAAGTTGGAGACGCAAAGCTACGGGCCTGTGGTTCGGGATGGACTAGGGCGGCTGGGGCGGAGGAACAGAACTAAGGCAGCCGGGTTGCCGAAAGAAGCAGCCGTGACAACCAGACAAGCCATTCAATGATATCTTACTGAAGATTACGTCCGTGGCTCGCAAAGGACAGGGAGCAGCGGGCGTTTGCTTTTTTCGAAAGAGCGACCAGGCTGGCAGGCCCGCAGCGCCGGGGGAGAGGCAGAAAGGAGGGGATGGCAACCGAAGCAAAGAAACGACCACACTCAGTAGCAGGATAAGTCAGACGCAACCCTGGACAAACTCAAGACGGAAAAAATCAAGGAGGTTCATCGAAATGGAATACATCACAAGGTTCTGGAAAGAGGAAGAGGCCATCGAGACTATGGAGTTCGCCCTTATCGCTGGCCTGGTGGCGATCGCAGCCATAGCCGGGGCAACCACGCTCGGCACCAACCTTCAAACTTGGTTCGCTGGCATAGCCACCACTGTAGGCACGCTGCCGACATCGTAGTTGAAGGCGCAGGACCTCGCCGAACTGGCTTGGCGGGAGCCCGCCGCTGAGGCTCCCGCACCCGAAACATGTCACCAGGTGCGGGAGCCTCGAGAGAAGGGATAAGGGAACTGAAAGCAACGACTGCGTTCTGGAAAGACGAAGAAGCCTTCGAGTCCATGGAGTTCGCCGTTATCGGCAGTTTGTTCGCGCTGGCAGTGATAGCGGGGATGACCGCGCTGAGAGACAACCTCCAAATCTGGTTCCAGAATATGTCGACAACCATCGGCGCCATACCCACGTCCTAGGCAGAGACGCCGGGGACTGCCATGACCTCGGGGCTGCCGGGCCCACGGAAAAGGCGCCGGCGGGGACTACTGAGAGAACAGAATGATTCCTGAACTGGCCATGCATCTCATCAATAGCGCTCTCGTCGCCCTGGTATTCGGCGCCTTGTACACCGACGTTAGGTCGCGCCGAATACCGAACTGGCAGACGGTGCCGGCGATCGGGATCGGCATCGCCTTGAACGCTGTCTACGCCGGTCAGGCTGGCATCCTTTCCAGCCTGACCGGAGGGCTGATCGGCGCCGCCCTGCTTCTCCTCCCCTACCTGCTAGGAGGCATGGGCGCCGGAGATGTCAAGCTTCTAATGGCCATTGGCGCTCTCAAGGGGTCGCCTTTCATTTTGTGGACCGGCGGCTACGCCGCCCTGATCGGCGGCCTCATGGCGATCGCAATCGTGATCAAGAGAAAGAGCGTCCTTCCATTACTTCGCTACCTTCTTAACCCGCTATTGGGTTCCGGCGTGGCCGCGTACGTTCCGCCAGCCTTGACCGCGCGGATATCTCTCCAAACGGCGGAGAGGCCGGAAAGCCTTTCGGTGCGCCTGCCCTACGGTGTGGCCATCGGGTTGGGAACGCTGGGCGCGCTATATCTCCAGTATCTGCATTAGCAGCAGGCGTGGAGGTGGCAGCGGTGAAATTCATCGGATCTATTTCAAACCATCGCGGCGCCAGGAGCGAGGACGGGTCGGGTGTGGTGGAGTTCGCCCTGGTGGGGATGATCCTCGTGCTGCTGGTTTCCGGGGTGTGGGACTTCGGCCGCCTCTTCAATGCCTGGCTGGTCACCACTAACGCCGCGCGCGAGGGCGCGAGGTACGCGGCCGTATTCGGCGCCGACCGCAACATGACGGAGAGCGACGTGGTCAATCAGGTGAAGCAAAAGACCTTGGAATACCTTGACGCTGGCCTCGCCGCCCGGGGAGACGTGCAGCCTTACGCGGCCAGCGACGTAATCGTTCAGTTCCCTGCCGGTCGTTCCATTGGAGAAAGAGTAAAAGTAACCGTCTCGCTTCGAGTAGCTGTCTGGCCCCTGGCCAGAGACCTCTTTTTCGGCGGGTCCGACTCGGCGGCGATACAGGGTGCGGCTTCGATGCGCATTTAGGCTGGGTGGGGAGGCGGCCTCGTGGTACGCAAAGTAAAGTCCGTGGATGGAGCCGGCACCGTAGAGTTCGCCCTTGTTGGCCTTCTTCTGTTCATGCTGATGCAAGGCGTAATGGAAGGCGGCCGGGTCTTCGGCGGCTGGCTTGTTATCACCAATGAGGCTCGCGAGGCGGCTCGCTGGGGAGCGGTCAGAGTCGGCGATCCGGCATATCCGAGCTTCTCTTCCCTGGAGACCGCCGTCCGGGACCAGATCATCAGCAGAACCGAAGGTCTAATCAGTCACGATCCAGCCGTTTTCTCGGTAGTCAGCACCGCGAACGACACTGCCGTTACCGTTCGCATAGACTACATTGTGGATATGATCTCTCCCTTGATGGCCAGCATTTGGCCCAGCTTCCAGCTATCGGCAGAATCGGTGATGCGCTCAGAATGAGGAGTGAACGGTGTTCTGGTTCTACGAGAGAGCCCGCGCTTTTTGCCGGAACGACGAGGCAGTTGTGGTCGTGGGCGTCGCTATCTCGTCTGTGGCTCTCGTGGGTTTTCTCGCGCTAACCGTCGACCTCGGAGCAATCTATGAGGTCCGTCACCAGCTTCAAACCGGCGCCGACGGAGCTGCTCTCGCTGGGGCCTGGGAGCTGCCAAACAACCTTGCTGCCGCCGCCAGCAAGGCTCAAGAGTACGCCGGCCATAACGGGATTTCCTCTGGCGAGATCACGATTACTATCCAGAGCATCTTGAACCCGAACGATGGCATTCAAGTGAGAACAGTGCGGAACGTGGACCTCGTCTTTGGGCGGGTGCTGAACTTGAATGCTGTCGCGGTGGAAGCTAGCGCCACGGCCATCGCGGTTCAGCTTCAACCCAAGGCGCTCTGGCCAATCCTTCTGCCAGTCAGCGATGCGGGAAGCGCCTACACGGTACTGTCCATGGGACCGCCCGGCAGTGAGTGGGTCCCAGGGACCGTAAGGGCAACCGACTATCCTCCCCCGGGGGGTACGGAGGACTACGTATACGATTTCACCTACGGTTGGGATGATACGACAGGGGCAATGCCAGTTTACAGCCCACCGGACCCTTATTCCTGGTGGATCGATCTTAAGCCGGGGAATATGGTCAACGCGACGCAGGACGCCCTGAACAGCGTCCTGGCAAACAGCGCCGCATACGACCCCCCATCCTGTCTTTTGGCTGACCCTTACAGCTTCAACCCTGACAACCCGCCGGTCGGCTTCATTCCGAGCATTGCGTGCTATCGTATCCGATATTTCCCGCTGGTCTCCGATGCGTCGTGGGACGCAGCCAAAGGCAGGAGTCAACCGGTGGAGATCACAGGATTCGTTCCTACCTACCTCATCGGCTATGACGGTTCGGGGGCGACGATTAACATTCACCTTGTCTTCTTGCGTGAGGCCCGAGCCATGGGCAGGGCCATAGTGGGAGCTCCGTTGAACGGACTCCTCGGCGCCCGTTTGTGGCGCTAAGCGACTCCTAGAAAGAGCCACATTGTTGTTGGGGTGGGGTGGGGGCTGAGGTGGTAAGCAACATAGTCAAGAGGATGTTCGCCTGGCGAAAGGACGAGAGAGGTGTTGTGGTGCTCACCGTGGCCCTTTCGTCGGTGGGGCTGATGGGATTCGTTGCCATGGCTGTGGACGTGGGAATGATCTACGAGACGCGCCGCCAACTTCAAGTCGGGCTGGATGGGGCCGCCCTGGCGGGAGCGTGGGAGCTTCCCTCTGATCCAGCCAACGCCGTGGCAAAGGGCAGCGAGTACGCAGCCTACAACGGGATTCCGAGCACCGAGATTACGGCCAGGACGATAATGACCATCTTCAATCCCAACGACGCCCTTCAGTTCACGGCCCGGCGCCGCGTGGACCTGACCTTCGCGCGGATTCTAGGGCTCGATGTGGCGGACGTGGATGCCAGCGCTACCGCCATCGTCGCCCAGGTGCCGCCCGTAGGCGTCTGGCCCTGGGGCGTGCCCGCAAGCCAGGCCGACGAGGGCTACGTTGTGCTCAAGTATGGCGCCATAGGCGATAGGGGCGGACCGGGCAACTTCGGCCCCCTGAACTTGCCGCCCGGCGAGGGCGCCACGAGCTATCTGAGCTACATCCGGAACGGATGGGACGATCCTGGAGGCGCGATGCCGCCTTACGCCCCACCTAATCCGTATTCCTGGTGGGTTGACCCGCAAACAGGCAACATGGTGGGGCCGACGAGAGTGGGCGTGGACTACTTGCTGGATATGAGCGTGCAGTATGATAAGCCAGCCTGGATTCTGGCCGACCCTGACAACTACGACCCGGACAATCCGCCCGCCGGGTTCAAGCCGCATATCGACGGCTACCGGATCGGGCTTATACCCCTTATCTCCGATGCTTCATGGGACGCCGCCACAGGGAAGAGCAGACCTGTGGAGATCACCGGTTTCGCTGCCTTCTATCTTGACGGCCGCTTCGATCAAGGCGGACATATGTACGTCACCGGCGTTTTCCTGGCGAATGCCAAAGGCTTCGGAAAGGCGCTCATAGGAGCGCCCCTGGAGGGGCTCATTGGCGCTCGCCTCTGGAGATGAACCAGTCGGCTAAACCCGACAAGTCGGGACCAGCCAATATACAGAAGGGAACCAGATAGTGGGAGCCATACGACGCAGAAAAGCTTTGATTCTGGCGCTCATGTTGGGCCTGGTAGCTGCCCTAGTATCCTATCAGTATGTGCAACAGAAGGCGGCGCTGCCGCCCCCGCCCGTTGAGATGACGCGAGTGGTAGTCGCCGCGGCTGACATCCCCTCGCGGACCAAGTTGTCCAAGACCATGCTCAAGCTGGAAGAGATGCCCCTGTCGGCAAAACACCCGGATGCCCTGACGTCCTTGACCGAGGCTGAAGGCAAAGTCACCCGGCTGCCCATAACGGCCGGCGAGCAGGTGCTGTCCAAAAAGTTTTCCCTGGAACGGGCCGAATCGGGTCTGGCCTTCATGCTCGCCCCGTCGAAGCGAGCCGTCGCCATTAAGGTCAACGAAGTGACGGGGACCGGCGGCTTAATCCTGCCTGGAGACCACGTTGACGTTATCGCCGTCTTCGATGCCAAGACTTTTGGAAAGGACTCAGCCTTGTTCGTGCTGCAGGACATCGAGGTACTCGCCGTGGCGCAAACAATCGAGGGGGTGGCGGACACGAGCACGATCATCGAGAGGGGAAGTGGAATGGTGGGCCTCACACCGTCAAGACCAGCGACGAGCAGACCCAAGCCGCAGCCGGAGGCCAAATCCATCACCGTGGCCGTGGACCCTGAACAGGCTCAACGTCTGGTGCTGGCCGAGGAACGCGGTAAGCTGCGCATAGTCTTGCGACCCTACAAGGACACGAGACAGGTTGAGCTGGGCCAGGCCACTCTGGGAAACATACAGGCGCCTTTGAAGCAGGGGCAGGCGCGCATTACTTCTGTCTCCATCTCCCCGACAGAGCTCAGGATAGGCGACACGATGAAGGTCGAGATCACCGTAAAGAACACGTCCACTGTCGACATCAGAAGTCAGGGGCCGGGACCGGGATTCACCTATATACAAGGGCAGACCTTCTATTCTCAGGCCTACCCATCGCAGGCAGGCGCCTACCGGGTGGGCCTCAACTTCGCCGGACAGGCGCCGGTGGAGTTCCCCTACCGGTGGGGATTCGGAGGGAGCTTGCCGGCCGGCTCAAGTGTCACTGTGGTTGGGCACGTCAGATTCCTGAATGAGTTCAAACTGACCAACTTCTGGGCGGGCCTCGTCCTTGAGCCCGCTGAAATAGTTGAGGACAGCGTGGGCATGACGCCTGTGGTGGTGATGGCGGCCAACGGCAGCGTGGTGATAGTCGACAACGCCCAGGTCAGGAGCGCGCCGTCCATCGGCTCAAGCGTAGTCGAGTCCCTCCCCTTTGGGACCGAGCTAACCGTCCTGAGCAAGGAAGCGGACTGGTACAGAATAGCTATCCCTGGTACTGACCGACAGGGGTATGTGGCGGCGGCCTGGATATCTGGCCCGCGCTGAGGCAGGTTACCATGAAAGAGCGCATTAAGCTATTGATCGCGGACGACCGGGAGAAGGAGCGGGCTGCTTTGCGGAAGCTGCTCGCCGCCAGCGCGATAGACGTTATTATCGTCGGCGAAACCGGGGTGGGCACGGAAACGCTGACCGCGGCCGAAGACGTGGCGCCCCATGTCATCCTGTTGAGCCTGGAGGAGCCTCTGGCCCGTCCGCTACGCATTCTCGAGTCTCTCGCCCTCACCGGCACAGCCCCGATCATCGCGCTATCATCGATCGGCGAACGCGACTGCTTGCGCAAAGCGATGCGAGCTGGAGCCAAGGAATACCTGGTGAGGCCACTGAACGCCGAGGACCTGGCGACCGCCATCGAGAGCATTTACGCGGCGGAACAGCATAGAAAATCTCTGCTCTCCAGCGGCTCCACCGTCAGCGCTCGAGCCCAGGGGGAGGTGATCACCGTTTTCAGCGCTAAGGGCGGCACGGGCAAGACTACCCTTGCTGCTAACCTGGCGGTCGCCCTTGCTCTGGAAACGGAGCGACGCGTAGCGCTCCTCGACCTCAACCTGGAACAAGGCGACGTTCCCCTCATGTTGGACGTCGTTCCCGAGAAGACTGTCCTCGACCTCGTCCAAATCATCGATCGCGTTGAATCGGACATGATTGAGGGGTTTCTCTGCATGCATAGCTCCGGCGTGAAGGTACTGGCCGCTCCCAACGAAATGAAAGCTGGAGAGTTGATAAACAGCCAGCATGTCAGGAAAATCATCATGCTGCTAGCCAAACTCTTTGACTATGTGGTGATCGATACGCCGCCGAATCTCAGCGCCACGGTGCTGGCCGCCTTTGAACTGTCCAACGAGATCTTTCTCATCACCACGCCGCAGATCACCTGCCTGAAGAACTCCAGGATCGTGCTGGAGTTGTTGAAATCCCAGCATCCCTATGGCAGCAAGGTAAAGATTGTAGTGAACGACGCCTACATGCCGGACGGTATCTCGCATGCCGAGGTGGGCAGGGCGCTGGACTACCCGATTTTCTGGAAAATACCCTATGACACCCTTGTCGTCGAATCCATTAAGGTGGGAGAACCCTTCGTACTGGCGAAGTCGGCAGGCAAGGTCTCCCGTAATGTGTCCGATCTAGCGAGGATTCTCGGTGGAGTACAGAAACAGCGCAAGAAATTGCTCGGAATATTCGGAAAGTAGTCAGGCGCCGCTGGAAAGAAGGGAACGGCTATGGTGTTGATTTCGGAGCCGACAGCAAAGAGCGGCGAGAGATGGGTGCCAGTTTCGGAGGCGCTCGTGGCTCAGGCCGGAGAGGTCCCCAGCGATCCCTTTATCGACCTCAAGTTCAAGATCCACGAGCGTCTGATAAAGGAACTGGACCTTCAAAAGGTGGGAGGCAAAGACCCGTCCAGCCTCAGGCCATCCGTGGAGTCGGCCGCAGGGATGATGTTGATGAACGAGGAGGTCCCCCTCTCCAGACAGGAACGCTCTCGCTTATCCGTGGAGATAGCCGACGAGGTGTGCGGCCTGGGTCCGCTGGAACCCCTGTTACAGGACTCAAGTATCACAGAGGTCCTTGTCAATCGGCCTAACCAGGTGTACGTGGAGCGCAAAGGCAAGCTGTGTCTGAGCAGCAAAGTCTTCAAAGACAACCACCATATCATGCGCATGATTGACAAGATAATCGGGCCCCTGGGCCGTCATATCGACGAAGCCTCGCCCATGGTGGATGCCCGCCTCGCCGACGGATCGAGGGTACACGTCATAATCCCTCCTTTAGCGCTGGACAGCCCCGTCATCAGCATCCGCAAGTTCTCCCGGGATGCGCTGACCATGGACGATCTCATCAACCTGGGCACCTTCACACCTGAACTGGCTGAGCTGTTGCGGGCGTGCGTGGAGGGGAAGGTGAACATAGTCGTTTCCGGGGGCACGGGCACTGGCAAGACCACGGTGCTGAACGTTCTTTCATCCTTTATCCCTCGCGGTGAACGGGTGATCACTATTGAGGACCCGGCCGAATTGCAGTTGCAGCAGCCCCATGTCGTGCGTCTGGAGACTCGCCCATCGAATACGGAGGGCAGGGGAGCAGTGTTACAGAGAGACCTGGTGCGCAACGCCCTGCGCATGCGGCCCGACCGCATAATCGTAGGTGAGGTGCGCGGAGGGGAAGCTTTCGACATGCTTCAAGCCATGAATACTGGCCACGAAGGGTCTCTGACCACCGTCCACGCCAATTCGCCGCGCGACGCGCTGGCTCGAATCGAGAATATGGTGCTTATGGCGGGCATGGACCTGCCCGCAAAGGCCATCCGCGAGCAGGTATCGTCCGCCATCCATCTGGTAATTCAGTTGAAACGGCTGATGGACGGCAGCCGTCACGTGGTCCAGATCACCGAGATAGCTGGCATGGAGGGGGAGATTATCACCGTTCAAGACGTTTTCGAATTCCGCTACGCCAAGACCTCGGACGGCGCCAGGACCGGCGCCCTCGTGCCCAGCGGATTAAGGCCAAAGGTGGCCGAGCAATTGGAAGCGCGGGGCATCACGTTGCCGCCCGGCATCTTTACCCCTGCGGGGGGCAGCATATGGACCTGACCGCGGGGATAATCCCGCTCGCTGTTTTCTTAAGCGTCACACTCCTGGCGCTCAGCATTGCCAGCATGAACCAGGGTACGCGGCTGGTCCGGGAGCGGCTGAACCGATACGCCTCTCCCACCAACCAGGAGCACGATGCGGCTAGCGCAGCCGCCATCATGCGCGACCGGCGTCTCAGTTCTGTAAGTGTTCTGGACTTATTTTTAAGACAAGCTCACTTCACCGAGGGAGTGGCCCTCGATCTCGCGCGCGCTGCGCTGCCCCTCAAGGTGGGAGAGTACTTGCTCTTGCGTTTGCTCTGCGCGTTGGCGTTGGCGCTGGTTCCCATAATGGCTGGCCTCACGCCGCTTCTGGCCTTCACGTTCGCTGGAGTCGGCTTCTACCTGCCGAAAGTCTACGTGAAGCGCCGCCAGCAGCGGAGGCTGAGGGCTATCAATGATCAACTCGTGGACTTGACCACCATGATATCCAACTCACTGAAGTCCGGCTACAGCTTCGTCCAGGGGCTTGAAATGGTCTCCCGGGAGTTGCCAAAGCCGATATCAGAAGAGGTGGCGCAGGTACTGACGGAAATGAGTCTCGGCACCCACACCGAGGAAGCGCTGATAAACTTGGCGAAGAGGGTCAATAGCTACGACCTTGACCTCATCGTCACCGCCATGCTGATTCAAAGACAGGTGGGCGGCAATCTCGCGGAGATTCTGGACAAGATATCGAGCATGATCCGCGGGCGGGTGGAGATGATCCGCGAAGTCCAGTCGCTGACTTCCGAGGTGAAGCTCTCCGCCTACGTCGTCGGTTCTCTTCCGGTTTTCCTGATGGCCATCCTGTCTGTGGCTTCTAGAAGCTACATCAATGACCTTCTGAACAACCCGACGGGGCAGGCATTGCTGGGGGCTGCCTTTGTCATGGAAATAATTGGCTTCATAATACTCCGGCGCATCACGGCGATTGAGGTGTAGATTCCAGTGCTGGCAATAATACCGATCCTGGTGTTCGTCTCTGTCGCCGTACTGATTCTGGCCTTCAGCCATCACTCGGAGGCGGTGGAAGGGCGGCTGCAGAAATACGGCTATGGCATCGCCTCCCGCCGGGCGGGCGACCTGGCCAAGCCTTTCTCGCAACGCGTCATCACTCCCATCTTGAACAGCCTGGCAAAGATAGGCGGCTCTCTCACGCCAAAGAACCTGGCGCAAAAGACGGAGGAGCAACTGCTCCTGGCTGGCAAGCCCCATGGCCTTACCTCGGGCCAGTTCCAGACCATCGCTAACGTCGGCGGCATCCTTCTGCCGGCGCTATATCTCGGAACGGCCAGGCTAGCCAGCGGCCGAAACCCGGAGCTAAAAGAGTTCGCCATCGCCGCGGCCTTGTTCGGACTGGGCGCCTATATGCTTCCCACCCTCTGGTTGAAGAGCAAGATCTCAGGGCGAAAGAAACGAATTGAAAAGGACCTGCCCGACACACTGGACCTGGTGACAATCTGCGTCGAGGCCGGTCTAACGTTGGAGGCAGCGTTGGCGAGAGTAGTCTCCCGAACCAAAGGACCGCTGGCCGACGAATTCCGCCGCGCTTTGCAGGAAGTGAGCATCGGCAAGGCGCGCTCCAAAGCGCTGCGCGACATCAGCCTTCGTACCGGGGTCGCCGACCTGCAGTCCATTATCGCAGCGCTCGTTCAGAGCGAAGAGATCGGTTCAAGCATAGCCAGCGTCCTGCGTGTACAAGCGGACGCCATGCGCATAAAACGGCGACAGCGCGCCCAGGAGCAGGCCCACCAGGCGCCGGTAAAAATGCTCTTCCCTCTGGTGCTGTTTATATTGCCAGCAATGTTCACGGTCATACTCGGCCCCGCTGTAATCAGGCTGATCAGCGTATTCACGCTGATGAGATAGCCCGGTGCGGCGCCGCTGGACATGAATATGGTGCAAGAAAAGCGCGACAAGACCGTCTGCCCTCATCTGGGAATGGCCGAGGCGCCTCTCGAGTACTCCGTTGAGCCCACGGACCAGCACCGCTGTTACCTGTGGATGCAGCGCGACCGGGTCCATCTCGACCATCAGAGGATGTTCTGCCTCGGCGAGCTGCACTCCCAATGCCCCTGGCTCGTCATCAGCGCGCCCCTTCACACACCATCCCAGCGCGCCCTCAGCGCCATACTCGCCGTGGCTCTCTTCATCCCTGCGACGGCCTGGAACCATCTGGACCAACTCTGTAGATTCGTAGCGCTGAGAATCTGGCCATCCTTGGTCAAAGCCCTTCTCCGGTCAATCACCGGACTGGCAACATTCCTTTTGGCAGGTCTTGGGCGCGCACGTTCCGGGGCCGCGACGCTGGCCGCCTCGATACTGTTCGGGGCGTCCCCTGCTCTGGCATCGTTATTATTTCTCCTTTGGCGGCTTCTTAAGGGCATGGCCGAGCTCGCCTGGGACTTTGCCTTGAAAACTGGCTCTCTAGCGGCGCTGGCGCTCTTGCAGGCTGGGCGGCGTGTCGCCCCCTTCCTTTGGCGGCAGGTCGCCTTCTCAGCCGAACGCCTGGCAAAAGGCCTGGGCGCAGCAATGCGATGTGGGCTGCGCACCCTTGATGAGTGGACCGATTCGAAGCTGAAGTGCCAGGACGTCCATACGCTGATCGATCTGGGGAAAAAGGCAAGCCTTCGCGGCGACAGGAGGGTTGCCCGCAGGTACTTCTCCAGAGCGGTCGCGCTGGAAGCACAAAACGAGGAGGCCTGGCTCTGGAAAGCAGCCACGACCGATTCTCCCGGCGAGGCGGCCTTCTATCTGAAGAAGGCGCTAGCTGTGAATCCTCATAGTGGGCGCGCCCAAGCGGGCCTTGATACCCTGGGAGACACTCGTGAGAATTCCCCGTGGGCCGGACCAGTCGCGGCAGAGGCCGCGAGTGTCCCGTATGTGGAGCCGCTTGGGGACGAATCATGCCTTACCGCGCTCGAGGGCACTTTGCTTCAGCAGGGCATCGTCGCTTTGAACCAGGGAAACGAGGAACGGGCGCGCAAGTTCTTCGTCGCCGCCACCGAGGCCCACCCGGACAGCGAAGAGGCGTGGTTCTGGACCGCAAAGACCGCGCCTGACCTGGCGGAGCTGATCTCCTGTCTGGAGAGAATACTCGTTATCAACCCCAACAACGGCAGGGTTAAGGCCGATCTGGCCTGGGCCATGCAGCGAAAGCGTCAGGAGGAATTGCTCTCCAAACAGGATTGGACTTCAGATCCCGCGCGAGGCGCCTTTGTCAAGGACGACCGGTCCCGCCCCAGGCCAGCCAGCAGGGCCATGCTTTCCATCGCCGGGGCGGCATCTTTCACACTGGGCGCGCTCTGGCTTGGCGCGGGTGTACTGCCTCTTCTGCCTGCCGCCCTTGTGCTTGGAGATTGGTGGGGAATCAGGATACTGCCGGTGCTGGACCTTCCCCGGTTCACAATCTCCGGGCCTTTCGCGGACCTCAATCTGTTCGCCGCCATACCAGTGTTGATGGGCATAATCTTCTTGCTGGTCAGCGATGGCTTGTTCTCCCTGCAGAGGGCTTCGGTCTACTGGTTGGTCATCGGAGTAGGCGCTGCCATTGTCGCCACAAACCTGTATTCTGCCCCTCCAGAGGCAAAGCAGACCGTACTCACCTTAAGCGGCATAGCCATCGTCGCCGCATCCCTGGGCCGGAGGGGAGTAAAGCCGCAAGCTACCATCGCTGTCTAACGGGCCCGTGCTGCCCCATCCGCAGCCCCGTCAAGACAGTCCCACCCAGGTCAAAGTGCCATTCTCTCCAGCAGAGAAAACAAGGCCTCTTCAACTCCTCAATCCGCTCGCGACCAGAATCCCACGCATCACTCCGTCTGATTCACTATCTTTGCGTCTGTACGAGCACAATTCGACAGCTTGACAGGGGACGAGTGTCGCGTTAACATTGGCGAGAAACTCACGCTAACGTGGAGGAACAAATGGTAGACGAAGCAAATACCCGGGTGGAAGTCAACGCTTACTGGCGACTACAGGCGGAAACGGCGGTGGCCAATTTTCGCCGGAGGAAGCTGCACGCTGAGTACGTGCCGGACCGGCAGGCCGCTTGTGAAAAAGTGCTGAGCCTCATACCCAAAGGGGCGTCCATTGGCTGCGGCGATTCCGTCTCCGTGGTGCAGACCGGCGTGCTGTCAATCCTCAGGCAGTCTGGGGACCACGAGATGTTCGATCCCTTCGACAGGAACGAGGACGGAAGCCAGAAAACCGTGGGGGAAGCGCGTCTTGAGTTGCAGAAACGAGCCATGCTCGCTGACGTATTCCTCACCGGGGCCAACGCTGTGACGCTGGACGGCAAGGTGGTCGCCCTCGACGGCAACGGCAACCGTGTGGCGGCGATGATATTTGGCCCGAAGAAGATCATCATCGTCGCGGGCGTCAACAAGCTCGTTCCCGACCTCGATGCTGCTTTGAAGCGCGTCCACCAGGTTGCGGCGCCAATCAACTTCCGCCGGCATGCGGATAAGCATCACAGTGACCACTATTATGGCCTGCCCTGCGTGAAAACGGGTACGTGTGTCGATTGCGCCCACGAGCAGAGGGGCTGCAACTACCTGATAGTCATCGAGGGAGGGCGTATGACGAGCCCTCAGTACCCGGACTACCATATGCAGAGGCACCAGATCGTGCTGGTCGGGGAGAGTTTGGGGCTGTAGCGCTACTCTCCGAGAGGCCTGTTTCACGGTTATTCCGGCGAAAGTTCCCCATGCCGTTGGCCCGGCGCCACCGAGCATGAAAATGCCGTAGGGCAGCGGGTCCCGACGCATCGGGATCCCGTACGGAGTCGGGACTTGTCCCCTGCCGCCGTCGTCGGGGCATTGGGAATCATTTTCATAGTAGGCCGGCATCCAGAGCGCTTCTTGCGGCTGACCTAGGCGTGGATAGTTGACTGGCGGACTGCGCTCGTTCGTGCCAGAAGGGAGACAGAGAATTGGCAGCTCGGATTCGGACGGTCCATTATGGCGTGGGGGCCATTGGGTCGGAGATAGTCAGGCTGGCTGGCGCCAGGAAAGACCTCAAGATTGTCGGGGCTGTCGACATCGCTCAGGACAGGGCTGGGAAAGACCTGGGACTCGCGGCCGGCCTGGAAAGGCGCCTGGGAGTGTCGATCAATGCCCGGCCGGAGACGGTCCTCGTGCCGGAAGGGGCGGACGTGGTCATCCATTCGACCAGGTCTTCCCTGACCAGGGTCGCGCCGGAGCTTCAGAGATGCATCGAGGCGGACATGGACGTGGTCTCCACCTGTGAGGAGCTGGCCTACCCCTGGGCCAGCCATCCCCGGCTGGCGAGGAAGCTCGACGAGTTGGCCAGACAGCATGCGGTCAGCATCGTGGGCACTGGCGTCAACCCCGGCTTCGTCATGGATACCCTCGCGCTGGCCCTTACCGCGCCGTGCCAGAACGTCCGCCGCATCAGGATAACGCGCGTGGTAGACTCGGCGCTACGGCGCATCCAGCTCCAGAGGAAGACCGGGGCCTCCCTCACCGTCGAGGAGTTCCGCGAAAAGGTCGCGCTGGGCACGATCCGCCACGTCGGCCTGCGAGAATCGATGCTGCTGGTGGCCGACGCCTTGTTCGGCAGGCTGACCCGCATCGAGGAGAGCATCGAGCCGGTGGTAGCGGCGAAGCCGAGGCGCAGCCAGTTCTTCGAGGTGGTCACGGGCAAGGTGGCGGGAGTGCATCAAGTGGTGACCGCTTTTGTCGGCGACAAAGAGGTGATCCGGCTGGAGCTTGAGATCTCCATCGGCGCGGAGGACCCGCGCGACGCCGTCCTCATCGAGGCCGACCCCGATATCGATATGGTCATCAGGGGCGGCGTCTTCGGCGACACCGCCACGGCCGCCATAGCCCTCAACTGCATCCCACGCGTGCTTCAGGCAGCGCCCGGCCTGCTGAGCATGAAGGACCTGGCTCTGGTGTATAATGCCAGGAGGTATGAGGGATAGGAGGAATTCGGCCTCGACGGCTTATGCGACTTGTTCGGTAGGTAAATCTTGCAGGCCGAGAGCGGGGGGCCAGAACCCGAAAGAAGACTGTGCGTTTTATGGAAGTGAAGTTCTCTCGTCACGCTAAGAGAAGGGCAAACCTGTACGCGATTCCAGAATCAAGGATCGTGGAGATTCTGGAAGGGACTTCACTAGCTCAGGGAACCCAGGCGATCCTGGCCAACGTTGAGGGCTTTGCATACCCGTTGAAGATCGTGGTCGCAAGGGAAGATGATATAATAACCGTGATATCAAGCTATCCTCTGAAACGCGGAGGAAAGAAATGAAAGTATACTACGATGATGAAGTTGATGCTCTGTACCTAAAGCTGGGCGACGAAACCCCGGAAGGAGTTGTCGAGGTTTCCGAGGGTGTCAACCTGGATACCACTTCTGAAGACAAGATAGTAGGCATAGAAATCTTACGTGCGTCTCAGCGGATAGATCTGAAAACCATACTATCTTACACCGTCGAATTTCAGAAAGATGTGGCAACACGAGAGACGGCCTAGCGATTCGTTTCTGGAGAGGTATGGTTCTCGCCCCCTCCAGTCCTCGAGTTCCCGCCGCCCACGGCCATAGCACTGCATCCCGCGAATCCTGCAGGCCGCGCCGGGGCTCCTGAGCGTGAAGGACCTGGGCGTACAATGCGAAGAGGTACCAGGCATAGGAGGACGGCCAATACAGCCGCTCAAGAGTACTGTGTGAGGCAATAGTGTCTCATGGCAAAACGCGGCATATCGATAACGGTTGGGTCTACAGTCGAGTTGCAGGAACGGGGCAGGCGCTGTGAACGGTGCTCGCAAACTAACGGGATATTCTCGCCCGCATATTAGCCCGAGAGATGAACTGTATCTTCTCGATACGAACAATCCTGTTGACGAAGAGGTCTTCTCCTCGCTTGAGTACATTTCTGAGATTCCCTCCGTTGGCAGGGACTTTGTGAGAAGGAGAATGGAATCGCAAAGGGGCAACGCTGAGCCACGTTACGGCCCTCAAGGAATACGGCGTGACCCTGGACTTCATTCAGCGGGGCATCCGAGCCGGAAAACTTGAATACCGACACGGATCGGTATGGGGCGCCCCGTATGTCAGAGTCCTGAGGAGTCAGCTTGAACTGTACATTGCTGAACAACTTGGCTCGAACCACCTGGCGACCAGAAAGACTCAGACAGAACTGCGCAAAATCAAGAAGGACATCGCTGACCTCAAGAAGAAACTGGCCGAGCTTGAGGTACGAAAGGCCGAAATTGAGCGCAGGATGGCGGCGCAGCCGCCCAAGCCGGCAACCCCCAAGCGTAAGTAGGAAAAGGAAGAGAGCATGGCTGGATCTGATGATGTTCTTGATTTCGTTCCTTCGAAAGAACCGCCACTTGCCTACCCGACGTGGCCGCTCAAGGTGCGAGGAGGCGTCGTAGAAGAATACGTCATCCCGGACGACGACAAGGAAGAGGTCCTGAAGGAGCTCTACCCGTTCGATCCAGTACCTTCCCTTGAGGAAGAAGTGTCGACTTGCACGAAGGCAGGAGATTCAAAGTCCGTGAGTTTCGCGTGACCCGCGAGCACGGCATGAATTGGCTGGTGAGCCCCTATTATCCGAATAGCGGTGGAACGGTGATAGACTGGATGCCGCCAGAATGGGACGAGGACTAAGACGTGCTTGACATATATGCAGAATTCGTGCATACTTATGCATATGAGAACAACACTTAACATCGACGACGAAATCCTTAAGAAGGCCTCCGAATTGACGGGCGTCAAAGAAAAAACCTCGCTGGTCAGACTTGGCCTGCAGGCTTTGATCGCTCGGGAAAGCAGCAGGAGGCTAGCCAGGCTCGGCGGCACCGAGAAGCTCCTCCGACCGATTCCGAGAAGAAGGATGGACGCCAGACAGATATGATCCTGGTGGATACTTCAGTCTGGGTGTCTCATCTGAGAACCGGCGATGTTCAACTGGGGAAGCTATTGAACGACGGAGAAGTCCTTTGCCACCCCTTCGTTATCGGGGAACTAGCGTGCGGCAACTTGAGCAACAGGAGAGAAGTCCTTTCTCTCCTGCACTTGTTGCCCATGGCCAGCACTGCCAACAACGAAGAGATACTGCAGTTCGTTGAGGCCGAGGGCCTGAGCGGCGTCGGCGTAGGCCTCACCGACGTCCACTTGTTGGCGTCGGCGCTCCTGTCGGGGGCACCCCTGTGGACGCTTGATAGGCCCCTCAGGGCCGCAAGCGTCAAACTGGGCATAGCTTATACGCAGGCATAGGGTGGTCATTCGTCCGACGGGGTCCATCTGGGGCGTGGACGGCTGCCCAGGGGGCTGGGTCGTGACCTCGAAGGATCTCGACTCTGGCCTCCTATCCTGGCGCTTTTTCAGGACAGCAGAGGAACTCCTTGGGTGCGAGCACAAGACGCGAATGATCGCCATCGACATCCCCATCGGATTGACAGAGCGTGGGCCGCGCGCTTGCGACGTTGGGGCGCGGCGGCTCTTGGGTCCCGGCCGGGCCAGCAGCGTTTTCCCAGCGCCCATCCGGCCGGTGCTGGATGCCAAGAACTACGACGAAGCATGCCGAATCCGGCTGCAAGTCGAGGGGAAGAAGCTGTCTCGACAATCCTGGGCTATCGTGCCCAGAATTCGAGTCGTTGACACAATGCTCCGTGAAGACGTCGAACTGCGGTCGCGCGTACGCGAGGTGCATCCCGAAGTCTGCTTCTATTTCCTGAATGGGCGAAAACAGCTAAATTGCGGCAAGAGGAGCGAAGAGGGACGAAAGGAACGGCTGGCGCTGCTCGAACCGGTCTTCGGCCATTGGCTTCGAGATGCTCTGGCCGACCGACATCGACTTGCCAGTGCACCGGATGATGTGCTCGATGCCTTTGCTGCTCTGTGGACGTCACAGCGGATCGTCGCGGGAACGTGCCAGACGATACCCTCTGAGCCGCCGAGCGACCCCTTCGGATTGCGTATGGAAATGGTGGTTTGAAGGGGAAAGTCGGCGCTCAACTCAGCCACCGCTCACTTCCTGGTTGACAAATGTATATTATAAGCATATACTTATCGCATGACGTTGCTTGATGCTCTCTCAAAATGCTCTGGATTCGAGTGGGACAAGTACAACGCCGACAAGATTCAGCTCAAGCGCAATGTTACTCCATCGGAGTGCGAACAGGTTTTCTTCAACCTGCCGACGGCCGCCAGTGACGATGTCAGACACTCTCAAATAGAGACTCGGTCCTACGCACTTGGCCAGACGGATGCGGCAAGGCTGCTATTCTTGGTCTTCACAGTCCGCAACGACAAGATAAGAGTCATCTCGGCAAGAGATATGAATCGAAAAGAAAGGAGGGAATATCATTCGCATGAAGAAGAGAATACCTGAGTTCAACGCTGAGGATGAGGAAAGACAGTTCTGGGCGACTCACGATTCGACGGAGTTCATAGACTGGAGAAAAGCAAAGAGAGTTCTGCTTCCAAATTTGAAACCGTCCGTCAAGACGATTTCTCTTCGGCTTCCGGAGTCAATGCTCGAAGAGCTGAAACTGCTGGCCAACAAACGGGATGTTCCTTATCAGTCGTTGGTCAAGGTTTTCCTGGCAGAGCGCATCGAAGAGGAACTGAACACTTCTAAAGCTTGACAGGGCCGTTTGGAGCAGGCAGTCGATGCGCTCTCATTGCAAGCCCACTTCCTAAGGAGGAGGCAACATGTCTAGCTTTCTGGAGCGCTACGAAGAGTTGCACCCCAACTCGCGCGACCTCTATGAAAGGGCGAAGAAGTTCCTGCCCGACGGTGTCACACACGACAACCGGCGTCAGTTGCCTTTTCCAATCTATGTCGGCCGCGCTCTCGGCTCGAAGAAGTGGGATGTGGACCGCAACGAGTACATCGATTACGTGGTTGGGCACGGGGCCTTGCTCCTGGGGCACAGCCGTCCCGAGATAGTGGCCGCGGTCAGCAACCAGATGACCAAAGGCACGCACTACGGCGCTAGCAGCGCCCTGGAGATGCACTGGGCCTCCTGGGTGAACCGGCTGGTCCCCTCGGCGGAGAAAGTGAGGTTCTTCAGCTCAGGCACCGAGGCCACCCTCATGGCTATCCGGCTGGCGCGCGCCTATACGGGCAAGGACAAGCTGCTTCGCTTCGAGGACCATTTCGATGGTTGGCACGACTATACGTGTCACGTGCACATGGAACCGGGCAAAGCCCCCGAGGCGCCGGGCGTGCCCGCCGCCTCCCTTTCCACAGTGACGATAGTCCCCCAAAATGACGCTACCCTGGTGGACAAAACCCTATCTTCCGGGGAATTCGCCGCCCTCATCCTGGAGCCGACAGGGCCGTCCTGGGGCCTGGTGCCCATTAAGGATGGTTTCCTCGCCGATCTGCGGGAGATTACGAGACGTCACAATGTAGTCCTCATCTTCGATGAGGTGATCACTGGCTTCCGCGTGGCGGTGGGCGGCGCTCAGGAATTTTACAACGTGAAACCAGACCTGACTACCCTGGGCAAGTGCGTCGCCGGCGGGCTGCCCGGGGCCGCTGTCGCCGGTCGTGCGGACATCATGGCCATGATAGAGTTCCGCGACGACGAGCGCTGGAACTCTACCCGCCGCATCGCCCATCCCGGCACCTTCAACGCCAATCCACTCTCGGCGGCGGCTGGGGTCACCGGGCTTCAGATTCTGTCCAGCGGCAAGGAGCAGGAGACTGCCAACGCCCTGGGCGCTCGGCTCAGAAAGCGCCTGAACGACGTCCTTGACAGGCTGGGCATTCCGGGCTGCGTCTATGGCGATTTCTCCATGTTCAAGTTCTTTGTCACCAGGGAATGCTCGCAGCGGGGCTGCGACCGCAGCGCCTGCACCGTCACCGCCGAGGATATCAGGAAGGCCGGCGCCCGTACCGGGGGCCTATCGGCGGAGGCAGCCAGGAATTTCCGCTGGGGGATGCTGAACGCGGGCATAGACTTCATGGGCAGCCGCGGCGGCATGCTTTCCTCAGCCCACACCGAGGAGGATATCGATCGCACCATCGCCGCCTTTGAAGAGGTGCTGGGGGAACTGCAACGGGAAGGGCTGCTGAAGTAGGCGACCTCATGAGGAAGCAGCAGGACAACTACGCGTTTATCGATAGCCAGAATCTGAACCTATCCATTCGGCGCCAGGGGTGGATACTCGATTTTGGCAAGTTCAGGCGGTATCTCCAAGATAAGTATGGCGTTACCAAAGCCTTCCTTTTCATAGGATACGTTTACGATAACCAGGGGCTCTATATCGACCTCCAGAAACACGGCTACATCGTAGTCTTCAAGCCAACCCTGACGTTGCCGGACGGGAGCGTCAAAGGTAACGTTGATGCCGAATTGGTGCTGCATACGATGATCGAATACGAGAATTTCGAGAAGGCTTTAATTGTTACCGGAGACGGTGACTTCTACTGCTTAGTAGATCACCTGATCAAGAAGGGCAAGCTTCTGAAGCTGATGGTCCCAGACAAAAACAGGTTCTCGTCCCTGTTCAGAAGGGTCATGTCTCATCTGGTCTTCATGAATAGTCTGAAGGACAAGCTGGAACGCCGATGAGAAAGCACATAAGAAGAGAGGCATTGCCGCGGGACGGAACCCTTTGGCCTTGCCTCTCATCGTTGAAGAGGCATTGCCGCGGGACGGAACCCTTTGGTTTGCCTCTCATCGAAATTGTAACTTTAGTATAGCGTAGAACAGCATGCGTGTCAAGGTCATCTTCCTTGATGCCATACCCACAACGGAGGAATGAGATGAAAGAAGAAGTCAAGGTAGCCGCGGTCCAGATGGAGGTCAAATGGCTGGACCTCGAGGCGAACATCGCGCGGGTGCAGGAGCTGACGGAGAAGGTCGTCGCTGAAGGGCCGGTGGACCTCATCGTTTTCCCGGAGACGGCAAACTCCGGCCTGCCCACGAAACGCGATAAATACTACGGCCAGAAGCTCGCCGAGATAGCGGAGCGCATACCGGGGCCCTTCACCAAGACGCTGGCAACTCTGGCTAAGAAGCACAGCACCTACATCGTCGCTGGCCTCACTGAGGCGCATCCCACCATCCCCTTCACCTTCTACAACTCGGCGGCGCTCATCGGGCCGGAAGGGAACGTCATGGGCGTCTATCACAAGGCCCACATCCCCTCCGAGGAGAAACACTACTTCTATCCGGGCAGCACCGTAGAAGTGTTCCCCACCGAGCTGGGCAACGTCGCCATCCAGATTTGCGCCGATTTCTCCTTTCCGGAATACTCGCGAGTCTTCGCCTTGAAGGGCGCGGAGATACAGGTCGTCACCTATAGCCGGGGGAAGAGGGACAGCGACCTCGACCTCTATCACCATGTGGTCGCCTGCCGCGCCTATGAGAACCAGAACTTCGTGGTGAGCTGCAACCGGGTGGGCGTTCATGCCGAGACGGCCGTTGGAGAGGGGCGAAGCTGCATCGCGGCGCCCAACGGCGTCATCCTCGCCCGCTCCGACACCGAGAACGAGGAAATCCTGCGTGCCACCCTGAAACGAGACGTCCTGGTCTCCGCCCGCACCAACCAGTCCCGCTTCCGAGACCGCCGCCCCGACCTCTATGGGATCGTGACGGAGGGGTTTGAGGAGACGTAGAGCCCGGGAGCCCGGCCAACTCAGTGACAAGATATATCACGGATGATATACTATGGCAGTGAGCGCATGGGAACTTGTCTTCTATGAGACGATAGCAGGGCAGCGTCCGGTGCAGGACTACCTGAACGATCTGAGTGATAATGAGAGAGCCAAGGTGACGTTCCACCTCGACCTGCTTTCCGCGTTCGGCTTGGGCTTGGGGGCGCCGCACGTCCGCGGTATTCGCGGCAAACTGTGGGAGCTACGCGCGACAGGACACACCCAGCACAGGATATTTTACTTTGCAGCGTCCGGTAGGCGCCTGGTTTTGCTTCACGCCTTCACCAAGAAGACACCCAGAACGCCGCCCGCTGAAATCCATACGGCTGCCCGCCGTATGGACGACTACCTGGAGAGGATGCCCTGATGACCTACGATGACTACGTTGCCCAACAAGAGGCCACTAACCCCGCCTTCCGAGAAGCGCGCGAAAGGCTGCGCCCGCAATTTGAGTTCACGAAAGCCCTGATCGCGGCTCGGCTGGCTGCGGGTCTGACGCAAAAGCAAATGGCTGAGAAGATGGGAATATCGCAGGCCGCCGTAGCCCGTCTCGAGAGCGGCGCACGCCTACCCAATCTCGATACCCTTTACCGCCTGGCTCGGGTCCTCGGCGTTGACTTCGTCACCACACCGGAAGAACCTCTGGCGATTCGTCCCCACAAGGCGGCGTGACAGTTCCGGAGGACTCAGACATGAAGATCAGCTATGATCCCGGAATTGACGCCCTCTATATTCGCCTGCTCGAAGGGAAGCACGAGTGCCGCACCGTGCGGCTGAATGAAGAAGTTGCCCTCAACATCGGCAAGGGCGAGAAGCTCGTGGGCATCGAAATCCTAGATGCCAAAGGGATCTTGGAGGAGGGAATGCCAGCGGCGTGTGTGGTTGACCTAGACGACGTCTCGACAGCCCAGAGGCCGGCCTGAGCGGACTGGGTGCAACCCTGAGGCGGATTCATCGTATATCTTGGATTGCGGATCTGCCCAACGCCCCGACCCAGAGAGGTGTACCTACGCCCTGAAGCCCAACTCGCCGAGCATGTCCCACAGGCTGAGGCAGCTCAGCCCGAATGCACTAGCGACATCCGGGATTTTCGGTTTTGTTGAGGCGGGCTCGGGCTTTTCAAAGGTCACGATTCTTCCGCCGTATGCTCTGGCGTGCGCGATTATCCAGGGGTCAGCGCCACTCAAGAAAGCTTGTACGTGCTGAGGTTGGAACCTCGCCGCGCCGTTCACCTTATCGGCCACTTCGCTGAACGCTCTTTGAACACTATCATCGGGGACGATGAACAGCGAAACCTGCTGTCTGGCCCACTGCGCCAACTCGTCGCCGTCTCGTAGCTCTCCGAGCACAAGCGTTGAACTACCGATTAGCTTCTCGTCGGCTTGTTGGTGCAGAAAATCCCACAGGGCGGTCCCGAAACTGAAGCGGTATGGCCCCCTGCTTGGGGTTATTGGACTGTCAGCGTCCAACCAGAACTGTATCAGACCGTACTTCCCCAAAGACGATTTTCGATCCTGGTGAGTTTTCCTATCCTGACGTTGAGAAGCCGTGCCGCTTCTCTGGGCGATACCCGCCCCTCTGCCGTGGCCGCAATAAGCGCCCTCGTCAGGCTTGCGCCGTTGCGGGACAAGAGAGTTGTGTAAAAATTACCCTTGCTTTCTTTGCCATGCCCCGCCGGGTGTGGGCGCAACATTTCTGCATACCTTGCTGCATACGTTTCAACCGGGATCTTGCCAACTTCGTAACTGCGTCGAAGAATGACAAATCTGCTAACCCGGTAGTGAGCAGAAAGTGTTCGCAGGTTATGGTCCACATCTTTGAAATCGTCCCACCGCATGGCGAAGTCCGTTTTGGGCACGAGAACTTCGGCCGCTACGGTGTTACATTGGCTCTCAACCGCGTTCTGCTGGCCAAAAGACCGCAAGCCATAGTCCGGATCCGATATGCCACTCTCGCCCATCCAGATGTGGGCCAATTCGTGAGCCAGGGTAAAGATTCTGGCGGCTCCTGCGTCATTGGAGTTGATGAATACCAGCGGCGCTAAGCTATCGCTGATAGAGAATCCCCTGAATTCTTCGACCGCAAGGTGCCTGGTTGTGTTGCCGCCGACAATACCACTGCGCAAGACTAACACATGTGCCTCTTCGGCCGTACGAATGAACTCCGTCAGGAACTGCTCGGAGCTCGCAACGCGTTCGCGTAGGCCGTCGTCGATGCCGAGCTCCCTGCGGATGTCCGCGGCGACGATGCCAGGGTCTTCACCGCGGCTGAAGCGCCCCACGAATGGCACAGCCCTTGCCCCTTCGGATTCCAGGTATTCGTGATACCATTGCTGCTTTCTTAGCACGTCGTACAGCAGGTCCAAGAATTCAGGGCTGGGCTTGGGCGGGGGTGTTCCCCCAGTTGTGCGCAGGTCGGGTAGGGGGACTGTCTGTTGCGGTGGGGTAGAGAGATAGAGGTAGCCAAACGGAATGTTGAACTTCTGAGCTAATCCTTGAGCCTGGCGAAATGTGGGGCGAGATTCGCCAGTCTCCCAGGCAAGCAAGGTGTCTGCGTCCAACTTCAGCTTGCTGCCAGCTTCATGAATGTCCCAGGTACGTCGCTCACGCGCCCACTGCACGATCTTAGGATTGATTAAAGCCTGGACCGTCACTCGTGCCCCCTGCCAAGTCCACCAAGAGCGTATTGATGCTGCTATTATACGCCTGAAAGCACACTCGCGAGAATAGTTCTGCATACCAACCAGCCCGGAATCCTTGCGGTTCCTTATTATTCATTGTGCCCCACTCATCAACCCAGCCACCTCTTCCGCCCTTACCACCCTCGCCCCCAGCGCCACCAGACTGGCGTTTTCCCTGCTGTCGAGTGTCAAGACGGGCTTGCCCCAGCCAATGACCTTCCTGGCCAGGGCCTCCGTCTTGCCGCCGGGAGCAGCGTAGGCAAAGAGGACCTGGTCCGCCAGAGTGGCGACGAACTCATTGCGCTTCTCGGACAGCTCGACGGTGGGGCGCCGGAAGTGTTCGGCAAAGGGCGATAAGAGCAGCAGCCGTCCCTGCTTGAGAGCCGTTTTCCAGGCGGCCGGCAGGCGCATGCCGTGAAGACTCCGGGCGGGGCAAATGATCACCGGCTGGCTGCCGCGAAGGAGGAGGTCAAGGCAGTCTTTCTCGATGGGCGATTGAAACCCGCCGACGACGGTGACGCCGGCGTCACGCAACGCGCGAGCGAAATCGTAGGCCTGCACGATGGGTTCTCCCGGGCATCTCACCGAGCAGAAGAGGGCCAGCTTCCTCCCGCGAAGGATGCCAGGCTCTCCGAGCGAGAAGGCCGGATTAGTCAGGCCGGGGAAATGTATGGACGCTGGTATCAGCAACACAGAACCGATGAGCCGCCCATCTCTTTGAGCCCTGTAAAACCAGCATTTGCCCTCTATTCGCGGTTTTCCTGCTACTTGCAGGCAGTTCGAGCCTCTTGAGCTTCATGAAAACCAATGGCCCGGGCTAGAGCGGTAAGCATGTACTGGTTCAAACTGACTCCTTCAAGTTGCGCAACGCGTATCAACGATTCATGCATAGATGGAGGCATCCGAAGCACTATTTTCCCGCTGGATTTTTGAGGCTCAACAGGTGGAGGAATGTTGACACCCAGCTTGAGACAGGTCTCAAACCATTCCGGTTTCTCAATCAGCAGTTCTTTGACGGCCTCTTCGGGGGTATTGCCGGTCATCGTCAAATCCGGTAATTCAACGTAGCCTGCCACGTAGTATCCGCCCTGCTCCGGCCGATACTTAACTGTCATGGTATAGGGCAGACTCATATAATATTCAATCTGCTTCTTGATATCGGTTTCACTGGTGACCATTCTATTCTTCTTTCATTTCATCAATGAATAGCCGCTCATAGCGTTACTTCGTGTATAGGCGGTCCAAGTCCGCCACAAAGCCTTTCATGCGCTCCAGGCAGGCGTCGTACGGCGGCTCCAGGATATTCAGGGCGGCAAAGAGGAAGGCGCTGGAGCCGCAGGTGGGTCGAGGGGGCGAACTCCGGAATAGCTAAGCGCCCGCGATGCGGACGGCCGCATCAGTAACGGTGACGAAGCTGCCAGGAAGCCGGTCGGCGTGTCGCGCGAGCAGTTGGTGAAGCGCTGCAATCTTGGAGGCTGGCCGTTCGTCGTCAAGACGCAGAAGAACGACACCCTTGTGCGGGCGCCCTCGTCGAAAGACCTTCTCGCCGAAGCCTTTGTCATTGGTGATGAGAATCCAGTTACCGTCAAAGGCCTTGCGGATTATGTCGTCATCCTCCATGCCGCGAGCTTCCTCGAACACTGAGAAGACCTCGTGCCGCTGCCCGCGCAGCCACCGGGCGACGGACGGACCCGTGCATTCATCCACGAGAAAGCGCATCTAGGCCGATTCCACGGCGACGGGGACGAATGTCGTATCCTCCAGCGACTTGGTGGCAAACAGCAGGCAGGCTTGAATATCTTCCGGAGTGAGTCCTTCATACTCTTGCAGGATCTCAACGACCGTTGCGCCGTGGGCGAGAAGATTCAGGATGTGCTCCACTGTCAGCCGTGTTCCCTTGATGACCGGCTTGCCTACCATCACCCCAGGGTCGGAGACGATTCGCTCCAAAAGTTGCTTGTCTCTCATGTTGGCACCCCCTATCACTTTGCCCAGACTCGCCAGGGTACCATTCTACCACTCACCTTCAGACAGGTCAACGCGTAGCCAATTCGTTGGCATTAGTGCAAGGCGGCTTTCTGGTCAACTTGGAATCCTGGCTATTGTGACCCTTGTTGGTCGACCTAGGGGCTCCGCCGCACTGAAACGCTAGCCATCTTCAGCACCAGAGTCCGTCCCCATGCGGTACTTGATGTCATAGTTGATGATGAAGTCCAACTCCTCTTCGGTGAAGCCGTAGTGCTTGGCGAGGACACTGTCAACGTGGTCCAACAGCGGCTTCGACAACCGAGGATAAAACTCCTGGTAGGTAATCTCGCCTGTAAGCGATGACGTTTTGTTCTTCATTTGACTCGTCTGCCGATACTCTTTCATCAACTCTCCACACAGCTGTACGAGTTGATTAGCATTTGCCTGAGCAAGCGAGCTCAAGCCGACGGGGAATTCTCTAAGGTCACTTGGATTCAAATCTCGACAGTTTGTAGTCAAGATGAAATACCAATAATAGAGAGAACTACTCAAAAGTGAGATGCTGATATCGCGCTTGCAGGCCGACTCCAACCATAGATAGTTTTCCCGGCTTGAAACGCCATTTTGACCATTCAGCACAAATTTAGGCTGGAAATTTGTAAAAATCTTCCAGTACCGTCCGCCTCCAATACGATAGTACACTGAATAAGGTGATCTGGCCCCAAATTCACTACCTAATTGGGAATCCAAACCATTGAGTTTATGCAGTATACTATTTTCAGCTGATGAGCTCAGCTTTGGGATCACGTAGGGTTTGATTTCAGCATCCACCGGCTGATAGGCGATGCGGGCAAATAGACTTGGCCTTTCCTCGCTCGCCCATTTGGTCAGGCCAGTCGTGAAGACCTTGCATTGCATAGCACTATGAATTCTGGAGAGCCATATAGTCAATAGTACTTCTGCTCCGACGAATAGCTTGCTAGGCCTCTCTGCAAAATTGCTTAGCCATAGATGGTCTGATGAATCGCGGACTGCAGCCTGCAAAGCAGCCATTCTCTGGGTGCAAACAGTACTGATGGGCATTATGAAACCGAAGCTACCATTAGTCTTCAGGAGTGTCACAGCTCTTTCCGTCATGAAGGCGTACAGGTTTCCGCATTCAGTCGTAGCGTAGCCGTGCAATGAATATGTATTCCTGACTTTGCTATATTCCACGTATGGCGGATTGCCTATAATGACGCCGAAGCCACCATCCGCCATGATGCCATAGAACTCGACGAACCAATGGAAAGGCTGGTGGGTGGCCCTCCATTTTGCATAGGCGGCCATGTCTTTTTCGCCGATTCCATATGTCGCTGACAAGTAGTGGTCTAGCTGGTCCCGCAGCTTCCCCAGGCCGTCGCGCACCAACCCCTTCCCTACGGCGAAGTCCCCCGCGTCCATCTCGCGGCCGCTCTGGCTGTCCCTGAATTGCTGGAAGGCCCAGTCGGCTACCTCGGCGTCCTCTTCAATGCGCTTGAGGGTCGCTTCATCCTCGTCCGAGACCATCCGGTGCTGCCCGTTAGGCCCCATGGTCATCGCATTCCGCACCGCATCCAGCGACGTAAAGCCCACCAGCGTGTTGCCGGCCCGGATGTTGAAGTCGATGTCCGGCAGTGGCTCCACATCCTCGACGCGCTCCACCTGGGCTACCAGCTTCAAGAAGAGCCGCAGCTTACAGATTTCCACCGCCTCCGCCATGATATCCACGCCGTAGAGGTTATTGAGCACAATGGACTTCAGGATGAAATAGCTCCTCCTGGGGTGCTTGCTCTTATCGTTGGCGTGTTCCAGCACCTTGCGGAAGTCGGAGAACTTCTCCGGGTGATGCTTCTCCCCGGACCTGTCCAGTTCTTCTACGAAGACCTCCATGCGCTCCAGACAGGCCTCGTATAAAGGCTCCAGAATATTCAGAGCGGCAAAGAGGAAGGCGCCGGAACCGCAGGTGGGGTCGAGCACGGATATCTCCTCGATGCTCTTCCAGAAGGCCCGCAGGAGGTCCGGCCCTTCGCAGGCCTCGATGACATCCTGGGCGAACTGGCGCAGGTCCAGATTACAGGTGATGAGGTCATTGATACTGTGAATGTCTCCGGCGGCGAGTTTGGCCCGCACCTCCAGCGGGTGCGGCGCGCCACATGCTCGCGCCAGGTCTCGGTAGCCAACGCGAAACTGTCATCGGCCGGACGGTTCCAGCCGCCCCGCTTTGCGACATCGGCGACGCCGGCAGCGATGCCTTCGGGAAGCGGCAGGTCGACGCCTTTCCTGACGGCCTCGTAGATATAGCGGTCCGGGTCATCCCGTAGGAGCCGCCAGACGGCGCCTTCAGGCCGGAAGGCGATGGCGCACTTCTTCTCGGCGGCGTCGAAGAGGAAGGGGATGATGGTGCTCTTGCTGATGTACTCGGTGATATCCTCTTTGGTATAGTAGGCCCCCATCTGCTTCTGGTTGATGTACTTCTCAAAGATATAGCCGAGCACGTCGGGGTTTATCTCGTTATCCGCCCGGGTGGGCCGCTCGTCCAGGTGCCATTGGTAGGCGTCAAAGAAATCGAATAGCCTTTCGAAAGCCTCGTCTGGGATCTGGATTTCGGGATTGTCATTTTCGAGCTGGTGTGTATCGAAGAGGCCGCCGTTAAGATAGGGGACATTCCCCAACAATGTGCTCAGGTCCCCTTTTCGGTCTTCCTTTGGTTGCGCGAGACCTTCATGGAAGAGACGCCGCAAAAAGTAGCGGTAGAAGGTATGGAATTTCCCTATGCCTTGGGAATGGCGGACCATCTGGAGGCGATTTCTCAAGTAGTGGTCATCGCCGTCCAGGAATCCCTTCTTCTGAATAAAGTAGATGAACATGAGGCGGTTCAACATGAGAGAGGCGTACCACTCGCGATCGGCCACCGCGGTGATGCCTTCGATGAAGGAGAGGAAAGCCTTGTGTTCCTCCTTGAAGCGGTCATAGAAGCGCCTGGTCACCCGGTCCACGTCGAAGGCCTGGCGGACCTTGCCGAAGATGTCAACGATGGTCAGCTTCTCCTCTTCGTCGAGGCTGACCATGAGGTTCTGCAGCTTCTGTATCAGGGAGTCGCCCGGTTGGGCGCAGACATAGGTGTGCTCGCGTCGGGCAGCGGGCCTGCCTTTCTCCCGCCGGACCCATTGCCATGTCTGCACTGTCCTGTCCTGGTTCACGAAAACGACAATATGCTCGTGGGCGCTCTTGGCCACCTGGCGTTCGATCTTGCCACGGGTGGGATAGTCCGGGATTTGTCCTTTGGGACCAGGCTGGCACTCATAGGCCACCATGCCGCGCTTCTCGGCAATGGCATTGACCACGTAGTTGACGCCATCGTTCTCGACAACGAGCGGCGCGGTGATGGTTCCAGCCCAGCTCTTCAATGAAAAGCGCCGGCAGGTCGCAGCTCTTCAGCTTCTCTCGTATGAGCGTCGTGGTATCTGCCACTAGCCTACCGCCTGCGATTTATCGTTAGTCATTGCTCTGCTCCGAACGGGACTGGCTGCGTTCCAGACAAATCCCTCTCAATCTCCCTTTGCCAAAGGGAGAGGTATCTTCCCCCTTTCGGAAAGGGGGATTAAGGGGGATTTATCGCTAACGAGGCTTTAGATGCACTACACTACTCACCCCCTGGCGGTGAAAAGAGGCCCAACGAACAGATGATGCGGGGCTCAGCTTCCGGCGCCTCTTCGCTGACCACGCACAACCGGTCGTCGGCCCGCAGCGCGCAAACCAATTCCGCCAGGGTTTCATCGCTGACGCCCGACTTCAGTTGCCGGTTGAGTGTATCTATCGCGGACTAGCGCAACGGGTAGCGGTAAATCTCGTCGATGGCTTTGGCGATCTCTTCACGGTCGAATAGCGTGCCTTTGATCTCGGTGGCATAACGCTTGAGGCGCTCGTACGTGCGGAAACGGGCGCCGGAGGGACGCCCGAGCTGGCCGCCCACCAGCTTCTCATCAGCGGTTACCTGTTTCACCGCCGTCTGGACCAGCCCATGGTGCAGTTCGTGGCGCGGGATGGCCGGAGTCTCCGGCTTGCAGCGCGCCGCTTCCAGTATGCGCAACTGAGATTGCGTGACGCTTTTCCCGTCCTTGTCCACCCACGAAAGGGAATCGTTGCCTTCGCCAGTGCGGACGTATACTAACACGCCCTGCGGTTGATTCGTCGTACCGTGATGCGCCCGAGTCGAGTACACGACATCGGGCAAGTCGGAGATAGTCTTCAGTAGAGCTGGGTCGGCGTCCGTGGCGTTCTTCCATATCTGATAGGCTTGGGAGGCCAGGTCTACCTCGGCGTCCGCTTCGCCATCGAGGATACCCGCCTTCTCGTTGTAGAGGTCAACTACTGGTTGACCGGTGGCCTCGTCCTCGAAGAACTCCTCATCGGTCCCGACCACCTCAGCGTTTTCCCTGAGCCTCTGTCGCACGCGACCGCGAAGCCTTATAATTCGCTCTACGCCCTCGGCGGGCAAGAAGGAGTAGCAGAGTATCTCCTCTGCCTTCTGCCCGATTCTGTCGACGCGGCCGGCGCGCTGCACCAGGCGAATGATGGCCCATGGCAGGTCATAGTTGACCACAATATGGGCGTCTTGCAGGTTCTGGCCTTCGCTGAGCACATCCGTAGCTACCAGGACGCGAGTCACCTTGTCCGGCGAGACAACGGCCGTCTTTTCGTTGCTCTCCGGGCTGAATCGCCAGGCGTCAGCGGTGGGGTCAGCCGAATCGCCGGTGACTCCCCGCACGGCCTTGACTCCCCGTTCCTCAAGCTGCCGGGACAGGTAGTTCACTGTATCCGCGAATTGACTGAAGATAAGGACTTTGTCGTGCGGGTGCTGCCTGGTGATCAAGTGGAATAACGTGTCCAATTTGGCATCTTTCTTTGTATCCCAGGCGCCGCAGGAGTTGAGGACTGCGATGAGAGACTTCGCATCTGTGGCGAGATGAAGGGCAAGTTCCGGTCTGAAAAGGGAGGGACGCAGCCACCGGAAGCGCCGCTTGCAGGGGCCGGCGTAGTATTGATACGTCCTTGCTGCCTGTTCCCTGAATTCCTGCTCGGTGGGAATACGACTGAAGTTAGCCGCCGGCTCAGTCGCGGCACTGTCGTCATCGGCGTCAAACATGTTGGGCGCGGCGGGATCTGCATCCGCATCCGAGGTGCGGGTATCGAGCAACTCGGCGGCCTGGGCGCCCAGGGGAACGTCCAGGCCATTCTCTATGGCGTGAAGAACGACATAATTGCGCAAGATGTGCCGGTGTATGGACTGGAGAAAGGCAGGGCCGCCGCTTTCGAGGCGCTTGAATAAGTTGACGCGACAGAAGCCCATCAGCCGTTTGCCGCCGCGGGAAAGGTCTTGGAGTATCCTATCCTCAGAGGGCGTGGCAGGCGGTTGCGGACGTACTACCGTGTAGGCGCCAAGGCCGTAGCGCGGCAGGTTGAGGGCATTGACTGTATCTACTACCTTCTCCCGGTAGAGGCGAGCATACTGATCGGTCGGATCATCGTCCTTTATCTTGAACTTCGCCGTCCTGGGGACGCGCACAGGGAAGTAAGACCTGGTGCCATCCTCGAAAAGGATGTACTTTCTGCCCGTGGCGTCGGTGTCCGCATAGTTGTCTTGAATGAAACTCCGGGTGCGCCGGACAAGGTACAGCCGCATAAGGTCCCGCCAGTCGTCGGCAGACTGGCTCTTCTCGAAGGCTGCCAGCGAATGCAGCGAACACTGATGGCGCCGAATAAACTCAGTCTCACCTATCTCCTTCAGAGCCTTCTCCGGCCTGATGCCGAGGTTCTTGTCTTCCGCCACAAAAAGGCGCAACTGCGCCGAAAGATCGAGATATGTCTTGTTGTACGGCGTTGCCGAGAGGAGGACACACTTGCTCTCGTTCTCCTGAACGTATTCCATGATAGCCCGGTAACGGCTGCCTTCCTGGTTACGCAGGTTGTGGCTTTCGTCGATGACGACAACCCGGTATCGCCGCAAGTTGGGGAGTTCCTGGATGACCCGGCTCAGCGAGAGCACCTTAGCGATAAGGCGATACCTGTCGACGTAGTCTTGCCACATCTTAACCAGGTTCTTGGGACAGATTATGAGGGTCTCCAGGGAGTGGTCATCCTGGAAGATGCGAGCCAAAGCGGTAGCGACCAGTGTCTTGCCCAAGCCGACCACGTCGCCAATGAGCACGCCGCCGCGCTTGTTCAGATGATGGGCGGCTATCTTTACGGCGGCGGTCTGGAAGGCAAACAGCCTGTTGCCGAAATCTGCCGGAATATGGAATTCAGATAGCCCGGCGCGAGCCTCCTGGGAGAGGTGGTATGCCATCTTCAGATAGACGTGGTATGGTGGTGGCTGCTCTTCCCTGGCCCAACTCGTGTCAATGATCTCAGCGAGTTCGGCTGAAATATCAAGACACCACTTGTCGTTCCACCGGTCGTTGAACCATTTGGTGAGCTTGATACAGGCGTCCTGGTCAAGCACGTCGACGTTCAGTTCGCCCTGTGCCGACAGGCCGGCGAAGGTGAGGTTACTGCTCCCCACAAAGCCCACGCACGGGTTGTTGGGGTCAGTCCGGTGGAGGAGGTACAACTTGGCGTGGAGACCGTGGCGCAGGAAAAGCTTCACGACGACCTTCCTGGCCTTTAGCTGGGCGCTCAACCGGCGCAAGCCGGCCTCGTCGTCATTCGTCGGCGCACCCATCAGGAGCTGTTCGTGGAATTCTTCCGCGACCTGCTTCTTAAGCCGGAGGATGGCCGACTGGTCGAGGGCGCCCTGTTGCGCCAGTCCGATGAGGGAACGAAGTTGTTCCCGAGGCAAGGGTTGCATCCCCAGCAGAAGGCGGCAACACGCGCCTTCACCGCCACACCAGGGTTCGATAAGCTGGTCAATGTGCTTCCAGCCACGCAGGTTGAAGTATCCGACACAGAAGTCCGGTCGCTCGGACTTTGAGCGAGTCCCGAAGGGCGGGCAACAAAACTATTTCAATGTTGTCGAATATTCTCGGCATGCGGCGTAACTCCCAAGGCGCCCTGCGATAGCCTACACCCAGCCGGGGTTTTCTGTCAATGACATGTACTTCGCCCATGTACGGTAAGCAGCGGCTAAGGGCGTGGGTGGGGCAACCTGCATAAGGCGAAAAGAAAGAGAGGCATTGCCGCGGGACGGAACCCTTTGGCCTTGCCTCTCATCGTAATTCTTCCATAGGATACCAGAAAGTCGCGGTGCCATCAACAGTTTTTCGGGCGTCTTGATACGTGCACGCGTTGGTTACATGAGGTCTTTCAGTAACTACATGAAGCAAAATCTCATTCCGGGGCTTGCTGATCTCAAGTTCTTCGAAGGTCTGGTGTCTCCTATCCTCGCCGCCAAAGCCGCCGAACCGGAGGCCGATGTCGCGGCGCTGGAGCGGGAGATCGACCAGTTGGTCTACCGCCTCTACGGGCTGACGCGGGAGGAGATAGCGATGGTGGAGGAGGGCGGGTGATAGCGGCTAGGCGCCGCTTCTGGCCCCATCTTGCGGTGTCCGCGGCTTGACATCGCTTGCGGCTATTAAGCTATACTGAGAACACAGCGTGGTTCTGTCGTATTCAAAGCCAGGGGGTGTGTCGGTGGCTGAGATCGTGGTACACCAGGAAGATATGAGTATGCTCATTGATAGTCTTGAAAAGAGATTACAGGAGTTTGAGTCTCGGTACGAGATGAAGAGCGCGGACATGCACCGCCTGCTTTCCCTTAAGTCGGCTAAGGAGACAGCTGACATTGCGGAGTGGATGCAGGTCTATCAAGTGAGAAAATGGCTAAGAAGAAACCACACCGCCACGGCTGGAACTCGTACGACGGCTACAAGAACATTGAGCAGGCGAGGCTCGAAGGCCACCCCTTCGTTAAGTCCCACAACATAGAATACGAGTTTTACCAGTCCGCGGGCGCACAGTTTTTGTCGATCTCCGGGACGGTCCTCTGCCACGCCGATGTGGTGCTGGAGGTCGAGAAGTATCTCCAAGGGCGCCGGACACCAAGAGGGCTCATTCTAATTCGAACCTTTTCGTACCGTTACAACGCGTCCATTCCAGGCAAAGGGAATGTGCTGCGTTATGACAACGGTCACAATTTCGACGAATATCATCGTCACGTGTTTGATGTCGTCACTGGCAAAGAAATCACCTTCGAGATACTTGACAGGCAGAAGTTCCCCACGTTTCCAGACATCCTGGACGAGCTGCAAGCGATGTTCGAAGCGAGCGACGACAGGTGACCTGGGCCTATGAAAATCACCTACGATCCCGAGATTGACGCCCTCTATATTCGCCTGCTCGAAGGGAAGCACGAGTGCCGCACGGTGCGGCTGAACGAGGAAGTCGCCTTCAATATCGGCAGGGGCGAGAAGCTCGTGGGCATCGAGATTCTGGACGCCAGGGAAGTTCTGGGGGCTTTACCAGCCGTGGTTTTGGAGGGCATTACCGCAACGACTGCCCCCGTAGCGTTGCGAGAGAAGCCTGAAAAGAATAGAAAATCCTGAATATCCTCTACTGACATGGATGTACAGGATAGACAGGATAAGATTGAATCATTTCAATCCTGTTCACCCTGGGCTCCGATCCAGGGTTCATCTTGGTATCCATGTTCTCGTGCTTGGTTCTTCTTGTCGCAGCGCCACAAGAAAAGCTCTATCACAGACCAATTCAAGAAAGCCCGCGCCAAGTCTATTGATTACCTACTCGAACGGGCAGCGTTCACAGGATAAGAGACGGAACAGAAAATCCTGAATATCCTGTCCATCCATGTTTCAAACTTGGCTCTTCTTGTCGCCGCCCCTACTTCGCTATGGTCAAGACAAACCTTGTGTCGGAAACCTCCTCAAGCTCCGGAGTCAGCTTCCTCATCTTGAGCTCGCGCTGAATGTTCTGGAGCGAGTCCCGGTCGCCCAGGATGATCCTTGTGCTCTGCCCCTTTGTCAGGCTATCCACGATTTGAGTGGCCATCACCTTTGAGGCGGGGCAGACGAAGCCGGTGAAGTCATACTCCTCGCGGAGAACGAAGGGCGCCGCTTCCTCCAGGAACTCCTTGTAGAAGCTGGCGTACTTGAAAGCGTCGTCCGGGGATATGGCGACTGCCAGCCCCTTGTGCGAGGACGCATATTTCAGAGCCACGTGGACTATCGCCCCGGTGGTGGGGCCAACGGGGATGCCATCCTTTCGCGCCAGGTCGATAGCGGTGGCATAGGCGTCTTCGTCCGTCACCTCCACGACATCGTCGATCACGCTCCTGTCCAGGATCGTCGGCACGAACCGGTCCTCCAGGTCCGTAATCCGCTTCATGCCCGGCAGTTGATGGTACGGGGTATCAGGTTCGACCCCGATGACTCGGACCTTCGGATTCTGCTCCTTGAGGAATCTGGCGACGCCCGTTATCGTCCCGCAGGTGCCGAAGCCGGCGAAGAAATAGTCAACCTTGCCCTTTGTCTGCGCCCATATCTCAGGGCCGGTGTTGCGGTAATGGGCCTGGACATTCAACTCGTTCTCGTATTGATTCGGGGTGACGTAGCGGTCGCTGGCGGCGGGACTCTCCACCAGGGCCTTCACGAGACCTCTCGCCCCCTCGGTAGGGTACATGGGGCACAGGGTATCGTCGGCCTCCAGCAGCTTTGCGCCCAGGAGCTTGAGCAGTATCTTCTTCTCATCAGGGATGCCCTCGGGCACGGCGATCTCGATGGGCACACCCAGGGCTGCCGCGGTGCAGGCGAGGGCGATGCCAGTATTACCGGAGGACGGCTCGACAATGGTCTTTTGACCGATGTCCAGCCCCCTGAGCATCTCGCAGGCAATCCTGTCCTTGATCGAGCCGAAGGGATTGTAGCGTTCCAGCTTCAGAAAGAGTAAGAAGTCGCTGCTGGGATTGATGCGGTTGAGCCTGACCAGAGGCGTGGGGTTCGCCGGACTGGCTATGAGCTGGGTTATGTCGGAATATACTCGCAACTGGTGGTCCGGATCGGAAGCTTGTCTCTTGGGTCTGCTGTTCTTTGCCATGTCAACTTTCTAAAGAGGAGCCAGGGCTAAGCCCTTTCGAACTCCCGGTATTCGCCGAAGACCTCGGTCAGGGCCTTCGTAATCTCGCCGATGGTGGCGTAGGTCTTCACCGCCTCCAGGAGCGGCGGAATCGTGTTTACGCCCTGGTCGCCAGCGGCCTCTTTGAGACGCGCCAGACTCGCGGCCACAGCGCCATTGTCACGCTCCTTCCTGAGGGCCTTGAGCTTGGCTATCTGCCGGTCCTCCGCCTCCTGCCGCCTCGCCGGATCGTAGGGATGGGGCACGGCGCGGCTGGGGAGCACTTCCAGCTCGTTCTCACCCAGGAATCTGTTCACGCCGACAATAACGATCTGTCCCGTCTCCAGTTTGTGCTGGTATTCATAGGCGCTGCGCGTGATCCTGCGCTTGGTGTAGCCGCTCTCCACGCAGGCCACGGCGCCGCCGTGCTTTTCGATGTCTTCGACCACCTGCCAGGCGTCGCGCTCTATACTGTCCGTTAACCATTCAATATAATACGAACCGGCGAGGGGGTCAATTATGTCGCACAGTTTGGCCTCTTGCTTGATGATGCGCTCGCCATCGCGCATCAACTGGCGCGCTTCCAGGCTATAACCGAGGCCCAGGGGCTCGTCGTAGCCGGGGTGAAGCTCGCCGCCGCCTCCAGACAGGGCGGAGGCGATGGCGCCGATGACCGTCCGGGTCAGATTGTTGAGCGGGCGCTGGGCCGTAGTAGCGGAGTTGCCGATCATGGCGCCGCGCATAGTGCGGAACTTCCAGCTCTCCGGATCCCTGGCTCCAAACCTCTCCCTGAGCAACCTGGCCCACATCCGGCGCACTGCCCGATGAAGAGCGATCTCGTAGAGCATCTCCATGCTGCCGCCCATGCTCACGAATCCCAGCTTCGGCGCGAACTCATCGATACCCAGACCGGCGTCGAGGCCGAGCTGGATGTAGGCGGCGGCGTGCGCCAGGGCGATGCCCAGGGTCTCAGGGCCGGTGGCGCCCGCCTCACGGAACTGGACGCCGCCCATCATGATGGGCTCGGAGAGCGGCATCTGCCGCGTGCAGAAGACGATGGTATCGCGCACCAGCCGGAGCGACGGCTCGGGCGGGAAGATATACATTCCGCGCGCCACGAACTCCTTCAGGATGTCATTCTGGACAACGCAGCCCAACTGGTCAAAGGGAATTCCCCTCTGTTCCCCCAGGGCCAGGTACATCGCCAGGATGATGTTGGCCGGGGCATTCATCACCCAGTTGGAGTGGAGCGTATCGAGGTCGTGGTCGCCCACGAAGGCTTCGTAGATAATCTCGAAGTCCCGAAGGGAATCCACGGCGACCCCGGTCTTGCCCACTTCCCCCCTGGCCATAGGCTCATCGGAGTTCATGCCGATCTGGGTGGGCAGGTCGAAGGCCACGAAGGGAGCCTGGCCGCGCCCCGTGGTGAGCATGGACTTGAAATAGTCGCGCGTGTCCTCGGCCAGTCCGTAGCCGCTGTAGATGCGCGGGTTCTTGAAGGCGTCAGCCTCCCGGAAACAGGAAGAGGTCGAAGAAGTGAAGGGGTATTCTCCAGGGAAGCCAACGTCCGACAGGAAAGAATGATGAGGGATATCGAGCGGCGTGTAGAGCTGGTTCGGGCTCCTCTCCACGCCGAATCTCTCCAGCGAGCGCTTCAGCGTGGTCTCCTTCCACCTCCTCTTTCTTTCTGCGACCTCGTCCAGGTAGTCCTCTTGGAACATCTAGCCTTTCCGCTTGCGCAATTCGGGCGTAAACCGAAGGGGCACGGTACACCGTACCCCTACATTGGTGGTTGGGGCCCTCAAATGAGCTTACGCCTTCGCTGAGGTCATCAAGTCGGTGACCTCGCTGACGTCCTTTACCTTCTCCAGGTTGAGAAGCAGGTCGGCCAGACGCTTTATCTTCGCGTCGGACAGCTTGCCCTGGGCGCAGCTCTTGAAGATGGTCATGCGCTCTTCCATAGTGAGGTCGGCAGCCCCCCGTGCACCCTTCTGCCTCAAGGCGTCGACGGCATTGGTCAAGACGCGGCCGTCCTTCATTCTGACGGTTACCTTCTGCTCGCCAACGTGCACCCGCGTCATGGGCAGGTCGGTCCGGAGGGTCCAGCTTATCTTCTTGCGCGCCTCCTTGTATTTCGGATCGACGGCCATGGCGTCAGTGAAGGGCGCCGTCCAGGGCATGTCCGGCTTCCGGGCCAGCAGAGCGGCGGCCAGCGAGTGCTTCAAGGAGAACTTGGCCTGCTCCCCGTCTATAGGGTCGTTGAAGCGGAGCATTTTGCCGGTGTGGGGAGGCGTCTCGACATCCACGCTGACGACATCCTCGTAGTGGATATCGTGCTGGGATATCAGTCCAAAGAGGGCCTCCACGGCGCGGTCGTTCTGCATGCAACAGCCGTAGGACTTCACCGCCGTGCCCGGGTCGACAATATACCAGGGGTTGCCCAGGTTCCTGGTCATGGTTTCCAGGTCATACTCACCACTGCCACCCTTCGCATAGACCTCACAGAAGCCCTCCCAGTCCTCGATAACATCGGGGCAGGAAGTGACGCCGTACTTGGCCAGCAAAGCCGCCGTCATTCCGTCCTTGCAGGCCGTGCCGCTGTCCAAGAGGTGGGTCATGTAGCCCGTGGAGCGCCGGAAGCCGCCGCAGTACGGCCCGGCGTGGCCGAAGGCGATCTCCAGTTGCTCGACGCTGAATTTCCACAGCTTGGCGGCGGCCGCCGCCGCGCCGAAGGGCCCGTAGACGAAGCCTATCCAGCCCCGGTTGGGCGCCCCGATGGTGCCCATGCCTATCCGTCCCTGGATCTCCACCCCAAGAATGAAGGCTTCCAAGACCGCCTTGCCCGAGGCCTTCAGGCTCTCCCCCAGGGCCAGGGCCGCGGGAATCACAGGCGAGTAGTTGCTCCCGCCGAACCGGCCCGCCGCCTCCAGCTCCAAGGCATGGGCAGCCGTGCCGTTGATCCAGCAGGCGTTGGGCAGCGTGGTCTTGAAGCGCCAGCCGGCGACTCCGGCCTCCTCAGCCCCTCCGGAAGCCTTCAACATTTTGACGAGCCTTCTGGTAACCGGCTCGGGCGCGCCGCCCAGGGTATGCCCCACGCAGTCAAAGATGTAGCCTTTCGCCAGCTCGATGGCCTCCCTGGGGATGTCGCGGTACTTTGCCTCGACCACGAATTTGGCCAGGGTCTCCGTAGTGCCCATACGAATAGTCCCTCCTCTAAGATATGAATCGTCCATGCCGATTGACACCAGCACCGCCAGGGATGAGAATCGTGTTTCTATACCCCGCACTGAAGTACGGGGTACACCGCGTACTTTAGTGCGCGGTGTGTGCAAGCGTTCCCATTTTCATACCAATGCTTTGATGCTGCTTAGCCTGACCTGGATGGGGAACGGCAACAGGCCCCTCGACACGGCTCAGAGCCACTGTAAGCCGACATCCGTGGCTCAGCGGAAAGCCAGCTTATTTGGCCAGCCAGACCGCCTCCATGCTGAAGCCGCCCCAGGTGCCTTGAGCGTTGATTCCGGAATAGCCCTTGACGGTGTTCCAGTAGGCCGTGGCGTTCCGCTTCCAGTAAAGGGGCGCCGAGACCACCACGTCATTGAGCAGCACCTGCTCTACCTCGCGGACCAGTTGTTTGCGCTTCTCCGGGTCCAGTGACTTAACCTCCTCCTCCAACTTGCTGTCGACGCGCGCTTCGGAAGTGCCCTCGTAGTTTCTGCCACCCCCCGTCTTGAATCTTTGCGCCAGGGTGAAGTGCGGCTCAGGCGACCAGGCGCCGAAGGCGTTGACGGAAGAGGTGTAGCGGCCTTTCTCCTGGATATCGAAGTAGGAGGTCGTCTCCTGAATGTCTATCTTCGCGGCTATCCCGAACTTGTTGAGCTGATCCACCACAGCGGTGGCGTTCTCAACGTCCCCGGCTCGCCGGCGCGTCAGAAGGCTCATCTCGAACCCTCTGGGATAGCCCGCCTGCTCCAGCAGCTTGCGCGCCTCGGCCAGGTCGGCGTCCTTGGGTTGCCGGAAGCCGGGCCATTTCGCTATCTCCTCCTTCGGCTGGGCGAAGGGGTGTGTCGGATAAAGCAGCCCCCCAGGCTCGCCCCGGATCACTGATTGGGACAGGATATCCTGCAGCTTATCGCGATCGATGAGCAGGTGGATCGCTTTGCGCACCCGAACGTCGGCGAGGGGCCCGGGGATTTTGGGGTTCATCCAAAGGCCCCAGAGGGAGGAGACCAAGCCCTCGGTGATAACCGCGTTTGGCTCATTCTTCAATATCGCTACCTGGGGCGGCATGATGCCCGGAGTCTTCTCCAGGATATCCAGACGCTTGGTGCGGAAGGCGGCCACCCGTGACGTGCTGTCAGGGACGACATAGTTCTGCACGGAATCCAGGTAGGGCAAGCCGGGCTTCCAGAAATCGGGGTTCTTTACCACGGTAAAGGAGACGCCGCGAGTGTAGTTCTGCAACTTGAAGGGGCCCGTACCGATCACCTGCCTGACGTCCCGGATGCCGTTGGCCTCCAACGGCTCGACGATATGTTTGGGCAGCACCTTATGGAAGGCATAAGCCAGAGCCTCGAAAACCAGGATATTGGGGTACTTGAGGGTAAGCACCAGCTTGTCATCTGAGGGCGCCTCGACCTTACCGATCATTTCGAAGGCTTCCACCCGCGGATTGCGGAAGCCCTTCGGAGGGCTCATCAGCCTCTCCACCGAGTATTTCGCGTCCGCCGAGGTGAAGGGCTTGCCGTCGTGCCATTTGACGCCCTGTTTCAAGGTGAAGGTTATCACCGTGCCATCAGGGTTGGTCTCCCACTTCTGGGCGAGGCCGGGCTCGATCTTTTTGCCAGTGTCAGAATCAAACCTCAAGATCCCATCCCAGACGTGCTCCCCCAGTTGCATGACGCCAAACCAGGTCTCGCGATGGGGATCAAGACTGGGGATATCGTCATATATGGGCTGTCTCAACGTACCGCCGTATCGGGCTTTTTCCGCCGACGGAGAGGCGACGGCCGTGGGCGCCGCAGGTGTGGCGGCGGGGGCGGCCGCGGGTGCGCTCACCGGCGGGGCCGCCCCTTTCGCAGGTGCAGCCTGGGGAGCCGGCGGGGCGGCGCAACCGGCCAGCAAGCCTGCGATTACGAAGAGCGCAGCAAGAATATTTACCTCTGACATCATTCCTCCTCCTTTGACATGGTCGCCAGCGGTGTCCGAGACCTACAATTCGAGGGTCGCCTCTCCCCCCTGATAGAAGAATTTGGCGCCCAGTTTCTGGTCCTCCGTGACCCACTCCATATACTTGAAGACTTCGTCAGCCCTTTTGTCTCCCTGGCGTAATATCTCGGGTTGCCCGGACCTGTTGATCATGACAGGGAGATATGACAGTCTTTCGATTTTCCCATTCGCGATCGCGCATTTCACCAGAATGGTCTTTCGCGAATCGGCGGGAAAAGCATAGGTGGGATAGTCGGGGTCCAGTTTCCAGCTATAAAGCTCCTCGAGCTCATGGACGCGGGGGCTTCTGGCGGAGCGCTCGTAGGAGTGATCGAAGGCGAAATTGCACAGGCTGTAAAAGATGGCCTTGCCCTTGTGGACCTCAACTCCCTTGAGGATGTGAGCGTGATGGCCAAGAATGAGGTCGGCGCCGGCATCGATGGCGATCTTGCCTACGTCCCGCTGGTACATAGCGAGCATCGCCGGCCAGAAATGGAGGCCCCAGTGCATGGAGACCACGAGAACATCTACCTTTGGGCGCAGCTCCCTGATGTCCTTCTCCAGCGCGGCGATATCGTCCCGGTTGGGGATGGTAATGATGCGGGCGGGCGTGCCCGGCTGGAATTCCACCTGCTCATAGAAGGTAGAGATGCGAACAGGAGCGCAGCCGGGCTTCTCGGGTCGGGCGTCGTAGCCGGCGGGGATCACCGAGTTATAGGCGAGGAAACCAATCTTGGCGCCCTGGCGCTCAACGATAGCCGGTCGTCGCGCCTCCACGATGTTTCTGCCCACCCCGATCACCTCCATGCCGTTAGCCTTGACGTTGTCTATCGTGTCGAAGAGGGCCTCATTCCCATAGTCGAGGGTGTGGTTGCTGGCGAAGGAAAGGACATGGAAGCCGGCACTGGCATAGGCGGAGACGGTGGATGCCGGAGCGCGCAAAGGCATCCCCATATGAACGGCAGGGACGCCCCTGTCCGAGATATTCGTCTCCAACTGTCCGAAGAGGAGGTCAGCCTCCTGCAGGACCGGTCGCACCAGGGCGAAAATCGAATCCGGGTCATCTCGGTTCACACACAGGTCTCCCGCCGCGTAGAAGGATATTTCTGAACTGCCCTTCCCCTTGCCAGCCATGTCTCCTCCTTGAAGTCAGTTAGCGAGCCGCCGGTTGCCAATGGGGCCGGGGTTGAGACGCAATTGTGCGATCGAACCCGCCCCGAGGCCAGCATATAGTAACGCCGAGGCTCACCGTTGTCAAGCTTCCGGAGGATGCCCGCATCCGGCGGAGGGAGGGAGCCAAACTGCGCCAAAGAACTGCCGTCCCGTCAAAGGCCTCACTGGCGCTACTTCGCCAGCCAGACGTAGCGGATGACCCTTATGTTGTTATTGGCCGAGAAGTACTTCGGCTGGAAGTTCTTGACTTCCGGCCAGATGAACAGGTAGTGCTCATCCCAATGGCTGGTGACATACCATGCCTAGTCAATGAGACGGAGTTCCATTTGCCGGACCAACCTGGCGCGCTCCGCAGGATCGATGGCCTGCGATTGGAGAGCGAAAAGGCGGTCGATTTCCGGGTCCACGAAACCGGACTCGTTGGGCGAAGCGAAGCAGCGTGCGGCGCCGTCAGGATCAGCATTGTCCAGAGTCGGAGTCATGGCCATGGAGTGATAGTCCAGCCGCAGTTTCATCTCCTGATAGACAACGGCTTCCTGGGGAGAGACCGTCCCGGAGATGCCAATAGATTTCAACTGCTCCACCGCATACTCGGCGAGGCGGGTGTAAGGAGGGGAGTCTGCTCGGGTCAGGATTCTGAAGTGTGGTCAGCGTTGCAGAGGGAGCCAATTCGGGAGGGGACTTACCCGCGGCCTCCGGCGCACCAAGATGATTCCTTGTCAGTGGCCCGGCCGGGGTTGGGGGAATGCCAAATGAGCTCTCCCCCAGCTTGCTTCGCCGTCTCCTGGCCACATGCGGCTTTTCCATGTTAGCGATCTTCATTGGAATAGCCTGAACTACTCCTTGATATCGCGGGGCGTGATGAGCAAGTCGATGCCCTCCAGCACTTGAGCCATGCGGCTGCGAGATAGTGAACCAATCTTCTCCGCCAGGTCTCGCTTGTCGACTGTGAATATCTGAGTGACGTTGACCACGCTTTGCTTTGGAAGATTAGCCTCGCCTTCCTCCAGCAGCACGTTCCCGGGGGACTTTGCCCGGTCGAGATTGGGAGTCAATGCACATACCACAACCGTGTTGATTCGACTCCGATTGAATACATTGTTCTGGATGACCACGTGTGGATGGCGATATGCTGGTGCTGACCCAGAGGGAGCGCCAAGATCAACCCAAAAAACGTCTCCCTGATTGACTACCATTCACCTTTCACCAGCTCAAGGTGTTTGGCGCGCATTGGCGCCGGCGCCTCCTCGACCTCGGCCGAACCGGCATAGGCAGCGTTTATGGCTTCCAACAGTTTCTGGCTCTTGTACCGCTGAATGAACTCCTTAGCAGCCAGCGCAAAGAGGGAGCTTCGAGAGACCTTCATCTCTTCGGCCAAAGCTTCCACTTCTTCGAAAAGGGGCTTTTCAAGGGAAATCGCGGTCTTGACGTTCGACATACTTCTTACCTCCGGTATACCTTATAGTATACTAATTGGTATACCAGAAGTCAATACCGCCCATCTCCTTAGGAGCTGCCCCGTCGGTATGCCTGATTAGCAGGGCACAGCCGTCAGGCAGAAGCCGACTGTCATTTCCCGTCTCCTTCTCCGCTATTCAATTCTCGTTGAGTTCGCGTTGCACGCCGTTTGGCAGGAGTCTAACAGAAGCTGACGAAAACGTCAAACAAAGGAACCCCTGGGCCAATCGGGTACGCATAGATATTGGAATCGTTCATGCCGGTTACCGGCACCACCAACAATGAGAACGGGTGCGCCTCGGGGTGGCCGGCCTCGGCTGTCATTGCGCCTCGCGATGCGCGCCTCGGACGGAGAGGCTGGGGCGGACGTTCGCTGATTCCATGGTGTATACTGAAGTTAAGGCCTCCTGGCGCTTCGCTGTTGGAGGCTGGATGCCTCGCTCGCTTCCCCGGAGGTTGCAGGATGCCAAGACATATCGTGCTCGGTAACGGGCGAATGGCGGTCGCGCTTGACAACAAAATGAGAGTTAAGGACTTCTTCTATCCCCGCGTAGGAGTCGAGAACCATACTTCCAGTCACGATTTCAAGATTGGCGTTTGGACGGACGGCGTCTTCAGTTGGGTGGGAGACGGCTGGCACATCAGCATGGGATACCTTCCGGATACTCTTGTCAGCAGGTGCGTGGCTGAGAACGGACCGCTGGGCATCACGTTGGAGGTCAATGATGCTGTCCACAATTTCCTGGACGTCTACTTGAGGAAACTCATTGTCCACAACCTGGGCGACTCCCGGCGTGAGGTTAGAGTGTTTCTGTCCCAGGACTTCCACATCTATGGCGTGGATGAGGGAGACACGGCGATGTATGAGCCGGTCCTGGACTGCATCATCCACTATAAGCGCAAACGTTACTTCCTGATTAACGGAACCACAGATCAGAATGGGGGGATTGACCAGTTCTCCACCGGACGGAAGGAAACACCTGTTTTCGAGGGCACGTGGAAAGACGCGGAAGACGGGGCCCTCGAGGGAAACCCGATCGCGCAAGGCGCCGTCGACTCGGTGGTCTCTTTCAAGCTGGAGGTGGAGCCCAAGGCGACGAGGACGACCTACTATTGGGTAGCTTGTGGCAGAAGCTCGGAAGACGTGAAAGCTTTGAATTCGCAGGTCAAGGGTGTCGGTGCGGAACAGTTATTCCTCGAAACTGAGAACTACTGGAGCGCCTGGGTAAGCAAGCAGGACGTGGACCTGACAGCGCTGCCGCGCGATATAGCTCGCATCTTCAAGAAGGCCCTGCTCATAATGCGCACCCACGTCGACAACGGAGGCGGAATAATCGCTTCGTGCGATTCAGATGCGTTGCAGTTTAACAGGGACACATACGCTTATGCGTGGCCCAGGGACGGCGCCATCGCCGCTATGGCCTTCGACATGGCTGGGTTTACCGAGGTTTCCCGCCTGTTTTTCGAATTCTGTGATCGAGTGATCACTGATGGCGGCTACTTCTTGCATAAGTATTCGTCGGACGGATGTCCCGGCAGCAGTTGGCACCCGTGGGTTGACGCTCGCGGCCAGCCCCAGTTGCCAATTCAGGAGGATGAGACGGCTCTGGTGTTATTCGCCTTATGGAGACACTACCAGAAACACAGAGACCTGGAGTTCATAGGCATGGTCTATCCAAAGCTGATCGTGAAGGCCACAGACTTCCTGCTCAGTTATCGAGATGAGAGAACCGGGCTACCCAAGCCATCGTATGACCCGTGGGAAGAGAGGTTCGGCGTATTCACCTCAACCGTCGCTACGACGTGCGCCGCTTTGGCCGCCGGGGCCAGGTTCGCGAGAGTGTTCTACGATAGCAAGCGACAGGAGCTATTGGACGAGGCTGCGATGCAAATGAAGCAGGCCATGTCTGAGCACCTGTACGACAGGTCGTTGGGCCGCTTTATCAAGGCCATTTATCCGGACGGATCTCGCGATCTCAGTCTGGACAGCAGCATCTCGTCCATTTTCACTCGTGGGCCATTCAACGCGGGGGATGAGGAGGTGGCGAAGACCATGAAGGCGCTGGCCGAAGGCCTCTGGGTGCGGACGGCCATTGGCGGCATGGCCCGCTACGAGAATGACAGCTACTATCGATTATCAAAAAGGGTGCCGGGAAATCCTTGGTTCGTGTGCACCCTGTGGCTGGCCAGGTGGCATTTCGCCCGCGCAGACTGCATCGAAGAGTTGAAGGAGGGCCTGGACCTGTTGTCCTGGGTGGTCAGATATGCCTCCCCGTCGGGCGTACTAGGTGAGCAACTGGACCCCCATACTGGCGCACCGATCTCTGTATCGCCGCTGGTCTGGAGCCATGCAGAATTCGTGATTGCAGTTTGTGAATACCTGGCCAGGTATCAGGAATTTTCTCCTGGGTGATCTTAGCGGGAAAGAGTCCATTTTGGCCTACGTCAAATTGTGCCGGACGGACGCCGTTCCTCCCGGCGAGCTAAGGCAATTCAACGCCGGAGGAGAGGAGATTCTGGTAGCCAATTTGGAGGGCAAGTATTCTTGCCTGGCTGCCCGCTGCACGCATGCTGGAGCGCCGCTGGCGGAGGGCGAGATGGATGGGAACGTGCTGGTGTGTCCCTGGCATGGCTCCCGATTCGGGGTCGGAGACGGCTCCGTTCTACTGGGGCCGGCACAAAAGCCGTTGAAGGTATACGCCGCCGAGGTCAGGGATGGCTATGTCTGGATTGATCTCTGAGCGATCCGCGGCTATCAGCTTGCCAAAGGCTGAAAGCTCACCTTCGCTAGATGACAACCCAAACGTTACAACTTTTCCAGCTTGCCGCTTCCCATTTTGCAACTTCGTAACAATCTATCCTCTATTATTACCTCGAAGACCTTCGACCGGGGCACTCCGAAGGCGGCCGACGCGAATTTCCATTCCGATGCTGGACGCACGTCCAATGTCTTGGTCGGCGCTCTGGAGGGTTCATCCCATCGGCCAACATGGGCTAGTGTCTAGTTGCGCAGAAGAGCGCAAGTTTCCTCTCCCCTCCGCGGGAGAGGACTAAGGTGAGGGGGCTTTCCGGTTTCACCCTCACCCTACCCTCTCCCGTCGAGGGAGAGGAAAGCTAAAGAACCGGCGTTCGGC
>JACPQD010000100.1 GCA_016190665.1 Chloroflexota bacterium
CCCGTCCCCCAACCCCCGACCTCCGACCCCTATTCGTACACCGCCACCACCACCGCATCTGCGGGGTTGCTTTCGTCGAAGAAAAGGAGGGCGCAGCTCCGGCCCGCCACCATATCTGAGGGCCCGATGTTGCGCGCCACCGGCACCCCGTCCAGCCAGACGGCCAGACTGCCCGCCACCTGCACGGTAGCCCGGTAAGTCCCCGCATCGAAGCTCTTGACGACGCCACGCTTAATCTCCACTTCACACCCTTCCCAGCCTCAGTCGCTGCACATAGCGTCCCCTCGCCGCGGAGTAATAGAGCGTCACGGCGGAGACCCGCCGTTTGGCCGCGGAAAGACCGGCCGCGGCATCAGTGACCTCAATGACGTCATAGATTTCGGCGCCGCAGTTCACTGGCGCCAGGATCTCGCCGATGTCGGCGCTCATGGCTGCTTTGCGCAGCAGGGCGTCGCTGCGAGCTTGGGCTGCCCCCTCTGTGGCCAGGTTCAGATCGTGGGCTTGCGCCAGGCGGTCGTACACTTGCGCCAGCTCGCCCCAGGCGAAGGACTCGCCGACGACGCCGCTCCCATACGCTTGCGCGCGGTTGATCGGCCCGGCCTCTGACCGGTATCGGCCCTCCAGGATGAAATGGTCGGTCCCGTAAGCGTAGTCCTTGTCATCCGAGGCGAGCGGGAGCTTCAAGCAGGCGCTGCTTCCCCCGAAGAAGAGGACATCAGGCGCCATGGCCAGAAGGCGCTTCACGGCCACGTCTCCCCCCTCGCCCGGGCTGATGGTGAAGGAAGGGTACTGATTGACCATGGCATCGCTGTAGCTGAGAGCCGAAAACTCCAGTCCGGCGCGACTCAGGACGAAGGAGAGGAGTTGGAAAACGTTCCTGCTACCCGCCGGCCACGCGTACTGACGCCTGGCCCGCCAGTTTCTCAGGAGCCCCCACCCGTCACTGGCATGGAGGATGAATTGGGAGCCGCCTTGCGCTGACGCGTGCTCCCAGCCATCGATCCAGTAGGTCGGACCAGGAGACGACTCCAGCCCCGCTGCGGTGCGGTAGCCCGGGCTTACCCGCAGCTCAGCGCCCAGTGTGATCGCGGCGGCGCCCAGGTACCGGCCATCATCGTTGCGCAAAACAAGCCGCACTCTCCCCGAGGCGGTCTCCGTCAAAGAATTCAACTCCAGCAAGTCCTCGCTCAACTCTATCGAAATCGGCGTCAGCGGCGCCCGCCAAACCCCCGACGGCGAAGAGAGCCAGACGTAGGCCCCTCCATGAGCGACCGCTAGACCGTAGCTGCTCGCCAGGTCGAAGGGGACCGGCTCCCGCCAGAGATTGGCGCCGAACTCGGCTGTCGCCAGCGAGTGAGACCAGGAGGGACGACTGTAGGAACCTGCGCCCGTGTACTTCTCCACGAAGAAGAGCCGGAAGACATCCGGGTAGCCGAGGCTGGGGCAACGGAACTCCACGTTCGAGCCGGCGCTGGAGAGAATGAGCTCCTTGAGCGGCGCCCAGGTGTCCGCCGGCTGGGAGTATCCATCTCCGTACAAAAAAGTCCAGACGCCGTTGCGGGAAGAGGAGTCCACGCCGGCGACGGCCAGGTTCCAGTCGCCCGAGTAGACGGAGGCAAGGCCGCTGATAGCGGAGAGGCTGTTGCTCCAGGCCGAGGGGCTTCCCCAGACGCCGCTGACGCGTTTCACCGCATAAGCCACCCCGCCGACGGAGTAAAAGAGGGCCGCCACACCCCCGTTCTTGAGCGCCGCCGCCAGCCACCCCACCGTAGCCGAGGCTGTAACGACGCTCACCGCGCTGCCGAAGGTGACGCCGTAGTCCCCGCTTTCCCTGACATAGATCGTCTGCTGGTCGGCGCCCACGTAGAAGAGCAACACCGTGGCGCCCTGGCATGCCAGGGCGACGCCCGAGGCGCTGGAGACCGCCGCCAGCGGCGTCCACGTGGCGAAGTCGCTGCCCACGCCGGGACTGGCCACCCGCTGCACGTAAAGCTGGTAGCTGCTGGCATCGACCCGCGCCCGCATCAACGAGCCGTCGCCGGGCATGGCGGCGGCGTGGTGGAAGTCCTCCTCGCTGCCGCTGTAAAGGCGACTCCAGGGGAACCGGGTGACCCCGGCCACTCTCTCCAGGACCTCCACCTTAAGATAAGGTGTGCTGGAGGCGCTCTTCTGCGCCTCCAGCAGAGAAGAAGAAAGGCTTCTCATGGTGCTCCTTGCCACAGTTGGAGTTGGCTTGTTGTCCACCCGTGGACGAGGTGGACGGAGTGGATCGGTGAGCCGGGGGCCAGGCGCAAACAAGTCCCGAGTTCCTCCCGACTGCGTCGGGATGCGTCGAGGCCTGCGCACTCCCAAAGGGGACCAACCCCTAACCCCCGACCCCTGACCCCTGGGCGGCGGGCGGATCCGAAGGCGTGTAGAGCTGGCGGCAACGCACAATGTTCTTGCGCGCCTGCCTGGCCAGGCCCCGGGCGAAGGCTGCCAGTCGGTCCTGACCCCAGACCAAGTAGTTGCGCCAGGTCGCCTCACCGCCCAGGTTGACACGATTTGTGGCGTAGCTCGCCCATTCGATGGCGGCGTAGGCAGCCGCGCCTATCGCCAGCAGGTCTTCCAGTGCGGACGGCAGGGTGGATGTGGAGGCATCCAGGGTATGGAGCTTGCCGTAGTAGACGTTCACTGCCTCTCCGCTCCCGGGCGCCGCATCCACCAGAAGCGTGAGCACGCCGGCCCAGACGCTGAAGCGAACATAGCTGGGAGGATATCTCCCCGCCGGATATTCCACCGCTTCTACACCCACCAGGTCGGCCAAACTCGAAAGGGACAGCTCGCGGCTGCCGGCGACGGTGGTAAGAGGAACCTTAGCTTCCAGGGGCACAGCCAGCCCCACCTCCCGTAGAGCGTGCCCTATGTGCCTGTCCAGCTCGCCATCCGACCATCGCAAAGCGTTATCGTCATGCAGGTCCTTGCGGACTCGCGTCCTCATTTCCGAGAGGTCCATTGCCCACTGCCTCCAGCCTGGTTATCACACCGCTATGGGAGTCCAGCGACGCATCCGCGCCCAGGAGATGGTACTTGACCTCCAGCCTGAGCACTGCCTCCTGGACGAGGTTCCGCGCCCGCTGCGCCTCCAGGGCTTTCTTCTCTGCGTATAGATTGAACCGGCGTAGCCGGTAGAGGTCGCCGGGCGTCACTCTCATCACCAAACCCATATCACTCCTTCCTTGGTAGACCGGCCCGGTCTCTGACTCGGTCTTGGAGACCGCGTAGGGGCACGGTGCACCGCTTTGTTGTCTTATTAAAATTGAATCGCGCCTGACTGGATGTTTCCTCTCCCCTCCGCGGGAGAGGACTAAGGTGAGGGGGCTTTCCGGTTTCACCCTCACC